>NZ_JADFAJ010000001.1 GCF_015665295.1 Maricaulis sp.
CCCCGAAAAACGGACTGATGTCGCCCCAGAATGGCGAGATGTCGCCGTAGAAGGGATTGATATCCCCGCGGAACGGATTGATGTCTCCGAAGAAGGGATTGATGTCTCCGAAGAAGGGATTGATGTCTCCGAAGAAGGGATTGATGTCCCCGAGATAAGGGTGAAGGAATGTGTTTCCAGTTCGGTCATTCCCGTCGGACTCTTGTGCGAATGCAGGCGTCATGACCCCGGTCAGGGACATGAGCGCGATCACCGCGGCTCCGGATTTCAAATACTGACGCATGAGGACCCTCCCAGCCCAATTTCATGCGACCAACATCCCCCCATTTCGTTTCGCCCCCCTCAACAGACGTTGTAAACAAACGCTTAATCGGGCCAGTGGTTAAGAATGGGTTTCCACCCGACGCCTCCCGGACATGCCCGCGCGGCACCGCCTGACCGAATTTCGCGCTTGCGTCGGGTTTTCAACTATTCCAGTTAGGCACCCTGGCCGGCCCCGTAGCTCAGCAGGATAGAGCAACGGATTCCTAATCCGTAGGTCGCGCGTTCGAATCGCGCCGGGGTCACCATTTGCCGGACCATGTGGCGTCATGGCGTTGTCGACCGGCCGTCGGCACCGCTCAGCCAACGACGCCCGGATGGAGGTCGCCCAGGACAAGTGAGCTGACACAGCGCAGCGGCAAGGATGCGCGATTGGAGGCCTGCAAGGTTTTGCGCAAGGCGTCGGCCGTCAGCCAGGCTTGCCCGGAAGCAGCCGCATGGCCGGGATCGACCTGGACCACGCGATACCGCGTCTCGACCTTGTGGAAGCGTCCACCCTCTTCGGACTGCACGCACTCATGCAGAGTCTGGCCCTCGGTCGGGGCGAGAGTTCTTTCAACGCCCGAAACACTCGGCATGGCCAATTCTCGCCCCGGAAAGCCGAACTCTTCCCCGAAGGTGACGAGATATTCGCGGCGGCTCCCTTCGCCCCGGACCGCCAGCTCGGCAACAAGCCGGTCTCTCAGATGCATCAATGGCTGGTACCAGTGATCGACTTCCCGGCCTCGCGATTTCACATCATGGAAAAGCACACTGCGACCACTGATGCGCGTGTCATGGATCCCGAACTCATCCACCTCCCAGTCCGACAGCGCCGCGATCGGGACCATCTCGCGATCACCCAATGTCGACGCCACAGGTCCCGGAATACGGATGGCCGAATCCGCCGCGTCAGCCTTGCCGGGCGTCCAGCTGCCCCACGGTATGGCCGCCAGCACGGCGCGGAGATCGGTGTTGATGATATGGTCCTGTCGGGCGGCGGCGCTCAGCACGTCCAGATCGACCCATATGAATGTTTCCGCTGTCGGGATCAGCGTATCGGCTTCCACCACGGACAGGGTTTTCTGCTTGAGATAGTAAAACTGGCCGAGGTCGAGCTGGGTACTGACAAAGCGCGGCGAGACCTGCGGCGCATAGGTGTGGAAGAGTTCATGATAGGCCGTGCGTCGTCCGCCATGCAGGCGCAGGTAATTGCCCGCAGTCGACTGGACAGTCGGCCCCAGATTCACGATCCGCGAATTCCCGGGCTCCACGCGCGCATGAACGAGAACCAGGAACCTGCCATCAGCGCGATGCACCACCACCCCGTTCAAGGCGCTCTGTGGCTGGTAGAACATCAGGTCTTCCTGGCCGGTCCTGTGATCTTTCAGGCCGACAATATGAAAGAAGCCGCCGGTATCATGCGTCAGCACGCCCGCGGTCATTGACCAGTGCTTCGCCGCTGAGGCGGGAATTGTCGCGAGACTGAAGGCCGAGGCCGCCTCGACTTCGTCCAGGAAGGCGACCAGCGTCTCCATGTCCTTGGCGAGGCGGGTCATGCAGCCACCGCCTGCGAAATTGCGGCCAGGTCTCTGGCCTGCAATTGCAGGTGCGGACCCTCGGCCCGCCGGTCGAGCACTTCCAGCCGGAGCCCACCCAGATCACCCAGATAGTGCAGGTGACGAATGGGCGTGTCATTCGCATTGAGAACCACGCAGAAAGCCTCCGGCCTCATCCACAACATGTTCGCCACCTCGGCGCCGCGTATGGCCACGACCCCGCGACAGGCATTGAAGGCGCGCACCTGATCGAAAAAGCCGTGGGCACCCGGTTCGTAGATTTCTGCCGGAAGGCCGGCCGCGTCCAGCTTCGCCTTGGCCCAGTCCTGACCGGACAGTGAGCGCCGACCGATACCATAGCGCGCGATTTCGGCTGACCCGCCAGTACGATAGAAGTCAGGTTCGACAGAACGTTTCAGAAGCAGCACCTTATCGGCGTAAAGGTCCGCTGTGTCGTGGCTCGCAAGCGCGAGATCGACCACCTGGTCGCGGACCTCTGACAATCGGTGCAACGTGTCGCAACGAGATGAACCGCGCGAAGGCATCCGGTGGCCGTCCGGACCGAGGAAAATTGACAGGTCCCACCGGGGAACCCTGACCGCATCAACGGCCTCAAACCTCGGATCGGTCTTCACGGCGATGTCAAAGGACAGGCCAAAAGCCTGAAAGATCTCATCCAGAACCACGTCCATGACGGGCCCGCAGGAACGAAGCAGATAGCGCGGCGGCTTGGTCGCGTGGATGCGGCCGCGTCGGATCGTTCCGATCGCCGGCAGGACATAACCCAGCAGAAAATGAAAGTAATGCTCCGCCGACCCGGGCGTGCCGGGCTGGAATGCCAGCGGGATCACGTCCCGATCCCCTTGCCCTGCCCCATTCATGGCCGCCCCCCTGTTTCGACGGGGCCTCGGCCCGCATGAGCGTGCGATGCGGACCATTCTTCCTGTTTCAACACCGGATACAAGACCGTTTTCCGGGTCAGACGGGCGATCGAAACCCGAAGCCCGAACCGCCTCAGCCCAGCGTCGCCATGTCGATCACGAAGCGGTATTTCACATCACTTTTGAGCATGCGCTCATAGGCCTCGTTGATATCGGCCATGGCGATCATCTCGATGTCCGAATGAATGCCGTGCTCGGCGCAGAAATCGAGCATTTCCTGGGTCTCCGCGATACCGCCGATGGCGGAGCCGGCGATCGAGCGGCGCTTGGCCAGGAGGCGGCCGACCGAAGGGGACGGGTGGGCCTCATCCGGCACACCGACCAGGACCAGCGAGCCATTGACCTTCAGGCAATCGAGATAGGGATTGAGGTCGTGCGAGGCGGCGACCGTGTCGAGTATGAAGTCGAGCGAGTAGCGCACCGCCTTCATCTGCTCGCGATCCTTCGAGATCACGACCTTTGAGGCGCCGAGCCGCTTGGCGTCCTCGACCTTGCCCGGCGAGGTGGTGAAGAGAACAACCTCCGCACCCATTGCCTTGGCCAGCTTGACCGCCATGTGGCCGAGTCCGCCGAGGCCGACCACGCCGACTGTCTGGCCCGGGCCCACCTTCCAGTGGCGCAGCGGTGAATAGGTCGTGATCCCGGCGCAAAGAAGCGGCGCCGCGCCGGCACGATCCAGCGTGTCCGGAATGCGCAGGACGAAACTCTCTTTCACGGTCACACGCTGGGAATAGCCGCCGAAAGTGTGGCTGCCATCGGGCAGGCGTCCATTATAGGTGCCCGTCGCCCCGGTATCGCAATATTGCTCCAGCCCCTCATGGCAGTGGCCACACTCGCCGCAACTGTCGACCAGACAGCCGACGCCGACCGTATCACCTGTCGTGAACTTCGTGACGGCAGTGCCGACCGCGGCGACCGTGCCGACAATCTCGTGCCCGGGGACGCAGGGATACATCGTGTTTTTCCAGTCATTGCGGGCCTGGTGGAGGTCGGAATGGCAGACGCCGCAATGGGTGATCTCGATCAGCACCTCATCCGGCCCCGGCTCGCGACGATCAAAGGAGATCGGAGCCAGGTCGGCGTCAGAAGACTGGGCGGCATAGCCAAGGGATTGCGGCATGGGTCGGCTCCGTTTCGATGTTGCGGTACGGAAGTCTAGGGCAGACACCGGGAAAGCCAAGGCCGGATGGCGGATCGGGCGCGGCCAGTCGGGCGCAGTCAGTCAGGCGCGTTCAGTCAGCGCGATGATCCCGGCCTGGCCACCGAACAGGCCATTCTGGCCCTGGTGGTGCGAACGCCGGGCGGAAAAAAGGCGCGCTTCGTCGGCATAGGTGCAGGCCCTTGACCGCCAGATCGACGCTTCGGCCAGCCCGGCCATGATCAGCTGTCGCCGGCAGGCTTCGCCGACATCAAGATGGGCACCACCCTCGGGATCCTTCGGTGAGACAATGCCTCCCGTGACGTCGAAAACCGCCTCGAACTGCGCCACGACCTCCGGCCCGACACGGTAATTCACAGCCGAAATCGACGGGCCAATCGCGGCCAGCACGTGTTCCGGGCGGCTGCCATAGGCGTCCGTCATCGCTTCGACAGTCGCGGCGACGATATTCTGCACCGTGCCGCGCCAGCCGGAATGGATCGCCGCGACAGCGCGATTGTCAGGGTCGAACAGCAGGATGGGGGTACAGTCGGCGGTCTGGCACACCAGGCCCAGCCCCGGCCGGTTGGTGATCAGCGCGTCGGCCTCGCCGGCTGGCTGGTCCCCCTTGGGCGGACCATCGACGCGACTCACGGCGCGGCCATGGACCTGGGTGGCAAAGACCAAGGCGTCCAGCCCCAGCGCCTTGCGAACGCGCTCACGATTGTCGGACACCCGCGCCGCTTCATCGCCGCGCGACCGGGTCAGGTTGAGCGAGGCATACGGGCCTTCGCTCGCACCACCCCTGCGCGTTGTGAAGGCATGGACGAGGCCGGGGCGCGCCAGCAGGTCTGTCTGGATGAACTCGAGCGTCATGGACGAAATCCTAACCGGTCGCGGCCGAGATCAAAGCCCTTTCCGGCGCCGCGGATGTCGGCAATCAAATCGTTGAAATGCGACCAGTCATCCTGTTCGGCGATCTGCCCCCAGCAGGCCTCGACCGTTTCGATGACCAGGCTGACCGGCTCGGCCCGCTGGAAGTGCGGATGGTCGAGGCGTTCCGGCCGGGCCGGGGCATGGGCGATGAGCGCCCGATGCCAGGCCTCAAAGGCCTCGCCGGAATAGGCCGGGGCCCGCGGTCCGGCCATCGCCCGCGCGGTCGATGCTTCGCCGCCAAACCAGTCATGGAAAGGCGCCTCCCAGGTCAGTTTCGAGCTTTCCATGAAGGCCAGGAAGCTGCGCACCAGCAACTCGTCGGCGGCCTCGCCGGCCGAGGCGACGCCGAAACGGGTCAGGAAAGCGTCGAGCAGCGCCGTGCGATACAGTTCGGGGAAAGTATTGAGGGCGGCTTCCAGCGTCGGGCGCTCGCCGGTCACGGACAGGGCATTGGCCAGTTGCTGCAGCGCCCAGAACACCGCCTCGGGCTGACGGGCGAAACAATAGAGGCCCTGATGGTCGAAATAGGCAGCGGTGAAGCCGGGCTCATAATGGGGCAGGAAGCGCCACGGCCCGTAATCGAAGCTTTCGCCGGTGAGATTGAGATTGTCGGTATTGAGCACGCCGTGCACGAATCCGGCCGCCATCCAGCTCGCCGCCAGGCGGGCGCTCTGCTCCGCCACAGCGGCAAGCAGCGCCGCCGGTGCATCCGGCGCGCCGGCGAGCTGCGGGTAATAGTGCTCGATCGCATGACCGATCAGCGTGTCGATCCGCGCCGCGGCGCCTTCAAAGGCATGCCGCTGGAACGTGCCAAAGCGGAGATGGGAATGACCGAGCCGGGTCAGAACGGCGGACCGCGTCGGAGACGGCTCATCATTGCGGGCCAGCTGTTCGCCGGTCTCGAAAACGCAAAAGGCCTTCGAGGTATAGACACCCAGCGCTTCGAGCTTTTCAGCCGCGAGCACCTCTCGGACCGCCCCCTTGAGCGTCAGCCGGCCATCGCCACCGCGTGACCAGGGCGTCTGGCCCGAGCCCTTGGTCGCCAGATCGAGCAGGCGGTCCTTGTCATCACGAAGCTGGGCGAACAGGAATCCGCGTCCATCGCCGAGATCGGGATTGTAGGTGCGAAACTGGTGCCCGTGATACCGCATGGCGCGTGCACGCGGCTGGTTGTCCGGCAAGGGCTGGAAACGCTGGAAATGCGCCTCGCGGGCCGCGGGGTCGAGCCCGTCCAGACCGATCGCCGCATCCCAGCGATCATTCCAGAAGCGCAGCGTGGCGGCCGGGAAACCCGCCGGATCGACAGGGTCGGAGAACTCGTCGCCGAGGCGGGCAAAGACCGGGTCGGGGCGGTAGGTGTCTGGCAGGTTCATGGCAGGGAGCTAAGCGCGCCCGGCCCGATTTGCAAACCTCAGCCGCGCAGCGCATCGCCCAGGATCACGGCGGTCTCGTCGACGATCGCCTTCGCGCCCGGCAATACCGCCGTCAGGTTGAAATAGGCGTGCGGCAACGCCTTGCCGAGTGTGAAGCCGACCGTGTTGCCGGCGGCAATCATCATGTCGCGATAGGCCTGGCCCTCATCCAGCAAGGGATCAAGTTCGGCGGCCACGATATGGGCCGGCGGCAACCCGGCCAGATCGGGACTGAGCAGCGGCGAAACCGTCAGCTCCCGCGCCTGCTCGGGATCGGTCAGATAGGCCCGCACGATCTGGTCCAGCGTGAAGCTGGCCAGCAGGTGTCCCTCGAGGATTTTCGGCTTGGCCTTGCGGCGTTCGACCAGCTGCAAGAGCGGATAGATGAGGAGCTGGAAACAGATCCGGTCGCGGCGTGCCTGGGCAAGGATGGCGGCGAGCCCACCGCCGGCCGAGTCCCCGGCCACGGCGATCCTGTCCGGCACGGCCCCGACAATTCCGGCGCCGGGCCCGGCAAGCCAGTCAAAGGCCGCCATCGCATCATCGACTGCGGCCGGCCAGGGATGCTCGGGGGCCAGGCGATAATCAATCGCCAGCACCCGCATGCCCGACTTGGCCGCCAGCCGCCGGCACAGCCGGTCATGGCTTTCCAGATCGCCGACCACATAGCCGCCGCCATGGGTGAAGAAGGTGCAGGGTCCCGGCGCGTCGGCGCCGAGCGGGCGATAAAGCCGGGCCGGGATCTCGCCCTCGCCACCGGGCACGGTCAGATCGCGCACTTCGGCGAGATCGGGCGGACGCACATCCATGTGCGGCGCCGCCTTTGACAGCGCGTCGCGCATGCGCGGTGCGGCGCGCGCGGGTTCCAGAGGGTCTTGCAGACCGAATTTGGTGAAGGCCTCAGGCCAGGCGGGGGTATCCATACCTGTCGGTTAACATGCCAGGGGCCGCGCGCAAACGCGGCAATTTCGTCCGCGCCTGACGGGCGGAGGCTAATGCAGCGTCACACCGCCATCGCGATCGAGGCGTCCGGCGAGCGCATCTTCCATGACCGAGCGCAGGGCGCGCCAGGCATCGGCACTTTCCGGCAGCCCCTGGCCGTCCAGATCGCTGACCGCCTCGTCGGCATAGCCAATGGCCTGTGCGCCGTGCAGATCGACCATGGTCCAGGCAATCTGGTGGATGTCTTGGGCGGTGATTTGCACATGCACGGTCATTCGGGGCTCCTGCCGGATGGATATCTTTCCATCAGGAAGAGCAAGCGGCAGGCCAGCCTGTGGCCAAAAATAAGCACACAATATCAATAGGTTGAGTTTTCCACAGACCGGCGCAGCCTGCCCTGCGGTCGAAATTGCCGAGTCGTTCCGTCCGGGTGGCTCAGCCGCGCTTGCGGCCCGGCGCGTAACCGCCACCCTCGAGATAGGCGATTTCCTCGGCCGTCGAGACCCGCCCCAGCGCATCATTGCGGTAGGGAAAGCGACCGAATTGGCGGATCACTTCGCGATGCTTCATCGCGTGATCACGGGTGCCGGTGCCGGAAAGGCGCTCGCCCGCCAGCCCGACGCAGAGATCCTGATCCTCGATCCGCTCGGAATGCATGAAGGGCATGTAGACGAAAGCGCGCCGATCATCGGGGATGACCCAGTCATACCCCTGGTCGATCATCTGCACGGCCAGGTGCCGGGCAATCTTGTCATGGGCGAAGGCATGACCGGACCCGCGCCAGATATTGCGGGTCAGCTGGTCGAACTGGATGATCAGGGCGAAGGTGCCGAGCGCCGTATCTTCCCAGGGATGGCCACGCGCCCACCAGGTGCGGGCATTGTGCTCGACCGAGTCGGCAAACAGGCGGCGCACCCGGGCGTCAAAGGCCGGTGTTGCGGCATACCAGCGCTTGGGACCGGCGGTCTCGAACCAGAAATCGAGCACATCATCAGCGGTTGGGTCAGCGATACTCATACCCGCAGACTGCCTGACTGGACGGCCTGGTAGAGTTCCGGCGTCAGCGGCACATAGCGCCCCTCGCCAGGATGATCGAGCAGGATGGGATCCGACACCCTGGCCGGGTCAAAGCCGTCCTTGACCAGATCGACCTTGCGGAACTTGAACGTGCCGGTCGTATCGGTATGCGGCTGCAAGCGCAGGAAGAGCGGTCGGGCATAGGCCGGCAGCGCTTTGTGGACATGGGTGTGCAGGGCTTCCAGATCGACAGGCCGCGCTGCGTCGATGACCAGGGCCGCCATGCCGGCCCGTCCGGAATGACCGTTCACCTCGACGCCATAGACATTGGCCTGCTCGACGCGGTCAAAGGCGAGGGCCTCCGCGACCTCGCCGGTAGCGACATTTTCCGACTTCCAGCGGAATGTGTCGCCGACCCGGTCGACGAAATAATAATAGCCCAGCTTGTCGCGCGACATGAGATCGCCGGTGCGGAACCATGCATCGCCCTTCTCATAGACGTCGCGCAGCACCTTCTTCTCGGTATCCTCCTTCGAGCCATAGCCATCAAAGCGGAAGCGGGCATCATCCGGGTCGATCCGGCCGATCGCCTCGCCCACCTCGCCCGGTTCGCAGGGAATGCAGTGACCATCGGTGTCACGCAGCGGCATCTCGCTGTCGAGGTCGAACTTGACGAGGTCGATATTGAAACGGTGCTTGAGATAATTGGGGACGCGGCCGACCGCGCCAGGCTGGTTGTAAGCGTTGACCAGACCGACATTGCCCTCGGTCGAGCCGTAGAACTCGACAATGTCCTTGAGCGCAAAACGGGCCTGGAAGGCCTCCCAGACATCACGGCGCATGCCATTGCCGATGGCGCAACGCAGGGTGTGATGCTTTTCCTCCGGAACGACGGGGGAATTGATGAGGAAGCGGCACAGCTCGCCGACATACATGAATAGGGTCGCCTTGAAGCGCTGCACGTCAGGCCAGAAGGCCGAGGCAGAAAAGCGCGGCCGGATGATCAGCGCGCCGCCGAAGGAGAGCGCACAGCCCACCCCGCACAGCCCGCCCGTGGCATGGTAGAGTGGCAGCACCATCATCATCCGGTCTTCCGGTTTTGCCTTTGCGATGATGGCGAAGATATTGAGATAGTAGAGCGCCCGCACATGCGTCATCAGCGCTGCCTTGGGCAGGCCGGTCGTGCCGCTGGTGAACATTTTGAGCACGGGCGCTTCCGGCTTCACCTCGCTCCGCACGGACCGGTCGGGACGGGTGTCGTGCTCCGCCGCCAGCGCCACATCGAGATTCTCCGATCCGTCCATCGCGCCATCAAACGACCAGGCCGTGACCGCGTCGATCCCGCAAGCCTTTGCGGCGGCATAGGCCTCGCCCAGGCTGGCCTCGACAATGGCGTGCTTGCCCTCGCCGATGGTCAGGCAGTGCGCCAGCGAGGCGCCGGTCAGCTGGTTGTTGATCAGCGAGGTCACCACGCCGACCTTGGACAGGCCGAACCAGACCGCAATGTATTCCCAGCGATTGGTCATGAAGAGCGAGACCGCATCGCCCGGCTTCAGGCCGCGGCTCAGCGCCCAGCGGGCTACCCGGTTGGCAAGGGCGTCGAACTGGCGATAGCTGACCTCGCCATCGTCGAGAATGGCCATGGGCCGATCGGGAAACCGGTCAACGGTCGCTTCAATATGGTCCGGCACGCGCAGGCCGGACCCCGCTCCGACCTTCCGCACCGTGCGCAGCACCGAAAGCATGCTCGTCACGTAATTGAACTCGCGCGCAATCGCGCCCAGCATGCCCATTCGATCGACCTCCCGTATTATTGTTGCGCGTGACGATATGGGTCACCCCTGCCCGGTCAAGCAAGGGCAGGCGTCCCGGCGGCAAGTGTGATCGCATGTTTCAGAAGATTACCGAGAATTTGCGCGTCAATCGAGGGGGCCAGTCGGGACGGTCTAGCGTCGCCGCATCGTGCCTTCACGCCCGGTTTCCGACAGCAGCGCCAGGCAAACCGCCAGAAGGGGCAGGTCCTTCAACAGGAAATGGCCCGCCGATGACAGGGCCGGGAAACCGCCGAGATCGCCTGCCCAGCTGCCCGGAAAGGTGATCAGGAAACCCAGGGTCAGCACAAAAGTCGTGATCGCCAGATAGAGGCCCATGCGAAACAGCGTGTTGTTGAACCAGTAGCCGATCAGCGCCACCACGGTGATCAGCTCGATCATGCCGATCAGGTTGGACACGGTCTGCAGCGCCATCAGGCCGAGCAGCCAGGCGAAGGCCGGGCTGGTCTGTACCAGCGGCTCGATGCCGGCGGCCTCGACCGCGGTGAATTTCATGCCACCGATCCAGCCAAGCACCACGACGAGACCGAGCCACATCACAGGCTGGCTCCACATGCGCATGTCCGTATGGCGCTGGGAGAACATGCGCGTATTGGCAAAGCTCCCGCCCCACAGGGACAGGCCGAGAATGGCGATATATTTCAAGATGCCCTGTCCCGAGCCGATCGCCGGAAAACCACCCGCCGCCTCGATCCAGACCGGATTGGTCAACAGGACGGTCAGCGCGATGCCGGCATACAGACCCACCATCGCGAAACCGATGCGGCGGAAACTGCCCGAAGGGATCGGCGCACCGACCAGTGCACCGGCAATGATCTGGTAGAGCCCCAGCGCTTTCGCCGCCGAGCCGGACTGTTCTCCCAGCCCCGACAGCAAGACATGACCTTCGATCCAGCTGCCGGTGATCGCCGTGCCGACGGCCGTGAAATTCATCACGCCGAACCACAGGAACATCACCGCCAGGGCCAGGCGGGCAAACAACAACGCGGTTCCAGGCGACAGCAAGACCAGGCCTCCGTCCAGGCTCAAGACAAGAGGCTAACACCGGGCGAAGCGACTGACGAGAGACGATTTCAAAGGCTTGATGAGGATGCTGTCAGGAATGGGAGACACACGGCGAGACCTTTCACCCGGCCCCGACCGGGCCGCAAGCGCGACTGCGCGTCGGCGCCCATGCGCCGCCCCATCGGAGGCGTTCGCAACGCGAATTGTCGTGGGATAAAATCCGGCCCCGACCGGGCCGCAAGCGCGACTGCGCGTCGGCGCCCATGCGCCGCCCCATCGGAGGCGTTCGCAACGCGAACTGCCGTGAGATAAAAAATGGTGCCCCTGGCCCGACTCGAACGGGCACTTCCGAAGAAAACGGATTTTGAATCCGTCGCGTCTACCAATTCCGCCACAGGGGCCCTGTGATCGCCGCCCGGGCCTGCATGGGCAGGCCGTGCCGAGCGGGGAAAATCGGAGGCGCAAGCTGCCCATCCGCCCTGCCCCTGTCAACAACCCATTCCGCTTGGATCGGTTCGCGGCTGCCGCTAGGTTCCCGGGCGATCCAGGATGGAAGACCAGATGACTGAAACCACTTCGCCGCGCGGCCTGATCGGGACGCTGGAACTGATCGCCGAGGGTGCACCGGAAGACGGAATGAGCCTGGGTGAATTCGTCGACGCGCTCGGCGAACGCGCCTTTGGGGCCATCCTGTTCGCAATGGCCTTGCCGGTCTGCATCCCCTTTCTTTACGGCGTGCCACAAGTCATGGCGCTGCCGATGATGGCGCTGTCAGCCCAGATGGGGATGGGGCGCGGCGAGCCCTGGCTGCCGGCCGGGTTCAAGGCGCGACGGATCGAGCGGCCCGGCCTTGAGCGCATGGCGCGCGGCGGTCGCAAATGGTTCGGCTGGCTGGAAGCCCTGGCCCGGCCACGCCTGGTCGCCTTGTCGGGACCGACCGCAGAACGCCTCGTGGGCGCGATCTTTGTCCTGTTCTGCGCCTCCATCCTGGTGCCGCTGCCCCTGACCAATTCGACGCCGGGCGTCGCCCTGGTGATCGCCTCGCTGGGACTGCTCACGCGCGACGGGCTTCTGGTCCTGACCGGGCTGCTTCTGGGCCTCGCCTGGATCATCCTGCTCATAACATTGTTTTCACTCTTCGGAGCCGCGGCGGCTGATGTATTGAAAGACTTCATCCGGTCGGTGATCTGACAACCGTCCGCTCCAGAACTATGTGCGCATTGGTCGCGGTGCGCGTGCGAGGCGATCCCGTAATGATGCGTTTCATGAATCCGGTCCTGACCCAGTTTCCGCTCACCCGCTGGCCGCTCCTTCTGGCCGGCGGCTCGCTGCTGTTGATGCTGGGGGCCTGGGGGTTCGAGTATATCGGCGGCTATGAGCCCTGCGCCCTGTGTTATGACCAGCGCCACATCCATTTCACCGTCATCGCGCTCGGCCTGGTCACCGGCCTGGCCCTGATCCTGCGCCCGGGCCTGGCCCGGTTTGCGCCCTGGATGATCTTCGTCATCGCCGCCGTGCTGATTTACTCGGCCGGCTTTGCCGCCTGGCATGCCGGGATCGAGTATGGCTGGTGGGAGGGGCCGGCGACCTGTACCACGACCGGCGGCGTGCCGGAGGTCGATCTTTCCTGCATTCTCAACGGCACCGATTGCGGACCGATCGTGCTGTGTGACGAGGCCGCCTGGACCCTGCTCGGCATCTCCATGGCCGGCTACAATGCGCTGATCTCGGCGGCCATGGCGCTGATCGCCATGCTGGTCGGCTTCAAGGGCCTGAAATCATGACCTCCGGCTTCACGCCTCCCTTGCCCGGCAAACGGCGCAATGCGCGCCGGGTCGAGGAAATGGTGCGTGTCGATCATGCCGGCGAATATGGCGCTGTGGCGATTTACCAGGGCCAGCGCGCCATCTTCAAGGATCTGCCCCACAAGGCGCGGATCGCCCGCCAGCTGGAGGAGATGGAGGCCGATGAACAACACCATCTCGACACGTTCGACCGGCTGATCTTCGAGCGCGGCGCGCGTCCGACCGCGCTGGCGCCGGTCTGGAATATCGCCGGCCATGCCCTGGGGGCCGCCACCGCCCTGATGGGCGAGAAGGCCGCCCATGCCTGTACCGAGGCCGTCGAGAGCGTGATCGAACAGCATTATGCCGGCCAGATCGAGGAACTCCGCGCCATGGGCGAGGACGAACTCGCCGAGCTGTTCACGAAATTCCGCGAGGAAGAGCTCGAACACCGCGACCTCGCCATCGAGGAAGGCGCCAAACAGGCGCCGGGTTATGCCCTGCTGTCGAAGGCCATCGAGGCCGGCTGCCGGGTTGCCATCAAGGTCTCCGAGCGCATCTAGGCGCTCAGACCTGCCGCGCCGCGACCAGTCTCGCCACCGTATTCATGTTGCACATCTTGCCGGCCTTGGCGGCGGGAATGACCCGTTTCGACTGCGCCATGCCCTCGCCGTGATGGATGTGGGTGTCGCGCTCGCCGGCCGCGACCTGTTCACCGGCCTGGTGTTTCAGCGTCTCGGTCAGGTCATCCGGCGACGCGGCAGCGCATAAAAAAAAAGCAGCCCGTTCTAGCCAAAAGCATGGCGCCTGTAGGCGTGATGCAACGAATTGTTAAGCCCAGGGGCAGAAAAATGACGGTCTTCCACTGTCACATGAGTCTGCCATGCTCGATAACCTCAGCCTGTCCCGGAAATTCGGTCTTATCAGTGTCGCGGGGTGCCTGGCACTCGGGCTTGCGCTTGGCATATCAGCTAGTCTGCAAAGTGACGCTGCGGCCCGGTCCGCGACCGAAGAGCGCCTGACCGTCATCGCGCTCGACCGAGAACATGCGCTGACGGACTATGTCGCCCAGATCAATGACGACCTGGCGACCACCGCGACCAATCCCAACACGATTGCGGCCCTGACCGACTTCGCCGAAGCCTGGCAAGCGATGGGCCGGTCGCCGAGCGATACATTGCAGCGCCTCTATATCGAGGATAATCCGCATCCGACAGGCGCCAAGGAAAACCTGGATCGCGCGCCGGACAGCAGCCGCTACAGCACCATTCACGGCCGTTATCATCCATGGTTCCGGCAGTTCCTGCGGGCGCGCGGCTATTACGACATCTTCCTCTTCGATACCGACGGCAATCTCGTCTACACCGTGTTCAAGGAGCTGGACTACGCGACCAATCTGAACTCGGGCGCCTATCGCGACACCGACCTGGGCCGCGCGTTTCGCAATGCGGTCTCCGGGGCTGATGGCCAAACCCACTTCTTCGATTTCCAGCCCTATTCTCCCAGCCACGGTGCCCCGGCCAGCTTCATGGCGACACCGGTCAATGATGAGAACGGCCGCCGGATCGGCGTGCTGGCCTTCCAGATGCCGATTGACCGCCTGAACAATGCGATGGGCGCCGAAACCGGTCTGCTCGAGACCGGGGACGCCTATGCATTCGGGTCGGATGGCCTGATGCGCACCGCGCCACGTTTCGGTTCATCGGCCGACATCCTCAACCAGTCGGTTCCGAACGCGTTTCTCGAAGCCGCATCCGGCGACGTCACGCGCTTCGAACGGATAAGGGATTATCGCGGCCAAGACGCTTTCGTGCTGTTCAATCCAGCGAACATTGCGGGTGTTCGCTGGAACCTCGCCGTCTCCCAATCCGCCGATGAAGCCCTGGCCTCATCACGGACGACACAGCTGATCAGCTTTGCCCTGACGGCCTTGCTGACAATCACAATTGGTTGCGCCGCGCTGCTCCTCGCCAACCGCATTGCGCGCCCGATCCGGCGGATTACCGAGATCACCCGGAAGATCGGCGAAGGCGAACTGGAACAGGATGTGCCGTCACGCGACTCCGGTGACGAGGTCGGCGATCTGGCACGCACCGTGGAAGGCTTCCGGCTCGCCCTGCTTGAGAAGCGGCGCCTGGATGCGCAGCAGGATGAGCTCGACGCCCAGACGGCGATACGCCAGGAGAAGCTCGAAACCCTGATCGCGGGCTTCCAGCGCACCATCGCCGGTATTTCCGAGACGGTTTCCAACTCCGCGACCGAGTTCACGGCGACCGCGAACGCCCTCACCGAAATGGCCAATTCCACCACGCACCAGGCCCAGTCTGCCGCACACTCCGCCGCGTCCGCGACCGGCAATGTCGAATCCGTGGCCGCCGCAACCGAGGAAATGAGCGCCACCGTGGCCGAGATCGGACGCCGGGCAGCCGACTCGACCGCCGCTGCCGAGACTGCGGAACAGGAAGCCAACAAGACCGTGTCGGAGGTCCAGGACCTGTCGCGTGCTGCCCAGCGCATCGGCGACGTGATTGCCCTGATCCAGCAAATCGCCGAGCAGACCAACCTGCTCGCCCTCAACGCCACCATCGAGGCGGCGCGGGCCGGCGAGGCCGGCAAGGGCTTCGCGATCGTCGCCCAGGAAGTCAAGCAGCTCGCCTCGCAGACCGATGCCGCGACCGGCGAGATCGCCGAGCAGATTCACGCCATCCAGACGGCAACCGAAACTTCGGCCAACGCCATCACCAGCGTCGCCGGCGCAATCGGCGATCTCAGCGAGATCGCGACGTCGATTGCCGGCGCCGTCGAGGAACAAAATGCCGCGACCCGCGAGATCGCCGGCAATATCCAGACCGCGGCCACCGGAACACGCGCCGTGTCGGACGACATCTCGAATGTCGCCCGCGCGATCGGGGACGCCTCGGCCTCTGCCAGCCAGGTGCTTGGGGCCTCGCAAGAGCTGAGTGGGCTGGCCGAGATGCTCAATCGTGAAGTGAATGTATTCCTCGCCGGCGTTCGCGCCGCCTGACCCGGAGACACCCATGTCCATGAAAAACACTATCGCCCTTGCCGGCTCCATCGGCTTGCTGTCGGCCGGCCCCGTGCTGGCTCAGGAGATCAGCTTCGGCGCGACCGCAACCAGCGACTATGTCTTCCGCGGCGTCACCCAGACCGCCGGCGATCCGGCCCTGCAGCTCGGCGCCGATCTGTCCGTCGGTGATTTTTATGCGGGCGTCTGGGGTTCGAATGTCGACTTCGGAGACGGTACGGATGTCGAGATGGACATCTTTGCCGGCTATGCGCCCAGCCTGGCCGGTTTCGACTTCGACTTTGGCTGGATCCGCTACACCTATCCGGGCGCGCCGAGCGCGTCGGGCAACCAGGATTTCGACGAACTCTACGCCGCTGTCGGGCGGTCCTATGGCGCTCTGAGCTGGGACGCCAAATGGTCCTGGAGCGAGGATTTCTACCTGGACTCCGGCGAAGCCAGTTATCTGGAAGCCGGCCTTGGCTGGGCGCTCACCGACGCTGTCAGCCTGGATGCCCGCTATGGGACCAGCCGGTTTGATGACCTGGTCGGCGCCGACTATGACGACTGGCAGATCGGCCTCAGCTGGCAGACCGGTCCGGTCGCGCTCGGCGCCCGCTGGCATGACAGCGATATCGACGACAGCCGGTTCGTCGCGTCCATCAGCTACAGCCTGACGCGCAATTAGGCCGACCGCCCTTAGACAATCGTGATGATTTCCCGGATTTTCGCCACCTCGAGAATCCGGGCGACCGTTCCGGTGGCGCCGACGAGGCGAAAATCGATCT
Source organism: Maricaulis sp. (assembly GCF_015665295.1). Taxonomy (GTDB): domain Bacteria; phylum Pseudomonadota; class Alphaproteobacteria; order Caulobacterales; family Maricaulaceae; genus Maricaulis. The sequence goes on from NZ_JADFAJ010000001.1 coordinate 16,680, forward strand.
TCGCCTTGGTCAGACGGTCATTGGCGAGAATCAGCATGCCGATCCCGGCTGAATCGATTGCCGTAACCTGTGACATGTCGAACTCGACCTGTTTCGGCGCCGCCGCCTCAAGCTGGGCCAGCATGGCCTTGTTGGGCTCAAACTCGTCCATTGTCCACACGCCGGAGAACTCGACGCGGGTCAGGGATCCATCATGGCTGGTGGCACGCTGCATGGCCTAATCCTCAAGCTGCTTCGGTAGCAATTTGATGCTGATTGCCTGACCTTGGCAACCAGCATGCTAGCGTTCCAGCTCGATATCCCAGTAGAGATAGTCCAGCCAGCTTTCGTGCAGGAATTTCGGCGGGAATTTGCGGCCCTGGGCCTGCAGCTCGTGCATGGAGGGGCGCTGCGGCGGCCGTGGCAGCGGCATGCGGGCCTCACGCGGCGTGCGCCCGCCCTTTTTCAGATTGCAGGGTCCGCAGGCGGCGACGATATTCTCCCAGCTGGTGCGACCGCCGGCGCGGCGCGGGATGACATGATCAAAGGTCAGCTGGTCGACACCATGCTTGCCGCAATAGACGCATCTGAACCCGTCGCGGAGCCATACATTGTATCGCGTGAAGGCCGGCGTGCGATCCTGGTGGACATAGTCGCGCAGGGCGACCACGGACGGCACATGCATCTCGAAGCTGGGCGAGTGGACGACCTCGTCATAGTGCGAGATCACCGCCACGCGTTCGAGGAAGACGTTCTTGATCGCCTCCTGCCAGGGCCAGGTCGACAGGGGCCAGTAACTCAAAGGCTGATAGTCCGCATTCAGGACCAGACAGGGCCATCCCTGCGGCGCACGATCAAGCACCTGCATGGCGACCTCCCTCGCTGTGACCGGCCCGAACCGGTCGGTTGGGCCAGATCAGGAGGGGGTGGGTATCCCGGACAAAAGTCCTGAAAGCACACCTCCTGTCGCACGAAGGAGACGAATTCGCTTGTACGAATCACCGGTCATCCTGCGCTTGATCGAAGGTTACTCCCGTTCGCGTGTCAGTCCTATGACGGCCCGGAAAAACCTGGATGACAGGCGGCCTGTGTGACTCAGCGGTAACGCCCGGCCAGCGCATTACCGATGAAGCGTGCGCCGATCTCCAGCCCGTCCTCGCCGATCGAATGCGGAATGCCTTGGGAAATATGCCATTGCGCGCCATGACCGGCAGCGGCGAGGTTTTCCAGCGCGTCGAACATGAAACCCAGCGGCAGGACCTGGTCCTGGTCGCCATGCACAAGCATGATCGGCGGTTTCGAGCGCATTTCCTCTTTCAGACGGTGGCCACCCGGCAGCGCACCTGAAAACCCCATGATGCCCGCGACCGGCTTTTCCCGGCGCAGGCCGGTGGCCAGCGACAGCATGGTGCCTTGCGAGAAACCGCACAGGACGAGGTCCTGCTCGGTCAGCCCGTAGCGCAGCAATTCCTGGTCGATGAAGGCATTGACGATCGGCCAGGCGGTCGCGGCCCCGGCCTCGATGCGGTCCGGATCGAGATTGGAGATCGGGAACCATTGATACCCGTCCGGCGCACCGGGCACCGGATCCGGCGCGTTCGGCGACACCCATTGCACATGCGGCAGCTCACGCGCCCAGTGCTGCCCCAGCCCGATCAGATCCTTCCCGTTCGAGCCATAGCCATGCAGGAAGATCACCAGCTTCTTCGGCTTGGATCCATCCCGCGGCGCGAGGCGCGGTCCATCGATGGGTCGGGTCATGAAAGGGCTCCGTGTTCGCAGCCAACTGGATAGAGGGATGCGGGGGCCGGGGGCAAGTGGGGGTGCAGCTTGCGCGCAATATCCTGCAAGTTCTCGCCTTGTCATCCCGGACGTATGCCCCGCAAAGGCGGGGCGGAGATCCGGGACCCATTCGCACGAGAGCTGCCGACGATCGCGTCAATGGGTCCCGGATCTGCAACCTGCTTTCGCAGGTCTCCGTCCGGGATGACAAACGGGGCCTTGTTAGTAGTCCGACCGCCGAATTCCCTCACCAGCGATCTCCGACGGATCGGTGCCGCCGAGCCCCGGGTAGAGATCGTCCCAGTCGGGATTGTCCTGCTCGATCAGCGCAAGCTTCCAGTCTCGACGCCAGCGCTTGATGCGCTTTTCGCGCGCAATCGCTTCGCCGATATCCTGGTGCGCTTCCCACCAGACCAGGCGATGGACATGATATTTCTTCGTGAATCCCGAAACCTGTGCCGACTTGTGCTCATACACCCGCCGCAACAGCGCATTCGTCACGCCGCAATAGAGCGTGCCATGCCGCCTGGAAGCCAAAAGATAGACGTAATACATGAATACAATTTATAATTGAATTTCCAATATGTCATCCCGGACGAAAACCTGCGAAAGCAGGTTGCAGATCCGGGACCCATAACCGCGAAATCTGCCGACACCGGGCGTATGGGTCCCGGATCTCCGCCCCGCAGATGCGGGGCCTCCGTCCGGGATGACAATCCCTGCGAATTCTGCCCCAATCCCCCCATGAGCTTCACCACCCGTTTCGCGCCTTCGCCCACCGGGCATTTGCATATCGGCCATGCCTTTTCCGCCTGGACGGCCTGGCACGCGGCGGTGGAGGCGGAGGGGCGGTTTCTGCTGCGGCTGGAAGATATTGATACCGACCGCTGCAAGCCGGAGTTCGAGCCGGTTATCCTGGATGACCTGATCTGGCTGGGTCTCGACTGGGAGGAGCCGGTGCGGCGGCAGTCGGAGCATTTCGGCGATTATGCCCGTGTGCTCGAGCGCCTGCAGACGCTGGGTGTCGTGTATCGCTGCTTCAAGACGCGGCGCGAGATCCTGGAGGATATTGCCCGTGCGCCGCATGGGCCCGGCGAGGTCTATCGCGGGCCGATCGAGCCGATGAGCGCAGACGAGGAAGCCGCGCGTATCGCCACCGACGAGCCCTTTGCCTGGCGGCTCTCGCTGGATCATTGCCGCGACGTGCTGGGTCCGCGCTTTGACGCGATGGGCTATCTGGAGGACGGCCTGGGCGAACAGGCCGCAAACCCTGATCCGCTCGGCGATGTCATTCTGGCGCGCAAGGATGTCGGCACCAGCTATCATATCGCGGTGGTGCATGACGATGCGCTGCAGGGGATCAGCCATGTCATCCGCGGCGAGGACCTGCGCGAGATGACACCGCTCCACGTCCTGCTGCAGACCCTGCTCGATCTGCCCACACCGATCTATCGCCATCACCGGCTGCTGCTGGACGAGAATGGCGAGCGCTTCGCCAAGCGCAACCGGTCGGTGACGCTGAAAGCCCTGCGCGAGGGCGGGGTGCCGCCGGAGGACATCCGGGCCCGTTTCAGCGGCTAGGGCTGCCGGTCCGCCAACTCCTCGCGCTCGGCGACCCGATGCAGATCACCGTCGCGCCAGATATATTCGCGCACGACAACCGCGCTGCGATCTGCTCCGGCATAGGCGCCCTGGCGAACCACGAAACGGGTCTCCTGATAGTCGGTCCGGGTCTCGATCTCATTGCCCGACATCAACCAGATGACACGATAGCCCTCACCGTCCGACATCAGGGCCGGGAAGGCACAGATCTGTTGGCCACAGAAATAGGCCAAGGCCGAGCCGCGATCGCTGCGGCAGCGCAGATGCTGGGTCACGAGGGCATAATCCGGTTGCCGGTCATCATTCACAAACCCGACCGCTCTGGGCACCGCCTCGATGGCCGCTTCCGTGCAGGACAGATCACCCTCGCTCATGGTTTGCAGATGATCCTGAAAGGCCGCCAACGCGGACGCTGGCAGGCGCCCGGCATCGGGCAGCGGTTCCGACGCACCGGAACAGGCCGACAGACCCAGCACAGCGACCGACCCGCTGGTCAGAACGCGTTGAAACACGACTATCGATCTGGTCTTTCGCATGCGCGTCATCCTCGCAACGCGCCCCCTCTGCGACCGTCACACTAGCCGCCCCGCGACCCCGTCCACAAGGCCATATGCCGCACTTGTGATACCGCCCGAACGCTAGGCAGGCGCCGCGCAACGCGCTATGTGGCGATCATGTTTGTCAAAGACCTGTGGTATTTCGGCGCTCTCGCCAGCGAGCTCAAGCCGGGCCGGCATCTCCATCGCGAGCTGCTGGGCCAGCCGATCCTGTTCGGCCGCGACCATGACGGCAAGGCCTATGCCCTCAAGGATATCTGCCCGCACCGCGGCATCCTCCTGTCGGGCGGCGAGGCGCAAATTCATGACGGCGAGACCCAGGTCGAATGCCCCTATCATGGCTGGCGTTTCCGCACGGACGGCTCGTGCGCGGCCATCCCCTCCCTGACCGCCGACCAGGCCGAGGCCATGGACCTGACCAAGATCCGCGTCCGCCGCTTCCCGGTGCACGAGGATCAGGGCCTGATCTGGATCTGGTATGCCGATGAGGCGCATGCCGACGAACCGCCTTCAATCGAGCCGCCCCGGCTCGACATTCCGGACGGTCACAAGCCAAAGCTGGTGGTCCGCGACATCTTCAACTGCCATGTCGACCATGCCGTGATCGGCCTGATGGACCCGGCCCACATCCCCTATATCCACCGCCAATGGTGGTGGCGTTCGGCCAAGTCGGTACACGAGAAGACCAAGAAATTCGGACCCGTAGAGCGCGGCTTCTCGATGCTGCCGCACGTGCCGTCGAAGAATTCCTATCTCTATTCGCTGATGGGCGAGCCGCAGACCGAGATCCGCTTCCAGCTGCCCGGTCTGCGCACTGAATATGTGAAGGCGGGCGGCAGGCATTTCACCGGCTTCACGGCCGTCACGCCGACCAACGAGAATTCGACCGCGATCACCATCGTCGTCTACTGGGATCACTGGCTTCCCTCGGTCGTGCCCAACTCGGTGATCCGCAAGGGGATCGAAACCTTCGTCGGGCAGGACCGCGATGCGGTGAACGCCCAGCAGGTCGGTCTCGCCTATGATCCCAAGCTGATGCTGATCCATGACAGCGACGTGCAGGCGAAATGGTATTTCGCCCTCAAGCGCGCCTGGGAGACGCATCGCGAGACCGGTGAACCCTTCAAGAACCCCGTGCGCGCAGCCGAACTGCGCTGGAGAAGCTGATGGATACCTTCCTCACAGGCCTGCTCTACATCGCCATGCTGGCCGTCGTCATCACGCTCGGTTTCGGCATTTTCAACATGTACCGGTCGGACGACAAGGCGCGCTCGCGCTCGAACAAGCTGATGCGCCTGCGCGTCGTGCTGCAGTTTGCCGCCGTGCTGATCATCATCGCGATTTTCCTGGTGAAGGAAAATTTCGGCGGCTGAGTCGGACGCCTTATTCAGCCATGGCGCGAATGGCGTCGCCGATCGGCGCCTGCAGTACATTCGCCCGGCCGTCATTGAAGGCGACAACGAAACCGCGATCCGTCGCCGGCTCGATCACCATTTGCACGAACCACATCGTGTTCGAGCCCGCATGCAATAGCTGCGTGCCGTTGAAGCCCCAGCCCATCGCATAATTCCCGCCAAAGGGCGGGGTGTGCAGGATGGTCCAGCTCTCATCCGACAGATAGCCGTTCGCCTCGCCCCGTGCACCAGCCAGATGCGCCTGGAGAAACAGCGCCAGGTCGGCCATCGAGACATGCACTGTGCCGGCCGGACCCAGGACAGGCGGATTGTCCGCCATGGGTCCCGGCGCCATCGCCCGGCGTCCGAACAGGCCACCACGATGCCCGCGCGGCTGGTCGACGATATCGGCGGAACCCGGCGGACCGAAACCGGCACTGGCCATCCCCAGCGGCTCGAAGACCTCGCGCGTCATCAACACTTCCCAGCTCTCGCCGGTGGCCTGTTCGAGCATGGCGCCGGCGACAACATAGCCGGCGTTGGAATAGAGGAAGTCTGTCTCCGGCTCGGCTGCCGGCGCTGACGTCAGGACCCGGCCCGCATAGTCGCGGCGTTGCGGCGGCAAGGCGTCGCCATTGGCGCCCTGTTGGCCGAACGCGATCATCGCGACCATGTCGACATTCGGTGTGAGCCCGGCGCGGTGCGACAGGAGGTGGCGGAAGGTCAGATCACGATAGGCCGGATCCATGTCCGGCACGCGGTCGCCGAGATGCTGTCCGATCGTGTCATCCCAGCCGACAACACCCTGCTCGACCAGGCGGGCAACCAGCGTCGCGGTCATGGCCTTGGAATTGGAACCCATGTGCCAGAGATCGTCGCGGCCGATCGGTGCCTGGTCGCCGATGGCGCGCAGACCGGCGACACCGGTTTCGACCTCGTCGCCGACAATCCGCATCACGGCCACGCCGGGCGCACCGGAGGCCTCAAGCGTGGTTGCAGCGATCATGTCGAGATCGGCAGGCTGGACAAACAGGAGGGCGGCGGTGGCGAGCGCTGAAAACATGATCTTCCCCTTTTCAGCCCTATCAGCCCTTCCCCGGGCCGCAGGCAGGCGCTAGGTACAAATCCATGGTTCGTCTGACAAAAATCTACACACGCACCGGCGATGCCGGAACCACCCGGCTCGGCGACATGTCCGAGACAGTCAAGCATGATCCACGGGTCGAGGCCTATGGGGATGTCGACGAGGCCAATTCCTCTATCGGTCTGGCGCGGTCGGCACTGGGGTCGCAGCCTGCCCTCGACAGGGCGCTGGCCCGGATCCAGAACGACCTCTTTGATCTGGGCGCCGATCTGTGCGTGCCCGAGAGCGACACGGCGCCGGACTGGGAGCCCCTGCGGGTCACCGAGGTGCAGGTGAGCTGGCTGGAGGAGCGGATCGACAGTCTCAACGGCAAGCTCGAGCCGCTCAACTCCTTCATCCTGCCCGCTGGCAGCGAGGCGGCCGCCCGCCTGCACCTGTCGCGCACGATCTGTCGTCGCGCCGAGCGCAAGGTCTCGGCGCTCATCGCAGCGGACGTACGCATCAATCCGGCCGTTCTGAAATATCTCAACCGCTTGTCCGACCTGCTTTTTGTCATGGCACGGACGGCGAATGATGAAGGCCGCGCCGATGTGCTCTGGGTGCCGGGAAAAGATCGAAACTGACGCCATTGTTTCCGTTGTGGAAAGATCAACTTCACGTCAGGCCGGTCGACAAAATGTCGCAACCTCCTATGTCTAGCTCCACAAGTTCAGTCCATACGGAGTTACCGCATGACCCGCCTTCTGCTTGCCGCTTCCGCGGCCTTCCTGCTTGCCGGTGCCGCCCAGGCCGAGCCGGTGAACTACGCGTTCGACAAGACCCACACCCTCATCGAAGCGAGTTGGGACCATCAGGGATATTCCACCCAGCGCCTGCAATTCACCGACTATGACGGCACGCTTTCGCTCGACCTCGATACCCCGGCCAATTCGACGGTCGATATCACGTTCAACCTGATCGACGGCTTCTGGGTCGGCGCCAATCAGGACCGTTTCATCACCCACCTGAATTCCGGCGATTTCTTCGAGACCGAAGTCAATCCGACCGCCCATTTCGTCGCCACCGGCTTCGAGACCGAGGACGGCATCAGCGGCACGATGACCGGTGATCTGACGATGAACGGCATGACCGGACCGGTCAGCCTCGACGTCGTGCTCAACCAGACCGGCGAGACCCGCGAAGGTGCGACCAAGCTCGGCTTCACGGCCACCGGTTCTCTGCTGCGCTCGGCATGGGATATGGGCTTTGCCGTGCCTTTCGTCTCCGACGAGATCAGCCTCTTCATCTCGACGGAAGTGATCGCGGCACAATAGGCTTTCACACCGGACCCGTATCGCGGCGCGTCGGTCCTCCGGCGCGCCGCCTTTGTTTCCGGTCGCGGGCGTGTGCAAACCGTGAACCCAATGCAGGCAGGGCAGCTACCCGCGCGCCGGGCATGGCGCACACCAGACCGTTCACAGACCTGTCCGGTTTCCTGACCACCAGCCTGACCGCCCTTGCCTTTCCGAGTACGCCCGCCTGCAGCCGGACCCTCTATCCGGACGGCGCCACACCGAACATGCCCTGACCGTCCAGCAGCAGCACGATGTCTGGCGGGATGAAGGACGATGATCGAGCCTGCGCCCTTGGCCAACACAGCCGCCAGACCAAAGCCAAACATACCCGCAACTCGAAGGCCGCCCCAGCTCCGCCTTGAATTACGCGGAATGTCCCTTTGCCCTAGCGCCAGAAGTCATGCCGGGCACGTCCGCCGGAACCATACCGGCAATACCGCAACTGCGAATTGACGCACGCGTAAGCCAGCTGGATGCATTGACTTACCGCACTGGCGAAGGCAGGTTCCCGGCCTATTCTTGTCAGGTGCGCGAACCTCTATCCGCGCGCGGCCAACCGGAGCCCCAGCATGAAGATTCTCGTCCCCGTCAAACGGGTCGTCGATTACAACGTGAAGGTCCGCGTCAAGCCCGACCAAACGGGCGTCGACCTCGCGAATGTCAAAATGTCCATGAACCCGTTCTGCGAGATTGCGGTCGAAGAAGCGATCCGTCTCAAGGAAAAGGGTGTTGCCGAAGAGATCATCGTTGTCTCGATCGGTCCGGCACAGGCCCAGGAGACGATCCGCACGGCCCTCGCCATGGGTGCCGATCGCGGCATCCTGATCCAGACCGATGATGCGGTCGAACCGCTCGCCGTCGCCAAGCTCCTGAAGGCTGTGGTCGACGAGGAAAACCCGGAGATCGTACTGCTCGGCAAGCAGGCCATTGATGGCGACAACAACCAGACCGGCCAGATGCTCGCAGCGCTGCTGGACTGGCCGCAGGGCACCTTCGCCTCGGAAATCGAGCTTGCCGACGGCAAGGCCAAGGTCACGCGGGAAATCGATGGCGGTCTGCAGACCCTGTCGCTCACCCTGCCGGCCGTGGTCACCACCGATCTGCGTCTCAACGAGCCGCGCTACGCCTCGCTGCCGAACATCATGAAGGCCAAGCGCAAGCCGATCGACACCAAGGCCCCGGCCGATTACGGCGTCGACACCGCCCCGCGCCTGACCGTGGTCAAGGTCGCCGAACCGCCCAAGCGCGAAGCCGGCATCAAGGTCGAAAGCGTCGCCGAACTGGTCGACAAGCTGAAAAATGAAGCGGGAGTGATCTGATCATGGCTGTTCTCGTTATTGCCGAACATGACAATGCCACGCTGAACGACGCGACCCGCGCCGTCGTGACTGCTGCCAAGGGCCTGGGTGGCGACATCCATGTCCTCGTCGCCGGGTCCGGCGCCCAGGCCGTGGCCGATGCCGCTGCCAAGCTGGACGGTGTCGCCAAGGTGCTGCACGCGGAAAGCGATGTGCTGGCCAAGCCGACGGCCGAAGCCATGGACGCGCTCGTCACTCCCTTGATGGCTGATTATGACGCCGTGCTCGCCGCTGCGACCACCGCCGGCAAGAATTTCATGCCGCGTGTCGCTGCCAAGCTCGACGTGATGCAGATCTCGGAAATCTCCGCCGTTGAGGCCCCCGACACCTTCGTGCGCCCGGTCTATGCCGGCAATGCGATGATGACGGTGAAATCCTCCGACGCGAAGAAGGTCATCACGGTCCGCCCGACGACCTTCGAAAAGGTCGGCGATGGCGGTTCGGCCAGCATCGAGGATCTCGGTGCGGCTTCGGGTCCGTTCAAGTCGGAATTCGTCTCGGAAGAGCTGTCCAAGTCGGACCGTCCGGAACTGACCGCGGCCAAGATCGTCATCTCCGGCGGTCGCGGCATGCAGTCCGGTGACAATTTCCACCTGCTCGACAAGATCGCCGACAAGCTTGGTGCCGCCGTCGGCGCCTCGCGCGCCGCGGTCGATGCCGGCTATGTCCCGAATGACTACCAGGTCGGCCAGACCGGCAAGGTCGTCGCCCCGGAGCTCTATATTGCCGTCGGTATTTCCGGTGCCATCCAGCACCTCGCCGGCATGAAGGATAGCAAGGTCATTGTCGCCATCAACAAGGACGAGGAAGCGCCGATCTTCCAGGTCGCCGATTACGGCCTGGTCGCCGACCTCTTCAACGCCCTGCCCGAGCTCGACGAAGCGCTCGGCTAGACCGAAGCGACATCGCAACGATCAAGGCCCGGCTGTTTCAGCCGGGCCTTTTTCTTTGTCCCGCTCTAACGGATGGCGAGCGTGTGCTGGCCCAGTCGCCACCAGCTGCGCAGCACTGAGGGATGGTGTCCGGCCGCTTCGAGGGCCAACAGCGTATCCCGGTCGAGCCAGCGCCCGTCGCGCATGACCGCATCAATCATGTAGAGCGCTGACACATCGCGCGTCGGGTCCGCAGCCACCAGGACAAGATCGGCGGCACAGCCGCGCGCCAGGCATCCGACCTCGCCCTCAAGCCCCAGCGCCTCGGCCCCGTTCAGGGTCGCCGCACGGATCGCCTCCATCGGGGTCAGCCCGGCATCAACCAGAAGCTCGATCTCGCGCACCGTAGAGACACCATGCGGTGTGACCATGACACCGGAATCCGTCCCGACCGTGAGCGGGACACCAGCCTCATGCAAGGCGCCGGTCACCGCGACATAGAAGGCCTGCATGCGGGAGCGGTCATCATGCGGGTATTGCGCCCAGAATTCGAAATTCTCCTGCTCGAAACCGGCAATCACAGGATTGTAGCCCGCCATGGCGGGGCGGGTGATGTGGGCACCACGGGTCTCGACGATCCGCGCCAGGTTTTCGTGCACGACCAGGGTCGGATCAACCATGGTGCCGGAAGCGGCGACCTGTTCGGCAAGCCGGCGAACGCCCTCCGGGTCCATCGCGTCACTCAGCGCATACCAGACGATCGACTCGGTATGTTCGAGCGTTGCGAAGCCGGCCTCGAGCGAGGCGGCAAAGTCCACCGGATCGGCCTCGGTGCCCTCGACCGGATGCCCGCTCATCGTCATGCCCAGGACGGCGGCCTCCTCGCGGATCGCGGCGAAGCTTTCGCGGGACAGGTTGGAATAGAGTTTGAGATGCCGAAAACCGGCCGCGTACTGCCGCCTGACGGCGGCCCGCGCCTCGGCGGCGCCAGCGACTGCTTCGTGCAGGGCATTGCCGTTGCGGCCGCCAACCTCGTTGAGGATCGGACCGGTTGTCAGCAGCCGCGGGCCGAAGACCTCGCCGCGCTCGATGCGACGGGCGAGCGGTAGATGGAAGGGAAAGCCGCCCATGTTGCGAACCGTGGTGACGCCATGGGCGAGGCCCGCCGCCAGCTCGGTCTCGTCGAAGATGTGAACATGCACATCAACCAGACCCGGCATCAGGACGCGGCCACCGACATCGATCACCGCAACGCCCTCGGGCCGCACCGGCAAGGCGCCCGTCCCGACCGCCTCGATCCGCCCGTCGATCACGAGAACATGTCCGTCCGCCTGCAAGCGCTCCGTCGCAGGATCCAGCAGTGTCGCGTTGACGATCAGACGGGATTGAGAAGCGTCCCGATCCGGTCGCATCGCGCCGGGCAGGTGATGCGCCCACGCGACAAGCACCGCGGCGATAATGCCGAGAACGAGCCCGAGGGCCATGAAGAGTCGAAGCATGTCTGTCTCCCGATTGATGACGGGATGACAGGATCACGGGCGCCCGGACGGATCGCCCGATATCCGGATTCCGGACGTCCGGAATGCGTCAGCTCGCCCCCGCGCCGGATTTCGGACCTTCATGCGGAACCGCCAGAGTCGCCGCATAGGCCGATGGCGTCTGTCCGGTCTCGCGCTTGAACACGGCATTGAAAACCGACTTGGAACTGAAGCCGGCGGTGAAGGCGAGATCGATGACACGCTGTCGGGTCCCCGTCCGGGCATCCGCCTGCATCATCGCGCAGACATCCTCGATCCGCAGCGCGTTGATATAGTCGTTGAAATTCCGACCTGTCGCCGACTTGATGGCCAGGGTGACCGCGCGTTCGGACAGGCCCGATGCCGTCGCGACTTCCTGTCGTGTCAGCCGGGGCTCGGTATAGAGCGCCTCATCACGCACGCAGGCTTCGACGCGCCGGAAATCAGCCTGCGCAACGTCGCCCGCCTCCGCCGTTTCAGCGGCTTTTTGCGACGCGGCACGCCCTTCGGCCCAGACCTCGAGGGCCCGGCCTTCGAGGCCTGCAAACAGACGAGTATGCTGAACGGACAGGACAACCAGCACGAAGAGCGACGCCAGCGAGACTGCGATCTGGAAAACATAGGCCGACTGGCTACCCAGCCAGGGCCAGTAAGGGTGCAGCCAATGCGCGTCCATTCGCAGCAGGTCGAACACGCCATCAACCACATAGAAGGCGAGCATCGCGACCATCCAGTTCAACTGAATGGTCCGCGCATCAGAGCGCATATCTCGCGTCGCGCGATGGAAGCGGCCAACCAGCAAAAATGCCGCTGCGGAATAGGCAAAAAGGCTGATCCGGGCCGCGTGTTCGACCAGTCCGATTTGCGGGGTCAGCGCGAGCGCTGCCAGAAAGGGGAGCGCATGCGGCCAGTCCCGCCATCGCAGCGCCGGACCGGCAATGATCACACTGCGCACGATGAGATAGACCAGGGGCGGATAGGCCAGCCGGAAGGCGGGGGTCACCAGCCAGATATCGCGGAAACCCGACGTCTCTTCAAGGAAGTTGAAGACCATCCAGGTCGCCGACATCGCCAGCAAGGCCGACACGGCGCGCAGGCGCGGCTGCGCCACGGTCAGGGCGATACCCAGGCCGGCGACAGCGATCATGGCGAATTGCAGGAGATTGACGGCAAACAGGGTCATGTGACGAGACTAGCCACCGCGAAGCCGAAGACAATCTTTGACCATCAGGCTCCGACCCTCAGGTCTTCCAGCCGCGGAATTCGCGGTACTCCCGGATCGCCGCCAACGCCCGACCTCTGTCCTCTCGCCCGCCACCGGCCAGCGCGATCTCAACCAGGCGGAACAAGTGTTCAGGTGCCTCGCGCAAGGCATCGCGGTCGGCCTCGAACAGCGTGATCGGTCCTGACGCATCGACCACGCCAAGAAAGGATTGCTCGACCCGCCACAGGCATGCCCTCAGTCCGCCATCGCGCGATCGATAGCGCAGCGCGAGAAACAGCAGGATGGCGACCAGGACAATCGGGACAAGCAGGGCCATCCTGAATTTCTATTCGGCTGCGGCACTCGCCTCAATCGCCGCGATCACGGCACGCAGGTCAACAAACTTGAAGTTCTGCCCGCCGGTATCATTCTCGTCGTCCTGCACCACCAGAACACCGGCCGGAAAGTCAGGTCCGAGATCGGCGGCAGAGATGTCCAGACCATCCGTGTGGGTCACGCCGTCGATCGCCGCGTCGACAATCTGCAGGCGCGTCACGAAGGCATGGCTCTCGAGCTCATAGACCGCATAGGTGTTGTCGCCCTGGCTGGAGACGACCAGCCAGCCGCCGGTCTCGCCTTGCGGCAGAAGGGCCGCGCCTTCGGCATCAGCGGTGATCTCGCGACCATCGGTGACGGCAATCGGCTGAGGTTCGACCGGATCGGTGGGCTCGGCACCCATGGTCCAGACCCCGACATTTTCCTCATTCATGTAGAGGCGGCCGGTACGGTCATCGGCAACACAGCCTTCCGCGATCGTTCCCAGCGTGACGCGGCGGACTTCCTCGGTCGTGACCATGGCGCCATCCCAGCCCAGCGCATACTGGACGAAAGTGCCCGGCTCCTTGTCGGAGAGGAAAGCATAGAGCGCCTGGTCGACGGGTGAGCGATAGAGGCAGAAGCCATAAGGCTCGGTGACATTCTCGACTGTCACCGCCCCGACATAGGAGACCGCCCGGCTCGCCGGATCGATGAAGAAGAAGGCAATTCCGCCATTGGACCGGTCGGATGCGGCCGCGATATCGACGGTCCGGTCACCCAGGTCGAACCCGTAGCGGACATCGACATTGTTGAGCCGGCCTTCCGGCAAGTAGGCATGCTCGGCGCCACTCATCGTGTAGACATAGACGCCATTGTCCTTGTCCGTGCCGAAAATCAGGCTGTCAGCCGGGTTGGCGGCAACCCAGACCGCCGGATCATCGGCTGCATCGCCGGTACCGGCAACGCTGGCCGTCTCGACAGCGGCCTCGATCACAACCGGCGGCAGGCCCTGGCTGCAGGCCGCGAGGGCGCTGGCGCCAGCGAAAAGTCCGAGCAGCTGTTTCATCTTGTCTCTCCCGTCCATGACGGGCGCGATAGCGTGCGGCGACAGCGCCGCCAAGCCCTTGCTGCGCGACATTTCCGTGACAATCGGCAGGTGATTTCGCGTTGTCACGTAGGATCAAACAAAACGACACAAAGGTGAGACCGTAACGTCATCATCATGTAGCGGATCCGCGCGCATAGAGGCCGCAACTTTGCCCGACCGGGCAAGGCATCAGTCATGTACATGTGAGGGGGACTCCCATGAAGAAGACCATCGCCATGCTCGGCACGGCCTCCGTGCTCGCGCTCGCGGCCGCCTCGGCCGCCCAGGCCGGCACGATTGCCGGCCGCGTCACCGACGCTTCGGAGACCATCGGGCTGGAAGGCGCCGTTGTCCGCATCCTGGAAACCGGCCAGACAGCCACTGTCGGCGCCGACGGCACATTCCGGGTCACCGGCCTCGCCGCCGGCGATTATACGCTGCGCATCACCTATGTCGGCGCTCCGGTCCGCGAAGTCAGCGTCAGCCTCGCCAATGTGAGCGACACCGTCTCGCCGACCATCACGCTTGGCGATGATGTCGCTTATGTCGACAACATCCTGGTCATGGGCCAGCGCGGCGCGCTCAACTCAGCCCTGTCGCGCCAGCGCGCCAATGACGGCAATATCGCCGTCCTGTCCTCGGATGCGATCGGTCAGTTCCCGGACGAGAACGTCGCCGAAGCCGCCCGCCGCGCCGTCGGTGTGAACGTGCTGAACGACCAGGGCGAAGGCCGCTTCGTCTCGATCCGCGGTCTTGATCCGAACCTGGTCTCGACCTCGATCAACGGTGTCCGCCTGGTATCGCCGGAAGCCGAAGACCGCCAGGTCGGCCTCGACGTCATCGACGCTGACGTGCTGTCCTCGGTCGTGATCAACAAGTCGCTCCTGCCGAACATGGATGGCGACAGTGTCGGCGGCAATGTCGAGATCGAGACCATGTCCGGCCTCGACGTCGATGGCATGTATCTGCGCGCCCGCGTCGCCGGTCTGTACTCGGATGGCGAGGAAGAATTCGGGCATCGCGGCTCGATCAACTGGGCCAACAATTTCATGGGCGGCCGCCTCGGCATTGCCGGATCGCTGTCCTACCAGCAGCGCGTTTTCGGCTCCGACAGTTTCGAAGTCGATGGCGGCTGGGATGTCGATGAAAGCGTCGCTTTCCCGAATGAAGTCGAGATGCGCAACTACCAGGTCACGCGCGAGCGCACGACCGCTGCGCTGAACGTCGACTACCGCGTCAACAATGATCTCAGCCTGTACGCGCGCACGACCTGGTCCGATTTCTCGGATCAGGAATACCGCAGCCGGGTCGAGATCAAGTTCGAAGATGCCGACTATGACGACGTCAATTCGAGCGGCAATCTCGCCGTCTTCACGACGTCGGACATGGATATTGACCGCGACATCAAGGACCGCCTCGAAACCCAGATGATCTTCGCCAGCGATTTCGGCGGCGAATGGCTGAACGGCAATACGGCGGTCGACTGGTCGCTGTCCTACGTCTATGCCGAGGAAGAAGAGCCGAACCGTCTCGACGTCGATTTCCGCTACACCTTCGAGGATGGCGAGAGCTTCGCCGTCGATTCCACCAATCCGCTGCGTCCGCAGCTGATCTTTGGCGGCGGCGTCACGACGGACCGCGTGTTTGACGCCTCGAACTACGAGAATAATGGCTTCGAGCTGACCAACGGCCTGTCGCAGGACCGTGAATATGCGGCCACGATCAATGTCCGCCACGACCTGACCCTTGGCGGCCTGCCGAGCTATGTTCAGTACGGCCTCCGCGCCCGCACCCGCGACAAGAAATATGCCCTCGACTTCGACGTCTATGACGACGCCGATCTCCTTCTGTCCGACGTCGGCCGCACGGTCGATTACGGCCAGGGCCCGATCGGTCCGGTTGCAAACCCGGGCGACGTCCGCGATTTCTTCTTCTCGAATCTGGGAAGCCTCGACTATGAGGCCAATGACAGCGATATCGACAGCTTCGGCGCCTCCTATCGCGTCGAGGAAGATGTGCTGGCCGGATACCTGATGGGCTCGGTCGAGAACGGCCCGCTGCGCATCGTCGGCGGTGTCCGTGTCGAGCAGACCGACATGGCGGCCCGCGGCTATGAAACCTTCCTCGCCGAGGAAGACGCCACGGTGGGCGGTATCGTCCTGACCGAGGATACGGTCTTCGTGACGCCGACCAGCGCCGGCGACGACTATACCGACGTGCTTCCGTCCATCCTGGCGCGTTATGAGCTGACCGAAAATGTCATCGTGCGCGGTGCCTATTTCGCCTCGATCCAGCGCCCCAATCCGGGCCAGTTCGCGCCGCGCATCCTGGTCGAACAGAATGACGACAACGAAGTGGAAGGCGAGTTCGGCAATCCGGACCTGGAGCGCCTGGAAGCCGACAATTTCGACGTCTCGATCGAGTGGTATCCGAACAATGACTCGGTCATCTACCTCGGCTATTTCTTCAAGGACCTCGAAAACGTTATCGGCAGCGTCGGCTATGAAGACATCACGCTGAACGGTCGCTTCTTCGACGAGGCCTCCTCCTTCATCAACCTGCCGCAGGCGGAAGTGTCGGGCATTGAGTTCAACTACCAGCAGGCGCTCGACTTCCTGCCGGTCGAAGGCTTCATTGCCGGCTTCAACTATACGGCGACCGACAGTGAGGCGACGCTGGCCGACGGCCGTGTCATTCCGCTGCCGCGCCAGTCGGACACGGTCTGGAACGCAGTGCTTGGCTATGACAATGGCCCCTGGGACCTGCGAGCCGTCCTCTCGACCCGCTCGGAATATCTCGACGAGATCCGCGGCGGTGTTGACGAAGACCGCTGGGTACTCGAGCACAGCCAGCTCGATCTGTCGGCCAAGTACCAGTTCAACGATGTGCTGCAGGTCTTCGGCGATCTGAAGAATGTCACCGACGAACCCTATCGCGCAGTCACCCGCCCGGACGGGATCGACCGTGTCGAGCAGCTCGAAGAATACGGCTGGTCCGCCGTCTTCGGTGTCCGCGTCACCTACTAGGACGCTGACATAGACACGGCGTTGCCGACACGAGGAACACGCCCCGGATCGCAAGGTCCGGGGCGTTTTTCATGACTGGCTGACGCGCGCCTGATCGCGACACACAAGCATCGCCAACCTGTCACGCAAGCGTTGCAGATCGCCCATAGAAGGACGCCAACCCGCTCCTCCCCGATCGGGCTTGCTCCTCGATTTTCCCTCCGAGATGCACACAACTGGGCCGCCCCGGGAAACCGGAGCGGCCCTTTTTCTTTGTGCTTTTCCGACGATCAGACGTTGCGACGGATCGCAGCCCGGATCAGCGCGTAAGCGTCGTCGCTATTCCATTCCGCCGGCGCCGGCACACGCCCGATCTCGCGACCCTGGCCGTCATAGAGAATGGACATGGGCAGGCCGATCGCCCGCACCAGGCTGGGGCTGGAGAAAGTCTGGTCATGGATGAGCGGAAGATTGTCGAGCTCCATCCGGGTCAGGAAGTCACGCGCATCCTCGATCGAGCGGTCCAGCGTCACCGTGACGACCTGGAAGTCGTCGCCGCCAAGCTCGGCCTGGAGTTCGGACAGGGCCGGCATTTCCTCGACGCAGGGACCACACCAGGTCGCCCAGTAATTCACCAGAATGACCTGACCGCGATAATCCGACAGCCGAACTTCCGCGCCATCGCCGCCCAGATAGGCGAGCGCCGGTTGCGGCGGCGCATCGTCGATCGTCACGAAAGCCCGCATCTCACCATGGGCATAGCTGTCGAGTGCACCGGTTTCGCCCTTGTCCATGGCGGAAAACACCACGTATAGAAGGCCCGCAATACCAATAAGGGGCATGGCAATAAGCCCGGCCTTGAGCGGCGAAAATTTCATCTCAATCTCCTTTACGGGCATTCCGACATGGCTGACGATATCCCCGAGACCGCGCCGACGAAATCCTCCAGTGCGATGTGGGGAGGCCGTTTTTCAGCCGGCCCGTCCGCCGTCATGGAAGCCATCAACGCGTCGATCGATGTCGATCAACGCATGGCGGATCAGGATATTGATGGTTCCCTGGCCCACAGCCGAATGTTGGCCGCTACGGGGGTAATTTCAAGCGAGGATGCTGCGGCGATCCAGCGCGGGCTGGAACAGGTGCGTTCGGAGATCCATGCCGGCGACTTCCCGTGGTCGAAAGCGCTTGAAGACGTTCACATGAATGTCGAGGCGCGGCTGAAGGCGATTATCGGCGAACCGGCCGGCCGGCTACACACGGCACGCTCTCGCAATGACCAGGTCGCCACCGATTTCCGCCTTTGGCTGCGCGATGCCTGCGACCGGATCGACGCCATGCTGGCCGCCTACCAGACCGCGCTGGTCCAGCAGGCCGAGACCCATGCCGACCAGGTCATGCCCGGCTTCACCCATCTGCAGACCGCCCAGCCGGTCTCGCTCGGTCACCACCTTCTGAGCTATGTCGAAGTCGCCCAGCGCGATCGCGGCCGCTTCGCCGATGCCCGCAAGCGTCTCAATGAGAGCCCGCTCGGCTGTGCGGCGCTGGCCGGGACCGCCTTCCCGATCGACCGCGAGATGACGGCGAAGGCACTGGGCTTTGATCGTCCCATGGCCAACTCGCTCGACGGGGTCGCCGCGCGCGACTTCGCACTGGAAGTCCTGTCGGCCGCCGCCATCTGCGCGGTGAACCTGTCGCGCTTCGCCGAGGAGATCGTGTTGTGGTGCACGCGTCGTTTCGGCTTTGCCACCTTGTCGGACGCCTGGTCGACCGGTTCTTCCATCATGCCGCAAAAGCGCAATCCGGACGCCGCCGAACTGGTGCGCGCCAAGCCGGGCCGCATCATTGGCTCGCTGACCGGCCTGCTGACCGTGGTGAAGGGCCTGCCGCTGGCCTATTCCAAGGATCTGCAGGAGGACAAGGCACCGGTCTTCCAGGCGATTGACGATCTCGAGCTGGCCCTGCTCTCGATGGCCGGCATGGCGGCCGACCTCACCTTTTTCCCGGCCGCACTCGAAGAGGCCGCCGGCGAAGCCTATTCCGATGCCACAGACCTGGCGGACTATGTGGTGCGCGAACTGGGCAAGCCCTTCCGCGATGCACACCATATCTCCGGCTCCATCGTCAAACTGGCCGAGGCCAAAGGCGTGCCGCTGTCACTGCTGCCGCTGGCCGACATGCAAAGCGTCGAGCCGGCTATCGACGACAGCGTGTTTTCGGTGTTGAGTGCGCGAGCCTCGATGTCGAGCCGCACCAGTTTCGGCGGCACATCGCCGGTGCGGGTTCGTGAACAGGTCGCGGTCTGGAAAGACCGCCTGGGATGCTGAAAGGAATTGCGATGAAACGTCTGGCCAGCCTCACCCTTGTTGTCCTCAGCGCGCTCGCCGTGGCCGCCTGTGGCCTGCGCGGAAACCTGGAACGTCCCGACCCGCTTTGGGGCGACCGGCCACCGGCCGAAGAGGATGCCGGCGAGTAAGCCCGGCCATCCGGCACGGCTCACCAAAGTGTAATGCATCCGGGCCTCGTTATTCCGGACCGCCGTGATAGTTTTGCCCGAATGCGTCCTACCTCCTTGATCCTCGCCTGGTTTGCGCTCGTTTGGGAGCGCTCTGTTCCGGTCATCTGGCCGGGGCTGGCCTGGATCGTCTCCTATCTGATCCTGTCCCTGCTGGGCAGCTGGGATCTGCTGGGCGACCCCTGGCGCGCGATCTACGTGCTCTCCAGCTTTGGCCTCGCCGTCTGGTTGACCCGGCCCGGCCTGCGCCAGTTCGCCTGGCCCGATGCGGACGACATGGCGCGCCGTGTCGAGACCGATTCGGGAATTGCGGCCCGGCCCCACGAAGCCCTCACCGACCGGCCGAGCGATACAGACGCCATCGCCCTTCGCGTCTGGGACGAACACCGGCGCCGCATGGCGGAAAAGCTGAAATCCGCCCGCGCACGTCGGCCGCACGCCGCCTGGGCCCGTCATGACAGCTATGCGGTGCGCGGCATGCTCGCACTGGGTCTGGCGGTCAGCTGGCTTGTCGCCGGTCCGGCCGCCCGCGATCGGGTCGGTGAAGCCTTCTCCCTGACCCCGATCATCGCCGGCGGCGAAACCCTCTCCATCGACGCCTGGATCGACCCGCCCGCCTATACCGGACGCGCGCCGATCTTCCTCGCCGCCGACAGCCGCGACGCGGTCGTGCCCGCCGGCTCTACCTTTGTTGCGCGGATTGCCGGCTCCCGCCGCCAGCCGCGCCTCACCCTGCGAGACAGCGACGGGAGCCAACGGGCTGACGGCAATGAAATCGGCGACAGTGTCTGGGAAATCCGGCAGCCGGTTGACCGCGACTCCACCCTGCGTCTCGCCGCGCCGGGTACCCGCGAGACCTGGTCGATCAGCGTCACGCCGGACACCGCGCCGCGCGTGCGACTGACCGCCGTACCGGACTCGACCGCGGCCGGCGAACTCGATCTCGATTTCACCGTCACCGATGATTACGGCGCCACCGGCTTTGCGCTGGAACTCCGTGAAGAAAACGCTAGCGATGGCTGGCAGACGCTGGAGATCGAAACCACGGCCGTCATGCCTGGCGCCAGCGATGATGCCATGTCGGTCCTGCTCGAAACGGCGCGTCATCCGCTGGCCGGGAGCCGGGTCGAGATCCGCATGGTTGCCACCGATGCCGCCGGTAATGTCGGCCGGTCTCCCGAACTGGGCATCACACTTCCGGCCCGCGTCTTCCTTGACGCGCTGGCCCGCGCCGTGGCCGAACAGCGCCGCAACGTCATGGCGTCCGACGCCGCTTACGCCCCCCTCGATGAACCGGCGCCAATGTATGCCGAGGACATCCCCGCCGGTCCCGCCTATTTCACGGAAAACCCGGCCCGCCGGATCGAACGGGCGCCGGAAGGCCTGCAGCAGGTCGCCCGCGGTCTCGCCGCGATTTCCGATGCACCGGAATATTTTTTCGACGATCAGATCGTCTATCTCGGTCTGCGCGAAGCCCTGCACCGACTGCGCCGCCAGCGCGACCAGGCCGCGCTGGGCGATCTCGAGGGCGATCTCTGGCAGATCGCCCTGCGCGCCGAGCTGGGCTCCCTGGCTGATGCCGAGGCGGCGCTGCGCGCCGCCGAACGGGCCCTGATGGAAGCGCTCGCCCGCGGGGCCGACGAAACCGAACTCGCCGCCCTGTTCGAGGCCTATCAGGAAGCGATGCAGAACTATATGGCGGCGATGGCCCGCGAAGCGGCCGAGGAAGGCGATTTTGCCGAGGGTGGCCAGGGGCCGAGTCTCAATTCCGAAGGTCTGCAGGAAATGCTCGACGCGCTTCGCGATGCGGCCGAGCTGGGCAATACCGCCGATGCCCGCCAGGCCCTAGCGGCCCTGTCTGAAATGCTCCGCAACATGCAGATGCAACTGGGCCAGGGCCAAGGCGAAGGCCAGCAGGACGACCCGATCTCAGAAGCGATCGCTCGCGCCCTCGAAGAGCTGGGCGAGGTCATCGGCGAACAACGCAATCTCCAGGACCAGACTTTCGGTCTGTCCCAGGAAGAGGGCGGCTCGGGCCAGCCGCAATCTGGGACTTCCGGCCAGCAGCAACAGGGCCAGCAGTCCGGCAACGGCCCCCAGACCCTGGCGGAGAACCAGAGCGGCGGCGGCCAGAGTGCCCAGGCCCTCGCTGACGCCCAGGGCCAGCTGGCCCAGCGTTTCTCGGAGTCTGCCGACGCCCTGCCCGGTCAGAGTGATGACGCGCTTGGCGGTGCCGGCGAAGCCATGCGCCAGGCCGAAGAAGCCCTGCGCAATGGCGATACCGAAGGCGCCCTCGCCGCCCAGGAAGATGCTTTGGCCGATCTGCGCTCGGGCGCCGAACAACTGGCGCGGGAACTGCTCGAACGCATGCAGGAAAACAGCGGCCAGATGGGCGAGGGCGAGGACAATCGCGACCCGCTGGGCCGTCCCGCCGAAGGCGCCTTTGCCGATGGATCTGGCGTTGAAGTCCCGGACGAGATGAGCCGGGCCCGGGCCCGTGACATCCTGGAAGAATTGCGTCGCCGCGCCGCCGAAGCCGGTCGCCCGCAGGAAGAACTCGACTATATCGAACGCCTGCTCGACCGGTTCTGATTGTCAGGACTGCGACCGGGCGAGCGCTCAGTGATGTCCCGTCTCAGCAGGCTCGGACGCTGCGTGCTGGTCTGCCGGAGCATGATGCTCGGCCGCCGGCACGTGATCCTCGGCCCCGACAAGGCCGGTCTGCGGCGCATGCGATGCCTCGACGCTGGCGTCGTGCGCAGTCGGATTGGCATGGCCAGCCTCGACCCCGGAACCGTGATCATCTCCGGTCGCCGGCCCATGCTCCGGCCCGTGCTCCGGCCCGTGCTCCGGCGTGTGGCCGGTGTCAGCATCATGAGAGGCCGCGCCCGTATTGCCGTGCGACGGGGTCGCCATCAGCACGACTTCGACCTCAATCGCTTCCGGCGGCGGATCGGACACAACGGTGCGGAAATCCTGGCGACGACCGGCGCCGAGGCGACCGGCCGGCATGGAGATGGTCCATTCCAGGACCGCTTCGCCGTGCGCGTCGCGCAGGATGGCGCGCAGCCCGGGAATCGCGCGGGCCCGGCGATCAAAATTGTGGATGTCGCCCGAGACGACCAGAAGCGGGACACCATGATCGACCTCGCGGGTGACCTCCAACTCGCCGACATCATAGCCCCACGGATTGACCGAGGCGCCGACAGCGGCATAGGCCGAGGACGCGCGCGGCCACAGGGTCACGACATCAACGCGGAATATCCAGGCGCAGACAAACAGCACCGTACAGGCCGCGAGCAGACCGCCCCAGGCACCGCCGGCTGCAGCGGCTGACAGGGTGCGTCGCTTCTTTTCCTGGCGCTCGCGGAAGGCCGTGTGGACTTTTTTCTCTCCGGCCGTCTCGTCCACCGGGTCTTCCGGTTTGGCCGGCGGCGCGGGCTGCAGGCTTGGCAGATTGTCCGGATCCTCGACTTCGGCGGTCCAGACATGACCGCAGGACGCGCAGCGCACACGACGTCCATTCGTGCCAATCGCATTGGGATTGGCACGGTAACGCGTGGTACATGACGGACAGCTGAGTACTATGCTCATATGAGTCGTCTACACATCTTCTTCGGCTCACCCGTGCCCATGGAGGATTTCCATCGTTTCGAGTTCAACCCAGTCGCCGCACATGGACCCGGAGCCGGTGATCCGCTTCGACAATGTCGGCATGCGGTATGGCCGGGGACCCGAGATTCTGCGCGATTTGTCTTTTGATTTACCACGCGGTTCTTTCCAATTCCTCACCGGCCCGTCCGGCGCCGGCAAAACCTCGCTTCTGCGGCTGATCTATCTGGCGGCGAAGCCATCGCGCGGGCTGATCAGCTATTTCGGGCGCGACGCCGCGACCCTGCCGCGCAATGAGTTGCCGGACCTGCGGCGGCGGGTCGGCGTGGTGTTCCAGGAGTTCCGCCTGCTCGGCCACATGAATGTCTTCGACAATGTCGCGCTGCCATTGCGGGTCGCAGGCCGCAAGCGCGCCGACTATGCCGAGGACGTCGCCGAATTGCTGACCTGGGTCGGTCTCGGCGACAAGATGAACGCCCTGCCCGCAACCCTGTCGGGCGGTGAGCAACAACGTGTCGCCATCGCCCGCGCGGTTGTCGGCCAGCCGGAAGTCCTGATCGCCGACGAACCGACCGGCAATGTCGATCCGGAAATGGGCATGCGCCTGCTGCGTCTGTTCGCCGAGCTCAACAAGCTGGGCACGACCATCATTATCGCCACCCATGATCTGCAGCTGGTGCGCATGCTCGACGCGCCGGTGATGACACTGTCGAACGGGCATCTGCACATCCGTCCGCCCCGCAGCGAACGCCTGCGCATGCAGGAGGCGGCAGAGGCGGAAGCCGAAGCAGACCGGATCGCAGCGGCGCCGGCGGCGGCGGCCCCGCGCAGCAGTGTCGACCCGCAGGCCAGCGATGACGACACGGATCCGGGGCAGAGCGATGACTAACCCCATCCCCAAGCCGCCGTCCGGTGGCAATGGCCGCTTGCTGCCGCCCGATGCCGGGCGTGACCGGCCGCTCTTCGTGGTCGCCGCCATCCTCGTTTTCCTGGCCTGTATCGCAGGCCTGGGCGCGCGCGGTGCCTGGTTGCAGGCGCAGCGCTGGACGACTGACCTGGAAACCTCGCTGACCATCCAGGTGCGCCCGGCCGAGGGCCGCGACGCCGAGGCCGATGCCGATCGCGCTGCCGCGCTGACCCGCGCCATGCCCGGCGTCGAACAGGCCACCTCAAGGGGTCGCGATCATGCGCTGGCCCTGCTCACGCCCTGGCTGGGCGAAGGCAATCTGCCCGACGACCTTCCGCTGCCGCTTCTGGTCGACGTGCGGACCCGGTCCGGCGTGACCATCGACACGGCTGCCTTGCAGGCGCAACTCGATGCCGAAGGCATGGCCGCGCGCATTGATGATCATGGCCGCTGGGCCAATGCGGTGCGACGCGCGGCCGGTACAGCCCAGGCCCTTGGTCTCGGCCTGCTCGCCCTTCTGGCCGGCGCCGCGGCGGCGGTGATCGCCTTTGCCGCCCGGGCCAGCCTTGCGGCGCGGCTGGATGTCATCGACGCCCTGCACCTGTGCGGAGCCGAGGACCGGTTCATCGCCGGCCTGTTCCAAAGGCGTTTTTTCATGCTGGGGCTGAAGGCCGGCGTTGCAGGCGCCGTGTTTGCCGGACTGGTCTCGCTTCTCGTGAGCCTGGGTGACGCGCCCGCCGACATGGCATTCTTCCTGCCGCAATGGGCATCGGATCCGTTCGAGTTTGTCTTGCTTGCCTGTGCACCGGTCCTGGCCGGGCTGACTGCGGCGATCTCGGCGCGTCTGGCGGTCGCCTCCGATTTGCGGGGGCGCTGGTGATCGACCATAAATCCGCCTGTTTCAGACATGAGGCTCGAGCGTGGTGAGGGTTCCAGCAACCGGCCGGGAAATGCACCGGTCAGTCGGGAGGGCGGTATGAAGCGGAGCTGGTTCTGGCTGCGCGGCCTGTGCTTCGTGATCGTGCTGGTCAGTGCGATCGGCTTTGCCGACTATGCCGGCAAGGTGGTGGGCTTTGACTTGCCTGACGAGACGATCTCGGCTGATGCCATCATCGTTCTCACCGGGGATGCCGGCCGCCTGGCAGCGGGAGGCCAGCTGCTGCACGCCGGACGCGCCAGCCAGTTGATGATTACCGGCGTCCATCCCTCAGCGACCACCGCCGATATTCGCCGCCACACCGGGCTGGATGATGCAGCCTTCGGCTGTTGCGTCACGCTCGGTCGCGAGGCGAGCGATACGGTTGGCAATGCGCGCGAAGCGGCCGCCTATGTGCAGGCCAACGGCTATGATCGCTTGATCATCGTGACGTCAGACTATCATCTGCCGCGCAGCCTTCTGGAGTTTCGCAGCAACATGCCCGGCGTTGACCTCATCCCCTACCCGGTCCGCACACCGGCCCCCTGGCAGGATGTCCGCGGGCTGCGGCTCTGGCTCCAGGAATACGCAAAATACACCACGGTGCAGCTGCGCCATTCGCTGACCCCGACCGCGGAAGACGCCTGATGCGCCTGTTGAGATCCCTGGTTTTCTACATCTGGATGTACGGCCTGATGGTGGTGTTCGGCGTGATCGGCACGCCGCTGCTGCTGGGGCCACGTCACTGGGCGCGCAAGATTCTGCGCGCCTATCTCAAAGCCCTCTGGTTCGGCATGCGCTTCATCCTCGGTGTGACCTTCGAGGTCCGCGGGCGCGAGCACCTGACGTCCGGCGGCGCCCTTGTTGCCTCCAAGCATATGAGCATGTGGGAGACCCTGGCCTTCTGGGAAATCCTGCCCGACCCCGCGATCATCCTGAAGAAGTCGCTGGTCTATATGCCCTTCTTCGGCTGGTTCGCGGTCAAGCTCGGCAATATCTCCATCGACCGCGACGGCGGCGGCAAGGCCCTCAAGGGCATGTTGCGCGACGCGGCCAGGCGCGGCGCCGAAAACCGCCAGGTCCTGATCTTTCCCGAAGGCACCCGTGTGCGTCCGGGCGAGGCTCCCGAGTTCAAACCCGGCATTGCCGGCCTCTACAAGTCGATGAACAAGCCCTGCATTCCGGTCGCGTTGAATTCCGGCGTGCACCTGGAGACCTATTGTGGCCTGCGCAAACCCGGCCTGATCGTGGTCGAGTTCCTTGAGCCGATCGCGCCGGGCCTCGACAAGGCCAGCTTCATGCGCGAGCTGCATGCGCGCATCAATCTGGCCACGGACGCCCTGCTCGCGGCTGACCCTGCGGCCGTCGAAAAAGAGATCTGATCATGACCGGACGCTTGCGTTTCATCCTGCCGTTCGGCGCGATCCTGTTCGTTTTCCTGCTCTATTCCGTCTACTGGCTGTATGCCAGTACGCAGATCCGGGCTGCGGTCGAGACCTGGGTCACAGACCAGGAAGCCGCCGGTTATGTGATCGAGCGCGAGGCCCTGACCGTCACCGGATATCCCTATCGTTTCCAGATCACCTTCCGCGCGCCGCACATCACGGCACCGCAGAGCGATGGTGGCTGGCATGCCGAGCTGGCAAGCCTGCAGGCACACGCCGTGCCCTATGACCTGTCACACTGGATCGTGCGTTTCGAGGGACCGGCCTATCTGGACAATCTCAATGGCCCGGGCAGCCAGCTCGAGCTCGGCGCCGCCGATGCCCGCGTCAGCCTGGTCTACAATGAATCCGGCGAGACCGAACGTGTCGGCGCCGAACTGGTTGATTTCACGGTGCTGACCCGCGCCGGCGACGCGCCGGACGTGCAGTCGATCGGCACGCTTTTTCTCAACGGTATCGTCGAGGCCGACAACACGCTTCATGTCCGTGTCATGGCAGAGAATGTTGTCGCCGCGTCCGGCGTGCTGAGCCGCGATGTCGAGCGCGCCTTCGGCGAGACGGTCGGCATGGCGCGCATGGATTTTTCAGTCACCGAGTGGTCCGCGCTCGCCCGCAATGCAGACGCCATGGCGTGGAGCCTGGCCGGGGGCCGTATGGACATTGCCGACGCCACCCTGCAGTGGGGACCGGCGGATCTGACAGCGGTCGGCGAATTCACCCTCGACCGCATGGCACGTCTCGATGGCCGCCTGTCGCTGCGCGTGACCGACCCGGACACGCTGGCCGAGGCCCTCGTCGATGCCCGGCTCATCCCGGAGCAGAATCGTGAAGCCCTGCGTGTTGCCGCCATGATGGCGCCTCGCGGACCGGAAGGCGTCTCCCTGCCCTTCCGTATTCGCGATGGTGGCGTCTATCTCGGACCGGCCCGACTGGGCGGACTCGGCGACTAGGCGTTCATGAAGTCCGACAGAACCTCGACGAGGCGACGGTTCTCGGCTTCGGTCCCGACGGTTGCCCGCAATGCGTTGGGCAGGCCATAGGGCTCGACGCTTCGAATGATCAGGCCTTTGGACGTCAGATAGGCATCGGCCTCGGCCGCGGTCTTTCCAGCCGTTTGCGGGAAATGGATCAGCACGAAATTGCAGACACTCGGCGTGACTTCCAGGCCGAGCCCGCCGATCTGCTGGCGCAGGAAGGCAACCCACTCGTCATTGTGATCGGCTGAGCGCTGCTGGAAGGCCTTGTCGCGGATCGCCGCCGTACCGGCTTCGATTGCCGCCATGTTGACGTTGAACGGGCCACGCACCCGGTGCAGGACATCAATGATCGCCTTGTTGCCATAAGCCCAACCCAGACGCAGGGCCGCCAGACCGTGAATCTTGGAAAAGGTCCGGGTGACGACGACATCGTCGCGCTCGCGGGCGAGTTCGATCCCCGCCTCATAGTCGGGATTGCGGACGAATTCCGCATAAGCGGCGTCCAGCACAAGCAGAGTGGTCGCCGGCAGCCCGTCGCGCAGGCGGCGGACTTCGTCGGCGGGAATATAGGTGCCGGTCGGATTGTTCGGATTGGCGAGGAAAACGATCTTGGTATCGTCGCCGGCCACCTCGAGGATGGCATCGACATCCGAGCGATAATCGCGCTCCGGCGCCGAGACGAATTTCGCCCCGCATTGCATGGCGACAAGGCGATAGACCAGAAAGCCGTATTGCGACTGGACGACCTTGTCGCCCGGATCGAGATAGGCCCGACCCAGCAGTTGGAGAAGTTCGTCAGAACCGGTGCCGCAGACAATGTTCTCGGCCTCAAGTCCTTCCGCCTCGGCGATCGCCTGGCGCAGCTTGGTGGCGCCACCATCGGGATACAGATGGAGTTTCGGCGCCATCGCCTTCATCGCCTCGGCCGCCTTCTCCGAACAGCCCAGCGCATTCTCGTTCGAGGACAGCTTGACCGGATTGGCGATGCCCGGCGCTTCGGAGGAACCCGGCTTGTAGGGGCGGATATCCAGAATGCCGGCGCGTGGTTCGATAGACATGGAAACTCCTCAGTCCCGTTTTGCCCGAGAGGGCACTCGCCGGGGAGATAACGCGGGCTGGCTCTGACCTTCAAGTGCCCGTCTGCTGACACGCGCAGTGCGCAGGCCCGGCGTGATGCCGGCATTGTGCTTGACGGCTTCCACCATGATCAGCCCGCCCAGTGCTGGCCAGGCATATTCCCCGACCTCTTCCCAAAGATTGGAAATGCGCCGGTGCGTGCTCCAGCCCCAGGGTGGCGCATAGAGCGCATTCGACCAGGCCGTTGGGACCAGCAGCGCGTCGTCGAGCAAACGGGTCAGCTGGCCGCGCGAAAAGGGGCGGCCGTGACCGAATGGCGTGGAATCGAGCAAGGCCCATATCCCGGCGCGCGACGGCGAGACGATCATCAAACGCCCTTCCGGAGCCATCACACGCCAGACCTCACGCAAGAGCGCCGGCAGGGACTCGGCCTCCTCAAGCGCGTGGACCAGCAGGACCCGGTCGAACAGGGCCTCCCGGAAAGGCAGGCGGGTCTCGTCACCCAGAGCCGTGGGCACGCCATCAGGCCCGGGCACGATGGCGCCCTGGGCGGCCGGCATGAAAGAGACGCAGCGCCGGGCGCGGCCCTGCCAGCGGTCGAGATAGGGATTGGTGAAACCGATCCCCAGCACGTCCAGGTCCCTGAGGTCCGGCCATATGGGCCCGAGGCGCCGACCAATCATGCGGCGCGCCGTCCGCCCCTGGCGGCTGCGATAGAAGCGATCAAGTTCTAGGACGTCACGGCGCACTGGCCACACTCCTGTGCGATGCTTAAGTTCTCTCGCTGACACACCGGTCAGCAATGGCACGACTGGCGCCAGCCTAAAGCAAGCGGATATTTGGACAATGAGCGAACTCCTCATCCGGCAGTTTCCCTGTCTCTCCGACAATTACGGCTTCCTGGTCCACGACCCGGACAGTGGCGAGACCGCCACCATCGACACACCGGATGCCGACACCATCCTCGCCGAGGCCAAGGCGGCCGGCTGGATGATCACGCAGATCTGGAACACGCATCACCATTTCGACCATGCTGGCGGCAATGATGCGATCAAGGCGGCCACCGGGGCGAAGCTGGTGGGGCCCGCCTATGATACGCACCGCATTCCCGGCATCGATACCGCAGTGAAGGACGGCGATACTGTCAGCCTTGGCGATCACATGGCTTCGGTGATGTTCACACCGGGGCATACGCTGGGCCATGTCTGCTACCACTTTGCCGGGGACAAGGTCGCTTTCGTTGGCGACACGCTGTTTGCCCTCGGGTGCGGTCGCCTGTTCGAAGGATCGCCGGCGCAGATGTGGCAGTCCCTGTCGCGGCTCGCCGCCCTGCCCGACGAGACCCGGATCTATTGCGCCCATGAATACACTGCGGCGAACGCGCGCTTTGCCCTCAGCATTGATCCGGACAATGCCGAGCTGCAAGCCTATGCGACCATGGTCGAGGCCGAGCGCGCCCGCGGTGAACCGACCGTGCCAACGACGATCGGAGCCGAGCTGGGGGCAAATCCTTTCCTGCGCGCGGCGGACCCGGCGATCCGGCAACGGCTCGGCCTCGCCGACGCCGACAATGTGGACGTCTTCGCCGAAATCCGTCGCCGGAAGGACGCGTTTTGAGCCTGCCCGACGACGCCCGGCGCATCATCGAGACGCTTGGATTGCAGCGCCATCCGGAGGGAGGCTGGTATGTCGAGACGCTGCGCGATCCGGATCCGGGCGGCGGTCGGGATCGCTCGACAGCGATCTACTACCTGCTGGCCGGGGGCGAACGCTCGCATTGGCACCGGGTCGACGCGGTCGAGACCTGGCACTGGCATGCCGGCGCCGCCCTGGAATTGGGAATCAGTGAGGACGGGCGGTCGATCAGCACCCAGCAGCTGGGAGCGGATCTTGAGGCGGGCGAGCGGCCCCAGGCCATCGTCCCGGAAGGCGCCTGGCAAACTGCCAGGTCGAAGGGTGCCTGGACGCTGGTCGGATGCACCGTTGCGCCGGGTTTCCGCTTTGAAGGATTTGAACTGGCCCCGCCCGGTTGGGAACCGGGGTGCACGTGACCCGGCTCGCTCTGATCAGGTCGCGCCGGGATCGGCGAGCAGGACCTGCCCTATAAAGGCCGAGGACGGGCGCCCGGCATATCCCAGCTCGGGCGCGATCACGACGACGAGGCTCGCCTCCTGACGGTAGGCGGCAGGAGCCTCGCCCAGCTCGATGCGGACATGTTCCACGCCGCGCAGCAGGCGCCGTTCGCTCCGGACACCATCAAAAGCCAGGGCAATGATGTTGAGCGTATCGTATTGCACGCCCAGCCCGGCCCGGGGTGCCGGTGCGTAGGCCACCGAAATGGAGCGATCAAGCGACGCCGCCATCTGGCGGGCCAGCTGCTCGGCACGTTCGCGGATTTCGTCAGGCGATCGCGGAGCCGGAGCCAGGGATCCGGCAGGGCTCGCGAAGTCTGCGATCACGCCATCTGGAGATGAGCTGGGAAAATAGGTCGCGCCGCCCAGCCCGGTCAGCCGGATGACCTCGCGACCGGTATCCGTAATGAAGGCGGTTCCGCCACCGGGCGCACGATCCGGATAGAGCACCAGAACTTCACTGTCGGGCGCATCGCGCTCGCGCAGCAGCGCGGCATCGCCGGACCGGTCGAACAGGAAGAATTCACCCGTATCGGCCCGCTGGAACCAGCCGGTCACCTGCTGCGCGCGCTCATTGCGCAACAGCCTGTCACGCAGGGGGTTTTGCATCCCTGCTGCAGCGCCCGCAGCGAGTGCGGCGACAAGTATGGCCAAGATCCAACGCGTCATCCCGCCCCGCATCATGACCGGCAAGACGGCAAATTTGGGGCAGAAGTGCGATTCATGTCAGGCGAGGTACTGGCCGCCATTGATGGTCAGGGTGGATCCGGTCATGAAGCCGGCCTCCTCGCTGGCCAGATAGGCGCACAGCGCCCCGATTTCGCCAGCCTCGCCGAGCCGTCCGACCGGTATGCCGGCGATGATGCTCTCGAGCACCTTCTCCGGCACCGCAGCCACCATTTCGGTGTTGATATAGCCGGGCGTGATGCAGTTGACGGTGATCCCCTTGCGAGCGGTCTCCTGGGCCAGCGCCTTGGTGAATCCGATCACCCCGGCCTTGGCGGCGGAATAATTGACCTGGCCCATCTGGCCCTTCTGGCCGTTGATCGAGGAGATGTTGATGATCCGGCCCCAGCCGCGCTCGCGCAGCCCGTCGATGAGCGGGCGGGTGACGTTGAACATCGAACTCAGATCGACTCTGATCACGTCATCCCACTGCTCCCTGCTCATCTTGTGGAACATGGTGTCGCGGGTGATACCGGCATTGTTGACCAGAATGTCGATCGGGGCACCGGCAAGGGCTTCCGCTTCCGCCAGGCCCGCGGCAGAACTGTCAAAGTCGCCAACGTCAAACTTGACGACCTTGATACCTGTCTCGTCGGCGAATTCGCGCGCCTTCTCTTCATTGCCGGCATAGTTGGCAATGACTGTGTGGCCAGCCGCTTGGAGAGCCATACTGATGGCGGCGCCGATGCCGCGCGTTCCGCCTGTGACCAACGCTGTACGTGTCATGATCATTCCCCCCGGGACCTGTTCGTTGCGCATCGGCTTTGGCGCCGATTGCGTTCGCGCTTGCAGCACACCGCCTTGAGCGCGTAAACCCTTACATGAAATTGCAATGCGCCCAAGTCGAGCGAAAAACAATCTCGACATTTTTTCATGGTGCGAACAGGGGAGTATGTGGTGAGCAAATCCAATGGCAAGGCCGCCGGAATCATTATCAAGAAATATGCGAACCGGCGCCTCTACGACACCTCGACCAGCCAGTATGTGACGCTGGACTATCTCCGCGACCTTGTGAAAAAAGGCACGGACTTCCAGGTGGTTGACGCAAAGAGCGGCGAGGATCTGACCCGCGGCGTGCTGGCCCAGATCATCTTCGAAGAAGAATCGCGCGGCGCCAATCTGCTGCCGGTGGATTTCCTGCGCCAGCTGATCGGTTTCTACGGCGACAGCCTGCAGAGCGTCGTGCCCGGCTATCTCCAGATGTCGATGAATTCCTTTTCGCAGCAACAGGAAGAATTCCGCGACAAGATGACCGAGGCCATGAGTTCGCCGCAAGCGACCATGGCGATGCTCGAGGAGCAGACACGACGCAACATGGAATTGTTCGGCCAGACCATGCGCATGTTCACGCCGTTCCAGGCTGGCGCAGCGCCTGGCACCGCACAGGCCGATGACAGCAGCGCCCGGGACTCGTCCGAGAGTAAACCGGAAAACCTCTCCGCCCTGCGCGAGGAACTCGACAGCTTGCGCGCCAAGATGGACCAGCTGCTCGACAAGAAGTGATCGAGCGTTGCCGGTCCATCGGGACTGGCACAACCCCCTCACAGGGTTAACGAAATCGTACCGAAATGAGCCAACCGGTCCGCCTCGCGGGCCGGTTTTGCTTTGGCATCTGCGCGAAATGCCGCATTTGCAGCCAGAATCGTGGTTAACGTCTCATTAAGAGTTGGCATCCGGCTTGCGATGGATGAGGCATGACCACGATCCGCAGCGCATATTCTGTCCCGACCCCGACCAGCCGGCGTATTGAGCCGGCCAGTCGTGCGCGCGGCTCGCAGGATCGTCCGCCGCGGCAGGACCGGGCCCTTGTCACCGTCCCGACCCCGCAATCGAGCGAGCGCGACAGCGCCCGCTCATTTGTGAGGGCCCGTCCTGCCACGGCGGAAGTCATGATCCAGATCATCGGCGATGCGCCGCGTCGCGGGATCAAGGCCGAGGCGAGCGAGCTCGAGCGCTTCCGCCGCACCTATGCCCAGGCCGCACAAAAGGCGACGCCGCCCCCGATGTGGGAGCGGCGCGCATGACAATCGCTGTTGCCAAGGCCCGGCGCTATGAATTCTGGCTCGATGTGAGCCTGGGCGCCGGCCTTCTCTTCGTGCTTCTCTAGCCTTCGCCACCGACTGCGAGGTCGCGACGGGCTGCCACGATGGTCACGACGAAACCGGCAACGGTATCCATCAGCGTCATCAGCATGAGCAGGAAGAAGGTCGAGGTCGAGAAGTGCCCGACCAGCAGGAAGAGCGCCATGGCGATCACGAAGATCAGCATGGACAGGCCGTGATTGATGATCGTGGCCGTGCCCGACCCGGCCGCCTTGATAAGCTCCATGAAGAGCATGATCATGCCGAGGATGACCAGAAGATCGCCCTTGGACAGCGGCAGGCTGCCCGACACCATCGGCACCGAGAAAACCTGTGTACTCATGTCGGCGCCCGTCGTGTAGGCGACGATGGCGTAAATGATCACCGGAATGATCAGAAGTGGAAATACGTTGAACATGGAACCTCCCCCATTGCCGCGACCGCCCGATCTCCGGGCCTGATTGGCCGCTGTCATACCTAACAATACGCCGTTATCCCCGCCTCCGGCCATTCTTCACTCTCCCCGGTTGTGAAGCGGTCTGACGACTCGCTTCTTTCAAACCAAATTCAGAATTCGTCACTGCCGCGCGAATTGCGGGCGCGCGAATTTAACCACATCACGCCCATCATGTCTGTCAGTGAGGCGAAAAGACGGCCAAAATTCGTGTATTTCGATGTCCCGATCGTGCGGTGGCGGTGGGTGACCGGCCGGAATTCACAGACATAGCCCTCGCGGATCATGAGCGCCGGCAGGAAACGGTGCTGATGATCGAAGAAGGGCAGCTCCAGATAGGCTGAACGTTTGAAAGCCTTCAGCCCACAACCGGTATCATTGCAGTTATCGTTGAGCATGGCCTTGCGCAAACCATTGCCGAAACGCGAGGCGAATTTCTTCCAAGCCGAGTCCTGGCGATTGGCCGAACGGTCACCGCCCACCAGGGCAAGGCCGGCCGGAGCGTCGTCACGGGTCAGCGCATCAATCACTGTCGGCAGGTCCTGCGGCGGGTTCTGGCCGTCGCCGTCAAGCGTGCAGACAATGGGTCCACGGGCATGCATCACGCCGGTGCGTACCGAGCGGGACTGGCCGGCATTGTGACGATGCGCGATCACACGCAACATCGGCAGTTCGGCCTTGGCGTCGATCAATTCCTGACGCGTTTCATCCTTCGAACAATCATCGACAAACAGGATCTCGAAAGACCGCCCGTCGAGGGCGGCCGCGATTTCGCGTGCCAGTGGAACGACGTTCCCGGCCTCATTATAGGCCGGAACAACAACTGAAATGTCGGGGGAAGTCTGATCGGAAGGGCTCATAGGTGTCTGCTTGAGCTTGCGAATACGGGAAGCCCGTTACATACCGGGTTTCAGTGAAGACGCGAGGGATTTCTCATGCCCCGCGTCGCAGACCGGCTTGGCAGCATGAAGAGCGGAGGCAACGCATTGACCGATCTGGCCCGCGGTATCCGCGCCTGGTGGATCATCGGACTGCTCGCTGCCCTGTCTGCCATGGCCGGCATTTTCACCCTGCCGCCGATCGACCGTGACGAAAGCCGCTACGCCCAGGCGACGGCCCAGATGCTGGAGACCGGCAATTATATCGAGATCAATTATCTCGACGAGCCGCGCAACAAGAAGCCGGTCGGCATACACTGGCTGCAGGCCGCCGCCGTCGCCATCGTCTCGGACGCGGATGACCGCCAGATCTGGGCCTATCGCCTGCCCTCCGTGCTCGGCACCATCCTGGCGGCGCTCGCCTGTTTCTGGGGCGGTCAGCGCCTCGTCGGGCGCGAGGCGGCCTTTGCCGGAGCGGCGCTGTTTGCGACTACCGTGCTCCTCGGGGTCGAAGGCGGCATCGCCAAGACCGACGCCATGCTGGTCGGCTGCACCACCCTGGCCATGGCGGCTCTCGCCAATGCCCGCGGCGGGACAAGCCCGGGCTGGCGAACCGGCCTCCTGTTCTGGGCAAGCCTGGGCGCCGGCATCCTGATCAAGGGACCGGTCACGCCGATGGTGGTGGGGCTGACCGTTGCGGCCCTGGTCATCTGGGAACGGCGGATCGCCTGGCTGAAACCGGTTCTGGTCTGGTGGGGACCGCTGCTCGCCATCCTCATCGTTGCCCCTTGGCTGGTCTCGATCCAGATCGCCACCGATGGCGGTTTCCTGCGCGACGCGCTCGGCGATGACCTGGCGCCCAAGCTGGTCTCGGCCGACGAACGGCATGGCGGTCTTCCCGGCTATCATCTTCTGGTGCTGCCCCTGGTCTTCTTCCCGGCGACCCTTTTCCTCATTCCTGGCGCCGGGCGGGTGGTTGCGGCGCTGCGCGAGGGGGATGACCGGCTTGCCGGCGCAGCCCGCTTCCTGATCGCCTGGGCGGTGCCGACCTGGCTCCTGTTTGAAATCCTGCCGACCAAGCTGCCGCATTATGTGCTGCCGGTTTACCCGGCCCTGGCCCTGGCCGCCGGCTGGGGTCTGGTCGAGCTGGCAAAGGCAACGCGTTGGCAACGCTGGGCAAGCTGGGGCCTGTTCGCGATTGGCGCGGCCGTGTTCGCGATCTTCCTGCCCTACGTCTTCATCACCTATGGCGCGAATGCCAGCTGGGATGCGATCCGGCTTGCCGGTTCCGGCTTTGAGGGCGGTTTCCAGCTTGGCTTTGACTTGGGTAGCATTGCGCGGGTCTTCGCCGGCCTCGCTCTCTTCCTGGCGCTGGCCATGGCAGCCCTGGTATCCGACCGGTTGCGGCCCGGCGTCCTGGCCCTCACCTTTGCCGTTCTCTCCGGCCTCGGCTGGCATGTCGCGGCCCGAAGTGGCGCCTTTGCCGAGGCTTATGCGGTCCGACTGGCCGATCAGGTCCGCGCGGCCCGGGTCTATTCCGACGTCATCACCGGACTCACGCCGGACGAGATCGTGACGGCATCGAGCTTCACCGAGCCCAGCATCGCCTTCTCGCTGGGTACGGACACCAGGCTGGGAACCACCGAGGAGGTCCTGACCTTTGCCGAAGGCCGGGACGAGCCGACAATGTTGGTACTGGACCTGTCGCGGGACGCAGAGCTGCGCCGCTATCTGACAGATCCCGCCGCACTGGCTGGGTCAGACATTCAGCCCCTTGCCGAACGCTTCGCTGCGCTTCGGATCTGTAATCGAACGCTCGCTGCCGGAACGAATTATGCGCGCGGCACAGACACCGTCCTGGCGATCGCCTTCACGCATTGCGCGCCGGACGAAATTCCCCTGAACCCGCTCGACAATGAGGCTCCCAATGACCCGCAAGATTGAGATCGTTGAAGTCGGGCCGCGTGACGGTCTGCAGAATGACCCGGCGATGATGTCGACGGATACCAAGATCGAGTTTGTCGAACGCCTGATCGCGGCTGGGGTGCGGCGCATGGAGGCGGCGAGCTTTGTCCATCCCAAGCTGGTGCCGGCGATGGCTGACAGCGATGCGGTTATGCAGCGCGTGCCGCGCCAGGACGGGGTGAAATATATCGGCCTGGCGCTTAATGAACGCGGCATGCGGCGGGCGCTGGAGGCGGGCTGTGACGAGGTCAATTACGTCATGGTCGCCTCGCCGGGCTTCGGCCTGAAGAACCAGAACGCCACGCCGGACCAGACCGCCGACCTGTTCGACCGTATCGCGCTGCTCGCCCATGACGAGGGCGTGCCGGTCTCGGTGACGGTTTCGGTCGCCTTCGGCGATCCGTTTGATGGCGAGGTCGATCCCAAGGTCGTTGCCCGCCTCGCGGCGCGCGCCCGCGCGGCCGGTGCGGTCGAGTTCGCCATGGGCGACACGATCGGCGTCGCCGACCCCTGGTCCGTGCGCCGCATGCTCGACCTGGTCCGGGCGGAGAGTAGCGACATGCGGATCCGCATGCATTTCCACAACACGCGCAATACGGCGATGGCCAACATCTACGCGGCGGTCGAGGCCGGAGTCGATGTCATTGACGCCTCGGTGGGCGGGATTGGCGGCTGCCCGTTTGCGCCGGCCGCGACCGGCAATGTGGCGACGGAGGACGTCGTCTACATGCTCGAGCGCGGCGGGTTCGAGACCGGGCTGAACCTGGACAGGCTGATCGAGACGGCAAGATGGCTGGAGACGGACGGGCTGAAACACCCGGTCGACAGCGCCCTGTCTAGAGCGGGCGGGTTTCCGAAACCGGCGGCGGGCTAGACGCGGTCGCCGCCCGATCGATCGCGTGCCGCTCGGCCCGCCGGGCTTCCATCCGGCGCAGCCGGGCAAAGGCCTTGCGGCGGGCGGTAACAAGCCGGATCTTGTGGCGCAGCTGGATGACGGTAATACGCCCCCAGATCGCGGCGAAGATCGGGACGATCATCGCCATCGTGGTCAGGCGCTCAAGCGCGCCAGGATAGTACTTCCAGAAATACTTGACGAAACCCAGAGCCTTGTGGGTCTCCACGAAATACGGATCGGACTGGCTGGTGCCGCCGTAGTGGACAATCGAGGCGCGCGGTTCGAACCAGACAGTCCCGCCGCATTCGCGCACCTTGCGGCAGATATCGATATCCTCGACATGCAGGAAATAGCGCTCGTCAAACCCGCCCATCTGCAGGAAACCGCGGCGCGGCATCAGCATCGCCGCCCCGGAGACCACGGGCACCGGGACAATCTCGTCCGGCAGGACGTCTTTCTCGAAGTGCAGCCCCTTGATCGAGGGCATGAAGCGGTCGAGCCCGAGGAAGGAGACCAACGCCGAACGGGGCGTGAGCTCGCCGCGACGCCCGCCGCGCTGCTCGCTGCCATCGGGATTGATGATCCGGGCGCCGATGGCCCAGATGCCGTCGCCGAGACCCTTCGCGGAGGCCTTGAGGCGACTGGCAACGCCCTTGGCGAGCACGGCATCCGGATTGAGGAAGAGCAGGATGTCGCCGCTGGCGCGCTGGGCGCCGATATTACAGCCGCGCGCAAAGCCGAGATTCGAGCCGGTTTCAACCAAGACGAAATTGTCCTTGTCGGCAGCCATGGCACGCAGGGACTGGATCAGTTCGGGCGGATTGCCGTGATTGACGAGGACAAATTCATCGACACCGGGTGCCGCCAGAATGGATGCGACCGCCTCGACCAGGCGCGGCCCGGTCTGCCACGAAACGGTGACAACCGTCAGGCGCGGTTGATTGATCGCGGTGCTTTTCGCGCCGCGAGGAAGAACACGCTCGTTGCTGCCAACGCCACTGTCCCTTGGTGCCATTCCTGCCAGACCCCATAGGAGAATACGATCAAGGACACATAAACCACGACCACCCAAGCCACGCCCACAGCCTGCAATCGCGAGAGCTGCTGTGCGGCGGCGATCCGTCCCCCCAAAGCGACAAGTACGCCAGCCAAAAGCGCGGCCCCGACCGCCCCGGTCTCAAGCCATATGTGCAGAGTGGCATTGTGCGGGTGCATCGGCAAGGCCTCGACGTTGTGCAGCATGCCGCGCGCAAAGACTTCTGCTTCTCCGTTGAGCGGTCGGGACGCGTCCATTCCATGGCCAAACCAGGGCTGTTCGCGGATCAGATCGCCCGTATAGCTCCATATCTGCAGGCGCCATTCGAAGGAGGGCGGCAGGGCTGCCCGCCAGCTGTCGGGCATGACATCGATCAGACCGGGCAGAACGAGCGGCAATACGATCACGGCGCCGGCGAGCAGGCCGAACAGGCAGGCCAGCATCGTGCGAGGCCAAAGCGCCGTCAGACCGGCCGCAATCAGCCCGAATACAAACGCCACCATGTTCACTTCGGTGTCGAAGCTGAACGCCGCCACGCCCGCCAGAAGGAGAATGCCGACACCGATGGCAGGCCCGCCTTCGCGCCACGTCATCAGAGCCGCCGGCATGCTCATCAACAGGAGCGGGACGGCAGCATGTCCGAGGCTGCGATTGACGAGGATGTCCACGCCGAATTCGCCAAGGGCGGCGCCGTTCTCCTCGGCCAGCTTGAATCCGCGCGTCGCGGCTCCGTCCAACAGGCTTTCAGACAGGAGAAACAGACCCAGCGCGATCATGCCGAACAGGAGCGCGGCCTCGGCGCGGCGACGCCAGGCCCCTTCCAGTTGTCCGACCCGGACGGCGAAAAGCACGTAGAGCGGCACACCCAAGCCTGTCCGCCAGAGCTGACCGGGATCGTCGTGGGGGGACCAGGCAAAGCTGACCAATACCCAGACCAGAAAAACGCCGGCGCCGAACAACGCCCAGGGAGGCCGGGCCGGGCGCCAGAATTCGCGGTGGACCGGAAAGGCGGCGATCGCCATCAGCGAAATCCATGGCGCAATCAACAAACTGCCTGCCACGCCGAACGGGAAGGCGAAGACAAAAGCCAGAAGCCCTGCCCAGCCCGCCCGAGTATCGCCGCGCTGCATCGCGCTTCCCTTGGTTCTAGCCGCGCTTGAGGTCGGGCGCCTTGGCGTCCTCACTCAAGCGGGTGATGGCGTCGGCCAGCGGCAGAACTTCCTGCTTGTTGCCGCCCTCGCCAAGGAAGCGAAGGGCCAGGCTGCCCTCATCGGCTTCCTTGCGACCCACCACCGCGATCACCGGCACCTTGCCGACCGAGTGTTCGCGAACCTTGTAGTTGATCTTCTCGTTGCGGGTATCCGTCTCGGCATGAAGCCCCGCCCTCAGCATCGCCGCCTTGACCTCTTCGGCATAGGCATCGGCGTCAGACGTGATCGTGGCGATCACGACCTGACGCGGCGCCAGCCAGAAAGGCAGCTTGCCGGCATAGCTCTCGATCAGCACGCCGAGGAAACGCTCCAGCGAGCCGAGAATGGCCCGGTGCAGCATGACTGGACGATGCTTCTCGCTGTCATCGCCGATGAAGCTGGCATCGAGACGTTCCGGCAGGTTGAAATCGCACTGGATCGTGCCCGTCTGCCATTCACGCCCGATCGCATCCTTGACCACGAAGTCGAGCTTGGGACCGTAAAAAGCGCCATCACCCGGATTGTATTCATAGTCGAGGCCGGACGCCTCGGCCGCTGCCTTGAGCGAGGCTTCCGCCTTGTCCCAGACCGCGTCCGATCCGACCCGCTGTTCCGGGCGGTCGGAGAATTTGATGCGTGGTTCCTCGAAGCCGAAATCGGCATAGACGGACTTCAGCAATTCGCAAAAATCGATCACTTCCTGCGTGATCTGATCGACCGTGCAGAAAATGTGGGCGTCATCCTGGACGAAGCCGCGAACCCGCATCAGGCCGTGCAGTGAGCCGGACGGTTCATAACGGTGACAGGAACCGAATTCGGCCATGCGCAGCGGCAGGTCGCGATAGGATTTCTGGCCCTGGTTGAAGACCTGGACATGACACGGGCAGTTCATCGGCTTTACCGCCAGGACTTTTTCTTCCTGGTCGATCGAGGAGATGAACATGTTCTCGCGATACTTGTCCCAGTGGCCCGAGGCCTCCCAGAACTTGCGGTCCATCAGTTGCGGCGTCTTGATCTCGACATAGCCGGCGGCGTCGAGGCGGCGGCGCATGTAATTCATCACCGTGCGGTAGAGACGCCAGCCATTGGGATGCCAGAAGACCTGGCCCTGGGCTTCTTCCTGGAAATGGAAAAGCTCCATCTGGCGACCGAGCTTGCGGTGATCGCGCTTCTCGGCCTCTTCAAGCCGGTGAAGATGGGCCTTGAGCTGCTTCTCGTCACCCCAGGCCGTGCCGTAGATCCGCTGCAGCATGGCGTTGCGGTGATCACCGCGCCAATAGGCGCCAGCCACCTTCATCAGTTTGAAGGCCTTGCCGATCTTGCCCGTCGAGGGCAGGTGCGGTCCGAGGCAAAGGTCAAACCACGCGCCCTGGCGATAGATCGTGATCGTCTCGTTCTCGGGCAGGTCGCGGATCAGCTCCGCCTTGTAGGCTTCGCCCATCTCCTCGAATTTCGCGATGGCGGCATCGCGATCCCAGACCTCCCGTTCAAACGGCAGGTCGGCATCGACAATTTCGCCCATGCGTTTTTCGATCGCCTCGAAATCCTCCGGCGTGAAGGGTTCGCTGCGCGCGAAGTCGTAATAGAAGCCGTCCTCGATGGCCGGTCCGATCGTGACCTGCGTGCCGGGGAAAAGCTCCTGCACCGCCTGGGCGAGGATGTGGGCCGTGTCGTGACGGATCACATCGAGCGCCTTGTCATCCTTGCGGGTGATGATCGCCACCTGGGCGTCACCATCGAGCGGGCGCTTGAGGTCCCAGTCCTGACCATTCACCTGGGCGATGATGGCCGCCTTGGCGAGGGATTTGGAAATGTCCTCGGCGAGGTCCATCGGCGTGGCCCCATCGGGAAGTTCGCGTCGGGATCCGTCGGGAAGCGTCACATTGATCATTGTTGCATGTCCTTGTCGTCGGCGCGGTCCGCCGGCGGAAACCTGTCCATCATGCGCTCCGGTTTCGATCTGAACCGCCAGACCGCCCACCAGGGCGCATGATTGTGTTCGCACGGCGCGGGATCGACACCGAATGTGCCGCCCGGCCGACATCGACCGAGCCGCCCCAGCGTGAGCCAGCCGCCGCGCCAGGGACCCTGGGCGCGGATCGCGTCCATGGCATAGTGCGAGCAGGTCGGTTCATGCCGGCAGCGGATGCCAAGGGCATAGAAAACCGGTGACAGGCTCAGCTGATAGGCACGAAGCAGGATCAGCATGAGGCCGGCGACCGGGCTTTTCAGCCCCCATCTCCGTTCGCGTGAACGCATATGGAATCAAGCCTTTTAACGTCGCGGTGCGCGCTGTCCACCATGGACATGAAGCGCGCTTCGCGGACCGCAGTAAAGTTTCGGGGTGAGGTTGCCTGCCTTGCGGACCGTCCACCGCCTCCTGCCGGCGCGGCAGGTGCGGACGGCCCTAGCCAGTCAGCGGGGTGGTTTGCGGAGCCGTCGCCCGGCCGCGCGTCGCGGTGGCGGCGGCATCAACAACAGCCTCGAAGGCCAGCATGACCGATTGATGCCGGGCGGGATAAGCCCGGGCGCCCTCCAGAACAGCCAGCTCGGCAAAGCGTCCGCGCGGCGCAGGCTTGCCCTCTTTCAGCATGGCCTTGAGCTGGTCGCGCGCGATCACAAGTTCCTTGTGCGAAGCCCCGATCACATGCCGACCGAGAATGGCGGCCGAGGCCTGCCCCAGCGCACAGGCCTTCACCCGCAGCGCCAGATCACCAACCCGGTTGCCGGCCATGGCGATATCCACCTCGATCTCCGATCCGCACAGGCGCGACACCTTGCGGGCAGACGCGTGTGGCCGGGCCAGACGCCCGATGCGCGGAATATCCGCGGCCAGCCGCAGGACGGCATTGGAGTAGAGTTCGTCGCTCATGGGAGACAATTTAGTGCGATTGCCCGGCTGACGCCAGTGGCCGCAGGCCACCGTGACGGCCCGCGTCAATCCTCCTCGAAATCATCCTCGTCGAGATAGGTCGGCTCGGTACGACCGAGCACTTCGGGGATGTCGCCAAAGGGCTCGTCGCCCTCTTCCGGTTCCGGTTCCCAGACATCATCGATCTCGATCGACCAGAAGCCTTCCGCCTGGGCGGCGCCTTCGGCCAGTCGCCCGGCGGCATCGGCATCCGCAGCGACGACGCCGTAGGTGACAAAGCAGTCACCCACGGCATCCTCGACCTGCAAGAGCACGTTGAAACCCTTGAGTGCCATTGTCCTAGTCCAACTTGCGCCAGGTCGAGCCTTCCGGCCCGTCATCGACCTGGACCTTGAGGGCGTTGAGCGCGTCGCGAACCGCGTCGGCTGTCGGCCAGTCCTTCTCCTCGCGCGCCGTCTGGCGACGCACGATGAGATCATCAATCTTCGCCCGTTCGG
This sequence comes from Maricaulis sp., assembly GCF_015665295.1. Taxonomy (GTDB): domain Bacteria; phylum Pseudomonadota; class Alphaproteobacteria; order Caulobacterales; family Maricaulaceae; genus Maricaulis. The sequence continues at coordinate 59,945 of NZ_JADFAJ010000001.1, forward strand.
CCGGATCGAGATCGGTCAGGCCGAACCAGGAATCGGGGTCCGACTGACCCAGACCCAGCAGGCCGGCCGCGGCCAAGAGCTCGCCCTTGGCCCGGGCCTTTTCGACATCACTCACCGCCTTGTTGGCATTGCCGGCCAGCTGGAACAGCTCGGACAAGGCCTTGGGCGTGTTGAGATCGTCATGCAGCGCTTCAAGGAAAGCCGCCGGCACGTCGGTGGCTGAAGCCTCGATATCGCCGAGACGCCGCAGCACGCCATAGATGCGATCAAGCGAACGACGAGTCTTGGCCAGCAGGTCCGCCGTCCAGGTCAGCGGGGCCCGGTAATGGGCCGTCAGCAGGGCATAGCGCAGCACCTCGCCGGGATAGTCCTTGATCAGCTCGTGCACCAGTTGAACATTGCCGAGCGATTTCGACATCTTGTCGGTGCCCATGGTCAGGAAACCATTGTGCAGCCAGTAATTGGCCATCGGGGCGCCCTTGTGGGCACAGACAGACTGGGCGATCTCGTTTTCATGGTGCGGGAAGACCAGGTCGGTGCCGCCGCCATGAATGTCGATGGTCTTGCCGAGATGCTTCTCGCTCATCGCCGAGCATTCCAGGTGCCAGCCCGGACGACCGCGGCCCCACGGGCTGTCCCAGCCCGGCTCATCGTCCTTCGCCGGCTTCCACAGTACGAAGTCAGCCGGATTGCGCTTGTATCCGGCCACCTCGACCCGCGCCCCGGCGATCATCTCGTCGAGATCGCGATTGGAGAGGCGACCGTATTTTTCATATGAGGATACATCGAACAGGACATGGCCGTCCGCCTCATAGGCATGACCGCCATAGACGAGATTCTGCACCATGCCGATCATCTCGGGGATATGGTCCGTGGCCTGCGGCTCGATGGTCGGCAGGGTGACGCCCAGCGCGCCCATGTCGGCGCGGTAAATGTCGGCAAAATGTGTGGTGATCTCGTCGATCGGCTTGTCGCTCTCGCGGGCCGCCTCGATGATCTTGTCGTCCACATCGGTGATATTGCGGGCATAGATCACCTGGTCCTCGCCATAGAGGCGGCGCAGGACGCGGAACAGCGTGTCGAAGACCACCGCCGGGCGGGCATTGCCGATATGGGCGTAGGAATAGACGGTCGGTCCGCAGACATACATCGTCACCCGGTCCGGATCGGTCGGTTCGAAGTCGCGCTTGCGGCGCGCCATCGTGTCGAAAAGGGTGAGGGAATTCATTGGGTAACCGTTCTTTGGTCGAGGGTGATACTGAATTATTCCGCGCCGTCTGCGGCGCAATCATTGGAAACCGCGCGCGGAAAGCCTAAATAACCGCAAGCGCAAGAGCGCGAAAGCAGAGGATAACAGGTCGCAACAGTGAAAACTGTTGTCTGCATCCTCGATCCGGAAACCGGCACTACGGTTTGGACGTATACGCCGAACCGACCCGATAACGAAAGGATCCATGAGGATGGACGCCGTGACCCCTGACGCTGCCCGTATCCTGGCCGCAGCCAAAACCAAACCGAGCCGCGAGGAGGCCGAGGCCGCCGTTCGCACCCTGATCTCCTGGGCCGGCGACGACCCGAGCCGCGAAGGCCTGCTCGACACGCCCAAACGCGTGGTCAAGGCCTATGAGGAATGGTTCTCGGGCTATGATGCCGACCCGCTCAAGGCGCTCGGCAAGACCTTCGAGGACGTGCAGGGCTATGACGACATGGTCATGCTGACCAATATTGATGTCGAGAGCCATTGCGAACACCACCTCGCCCCGATCATGGGCGTGGCGCACGTTGCCTACCTGCCGTCAAAGGCCGTGGTCGGCATCTCCAAGATTGCCCGCGTGGTCGAGATCTTCTCCAAGCGCATGCAGACGCAGGAGACCATGACAGCCCAGATCGCCGATGCGCTGACCGACGCGATGGAGCCGCGCGGTGTCGCCGTCCTCGTCGATGCCAAGCACCAGTGCATGACGACGCGCGGCGTGCATCACCCGAACGTCTCGACGATCACCACCACCTTCACCGGTGAGTTTCGCAATGACCGCGATCTGAAGGATCGCTTCATGCGCCTTGTCGAACGCGCCTGATCCTTCCTGACCGGCCAGTGACGAATACTGAAAAGCCCCGCAGCCAGGCTGCGGGGCTTTTTGTTGTGCGGTGACAAACGGCCGTCAGGCGGCTTGCAGCAAGCCTTCTGCCTCAAGCGCCGCCTGCACGGCAGGACGCGCCGCGACCCGCGCCTGGTAGGCCGCCAGTCCGGGGTGATCCGCAAGGCCGATTTGCGTCGGACCGGTCCAGTTGGTCAGGGTGAAAAGATAGGCGTCCGCGATGGTGAACACCTCGCCGGTCAGCCAGGACCGCCCGTCGGCGAGCGCCGCCTCGACCATGTCGAGCCGAGACTTCACCTTCTTGATGGCTGCCTGCCGGGCTTCATCACTCGACCCCGGCGTGAACAGCGGGCCGAAGGATTTGTGCAGTTCCGACGACAGGAAGGTCAGCCATTCATTGACGCGGGCGCGCGCCGCCGTGCCGGCTGCCGGAGCCAGACCGGCCTCGGGATGACTGTCCGCGATGTGCTGGACGATCGCCGCGCCTTCGGTCAGCGGCAGGGCTTCACCGATCTCGAGCGCCGGGACATAGCCCTTCGGATTGATATTGCGGAAACGGTCACCGCTGGCGACCAGCTTTCCGGACGCCAGATCGACCTGGATGAGTTCGACGGGCAGGCCCGCCTCACGCAGTACGATATGCGGAGACAGCGAGCAGGCGCCAGGGGAGTAGTAGAGTTTCATCAGACTTGTCCTTTGCTGGTGATGAAGGGGCAGTCAGGCAGCGACATGGGTCGCTGCCGGGGCCGTGAGGTCGGCCATCAGATCGCCGACGCGGCGATGCTGGAGCAATGGCGCGCCCTGGCCGGCATAGAGCGAGGCAAAATCCTCGTCGCCGGCGGCAAGGGCGGCACGTTTGAGATGTCCCAGGAACCAGGCCTGGACCGGGAAGGGCGGCAGGCGATCGGCCCGCGCTTCCATTTCGGCAATGACCCGATTGGGAATCCCGCGCGCAAGGCGGCCGGTATAGGCGCGGGTGAGCACGGTCTGGCGGGCCCGGTCGCTGAACAGCACGTCCCGGTGGGCGTTGTTGGTGCCGGACTCAGCGCAGGCGAGAAAGGCGGTACCCAGCTGGGCCGCGCCGGCCCCCAGAGTCAGGGCTGCATCGATGCCGCCCCTGTCGGCAATACCGCCGGCCGCGATCAACGGGCGCTTGATCCGGCTGGCGATCTGACGGGTCAGCGGCAGCGTGCCGACCAGATTGTTTTCCGGCGGCTCGAGGAAGGCCGGGCGATGCCCGCCGGCTTCAAACCCGGTCGCCAGGATCAGGTCAATGCCGGCCGCATCCAGCGCCTCGGCCTCGGCCAGCGTTGTCGCGGCGCCGAGCGTCAGGATGTCGCGCACCCGGCAGGCTTCGAGAATGCTCCGGTCCGGAATGCCGAAGACAAAGGAGAAAACTCGCGGTCGGGCTTCCAGCACCGCGTCGACCTGGTCGACAAAGCGCGGATGGTAGCGCCGTTGCGGCTCTGGTCGTTCCAGACCGTACTCGGCAAAGAAGGGCTGGAAGACCGGCCAGACTGCGTCGTAGGCATCGGACGAAAGACTGTCGCCACCGGGATCATGATCCGAAATCCACAGATTGAGCGCGACCGGTCCATCTGTTGCTGCGCGCAAATCCGCGGCGAGCGCATCGATCCCGTCCGGCTCAAGGATATGAGCCCCGAACGAGCCGAGCCCGCCGGCGTTGGCGACAGCGGCCGCGAGCTCAACCGTCGACAGACCTCCGCCGAACGGCCCCTGGATGATGGGGTGCGACAGACCGATGCGCTGTTGAACTTCGGTTATGGGCATGCCGTTTCCCTCCTGTGCATTGCCGTCGGGGGCACAGGTGGGGCGCGGACTTACGAAATGTAACCATGTCTCTTTCGGTTATCGGTATTTTGTACTATCCCCCTGGTAAGCCACTTACCGGATGACCCGTCATGCTCAAACGCCGCCGCAACCAGGCCCCGCCGCTTGATGACGCGATGCACTGCCCTGTCAACGAGTGCATGAAACTGCTCGGTGGCAGCTGGACGCCCTATATCATCTGGCATCTCTCGGCCGGGCCTCGCCGTTTCTCGGAACTGGAGAGCGATATCCCGCCGATCTCTGCCAAGGTCTTGTCGACCCGGCTCAAGGCGCTTTGCAGCAAGGGCGTCGTGATCCGCACAGTCCAGCCGACCTCGCCACCCAGCGTGGACTACACACTCAGCGAACTCGGCCGCGAATTGCTGCCGGTCATCGAAGCCATCGTCGATGTCGGCACCCGGCTGAAACGCGCGGCAGGTGCCTGTACGGACGCGTGACCCTGCCGTGCCTAGCTGACGCGCTCGGCTGCGGCGACAGTACCGCTGGATGCCGGCCGGACACGCCAGGCGCTCTCGACGCTGGCGCGATAGTCGCGCGTGAGAATGTCACTGACCCTGACGAATTCCGCATCGGCCGCCGCAGGCGTCAGCGTGAGGCGGATATAGCCATGGTCTTCCATGTTGCAGTGGCCGACATCGGGATTGGCCTCAACCATCATCCGTCCGTAATCCACGCCCGGCGCCTTGAATCCCGAAAAGGGTGACGGGCTGGTCACCGAGGCCCCGACCAGCTCGGTGCCAATCCGGTTGCCGTCATTGTCGACAAGGTCATTGGCCCAGAAGGAATGCACATCGCCGGTGATGGTGATGACATCGGCATCAACTGCGCGCAGGGCCGCGAACAGGCGTTCGCGCTCGGCCGGATAGCCGTCCCACATGTCGAGATTGAACGGGATGCCGAAACGGGTCCGCATGATGAATTGACGCGCAAACTCGCTGTTGCGGGTCGCCCACCAGCGCAGCCAGCCGGGCATTTCGGTGGCGAAATTCGGGAAGTTGACGCGCGCCATGATGACCTGGTTGGCCAGAATGCGCCACGGCTTGCCAGCGGCCTTGGAGGCACCACAGGCCGCCCCGATATCGGCGATCTGCTCGGCCCCCAGAAGGGTACGCTCCTCGGCCCCGACCACATCGCGTTTCCACGCCGCCACTGCCTCCAGATTGGCCGGATCGGTATCGTCCGCGTCGGACGCAATCGGGAAGGTGTCGAGACCGATTTCCTGGTCGCGGGCTGTCAGTCGGCTTTCCAGCAGGCAGAGCGTCGCCAAATCACCGATCTCGTAGGTGCCGCGATGCTGGCGCAGATCGGCGCCCGGCTCGCGGGCCGGCTGCCAGTCATACCAGGCACGCAAGGCGGCGTCGCGGCGATCTTCCCAACTCCCCTCGCCCTCATTGTGGTTCTGGGCGCCCTCGCGCCAGGCATTGTTGGCGGTCTCGTGATCGTCCCAGCTGATGATCCAGGGGGCGGCGGCATGCAGCGCCTGCAGGTCCGGATCGGACTTGTACTGGGCGTGGCGCTGCACATAGTCCTCGAAGGTGACCGTTTCGCGCGCCGGGGCGGGTACACGGTTCATCGCCTCGGAATTCTCGGTCGCATATTCGCCCGGCGCGTACTCATAGAAATAATCACCCAGGTGCACCACGAGATCGAGATCGCCGTTCTCGGCGGCTTCACGATAGACGTTGAAATGTCCGGCCGGGAAATTCGAGCAGGAAAAGACGCCGATCCGGTATTGATCGAGCGCCCCTTCCGGCAGTGTCCGCGTCACACCGACCGGCGAATACTGGTCGTTGAGCCGGAAACGATAGAAATAACCGGCACCCGGTTCGAGACCGGTCGCGAGGATTTTCAACGTGCCGAGCGGCTGCATCATCACATAGGTGATCTCTTCGCCCTGCTCGAAAACGATGTCGGTGAAGCCCTCATCCCGCGCGACCTCAACGCCGCGATAGCCGCCAGCATCATTGGTCAGGGCCGTCCACAACATCACACTGGTCTGGTCCGGATCGCCCGACGCAACGCCGTGATTGAAATGACCATTCTCGACCGGCTGGAACACATCCGGCGATTTCGAGCAGGAAGAAACGGCGAGCCCCGCACCTGCCGCCCCGATCAGGGCGGTCCGGCGTGTCAGATTGGTCTTGGTCATGATGTCCCCTCACCGCGCCGAGCTGTCATCGGCGTCACCTTGAATTCGACAGCCAGAATGAACGCAGCACGGGCGATCTTGCAACCGCCCGCGCCGCAATCCTTGCGTCGGCTAGAAGTCGGCCCCGATACGCACGCCCCAGAGAAGCGGCGCGCCGGCGATGAAGGTCGGGATCCCGAACGACCCGCCGGTATTCCCGGCATCGATCAGGTAGTCTTCATCGGTCAGGTTCGAGCCGTAAAGCTCGGCATGATAGCGCTCGTCTGCGCTTTCATAGCGCAGGCGGGCATTGAGCAGACCGTAGGACGGCTGCTGCAGTACACCGCCAAAGCGGTCATTATCGTTGTCGAAAAAGATCTTCGACTGCCAGGACCAGGTCGGGACCAGGCTCACCGAGCCCCAGCCACCGCTTGCGACTTCCCAGTTCAGGCCCAGCGCGAGGGCATGTTCCGGCGCGTAGCGGAAACGATTGCCAGCCAGTTCGAGCGCATTGCCCTGGCTGTCCGTGTCGTCAAAGCTGGCGTGGTTGTAGGCATAGCTGACGAAAAGATTGGCGCTTTCGGCCAGATCGAAATCGCCCTGCAGTTCCAGGCCATACTGGGTCGCATTGCCGGCATTGTCGGTAATGAAACTGACCGTGTTGGGATCAAAGCGCGTGGTCTGGAAATTCTCGTATTCGGAATGGAAGACCGAGCCGGACACCGTGCCACGATCAAAGGTGAGGAAGGCACCGACTTCCAGCGAGTCGACAATCTCGGCCGGGGCTTCGGAGAAGAAGCTTGGCACCGAGGTGTCGACCGAGATCACGTCGGGACGACGACCGCGCGCGAAGCTGGCCCAGGTATTGAGGCGATCCGTCACGGCATAGGAGGCCGCGAAGCGCCAGGTGAAATCATCGAACTCGCCATCCTGGCTGACAAAATCGCCATTCGGCGTGTAGGGCACAATCAGCGTGTCGCCGAAAGTGACGAAGTTCGGGCCCGACAGGGAGCGCCCGTAGCCGCGTGAGGTCTTGTCTTCCGCCGTATAGCGCAGGCCCGCGGTCAGGGTGAGCCGTTCGGTCACCGCGTATGACGCATCTGCGAACACATCCCAGGATGTGGTCTCGGCACCATTGGCGGCCTCTTCCAGATAGAAGTCGCGCAGCGGCACGAGCTGGTTCTGGGTCAGCAGTGCAGCGACCGAGTAGGGGAAGGGATTGAACGGATTGTCGAGATCGACACCCGGGAAACCGCCAAGGGCGAGAAGCCCTTCAAGCTGTTCGACGGTGGCGCCAAAACCGGCAGCGAGCGTCGGCGCCAGGAAAGCCTGGGCGACCCGCTCGTCCAGACCGATCGGGATGCGCTGTTCGCCTTGCTCTGTGAACCACAGCGCGCCGACGGAACCGGTCAGCCGGTCGCCATTGTCGTAGGACAGGCGGAATTCCTGGCTGAACTGCTCGCCGACCGCATCTTCGCCGATGGTCAGGAAGGGCAACGCCGTCCCGTCCGGATCAAAGATTTCAACCGAGGTGAAATCACGCCAGCCGGTGATCGAGGACAGGGTCCAGGCATCATTGAGCGCGTAATCAGCCAGCAGGGTGACGCCGCGCACTTCGCGGTCGAGGCCGAGCGGGGCGCCGCCCTCAAAGCCACCGAACGTATTCAGTGCAGCCGCTGTGTGCGGGTCGGTATCACCACCGGGCGCCGGAAATGTGCCCGACTTGAAGGAGGTGCCCGGAGGGGTGTCCTGCTGGAAATTGGCAATCAGGTCGAAGGAGAAGCGCTCGGTCGGGGCACCGGAGAACACCATGCGCACGGCCTGGGTGTCGCGGCCCTGCAGGCCCTCGCCGCCCAGCGCATTGTCGATATAACCATCGCGTTCGCGGCTGACCGCCGCAAAGCGCAGGCCATAGTCTTCGGAGAGCGCGAAATTGACATGGCCACGGGCTTCAAGCTGGCCTTCATTGCCGGCGCCAACTTCCACCGAGGCCGAGAATTCGTCCTCTGCCTTGTTCTGGATGATGTTGATTCCACCGATCAGCGCGCCGCGACCGAACAGGGTCGGCTGCGGGCCCTTGGCCACTTCCACGCGCTCGACGTCGAACAGCTCGACATAAGAGCCGCGCGAGCGGGTGATCGACACACCGTCCTGGAACACGGCGACACGGGTCTCCGACGTCGCTTCACCGCTGTCGGTGGTGATGCCGCGGATCGAGTAGCCGGTATTGTTCGGGCTCTGCTCCTGAACGACGAGGCCCGGCGTGAAGGCGGCGAGGTCTTCAAAGTCGGCAATGTCGAGGGCTTCCAGACGCTCGGCGTCGAAAGCGGTGACATTGATCGGCACATCGGCCAGCGACTGCTCGCGGAACTGGGTGGTGACCCGGATGACATCCATGGTCTCGTCGTCACCGTCCTGGGCAAAGGCGGCAGGCGCGGCTGCGGTGAGCAGGCCGAGAGCGGCTGCGGTCAGAAGGCGGGACTTGAATGTCATGGGATACTCCTCGAACACGCGCAGCCCCCTCGACCGCGCTTGATCCGGCGTGCTTAGGCGCTGGTGATGACGCTTTGCCCACAGACCGGTGACAGCTAGATGACGCACTGCAGCAATCAGCCGGCACGTTGCAATCCGGCATCAGCTGGGGGAGTGTCCTGACATGACCGATATCGCAGAAACACGCACTTTCGAGGCGCCCGATGACGCCGCCGGCCAGCGGCTCGACCGCTGGCTCACCGCGACCGCGGAAACGCTGTCGCGTTCGCGCCTGAAAGCGCTGATCGAAGAAGGCCAGGTGACGCTGGACGGCGTGCCGGTGACCGACGCCTCGGCCAAGGTCATCGCCGGCGGCCACTACAGCGTCGCGATCCCCGCACCACGCCCCGACGCGCCGACGCCTGAACCCATGGACCTCAACGTGCTGCACGAGGACAATGACCTGATCGTGCTGCTAAAGCCGGCCGGCCTCTCCGTGCACCCGGCGGCCGGACACTGGTCCGGCACACTGGTCCACGGCCTCCTGCACCATTGCGCGGGCTCGCTGTCCGGCATTGGCGGCGTTGAACGCCCCGGCATCGTGCACCGTCTCGACAAGGAGACCTCGGGCGTGATGGTGGTGGCCAAGTCCGACATCGCCCACAAGGGGCTGAGCAAGCAGTTCGCGGCCCACACCGTCGAGCGCGCCTATATCGCCTTCACCCGCAATGCCCCGAACCCGAAATCGGGCCGCATCGAGACCCAGCTGGCACGCTCCTCGCGTGACCGCAAGAAGTTCGAAGTGCCGCACGATCCCAATTCGGAAGCCGGCAAGCACGCCATCACCAATTACACGACGCTGAAGCGTTTCGGCCAGGCCGAGGGCGCCGCCATCGGAACCGGCATGGCCGCCAAGGTCGAGTGCCGGCTGGAAACCGGCCGGACCCATCAGATCCGTGTCCACATGGCGCATATAAATTGCCCGCTTCTGGGTGACCCCATGTATGGCCAGAAACGCGGCCGCCTGCTCGACCATGACGACGAGTCAGGCACGCTGCGCGCCTTCCGCCGCCAGGCCCTGCACGCCGCCATACTCGGCTTTGACCATCCGGTCACCGGCGAGGCCCTGCGCTTCGAGACCGATCTGCCCGACGACATGAAACGCGTGGAAGCGATCCTGGAGACGCTGTGATGCCCGATGTCAAAATGACCCGCGGTGTTGGCGGATCAACCGCGAAGGCCGAGCTCGCAAAGCTGAGCGACCGTCTCGGCCATTGCCAGCCCGTCCCTGTCGAACGCTTCAGCGAACGGCTGGACGGGCTGCGCGCCCGCATGAAAGCGGCCGGCATCGACGCCGTCTGGCTCAATGCCGGCACCAATCTCACCTATTATACCGGCCTGCGCTGGCGGGCCTCCGAACGCCTGGTCGGGGCGCTGGTCACCGCCGATGGCGGGCTGACCTATCTCGGCCCGGCTTTCGAGACCGGCACGCTGGAAGCCTTCATGACCCTGACCGCCCCGCTGGCCGTGTGGGAGGAGCATGAAAGCCCGTACGACCTGCTCGCCGGGCTCGATGGCGCCGCCGGCCGTCTGGGGCTCGACCCGACGACGCCGCTGGTCACCGCCCATGCCATCCTGGCCGCCCATCGCGGCGAAAGCGCGGATGCCAGCGACCTCATACTGGCGGCCCGCCGGACCAAGGACGCCGAGGAGATCGCCCTGATGCAGGCGACCAAGGACGCGACGCTGGAGGTCCATGCCGCAGCCGCCCGCATCCTGCGCGCCGGCATGACGACCGGCGAGGTCACCGAGTTTATCCATGCCGCCCACAAGGCGGTCGGGGCGCCGGGCGGATCGACCTTCTGCATTGTCCTGTTCGGGCCGGACACCGCCTTCCCGCACGGCGTCGCCAATCCCAAGACGCTGGACGAGGGTGACATGGTGCTGATCGATACCGGCTGCGCCATCCATGGCTACCAGTCCGATATCACGCGCTCCTACGTGTTCGGTGAACCGACGGACCGCCAGCGCGAGGTCTGGGAGGCCGAGAAGGCCTGCCAGTTGGCGGCCTTCCAGGCGGCCCGACCCGGCATTGCCTGCAGCGCGGTCGACGCGGCCGCCCGTACCGAGGCCGAACGCCGCGGCTTCGGACCCGGCTATACCCTGCCCGGAATCCCGCACCGGACCGGTCACGGTATCGGCCTGGATATCCATGAAGGCCCCTACCTGGTCGGCGGCGATGACACGCCGCTGGAAGCGGGAATGTGCTTTTCCAACGAGCCGATGATCTGCGTACCGGGCGAATTCGGCATCCGGCTGGAAGACCATTTCTACATGACCGGGACCGGCCCGCGCTGGTTCACCGAGCCGTCGAAATCAATCGATGATCCGTTCGGCTAGGTCTCGCCGCTGACGGCCTTGAGACCGATGATTCCGATAAGGATCAGCGCCAGGAAGAAAATCCGCAAATGCGTGGCCGGCTCGTGGAAGACCAGGATGCCGAGGGTCGCGACGCCCAGGGCTCCGATGCCGGTCCATACGGCATAGGCGGTACCGGCAGGCAGGGACTTCATCGCCATCCACAACAAGGCCATCGAGGCGGCCAGCGCGGCGAAGACGGCCGCATGCTGCCACCAGGGCGCATCACTGCGGACATATTTGAACCCCAGCGCCCAGCCCATCTCGCAGATGCCGCCCAGCACCAGAAGCGTCCAGGGATTGGTGAGAAACGCCATGCGCTCAGCCCTGGCGCCGGAAATTGCGCGCCCAGACCTCTGCGACGAGCGGATCGGCCTCTGTCGCCTCGACCGCGGGCAGCAGGGCGGGACTGGTCGCCTCGAAGGCCGCACGGCCCGGATCCCAGCGGCTCATCATCGCGACATAGACATCCAGCAGGCTGAGGCTGTCGCCCAGCAGGAAGGGCCCCGGCGCACCGTCAAAGGCGTCATTCATAAGGGTCCACATGTCGCTGCGGCGCTGATTGGCCATGGCCAGCAGGGTCTCATGGGTCGCCGGGTCGGGATGGAAGCGTTCCGGCCCGTCCGACAGGGTGAAGGTGGAATAGACGCTCGAGGCCAGAAACAGCATCCAGCGCAGGTATTCGGCCCGTTCCGGTGCATCGGTGGCGGGCGCCAGGCCGGCATCGGGATAGCGGTCGCCCAGCCAGATCAGGATGGCGGCGCTCTCGGTCATGACGCTGTCATCGGGCAGGATCAGCGCCGGAACCTGGCCGGCCGGATTGATCGCCCGCACCCGGCGCTGCTCGGCCTCGTCACCGAGCGGATTGGCCTCGACGAAATCATAATCGGCACCGACCAGTTCCAGGGCCGCTTCCACACAGACCGAGCCAAAGCCGGCCTTGCCGTAGAGCGTATAGGTCATTCAGGCACGTCCCTTGCGGATGGCGGCCTGGACCTTGAGGGCCTGCACCGTCATGCGAACGTCATGGACCCGCACCATCGCCGCCCCGGCCGTGGCGGCCCGCAGCGCCGCAGCCAGCGACCCGCCCAAGCGCTCCATCTCGGCTGCGCCTTCATCAATGGCAGCGATGAAGCGTTTGCGCGAAGCACCGAACAGGACCGGATAGCCCAGCCCGATGACCTGATCGAGATCGTGCATGAGCGCGAGATTATGGTCGAGCGACTTGCCGAATCCGATGCCGGGATCGAGCCAGATACTGTCGGCGCTGACGCCCTTTGCCATCGCGATATCGGCGCGCTCGGTCAGGAAATCGCAAACCTCGGACACAACATCCTCGTATTGCGGGTCTTTCTGCATGGTCTGCGGCGTGCCCGACATGTGCATGAGGATGATCGGCACGCCGAGCTCGGCCGCCGTCTCGACCGCGCCGTCAGCCCGCAGCGCCATGACATCATTCCAGATATCGGCCCCCGCCTTGACAGCAGCCCGCGCGACGGTCGGTTTGAAAGTATCGATCGAAATGCGGGCTCCGCTTCGCTCGCGCAGAGTCTTGATGACCGGAATGACGCGGCGCAATTCCTCGGCCTCGGCGACCGGGGCAGCACCTGGCCGGGTCGACTCGCCGCCGACATCGATCACGTCGGCGCCGTTCTTGAGCATTTCCATGCCGCGTGCGACCGCAGCCTCGAGATCCACAAAATCACCGCCATCGGAGAAACTGTCCGGCGTGACATTGAGGACGCCCATCACGAAGGGCAGGTCGGACTGGCGGCGGGAACGGAATTTGGCCATGACGATCCGATTGCTGGGAACGGGGAATTCGATTGCCTGCCCCTGATATACGCTGCAGCGGCGCGGCACGACAATTGAAAAGCCCCGAACCTGTCAGGTCCGGGGCTTTTGCATCTGAACGCTCGAAGGCAGATCAGGCACCTTGTGGCTCAGCTCCCGGCTCGGGGCCTTCATCCGTGGTCGGCACGGCACTCACCGGAGCGTCGCTCGGCGGCTTTGGCGTATCGTCCGGACGGACCGGCGGCTTGCCCTTGAGCAAATCGTCGATCTCGGCGCCTGACAGGGTTTCATACTCCAGCAGGCCCTCGGCCAGCGTTTCCCAGTCCTTGCGCTTTTCTGTCAGGATGCGGCGGGCGGTTTCATTGGCCTCGTCGATCAGACGGCGCACTTCTTCCTCAATGATATGGGCCGTCTCGCCAGAGATGGATTTGGACCGTGTGAGCTCCTGCCCAAGGAAGACGTTCTGCCCGTTATCGTCCGAATAATCGATCGTGCCGAGCTTGTCGGAGAAACCCCAGCGCGTGATCATGGCGCGAGCCATGCGGGTCGCTTGCTGGATGTCCGACGAGGCACCGGATGTGATCTTGTCCTTGCCGAACTTCAGCTCCTCGGCGACGCGGCCCCCCATGGCGATAGCCAGGAAGGACGTCATCTGGGTGTAGTTTTCGGACAGCTTGTCGGCTTCCGGCAAGCGCATCACCATGCCGAGCGCGCGACCCCGCGGGATAATGGTTGCCTTGTGAACCGGATCGGCCTCAGGAACATTCAGCGAAACGAGGGCGTGACCGGCTTCGTGATAGGCGGTCAATTCCTTTTCCTGTTCGGACATGACCATGGAGCGGCGTTCCGGCCCCATCATCACCTTGTCCTTGGCATCCTCGAATTCCTGCATCGACACCCGGCGCTTGTTGCGGCGCGCGGCCAGCAGGGCGGCTTCATTGACGAGGTTGGCGAGGTCGGCGCCCGAGAAACCCGGCGTGCCACGCGCGATCACCTTCGGGTCGACATCATCGCCCAGCGGCACATCGCGCATGTGAACCTTCACGATCTTCTCGCGGCCAGTGATATCCGGATTGGGTACCACCACCTGACGGTCAAAACGGCCCGGACGCATCAGCGCCGGATCGAGCACATCAGGGCGGTTGGTCGCAGCGATCAGGATGATGCCTTCATTCGACTCAAAACCGTCCATCTCGACGAGGAGCTGGTTCAGCGTCTGCTCGCGCTCATCATTGCCGCCGCCAAGACCGGCGCCACGCGACCGGCCGACTGCGTCGATCTCGTCGATGAAGATGATGCAGGGCGCATTCTTCTTGGCCTGCTCGAACATGTCGCGGACACGCGAGGCGCCAACGCCGACGAACATCTCGACAAAATCCGAACCGGAAATCGTGAAGAAGGGAACATTGGCCTCACCGGCCACGGCGCGGGCCAGCAGCGTCTTGCCGGTACCCGGAGGCCCGATCAGCAGTGCCCCCTTCGGGATCTTGCCGCCCAGACGCTGGAATTTCGACGGATCCTTCAGAAATTCGACGACTTCCTGCAACTCTTCCTTGGCTTCATCGACACCGGCAACATCGTCAAACGTCTTGCGACCATGATGCTCGGTCAGCAGGCGCGCCTTGGACTTGCCAAAACCCATCGCGCCGCCACGGCCACCGCCCTGCATCTGACGCATGAAGAAGATCCACACACCGATCAGCAACAGAAGGGGGAACCAGTTGAACAGCATGGAGAGGAAGATATTCCCCTCTTCAGACACGGGCTCGACGCGCACATTGACATCGGCTTCGCGCAGCAGTGACACGGTCTGGGTATCGGACGGCGGCAATGTCACTTCGAAGCTCTCGCCCGAATTGGTGACGGCATGCAGCGTGTCGCCCTGGATCGTGGCGCTGGAAATCTCGCTGCGTTCAACACGGTCGAGGAAGTCCGAATAGGACGGTCCGCGCTGTTGCGATGCCGGGTCAGAGGACTGCCCCATCATCTGCATCAGGACCATCAGCAGGACCAGCACTACGGCCAGGATCGCAAAATTTCTCATGGGCATGCGTTTATCCGTTCATTCATTCAGTCATTCTCGACCAGATATGGGCATTCCGGTTGCGCGGCGCCAGTCGGCCACGCAGCCCGCATGCAATACCGACCCTTTCAGACCGCATCGGGCTCATCAAACCATCTGGCCGCACCTTGCGGAAGCAGACGCCTGCAAAATCTGTGCGCGATCAGCGAGCGCGCAGCCAGTGGCCCCTCCAGCGAGGCGAGGCCGGCAATCTCGACCACCTCGCCCGCCCGGCAACCGACCAGCAGTCCAGCCCGGGCCCGCCCCGGCACCCGGTCCAGTATAGCCCGATCAGGCACGTGTTGATACGCCTTGCCCAGCACACGCCATTCAAGTTCACCTTGGGATCTTGCGATTTCGAAACGGCCGTCAAAGACCCGGCTCGGTCCCGCCTCGCCGGAGACGGGCGCGTCATCGCTCCAGGGGTCCGGTTCCGGCCGGTCAACGCGGCCGCTGAGCGGTCCGCCATCACGGATCATCCAGCTCCCGCCTTTGCGGTCGTTCAGGAGGCGCACACCGCAGCCGGTAAACGGAGCTGCGGCGAGCAGCGCATCATCAAGGGGCGCGAGACGCGATCGGTTGGGCGTCTGGCCTTCACCTGAAATGGCCATGACGAGGGCGTCCAGAATGCTCAGGCGGATTGCCGGCGCCTGACCGGACCAGGTGGAGGCGCAGATATGGGCACCGCCCCAGGCTTCCAGCTCGACACAGGACTGCGCGGCCTGCCAGGCCGCAGCCCGTTCAGACCGCAGCAGGCCCTGAAATTCGGACGCCAGCGATGCCAGGCGCGCGGTATCGAGACCGCCTTGCTCAAGCGCCCCGATCCACCGCCGGGTCCTGATCCGCGCATATTGCAGATCGTCATTGGACGGGTCCTCGATCCAGGGTTCACCGGCGTCGCGAAGGATCTGGCGCAAGCTTTCCCGGTCAACACCCAGGCAGGGGCGGAGCAATGTCAGATCGCGCCCGTCGGGCCAGGCCGGCGACGGGGCCACTTCGGCCATCGCCGCGGCGCTGCGCCAGCTGCCGCCCGCGGCAAGCCTCAGGCAGACGGTCTCGACCTGGTCATCACGCGTGTGAGCGAGCATGAGCTGGCTGATCTGACGTGCCCGGCAGGCGCGTGCCAGCAAACGATGCCGCGCCTCGCGAGCGCGCGCCTGGAGGCCGGCGCCGCGTCTGGCCGCATTCCAGACAAGCACCTCACAGGGCCAGCCCAGCCGTCTGGCGGTTCTTGCCACCCGCAGAACCTCGTGATCAGCTTCCGCGCGCAGGCCGTGATTGACCGTGAAGACATGCACGGCGCGCCCTTTTTGCCGAGCCCAGCGAGACGCGATCAGGAGCAGGGCAAGACTGTCGCCGCCGCCGGAACAGGCGAGCCCGACCACGCCATCACCGGCCAGCCGGTCCAGCGCCGAAACGATTGTGTCGGCTGTTGCCGGAGCCACGCCTATCGGCAGTTGGCGCGAACCGATTCCCGCGCGGCACGAGCCTGCGATGCCGGAGCAGCATTGGGGAATTGGCGCCCAAAGCGGGACAGGGTCGCACACGCGTCCTCGGTGCGCCCCATGCCGTGCAGGGAAGCAGCCAGTCGGACCAGGGAATCCGGCGCCCGAACACCCTCCGGTGCCTGACGAAGCGATGCAATGTAGGCGTCCGCCGCCTGTGTGTAATCATTGCGCACGTAAAAGGTTTCGCCGAGCCAGTATTGAGCCTGGGCGGTCAGCGGATGATCGGGATTGTCCCGGACAAAAGCCTCGAACCCGCTCTGGGCGCCGCCAAAGTCACCCTCGTCAAGCCGCGCGCGGGCCGCGTCGAACGCGATCGCCGGGTCAGTCGGGGCCGCCTCTGCAGCCGCATCGAGGCTTGCCGCCGGAGCACCACCCAGGACACCGGTCGCCGCCGCGCGCGCCTCGGCGTGGGGATCATCGGGATCAACAATGGCGATCTGTGACCCGTCGACGCCGGCATCTGCGCCATCCAGGCCTTCACGCATCCAGGCCACGGCGGGATCATCCATCGACGGCCCGCTCGGCGCGGCACTGGCTTCAAGCTCGGCGTCCAGCTGGTCAAGTTGCTGGCGCAACTGCCGGTTCTCAAAGCTGAGGCGCTCGGTCTCCCCGGTCAGGGCCTGGACCTGGTATTCCAGCTCATCCATGCGCCTGATAAGCGCTTCGGCCACCGGGTCACCGGCCATAAACTCACGTTCCAGCTCGCCGATTCGAACTTCGGTAGCGTCGATGCGTTCAGACAGTTCCCGGCGGGACTGGGCCTGGGCGGGCGCGGCGGCGATCAACGCGGTCGCGAGGGCGGAGAGGCAAAGAAATCTGATCATGTGTACGCACCTAACGGACGAGGACGGCAAAAATACGGCTTTCCCGCAGAAGAATGGAAAACGCCCGCGACGGGCTTGTCACGGGCGTTTCCTGTTTCAGGCCTGGCCGGACTAGTTGGTGTAGCCGCCAACCAGTGTCGTGGCCGCATTGCGGTTGATCGCCCAGCAAGCTTCCGTCGACTGCGTACAGCTCGGCCGTTCCTTGCCGTAGGACGTCGTGGAGATCCGCGACGGATCCACGCCCTGGCTGATCAGGTAGGTACGCGCTGCATTGGCGCGACGGGCGCCAAGCGCCAGATTGTACTCGCGCGTTCCGCGCTCGTCGCAATTGCCGGCGACCAGGATGCGGGCACCCGGGTAGGAGGCGAGCCAGGCCGCCTGACGGCGCAGGGTAGCACGCGCTTCGTCTGACAGGTCATGACGGTCGAGGCCGAAGAAGACACGGTCACCGGCCGCTTCCACGAAATGGGCTGTCGAGCCAAGCTCATAGCCCGGCCCTGTATCGACAGGACCCGTATCCGGTTCGACGATCGGATCGGGATTACGCACGGGCGGCGTGTCATCGACCGGAGGGGTCGAGGCACATGCGGTCGCGAATGCCCCAAGCGCCGCAATTGCAAACAGTTTCATTTTCATAATGTTACACCCTCATCCAGCCCAAACGTACACCGCTTGAGGCTTACTCCCAATCACGCGTCACGTGATGCTAAACAGACGACGGCCCCCCCAATGGTGCCGCTTACCGGACAAGACGTTACGCAGAAACACCTCACTCAATCAAGGGCGACCACGCGGGATCGGACGCCATTCCGCCGGTCGCCAGCCGCCGCAAGTTGAAGCCCGCCAGATCGACACTCCAGATTTCATACCGCGTGCCATTGGTCCGCTGTTCCCCGCGCGTGAACAAAAGGACGCGTCCATTCGGGGACCAGGCCGGCGTGTCAACAAAGTAACCCTCGTACAATATGCGCTCGATGCCGGATCCGTCAGCGCGGACCACACCGAGCATGAACTGGCCGCCGACCTGTTTGGTGAAGGCGATCAAATCACCGCGCGGCGACCATACCGGCGTCGTATAGCGACCCGATCCGAAGGTAACGCGCTGAACCTCGGTCCCGTCACGATTCATCACGTAGAGCTGGGAACCGCCGCCACGAGCCGAGGAAAAGACGATCCGTTCGCCATCCGGCGAAAAGGACGGCTCAACATCATCGGCCGGGTGCTGGGTCAGCCGCTGCAGGCTGCGGGTCCGCAAGTCGAACAGGTGGATATCATGGCCGGACCGGGTTTCGATCGAGACGGCCAGCTCGGACCCGTCTGGCGAGAAACGCGCTGACAGGCTCTGGCCATCCGGGTCGACCTGGCTCGCCGCGCCGGCACCGCCGGAGGCAAACAGGGCTTCCTGGCGGCCGGTCTCGAGATTGTAGAGATAGGTCGTTGCCTGTCCGTCGAGGAAGGAGACATAGGTGATCTCCTGGGCGCTCGGCGAATAGTTCGGCAACAGGGCCATGTAGGAGCGGTCCGTCAGGAAGGACGGATTGGCGCCATCCTGGTCCATCAGGGCAAGCTGACGGATTGGCTCGCCTTCAATCCCTCGACCTTCCGAGACATAGACAATGCGCGTGTTGAAATAACCGGTCTCGCCGGTCAGGCGCTCATAGACGGCATCAGCAAGACGGTGGGCCACCCGGCGCCAGTTTTCCGGCGCAGTCCGGTATTGCAGGCCCAGGAGCTGTTCTTCCAGGCGGGTATCCCAGAGCCGGAAACCGACCACGAGGCGGCCGTCCTCCTGGATCGTCACACTGCCAACCAGCAGGGCATCAGCATTGATGACCCGCCAATCGGAAAAGCGCGGACGCAGGTCGATATTGGCGATGTCCTCAATGAAGGCGTCCTGGTCGACCGGGGCAAACAGGCCGGAGCTCGCCAGGTCATTCGCGACAACCCGTGTGATATCCGCGCCGCGGCGCATGGCTTCATCGGAAACACCGACAAAGTCCGGCACGGCGATCGGCATGGGATCAAGATTGCCCTGGGTCACATCGACCCGTAGCGGTTCCTGGGCGGTGGCAGCACTGGTCCAGCCGATCAGGGCCAATAACGCGGCAATCAGGACAAATGGGCGGGTCATGGGACAGGGTCTCCGGAACGGGTGTGTCTAGCCACCGTATAAGGACGGCGAAAAATTGACCTCAATTTGACGCCATTGAGAATAGGCTTCCGGCGGCAGCGGATAGGGCTGGCACTGGACAGCCGCGCGCAGGGCCCGTTCGCCGGCGACCCGCAAGTACGGATTTGGTGAATTGAGCACGCGTGACTGGTCGATGATGCGTGGCGGGCCGGTCAGTTCACCATTGCGATCCAGGTCCAACACCAATTGCACCGCCAGCTCGTCGGGTTCAGGCGCGTCCAGCGAGGCGCGCCAGCAGCGCGACAGATGGGAGCGCAGCATGACCTGCAGCGTCGCCGTCATCTCCTCGCCATTGCCGACCGCATTGCGGGTGGCACCTTCATCAGCCGCCTGGTTGTCGCGGGTTTCTGCGACGCTGCGGGACAAATCACCCAGCATGTCGTTGAGCGATGGCTCTCTCGGCTCGGGACGAGGGTCGGGGCGCCGTTCAGGCTGCGGCTGGGGACGCTCCGGCTCCGCTTCGGGCTCCGGTTCCGGCGCCTGCTCCTCAGGCTCGGGTTCCGGATCATTGACCGGCGCCGGAATGATTTCCGGCTCGGGCGCGACCGGTTCGGGCTCCGCAACGGGAGCCTGCTCGGGCTCGGCGATGTCATCCTCAATCGTGGTTTCCGGAATTTCCGCCTCGACCACCGGTTCGGGATCGGGCCGGGCCGCGCGGATATTGGTCGTTTCGCCCAGTGTGACCAGCTCGATCGGTACGACAGGCGAACTCTCCGGCATGGACGACATGCGGGGCAGATAGATCAGCCCCGCAGCAATGATGCCGGCGTGCACAAAAAGGGAGAGAACAAGACCACGCACTGGATGACCGCCGCTATCGTTCGATCGGGTCCGTCACCAGGCCCAGGTTGGAGAAGCCGGCGGCGTTGATATTCGCCATCACCCGGGCGACATCGCCATAGGCGGCGCCGTCGTCGGCGCGGATGTAGATCCGGGCGTCAAAGCCGGTGCCGGCAATGGCCCGCAAACGCGGGACCAGCTCGGCGATCTCGACCTCTGTCTCCTGCAGATAGATCACACCATCGGCGTTGACGGTAACGGTCAGCGGCTCTTCACCCGCTGGCAGGCTGCGCGCTTCCGTTTCCGGGAGGTTGACCGGTACGCCGACCGTGAGCAGCGGCGCGGTGATCATGAAGACGATCAACAGCACCAGCATCACGTCAACAAAGGGCGTGACATTGATTTCCGCCTTGGGTTTCCAGCGGGCACGACCGCGGCCGGAACCTCCGCTATCAAGGGACACAGCCATCCGACTAAAGCCCGTCGCGGTCGGCAAGGGCCGACAGCTCGTCCACGAAGCCGTCGAGGCGCGAACCGTACTTGGCGAGATTGGCCGAAAGGGCATTGAAGAAGATTACCGCCGGAATGGCGGCCAACAGACCCAATGCTGTCGCGAACAGCGCCTCGGCGATACCGGGCGCAACAACGGCGAGATTGGTGTCCTGGGAGGCGGCGATGGAGCGGAAGGCATTCATGATTCCCCATACCGTACCGAACAGGCCGACGAAGGGAGCCGCGGATGCGATGGTCGCGAGGATGCCGAGACCACCTTCGGAACTGGTCATCTGGCGGCCAGCTTCGGCGCCGGCAGCCTTGGCAACCCGGCCACCCGCATTGTCACCCTTCCATTCACGCAGCCCGGCCGCGAAGACGCGCGAGAAAGGCTCGCGGGCATTTTTGGCAAACTGGTCGGCCAGCGCGTCCAGCGACCGCCCGGACCAGAATTCACGCTCGAAATGCTTGGCCTTGGCATGCAGGCCGCGCAGCTGCAGTGCCTTGTCGATCGCAATCGCCCAGGACCAGACCGACATGAAGGCCAGAATGCCCATCACGCCCTTCACGACCCAGTCAGCGCGCATGAACAACGCGTAGAAGGAAAATCCTTCCACGACCTGCGCCACTTCAACGACAGAAGACTCCATTACGCTCACCCTTGCGCTCCGGGTCCGCGCTCGCCTGCGCCGTCCCGATACCGTGTTCCACAATCCGTCTGACGCCATGCAGGCTTCATGCCTGCACCAGCGCGCTCCGCCCGGAACGGATCCTTGCCTACCGAATACGGCAAATTTCAGGAGGTGATAACCCGCAAATACTGCGTGGTTACGCCTCGTCGTTGTGCGCAACCGAGTGCGCTGCAACCTCTTCGATCACATCCCAGTGCTCGACAACGCGCCCGTCTTCCAGGCGCAACAGGTCGCAGGCGCGATAGGTGGCACCGTCCATGTCGAAACAGGAAAACACGGCGACATAGGGCCCCTCGCCCACCATCTCATCGACACCATGATAGACAAGCCCGGGGCGCGGACGGCGACGGGCAACAAAGGCGCCATAGCCTTCCGGGCGGCAACAGGCGCCAGGTGAGTGGCTGACGAAACGCCCGCGATCTATGAAGGCATCGAGATGCTCGGTCTCGCCATCGAGCACAACCATGCGGATGAACGCTTGCACCTGCGCCTTGTTCAGGGCGCCTTCATTCTCAAGGTTGGGATCCGGATCGACCGCCGACGAGACAGCGCAATAGCCATCGCCCGCAGGATATCGCGCCGAGACCTGACGCTTCACCGCCATGGGACCGGACCGGTCGCGGCGGACCATGCTCATGGTCACCCAGACATCCCGATCCGCCTCCACCTCGTGAACCGAATGGATGAACATGTCCGGCCCGTCCTGCAGGACGCGGGCGACATTGAGCCCGAAATTGGGAGGCGGCGTCGACGGGCGTGTCGACGCGGGCTTCAAGCGTCCGGGCGATTTCAGAAATTCAGCCAAATCCATTCCCCTGCTGTCTACAGGGGTAACGACCGCCATCATTACAATCAAGTTATCTTCGCGCGTTTGAACAGGCCATTACTGCAACTGCGAATTATTATTGCGACGAATCCGAAACATAGAAAGCCCATTTTTCGCACATCCATTGCGGCGGACGCTTGGCTCGGCCCGCCGCATCAATACAGACAGCCTGGACGGTCGCGCTCGCCACCAATTCCTCTTCACGAAGCAGGCTTTGCTCCATCACAAGACGCGCGCCCTGTTGCGGACGGAAAACGGTCTCGACGATGAGGACATCATCAACCCGCGCCGCACGGACGAACTCAAGACCCATTCGGCGTACCGCAAAGGCCAGGGCAGGCTCCATCGCCGCGAGTTCGGAATGGTGGATGCCACAGGCGCGCAGGCTCTCTGTGCGACCGCGCTCAAGGAAATGAAGATAGCGCGCATGATAGACGACGCCGGAAAAATCCGTGTCCTCGTAATAGACGCGGACCGGCAAGCGGTGGACATGGTCCGGGCCAAAGGCGCCGGTCGCTGGCATCAGGGGACTGGTCATTTTCCGAACAAGCCCCCCGGTGCCGGACCCGATTGCGGCGGAGCCAGACCGAGATGCTCCCAGGCCCGCCCGGTTGCTGTCCGGCCTCGCGGTGTGCGTTGAATGAAGCCCTGCTGGATCAGGAAGGGTTCGACCACATCTTCCAGCGCATCACGGGCTTCTGCCAGCGCGGCCGCCAGTGTTTCGACACCGACCGGCCCGCCGCCGAAACTTTCGGTCAGGGCTTTCAGATAGCGCCGGTCAAGACTGTCGAGACCGATGGCGTCGACCTCCAGGCGCTTGAGTGCGCGATCCGCAACCAGATCCGTGATCGAGCTGGCATCCTCGGCTTCGGCGAAATCCCTCACGCGACGCAAAAGCCGACCGGCGACACGCGGGGTTCCTCGGGCACGCCGGGCGATCTCCCGGGCTCCGTCCGGCGTCGCCTCGATCCCGAGCTTCGACGCCGCGCGCGTTACGATGAATCCGAGTTCGGCCTCGTCATAGAATTCCAGCCTCACCGGCACGCCGAAACGGTCACGCAGCGGCGTGGCCAGCAATCCGGCCCGCGTGGTCGCGCCGACCAGGGTGAAGGGCGGCAGTTCGATACGGACGGTCCGTGCCGATGGCCCCTCCCCGATCACCAGGTCGAGGCAGAAGTCCTCCATCGCAGGATAGAGGATTTCCTCGACCGCGGGCGCCAGGCGATGGATCTCATCGATGAACAACACGTCCCGGGGCTCGAGATTCGTCAGGATTGCGGCCAGGTCGCCCGCCTTGGCGATGACCGGTCCTGATGTCGCCCGAAAGCCAACCCCCATCTCGCGAGCCACGATCTGCGCCAGGGTTGTCTTGCCGAGCCCTGGCGGGCCGGACAGCAGAACATGGTCGAGCGCCTCCTGCCTGCGCCGGGCCGCCTCGACGAAAACTTTCAGATTCGCGATCGACGCCTTCTGGCCAACGAAGTCACTGAAGGATAGCGGGCGCAGCGCACGGTCCCGCCCGTCGCCGGGCTGCAGGTCCTGGGCGATGAGGCGATCATCGCCGGTCTCGTCGGTGGCGTCACTCATGATGGTCCGGATGTATCGTGATCCGCTGGCCGGCGTCCACGATCACATCCTCTGCAGGCCCGAGCATGATCCGCTGCGCGCCACCGCCCCGCCTCATTGCGCCAGTTCCCGCAGCGACATCCGGATGACATCGCCCAGTGGCGTTTCATTGCCGTGGTCCCTCAGGATTCTGGCGACGGCCTGGCGCGCGGCGCTTTCATTGTAGCCAAGATTGAGCAAGGCGGAGACAGCATCATCGCGGGCCTCGCTGTCGGCGTTGTCGGCTCGTACCGGAGCCGATGGCGCTGTCCCGTCGTCTGGATGCACGGGCAGACCGATCGAGAAGCTGCGGCCGGACGGCGGGGCCTTGTCCCTCAACTCGGTCGCAATGCGGGTTGCCAGCTTGGGACCGACGCCCTTGGCCCGGGCGAAGGTTGACTTGTCGCCCAGTGCGGCGGCATTCGCGATTTCGCCGACCGGAACGGTATCGAGAATGGCAAACGCGGCCTTGGCTCCGACGCCCTGGATGTTTTGCAGGTGCACGAACCAGGCGCGGTCGATATCAGCCATGAAACCGTAAAGCTTGAACGCGTCCTCGCGGACATGGGTCTCGATGTGCAACACGACATCCTGTCCCGGCTCGAGGCGCGACAGGGTCCGGGCTCCCGCCCCGACCAGATATCCGACGCCGTTCACGTCAAGAACCAGTTCCTCGGCTCCGAGCGCTTCAATCCGGCCCTTGAGCATTCCGATCATGCGGCACTCCCGATTCTCGATACCCTGCGATGATGCGCATGGCAGATTGCGATGGCGAGTGCGTCGGCGGCATCGGCGGTGGCCTTGGTGCCGGGCAGCAATACACCGACCATGGCGGCCACCTGAGCCTTGTCCGCAGCGCCCGTCCCGACGACGGATTTCTTGACGAGACGTGCGGCGTATTCGGCAACCGGCAGCCCCGCCTGGGCCGGCGCCAGCAAAGCCGCCGCTCGTGCATGGCCGAGCTTGAGGGCCGAAGACGCATTCGTCGCCATGAAAGCCTCCTCGATCGCCGCTTCATCGGGCCGGTGCTCGCGCACGAGTGCTCCCACCGCATTGAACAGATGGATGAGGCGCTCGGACAAGGGCGCATCGGTCGGCGGTGTCACGACGCCATGCGCGATTGCGCTCAACCGGCTTCCCTCGACATCGATCATGCCCCATCCCATTCGACGCAAGCCGGGATCAATCCCCAGAATTCGCACGGATAACGCCATTCGTCCCTCCCGGTTTCACCTACCTAACACCAGCCGGCACGCCGGAACAAGACGAGAACGACAGGGAGGGCTTCGCTTCGGTACCGCCAAAACAACTCATGCGAATTATTCGCATTAACAACCAGATAGGCATGAGAACCACTCTCATATTCAATATTAGTGCGATGCATTCGCATGAATAGGGCTATGCGTTTGAATTCAAGCTACATTTTTTATTGCACTTTCATTTGCACCAAGAAATCCCGACGCTTAGACTCAGAAGATATTTTGATCGGGGCCACACGGGTCGCCTGACAAACTTGTATGGGGAATTTGTTACATGGCCAAAAAAGGCAAACTCAGCCGCCGCTCCTTCCTGACCCGCGTCGCGGGCGGGACAATCGCAACCGGCGCCATTGCCACGGTTGCGGGCGCAGCCGTTGTCCAACGCTATGCGGATGCTGACCCGGTTGACGGCGTCGCTCGCACCGGGATCACCGACTCCGATCCGAACGATTACGCGAACCATGGCACCAGCCGCACGGGTCGCACGGACAGTGACAGCGGCGCCTGCGCTGACCAGGCCGGCTATGGCCGCGGCAATACCGGCTACACCGACTCCGACAGCTCGGGCTGCTCCGACCCGGGTGGTCGCGGTCGCGGTTCCAGCCTCTAGGATTTCACGACGGCGCCCGCGGGCGCCGTCGTCATATCTCTATCGTGAGGGACTTCAGGCAATTCGTGGGGGATTGCCGGGCACGAGAATGAGGTAGTTACATGGCCAACAAGGGCAAGCTCAGCCGCCGCTCGTTTCTAACGCGCGTTGCCGGCACTGCCATCGCCACCGGTGCAGCGGGCGCTGTGACTGGCGGCGCAATCGCACAGAATTACACCGGACGGACCGATAGCGATTCAGGCAGCTATGCCGACCGCGCCGGTTATGGACGCACAGGCGCCACCGACAGTGATGGCGGCAGCAATTCTGACCGTGCCGGATACGGCCGCGGCAGCACGGGCAACACTGACAGCGACACGGGCGCCTATGCCGACCCGGCCGGAAACGGTCGCGGGCGTTCAGGGGTTACGGATAGTGATTCCGGTTCCTACGCTGACCCGGCCGGAAACGGCCGCGGGCGCCGCAGCTCCGGTGTTACCGACAGCGATACCGGTTCCTATTCAGACCCTGTCGGCAATGGCCGCGGGCGTTCGGGAGTTACCGACAGTGATACCGGCAGCTACGCCGATCCGGCTGGCAATGGCCGTGGACGCCGTTCCTGTACAGACAGCGATACCGGCAGCTATGCCGATCCTGTGGGCCGCGGCGATCGCTGCCGCTGATTTGCGCCGGGCCGGGCGACCTGGTTGAAGCCGGCCGCACACATGGAGGCTTGAATGGCCAAACGCGGAATACTCTCCCGCCGATCTTTCCTGACGCGCGTCGCCGGTGCGGCGGTCGTGACAGGCGCTGCCGGAACCGTCGCTGGCTGCGCAACCACCGGCTACACAGACAGTGACACGGGTCGCTATGCCGATCCGGCGGGCGGCGGCCGCGGCGGCTATGGCAGCTCCGGCGTTACCGACAGCGATACCGGTCGCTATGCCGACCCGGTCGGCAATGGGCGCGGCGGCGGCGTCACCGACGCTGACAGCGGTCGCTATGCCGACCCGGTCGGCGGCGGCCGTGGTGGTGGCGTCACGGATGCCGACAGCGGTTCCTATGCCGACCCGGCCGGTCGCGGTCGCGGCAGCTCCGGCGTGACCGACAATGACAGTGGCAGCTATGCCGATCCGGTCGGACGTGGCCGCGGCAGCGGCTATCGCGGGGCAACCGACAGTGACAGCGGCCGCTATGCCGACCCGGTGGGTGGCGGACGCGGCGGACGCTCGTGCACCGACAGCGACACCGGCAATTATGCCGACCCGGTCGGCGGGGGCCGGCGCTGCTGAACCATTCTGTCTGACTGTGAAACCCCCGTGCCTTGCGCGGGGGTTTTTCGTGCGCCCGCTGTCATCGGCAGCGGCGCACAGGCGACAAGGCCCGAGCGCCCCGCTAACCTTCTCATTCACTCTCGGGGGAGATATTCCACATGACTGCACCGCTTTGGCTGACCGATCCCTTCCGCGCGATGATCGACCCGATCGATCGCGACACATTCTTCCGCGATTACCATGAGGCCAAGCCGCTCATTGTTCACCGCGAAGACCCGGGCCGGTATTCCGGCCTGCTGTCCATGACGCGAATTGACGAAATCATCTCGAGCATTGACCTGCGGGAAGGCTCTCTGGACATGGCCAGGTCCGAGCCGCCCGTGAGCCGCGAGGACTACATGTTCGACACAGGCTATGTCGATCGTGGAGGGGTCGCAAACCAGTTCCGCCAGGGCGCAACGATCATTCTGCCACAATTGCACATGTCAGATGCCGTGCTCGGCGAATTCTGCCGTGCGGTCGAGTCGATCCTGAGCTGCCATGTCCAGACCAATATCTACCTAACGCCGCCGGACAATCAGGGCTTCAACACCCACTATGACGATCATGACGTCTTCGTGCTGCAGATTGAGGGCGAGAAGCTATGGCGCTTCTACGAGACCCCGGTCGAGAATCCCTATCGCGGCGAAGGCTTCCGTCCGGATGCCCACAAGGCCGGCGAGCCGGTTGCGGAGTTTGTCCTGAAGGCGGGGGAATGCATCTATGTACCGCGTGGCCTGATGCACGATGCCCAGACCCACGGCGAAACGGCGTCCCTGCACGTGACACTCGGCCTGATCGTGAAAACCTGGGCCGACCTGATGCTGGAGGCTGTCTCCGAGGTCGCCCTGCGCACGCCCGCCATGCGTCGCTCGCTGCCCGTCGGATTCGCCGATCCGGACTTCGATCGCACTGACGCCGCCACCCAGTTCAGGGCCATGACCGAAACCCTGGCCAGTGAGATGAGCGTCGATGGCGCCATGGACTTCTTCGTCGACAGTTTCATCCGGTCACGCGTGCCCAATACGCGCGGCACGATCAGCGGCTATCTGGCACCGGCCAAACCCGGACAGGCGTTCCGTCTTCGCCCCTTCGTTCCGTGGCGCTTTGCTGGCGATGGCGATGAAAACGTCATCATCACCGCAGGCGGTGAAGTCCGGTTCGCCGCCGAAGCGGAAGCGGGCCTGCATGCCTTGCTGGACGGTGGCACCGTCACCACGGCAAGCTTTGAGGGCCAGGACGAAGCTGCCGCAATCGAATCACTGTCGAAATTGCACGCTTTCGGGCTCATCGTTCCGGTCTGACGAACCGCAATCCGTCATCCGGTTATAATTCACAACCGGTCGATGACTTGCGGACGGTACGGTTAAAATTCTACATGCGCCTCCCTGAAGCGGCCCGGCATGTCCGGGCCGCCAGCTTGTTTGCAGGTAGGTATGCGACTCCGCTCCGGCGCCATAGTCATTGGTCTGACCCTCATATTCGCCATTCTCTGGCTGATGTGGCCGTCACCGATCAACCCGGTCTATTGGGATGAACCGGAAGCCCCCGCCATGACGGGTGTGCTGGCGCCCAATGACGCGCTGCGGGACGCACGCTTCATTCCGGTCGGCCTGGTTGGCGCGGCCCGCTGCGTCCTGTTGGGAGAAGACGGCACTGTCTATTATGGAAACGCATCAGGGGCAGTGCTCCGACACGATCCGGACGGCGGCGGCGCGCCCGACCAGGTACTCGCCGAGCTCGGTGAGCTTCCCGTCATCGGGCTTGAATGGATCAACCCGACAAAGCTGGGCGTGGCGACACCGGACGGCCTGTTTGCTATCAACCTGTCGGATGGATCGGCCCGCCGCATCAGCGCTGGCGTTCCGGGCTACCCGTTCGGACATGCCAAGGACCTGGCCGTCACCGCCGACGGTGATATTTATTTTACCGACTCATCCGTCCTGCTCGGTCGGCGCGGAAACCACCGTACCGATACGCTCGACATGTTGGAAAACCGCCCCCACGGCGCGCTTTATGTCTGGGACCCTCGCACGCACCAGACCCGGCTTGCTGCCGACCGGCTGTATTTCCCCAACGGGATTGCGGTCTCGTCTGACGGGCAATCCGTCTTCATTTCGGAATCCTTCCGCTATCGGATCCTGAGGCATTGGGTCAATGGCCCGAACGCTGGCGAGATCGAAGTCTTCGCTGACAACCTGCCCGGCTTGCCGGAGGGGCTGGCCACGGATGGCGCCGGCCACTTGTTTGTGGCGATCCCGGCTCAACGGACCGCTGTGCTGCGCACGATACGACGGCATCCATGGCTGGCGCAGATCGTCTCCCGCCTGCCCGTCTGGCTGCAGCCGAGCGGTGGTGCCGGCCGTCCCCTGATCGCCGTGCTGGACGAAAATAGCGGCACGATAGTCTCGACGCTTCACGACCCGGACGGCGGCCTGTGCCAGCTGTCTGACATCACGCTGTCATCCGAGCGCGACCTGTGGTTCGGATCGTCCGATTGCAGCTATATCGCTCGCCTGCCGCAAGCCACCGTCTATGCCGGACTCGAACGGCCAGGCTTGGCTACGACCGGAGACGGGCGCTGAGCTAGCCGGCAAGCAGAGCTTCCGCTGCGCTGATAATGCCATCGGACGTGATTCCGAAATGCGCATACAGGTCTTCGGCCGGTGCACTGGCGCCAAAACCGGCCATGCCGACAAAGGCGCCCTTGCGACCGATGATCTGGTCCCAGCCAAAGCGCAGCGCCGCCTCACAGGCAACCACCGGGATTCCCGCCGGGAACAAATCATCAAGATAGTCGTCGCCCTGCTCGAGCAGGAGGTCGAGGCAAGGCGCCGAGATGACGCGAACGCTGCGGCCCTTTCCGCGCAGCGCGGTCGCAGCCTCGACAGCCAGAGACACTTCAGAGCCCGTGCCGACCAGCACGACATCCGGAGCCCCTTCACTTTCGGCAAGCACGTAAGCGCCGCGTGCGGAACGGTTCACGCTGCCATCATCCTCGCGCAGGAAGGGCAGCTTCTGGCGCGACAGGGCCAGGACGGACGGTCCGTCGATCCGGCGCAGCGCGAGGTCCCAGGCTTCCGCGGTTTCGAGCGCATCGGCCGGGCGGAAGACATACATGTTCGGAATGGCGCGCAACGAGGCGAGGGTCTCGACCGGCTGGTGCGTCGGACCATCCTCACCCAGACCGATGGAGTCGTGTGTCATCACATAGACAACGGGCTGATGCATGAGCGAAGACAGGCGCATGGCCGGCCGGCAATAGTCGGCAAAGACCAGGAAGGTCGCGACATGCGGCCGGAAACCACCATGCAGGGACATGCCATTGGCACAGGCCGCCATGCCGTGCTCGCGCACGCCGAAATGGATGTACTGACCGGCATAGTCGCCAGCCTTCACGACCCCGACGCCGGGTGTCTTGGTCAGATTGGATCCGGCAAGGTCCGCAGAGCCGCCCGCCAGGCTTGGCCACTCGCCGATGATCGCGGCCAGCGTCTGCCCGGAGGCCGCACGGGAGGCCAGAGCCGGCTTGTCCTCGGCGACCTTGCAGCGCCAGGCGTCAAGCGCTGCGAGTTCGGCCTCACCGGGCTCGCCTGATATCTGCGACACGAAGTCATCGGCCTTTTCGGAACCGGCAAGACGTTCCTGCCATGCCTGATGCGAATCGGCGGAACCGGTCGCACGCCAGGCATCGATGATATCGGCTGGCACCTCGAAGGGTGCTGACGTCCAGCCCAGCGCCTTGCGCGTACCGGCAATCTCGTCATCGCCGAGGGGTGCGCCATGGCTGCCGGCGGTACCGGCCTTGGTCGGCGCCCCGTAGCCAATCGTCGTGCGACAGGCGATCAGGACCGGCTTGTCCGACGATCGGGCCGCCTGGAGGGCGGCGTCAATGGCGGCGTGGTCGTGTCCGTCGATGCGTGAAACAGCCCAGCCCGCTGCGTCGAAACGCTTGAGCACATCGGTGCTCTCCGACAGGTCGGTCGGGCCGTCGATCGAAATCTCGTTATCATCCCACAGGACACACAGGCGGTTGAGGCCGAGATGGCCGGCCAGGGAGATCGCCTCGTGGGAGATGCCTTCCTGGAGGTCGCCATCAGAGGCAATGACCCAGGTACGGTGATCGACCAGCTCGTCGCCATAACGCGCATTCATCATGCGCTCGGCCAGAGCCATGCCGACCGACATGGAGATGCCCTGCCCCAGCGGCCCCGTGGTCGCTTCAACCCCCGGCGTATGTCCGTATTCCGGATGGCCGGCAGTCAGGCTGTCGAGCTGCCGGAAATTCTTGAGCTCATCGATCGTGATGTCTTCAAATCCGGTCAGGTGGAGCAGGGCATAAAGCAGCATCGAGCCGTGGCCTGCCGACAGAACGAAGCGATCGCGATCCGCCCAGCCCGGCGCCGCCGGATCAAACTTCATGTGCTTGGCCCAAAGGACCGTCGCCACATCCGCCATGCCCATCGGCATGCCCGGGTGGCCGGAATTGGCTCGCTGCACGGCATCCATCGACAGGGCCCGAATGGCATTGGCCATATCGTTCATCGAAACCGAGGCGGAAAGTGTGGTCATGCGAGCGTCTCCATGCTCCGGTCCGGCGGCTAGCCGGATATCAGGCCAGTCCTTGCAAGCAAGGCCTTCGTCGAGGCGTCATAGCTGGATATATCGCCGTCCAAAATCCCCTTGGTCAGCACTTTTCCCAGCTCGACACCCCATTGGTCGAACGGATTGATGTCATAAAGCACGCTTTCGACAAAAACCTTGTGTTCATGCAAGGCGATAAGCGCCCCGAACGTTGCCGGTGCCAGGTCTTCCAGCAACAGGGTCGATGACGGACGACCACCCGGCATCGACTTATGGCTGGCGAGCTCAGGCTCCACCGCCGGATCAACCCTGCGTCCGTCGAGCAAGGCTGCGCCCTGTGCCGCCATGTTCGCGGCCAGTGCCCGCTCGCGCGGATCTGTGCTGGCAAAATGCCGCGCGATACCGATGAAGTCGACCGGCACCACGTCACCGCCCTGGTGCAGCCACTGGAAAAAGGAATGCTGGATCTCGGTTCCGTTGCCGCCCCAGACCAGCGCCCCGCCCGGCGTCTTGCCCGGCTTGCCATCCACGGTCACCGACTTGCCGAGCGATTCCATTTCCAGCTGCTGGAAATAATCCGCCAGCTTGCCCATCCGGGCCGAATAGGCGGCGACACAGCGCGCCGGATAGCCAAGGCCAATCCGGTTCCAGACATCAATCAGTCCCTTGAGCACCGGCATGTTGCGCTCGAGCGGTGCGGTCGCAAAATGCGTGTCCATCGCCTTGGCGCCGTCGCGGAAGGCCTGAAACACATCCGGGCCCAGACCGATTTCCAGCGACAGGCCGACAGCGCTCCACACGGAATAGCGCCCACCGACCCAATCCGGGAAATCGAAGACAAGTGTCGGATCAATCCCGAAGGCCTTGGCCTTTTCCGGTGCAGCAGAGGCCGCAGCGAAATGAGCCCCGGCACGGTCGGCACCGACATGGCCGGCGAGCCAGTCACGGGCCGCCTCACCGGACATCAGGGTCTCCTGCGTCGAGAAGGATTTCGACGCAACAATGAACAGGATGGCGGCCGGATCGGCGCCCGCGACCGCATGCTTCAGATCGCTCGGATCGAGACTGGCGACGAAGCGCAGCTCCGGGCCGCCTTCCGCGTGATCGGCGAGCGCGTCGGCGACGAGGCGCGGACCAAGATCCGAACCGCCGATCCCGATATTGACAACGCGTGTGATCGGCACGCCGGACGGCGCATAGGCACCCGAGCGGACGCGCTCGGCAAATTCACGGGTCTCCGCCTGGGTCCGCGTTACCAGGGCGGCCGCATCGCTACCGGCCAGATTGCCGCCTTCGCGATAGGCCATGTGCAGGGCCGGACGCCCTTCGGTAGCGTTCACAATCGCGCCAGAAAGAAGTGCATCCCGCTTGCTTTCAAGTCCGCTCGCGCGGGCCGAGGCAAACAGGGCGGCCAGGGCGGCGGCATCCAGACGCTGCTTGGTCGCGTCGAATTCAAGCCCGACAGCCTTCACGATGAGGGCATGGGTACGATCATCGCCAGCCTCGGCCAGCGCACGGAGAGAAGCGCCGGACAGGCGTTCGGCATGAGCGTTCAAATCGGTATCGGACACGGGACTTCCTGCACTCAGAATGGGAAGTGACAACCTATTGGCAGCCCGGTCGCTTCACAAGGCGTCGGAGACGCTTTCCCTGCCCCTTCCGGCAGCGCGATGGGCATCTACAACGGCGCCCAGCAAATGATACAGCGTGCTGGCCGGCATGCGGTCGGCGACACGCTGTCCGGCGGCATCGATCTGATCGATCCAGCCGCCGGGCAAGGCCGGATCAAGATGGTGCCTGAACAGAAGCTCGCAGACGGTTTCAAGCTCTTTTCCGGCATCTGGATGGCCGGCGCGCTGACGCGCTGCCGCGGCCCGCAACCATTCGGTCTGCATCCAGGTCCTGGATCCGGCATCAAGCGGCGCACCGTCGGGTCGGACGGTCGCGACCAGGCAACCGGTCGTCCGATTGCGTCCAATCCCTGTCCCGTGCGCGTGCAGGAAGTCGAGGATCGTCTCATCGACCACGGCACCGCAATCGCGATAGGCATGCAGCAACCAGATCCATTCGACCTCATGCCCGGGCTCGACCACCGCTCCGGCGGGGTCGGCGCTGACCTGCCAGTCGGCATCAAAGAACTCGTAAAGCACACCTGCTTCGCGATCGAGAAATCGCGTTGAGAACAACTGGTAGATGGCCTCGATCCGGCTCAAAAAAGCCTGGTCGCCGGTGGCGTCATACCAGGCGAGCAGGGCTTCGAAGAGGTGCATGTGCGGGTTCTGGCGGCGCGGCAGCTGGGCCGCCCCGATCGCCTCGGCATAGCCGCCCTGCGGCCGGGTCAGATGCGTGTCGAGATAAATGAGAATCTCATCGGCCAGCTGACGGTAGTGACTGTCATGGGTCACCCGGTGCAGCCAGGCCAGGGCCAGCAGGATGAAGGCGTGGTCGTAGAGATCACGGACCGGGCTCTCGACCGAACCGCTGGCCGTCAGGGTATGCACCCATCCAGGCGTGCCATCCGGTGCATGGGCACGGCGCTCGAGCAGTTCAAAACCTTCGACGGCCAGATCGAGCCCGTCAGCCCAGCCGGCATGATGGGCGCGCGAGAAGACGTAGATCTGACGCGCCTGCGTCCGGACACGTCGGGTGTCACCGGTGACCGGCTGCCCGTCGAGACTGAGCGATTCCAGAAACCCGCCAAAGCGCTTGTCCCAAGCGCGCTCGGCCCAGAAAGGCAAAGCGGTCCGGACGCCCCATTCCCGCAGTTTCGACGCCCAGTCCGTCATTTTTCCCCGCTGGCCAAAGGCCGTCAGCCCAATGCCGCCATATCCTCGTCAGAAATATCAAAATTGGCGTAAACGTTCTGCACGTCGTCGCAATCTTCCAGCGTTTCCATCATCTTCATCAGCGAGCCCACCTTGTCACCGGTGACTTCTATGAGGTTTTGCGGCCGCCAGATCAATTTGGCGGAGGACGGATCGTCGAAACGCTCCGACAGGTTTCCAACCACTTCCATGAGGTCCTCACGGGCCGTGTAGATCACGTGCTCGCCCTCATTATCCTCATCGCCGGGCTCGGATGCCACATCTTCGGCGCCAGCCTCGATAGCCGCTTCCATCATCGCATCCTCGTCCGCCTTGGACAGGGGATACCGAATCTCGCCGACATTATCGAACATGAAGGCGACCGAGCCGGTCTCGCCGAGATTGCCGCCATTCTTGGCGAAAGCGGTACGAACCTCGGCCGCTGCCCGATTGCGATTGTCCGTGGAGACCTCGACGATTACGCCGATACCGGCCGGACCGAAGCCTTCATAGCGGATATCCTCATAGGCTTCTCCATCGCCACCGGACGCCTTGTCGATTGCCCGCTGGATATTGTCCTTGGGCATGGACTGGCCCTTGGCATTGGCGACAGCCAGACGCAGGCGCGGATTGGCGTCAGGATCAGGGCCGCCCATCTTGGCAGCGATCGAAATTTCCTTGGACAGGCGCGAGAACAGCTTGGAACGCAGCTTGTCCTGGCGCCCCTTGCGGTGCTGGATATTGGCCCATTTGGAGTGTCCGGCCATGGTCGGGATCCCTCTTCCTGCGGATTCGAGGCGCCCTCCTTACCCAGAATGCCGGGCAAACGCCACTCCCCGCGCCACATTGGCAAGCTGATCAGAGCAGATCGGTCCGGCCTTCGGACTTCAGCGTCTCGACAACGGTCTTGATCGCCTGGCTGTCATTGCGATCAGCCACCAGGATGGCGTCGGAGGTCTGGACAACAACAAGATCGCGGACGCCGCACAGCACGACCCGCGCATCCGTGGCGAATCCGAAACAGCGGCGACTATCGAGAAAGTCGACATCACCGGTCCCGGCATTGCCCGCTGCATCCTTGTCGCGGATCTGCCAGAGCGCATCGAAAGACCCCACATCCGACCAACCGATATCTGCCGGTACAACGGCTGCGCGGTCGGTCCCCTCCATGACCGCATAGTCGAAGGAGATGGACGGACAACGGGCAAAGGCCTGCGCATCGAGATCGAGCCGGTCTCCGGTCTCGACTCCGTCGGCAATGGCCGCGCGGACGGCTGTCAGCACATCGGGACACTGACGCTCCATCTCGGCACGAACAGCCTCGGGCGCAAACAGGAATATGCCGGCATTCCAGTAATAGCCCCCCGCCCGCAACAAGCCGGCAGCCGTCCTGGCATCCGGCTTCTCGGTGAAGGCGCGGACATCAAAGCCGGGCCCGGAAGCAGCGCCACGCCGGATATAGCCGTAACCGGTATGGGGCTGATCGGGCTCGATACCGAAGGTGACCAGCCGCCCTTGCCGGGCGAGCTCGCTGCCCTGCGCGATCGAAGAGCGGAACGCCTCAACATCCCGGATGAAGTGATCGGCGGGCAGAAGCAGGACCTGGTCCGCCCCGTCGGTTGCAGCCGCGAGTTCGGCGGCAGCCGCTGCGACGGCGGCGGTGTTGCGACCAACCGGCTCGACGACCAGGCGGGCGTCGCCCAGTCCGGCATCAGCGAGCTGGCGCCGGGCGGTATCAGCCTGTTTTGCGTTGAGAATCACCAGCGGCGGCAGGAAGCTGACCGCTTCCACATGTCCCGACACGCGGCGCGCCGTCTCGACCAGCATGCTGGCATCCGAGGTCAGCGGTTGCAATTGTTTGGGCATGTCTTCGCGGGAAAGCGGCCACAGGCGCGTGCCCGAGCCCCCGGACATGATCACCGGAAGGATACGCGTCGCCATGAAATATCTCCCCGCAGCCGCCCGGCTGCCGGGACGGTCAGTTGCTCAGGGCGCCCCGAAGCGGTTCGGCACGCGTTGCGGGAGGGAAGTTACGCACAGACAGATAGTTCAACAAGCGCCCCAGCATGTGCGCGCTGTCGGTCTGGACGACGCGGATATGAGCGTGGTCGTCCTGGAGTCGCGTCGTGAACAGACAGGCATCGTCTTCGTCCTGACCGGTCTTGCAGGCTCGGAGAAACTCAACCATGTGACGGTCGAACACCAAGGCATCCTGCGCCCGTTCAAAGCGGATCGTCTGCTTGAACATTCCAAACCCTCCTCCTTCGCGGCGGCCAAGCGTCCCGAGCTTCCCCCCAGCAATGCGGCGATCATGCCACAACCGGATTCGGGCGCGCTGTGAACACGGTCACACCGACGCGAGCAATTACGCTAGCCGCCGGAGAAACACGATCAACCGGTTGCAGCCGCGAACCGGGCGGTTTGTGCTGCGACGCAGCAAAATTATCACATCAAAACGGAAGCGTTTCGGCGAGCTGTCCACCTAGCCGGATCGGCTCGCAACGGAGGGCCAGTCCCGTCCGGTCATCGGTCTCCACGAACACTCCGCACAGCGTCGCCTCACCGGTGGCTGGCTCGAAGCGGCCGGACCGCATCCGGGTGGTGAAGCGCCGCAAGGGCTCTTCCTTGTCCATGCCGATGACACTGTCATAATCCCCGCACATGCCGGCATCGGTCTGATAGCCGGTGCCCCCGGGCAGAACACGCGCATCCGCCGTTGGAACATGCGTGTGGGTGCCGACGACGAGGCTGGCGCGACCATCGCAGAATGCGCCCATCGCCATCTTCTCGCTCGTCGCCTCGCCATGGAAATCGATGATCGCGGCATCGGCGACGACGCCCAGCGGGGCTGCCGACAATTCGCGTTCGACCACCGTGAACGGATCATCGAGCGATTCCATGAAAAGATTGCCCATGACATTCATCACAAAGACCCGACGCCCGTCCGGCAGGTCGTAGAGATTGGCGCCGGCACCGGGGGTTGATCCGACCGGATAGTTGGCCGGACGCAGAAGGCGGGGTTCACGATCAATGAAGCTGAGCGTTTCGCGTTGATCCCAAGCATGATTGCCCAGGGTGAGCACGTCGATGCCCAGATCGAAGAGCTGGTGACAGATCTTTTCCGTGACGCCGAAACCCGCCGCAGCATTCTCGGCATTGACGATGATGAAGTCCGGCTTCAGCGCATCGCGCACACGCGGCAAATGATCCTCGATAGCGCGGCGACCGGTCTTGCCGACAATGTCTCCGAAAAAGGCCAGGCGCATGAATATGGGCTCCGTCTGCGGTCAGGCCGACGGATATGGCGCATCATGCGCCGAATGTCCAAGTCATCACTGATACATCCGCGTCAGGCGGCGTCGGCCGCACCGGGCACATAGTCCAGGATCGGTGCCAGGCAGCGCTCGGCCTCGGCCAGCGTCCAGCCCTTGCGGCGGGCATAGTCCTCGACCTGGTCGCGCAAAATCCGCCCCACAGCGAAGTAGTGGCTGTCCGGATGCGACAGGTAGAGGCCGGAAACCGACGATGCCGGCGTCATGGCAAAGGAATTGGTCAGGCCGATACCGGCCTTGTCCGACGCATCGAGAAGCCGGAACAGGGTCCGCTTTTCCGAATGGTCCGGCTGGGACGGATAGCCCGGCGCCGGACGGATGCCGTCATAGGCCTCCGCGATCAGCTCGCGACTGGAGAAGGTCTCGTCCGGCGCATAGCCCCAATCCTCCCGGCGGACCTTTTCGTGCAGCCATTCCGCGGCCGCCTCGGCGAGCCGGTCCGACAGCGCCTTGAAGAGAATGGCGTTGTAGTCATCCTTGTCGGCCTCGAATCGGGCCAGCAGCTTCGGATTGTCACCCGCGGTAACGGCGAATCCGCCGATCCAGTCCGCATGACCCGCCGGGGCCAGGAAGTCATACTGGCTGAGATGGGGGCGATCATTGTCCTTGGCCGCCTGTTGCCGCAGCCCGAATAAGCGGGCGAGTTCGGTGTCGCGGCTGTCGTCTGTGTAGAGGACCGCATCATCACCATCGCGATTGGCGGGCCAGAAGCCGACAACGGCGCGCGGTTCGAGCAGTCTTTCCTCGACGATGCGGGTGAGCATCGCCTGAGCGTCGGCAAACAATGACTTCGCCGCCTCGCCCCGCCTGGGATCCTCGAAGATGGCTGGATAGCTGCCCTTGAGTTCCCAGGTGAAAAAGAACGGGGTCCAGTCGATATAGTCGACGAGTTCGGCCAGACCCGGCTCAATCGTCGAGACACCGGGGTGCTTCGGCGTAGGCGGCACATGGGCCGACCAGTCGCAATCCCACCCCTTCTCCCGCGCCCGCTCGAGCGGCAGGCGCGCCTTGGCCGACCGTGCAGCCAGCCGCCGCTCGCGGATCTTCGCCAGGTCGGCCTTGACCTCGGCCGCATAGCTGTCGCGCTGGTCCGAGAGAAGTCGGGACACCACGCCGACGGCCCGGCTGGCATCAAGCACATGGATCACAGGCGCGATACTGATCGACGGGTCGATCTTGACCGCCGTATGCGCCGGGCTGGTCGTCGCACCGCCAACGAGCAGGGGAATCTCGACCTTCTGACGCTCCATTTCCGAGGCGACGAACACCATCTCGTCGAGTGACGGGGTGATCAGGCCAGACAGGCCGATAATGTCGGCCCCTTCCCGGCGTGCCGTTTCGAGGATTTTCTCGCACGGCACCATCACGCCCAGATCGATAACGTCATAGCCGTTGCATTGCAGGACCACGCCGACAATATTCTTGCCGATATCGTGCACATCGCCCTTCACCGTCGCCATGACGATCTTGCCGTTCGACTTGCCCTGGTCCCCGGTGAGCGCCTTCTCGGCCTCCATGTACGGAATGAGGTGGGCTACCGCCTGTTTCATGACCCGGGCCGATTTGACGACCTGGGGCAGGAACATCCTGCCGTCGCCGAACAGGTCGCCGACGACATTCATGCCGTCCATCAGCGGTCCCTCGATGACATGCAGCGGCCGGTCGAATGCCTGGCGCGCCTCCTCCGTGTCATCGACGATGAATTCATTGATCCCGTGAACGAGGGCGTGGCGGATGCGGTCGGCGACCGGCGCCTCGCGCCATTTCAGGTCGCGTTCCCGGGCCGGACCGCCGGCCTGACCGCGATATTGCCCGGCCGCTTCCAGCAGTCGGTCGGTCGCATCATCGCGCCGGTTGAGGACGACATCCTCGACCAGTTCGCGCAGCGTCGGTTCGATATCGTCATAGATATCGAGCTGCCCGG
The DNA here is from genome assembly GCF_015665295.1 of Maricaulis sp. Classification (GTDB taxonomy): domain Bacteria; phylum Pseudomonadota; class Alphaproteobacteria; order Caulobacterales; family Maricaulaceae; genus Maricaulis. Next base: position 99,492 of record NZ_JADFAJ010000001.1, read on the forward strand.
CATTGACGATCCCCATGTCCATGCCCGCCTTGATGGCGTGGTAGAGGAAGACCGAGTGCATGGCCCGGCGAACGATCTCGTTCCCGCGGAAGGAAAAGGAGATGTTCGAGAGACCGCCGGACACATGACAGCCCGGCAGGTTTTCCCGGATGCGACGCGTCGCCTCGATGAAGTCGACGGCATAATTGTTATGCTCCTCGATCCCCGTTGCGACGGCAAAGATATTGGGATCAAAGATGATATCCTCGGGCGGAAACCCGATTTCCTCGACGAGTATCCGGTAGGCGCGCTCGCAGATCTCGTACTTGCGAGCCGCGGTGTCGGCCTGACCGGTCTCGTCAAAGGCCATCACCACGACGGCCGCACCATAGGCCAGGCATTTGCCGGCCTGCTCGCGGAACTGATCCTCGCCTTCCTTCAGGCTGATCGAATTGACGATCGCCTTGCCCTGCGTATTCTGCAGCCCGGCCTCGATCACCTCCCATTTCGAGCTGTCGACCATGACCGGCACGCGGGCCACATCCGGCTCGCCAGCGATCAGACGCATGAAGCGGGTCATGGCCTCGACGCTGTCGAGCAGGCCCTCATCCATGTTCACATCGATGATCTGGGCGCCGTTCTCGACCTGCTGGCGCGCGACCGTCACCGCTTCGGCATAGTCACCGTCGGTGATGAGTTTCCGGAAGCGGGCAGAACCGGTGACATTGGTCCGCTCACCGACATTGACGAAACTGGGGCGTGGCTTGGAAGACGACATGAGAACAGCACTCAAACGGAGAAACGGGAATCGTTGAAGACGCGACCGTCGAAGGTGGCGAGGACCGCATCATCGAGAAGGAGGTCGGGGGAGCGTGTCATTAGCCACCAGGTCTGGCGGGGATGAAACCAGGGCAGTTCCTGGGCGTGTCCGCCCATGGCGGTGCACAATTCATGAATATGGTCACGCGGGAACCAGACACAGCCGGGATACGCCCAGCCCGGCTCATCCAGTCCTGGCGGCATACGCTCGTCCGTCGCCTCATGAATCACCGTGAACAGGAAGCGGCTGCGCTCATGCATGACACTGACTGCAGACAGGACCAACCTCGCCAGCCGGTCCCGCCCGGTGTGGGAAATGATCGACTGGGCGACAAGATAGTCAAACGTCGTTCCGAATCCGGAGAAATCGAAATCATCGCCATGATAGAATTGCGGCGCGCGTTTCTCGATGAATTCGGCACCCAACTCGCTGTCGACTGCTTTCTGAATCAACCAGTCATTCGGCTCGACACCGTAATAATTCCCCGGCTCGAGATAGGTCATCAAGAGACGACCTGCACGCAGCGACCCACAACCAATATCCAGTAAGGTTTGTTCCTCACGTAGGCCCAGCCTTGTGAGCAGGCGGAACTGAGTCGCACCCATGAAGTCGTATTGGTCAGGCGGACCGACATAGGCCCGGTAGTGGTGATCACCGGGCTTCATCGTTTCTTTTACTGCCATTCCCTTGTCCTTCCCATCGCGCCCGGAGTTCTCTCGCGAACGCCCCGGTGATCGACGCGGTACCGGAGAAAACCGTTTCAGACTGCCAGTTCGAACGGTTCAAGTCCTGAAAGTCGAGTCACACGCGCCGGCGCACCCGGCTGGCGTGGCGCAAGACCGTCCACCGCGGCCGCAATGGCGCGGATATGGGCAGGCGTGGTGCCGCAGCAGCCGCCGACAATATTGACCAGACCGGACCTCGCCCACTCGCCAAGATGACCGGCGGTCTCGACCGGCGCCTCGTCATACTCACCCATGTCATTGGGCAAGCCTGCATTGGGATAGGCAATGACCCGCGTATCGGCGACACGGGATATCTCGCCGATATAGGGCCGCATCTCGTCAGCCCCCAGGGCACAGTTGAGTCCGATCGCCCATGGACGGGCATGGCGGACCGAGTACCAGAAGGCCTCGGCAGTCTGCCCGGACAGTGTTCGCCCTGATCGGTCCGTGATTGTGCCGGAAATCATGATCGGGATTGTCTCGCCGGAACTGATACGCAGATCCAGAAGTGCTTTGATCGCGGCCTTTGCGTTGAGCGTATCGAACACGGTCTCAATAAGGAACCAATCGACATAAGGTGCCATCGCCTCGGCCTGTTCGAAATAGGTCGCCCGAACCGTCTCGAAATCGACATCCCGATGGCCCGGATCATTCACGTCCGGCGAGATCGAAAGCGTCTTGTTGGTTGGCCCTATGGCACCGGCAACACCGCACACACGGCCCGCTTCCGCAGAATGCGCGTCCGCCGCCTCACGCGCCAGCCGTGCACCCTCACGGGCGATTTCGGGCGCCAGGGCCTGCATTTCATAATCGGCCTGTGCAATCGAGGTCGACGAGAATGTGTTGGTCTCGACAATATCCGAACCGGCCTCGAAGTAGGCACGGTGGATTGCCCTGACGGCGTCAGGCGCAGACAGATTGAGGACGTCATTATTGCCCTTGATCGAGACGCCCCATTCCGCGAAGCGCTCGCCGCGATAGCCGGCCTCGTCCAGTTTCAAATCCTGGATTTGAGTGCCCATGGCGCCGTCGAGAACGAGAATGCGCTCACGCGCCGTCTGTTCCAGCGCTTCGATACGATCTGACCGGTTCATGATGCGACAGCCTCACGCTCTCGTTCGCCGGCCTTGACGCCCAGCAACTGGCAGGTCGAAAGCGCGAGCTCGGCCCGGTTCAGCGTGTAGAAATGGAAGCCGTCAACGCCGCCATTGCGAAGCGTTCCGCACAACTTTGCGGCCACATGCGCAGTTACCAGTTGACGCGTTCCGGCATCATCGTCGAGACCTTCATAGGCTTCGTGCAGCCATTTCGGCAGGCTGGCGCCACACAGTCCGGCGATCCGTTTCAGACCCTTGAAGTTTGGCTGCAGCATGATGCCGGGAATGATCGGTATCGAGATGCCGGCCCGGGCCGCACGATCACGGAACCTGAAATAGATATCCGGATCAAAGAAGAACTGCGTGATCGCGCGCGTCGCACCGGCATCAATCTTGGCCTTCAGGAGATCGATGTCGAAATCGGCGTTCGGGCTTTCCGGATGTGTCTCGGGATAACAGCCGACCGAAATCTCGAAATCGCCGACAGTGCGAATGCCGCGCGCCAGCTCGGCCGCATTGGCATATCCGCCGGCCGGCGGCTCATAGGCCCCGCCGATCGCGTCGGGCGGATCACCGCGCAGCGCCACGATGTGCCGTACGCCCGACTTCCAGTAATCACGGATGACATTGTCGACTTCGTCCCGGCTCGCACTGACACAGGTCAGGTGGGCGGCGGGACGGATCGAGGTTTCCTCGACGATGCGGTGAACCGTGCGATGGGTCCGGTCGCGGGTCGACCCGCCGGCCCCGTAGGTGACCGAGACAAAGTCCGGCCGCAGCGGCTCGAGCCGCGATATCGACTCCCACAGCGTGGCCTCCATCGCGTCGGTCTTCGGCGGGAAGAATTCGAACGAGACGGCAAGGCTGCTCGTATTCCGCGCTATCCGTCCGTCCGCACTCATGGGGCACCTTTCGCCGATTGCATCGCTGTCCGGGGCTTGCCGTCTCACGGCCGCCCCGCACCGGAACAATATCAACATCACGACATAAAGATATCTTTATGTGATGTGGTTGGCTAGAGGCGAAGTGGTGGTTTAGTCAGCACGCCCTAAATGCATTGGTGATTTTTTCCGCAAAGCGTTCGAGGCTTGCATCCGCAGGTCACATCTGGTCTACCCGATGATATAAAGAACTCCTTATATGAGGTTTCCACAGTGAGCCGTTCTTCCTACATCTTCACGTCCGAAAGCGTTTCCGAAGGCCATCCGGACAAGGTGTGCGACCGCATCTCCGACACGATTGTCGACCTCTTCATCGGCAAGGACCCGGAGGCCCGCGTCGCCTGCGAGACACTGACCACCACCAATCAGATCGTTCTGGCGGGCGAGGTCCGGTGCGCGGCCGAGATTGACAATGACGAGATCGAGGCCGCGGCCCGCGAGGCGGTGCGCGATATCGGCTATGAGCAAGACGGTTTTCACTGGAAAACGGCCAATCTGCAAAACTTCCTGCACGAGCAGTCCGCCCATATTGCCCAAGGTGTGGATGCAAGTGGCGACAAGGATGAAGGCGCTGGCGACCAGGGCATCATGTTCGGCTATGCTTCCGACGAGACGCCGCAGCTGATGCCGGCACCGATCACCTACTCACATCAGATCCTCAAGCGCATGGCGGAGCTGCGCAAATCCGGCGAGCGTCCGGAATTCGAACCCGATGCAAAGTCGCAAGTCACGATGCGTTATGAAAATGGCGTGCCGGCGGGCGTGACATCAGTGGTCGTTTCGACCCAGCACAAGGACGGGCTCAGCCAGGCTGACATTCGCGAGCTGGTTCGCCCTGTGGTGGCCGAGGTGCTGCCCGAGGGCTGGTTCCCGCCGGAAGACGAGTTCTACGTCAACCCGACCGGCACCTTCGTGATCGGCGGCCCGGACGGCGATGCCGGACTGACAGGACGCAAGATCATTGTCGACACCTATGGCGGCGCGGCACCGCACGGCGGCGGCGCCTTCTCGGGCAAGGACCCGACCAAGGTCGATCGTTCGGCTGCCTATGCCTGCCGCTGGCTGGCCAAGAACGTCGTCGCGGCGGAACTGGCCAAGCGCTGCACCATCCAGGTCTCCTACGCGATTGGCGTGTCCAAGCCGCTGTCGCTCTATGTCGACCTGCACGGCACGGGCCGCGTTGATGAATCCAGGCTGGAGGACGTGCTGCGACAGCTCGCAGACCTGTCGCCGCGCGGCATCCGCACCCGTCTGCAACTGAACAAGCCGATCTATGCCCGCACGGCGGCCTATGGCCATTTCGGCCGGACGCCGGGCGCAGACGGTGCCTTCTCCTGGGAACGCACCGATCTGGCCGACGAGCTTCGCTCTCTCCTCTGATCCTGTTATGAGCAGGGCCAATTCAACGGCCCTGCTGCTTTGAGAACACTGATTAAAGAAGGACCTGATGGTCATGACGCAATTTGCTGCGGACAATCCCTATGTCGTGAAGGACATGTCGCTGGCCAAATGGGGCCGGATCGAATTCGACATGGCCGAAATTGAGATGCCGGGCCTGATGGCGCTGCGCGAAGAGTACAAGGACGCGCAACCGCTCAAGGGCGCCCGCATTGCCGGCTCGCTGCACATGACGGTGCAGACCGCGATCCTGATCGAGACGCTGACCGCACTCGGCGCAGAAGTCCGCTGGGCGTCCTGCAACATCTTCTCGACCCAGGACCACGCCGCCGCCGCGATCGCCGAAACCGGCGTGCCGGTCTTCGCCACAAAAGGCGAAACGCTGGAAGAATACTGGGACTATGCCGACGCCATCTTCCATTGGCCGAACGGCGAGACGGCCAACATGATCCTGGACGATGGCGGCGATGCCACCATGTATCTGATCCTCGGCGAAAAGGCGGAAGCCGACCCGTCCCTGCTCGACCATCCCAAGTCCGAAGAAGAGACCTATCTCTTCGCCCAGATCCGCAAGCGTTTCGAAGCCAGCCCGGGCTGGTTCGCCAAGGCCAAGGCCGCCATCAAGGGCGTTTCCGAGGAGACCACCACCGGCGTGATGCGTCTCTATCAGATGCAGAAACGCGGCGAACTGCCCTTCCCCGCCATCAACGTGAATGACAGCGTCACCAAGTCGAAATTCGACAACCGCTACGGCTGTCGCGAAAGCCTTGTTGATGCGGTCCGTCGTGGCACCGATGTGATGATGGCCGGCAAGAAAGCCGTCGTCTGCGGCTATGGCGATGTCGGCAAGGGCTCGGCCGAGTCACTCGCCGGCGCCGGCGCCCGCGTCTACGTCACCGAGATCGACCCGATTTGCGCCCTGCAGGCCTGCATGGACGGGTTCGAGGTTGTCCGCCTCGAGGACGTCGTCGCCGACATGGATATCTTCGTAACCGCAACCGGCAACAAGGACATCCTGACCGTCGATCATATGCGCGGCATGAAGGACATGGCGATCGTCTGCAATATCGGTCACTTCGACAATGAGATTCAGGTCGAGAGCCTGAAGAACTTCAAGTGGACGAATGTGAAACCGCAGGTCGACCTGGTGAACTTCCCGGAAGGCCACCGCATCATCCTCCTGTCGGAAGGCCGCCTAGTCAATCTCGGCAATGCCACCGGCCATCCGAGCTTCGTGATGTCGTCCAGCTTCACCAACCAGACGCTGGCCCAGATCGAGCTCTGGACCAAGGGCGAGAACTACGGCAACGAGGTCTATATCCTGCCCAAGCATCTCGACGAGAAGGTCGCGGCCCTGCACCTCGACAAGCTGGGCGCGAAACTGACCGTACTGTCGAGCGAACAGGCCGACTATATCGGCGTTCCGCAGGCCGGCCCGTTCAAGGCCGAGCATTACCGCTACTAGGCCAGCGTTGCCGGCACAACAAAGCGCCCCGGTCCCAGGGACCGGGGCGCTTTTGTCTGTACTACTCGGTAATCGGCAGGCAATCGCAGGCGGCGGCGGCTTTCCAGTCAAGCCGGATCCAGCACAATGCCTTGTCCCGGTCGTGAAACTGGCCGACCCGGCTCCCAAGCGAATGGGCAACAGTCGCCACGATCATCGACACGGTTTCCTGATCCTCGGCGCGGCCGACAAAGCCGAGCTTGGTGCCCGGAAGCAGGTCGTCGACAAGTTCCTGAACGTTCTCGATGATGTCGACAGGATCGGCCTCGATGGAGGCGTCCATGATGTCAATGATGGCACCGCGCACCGAATGGGCATTCGCCACGTCTTTCAACTCGATGCGGGACGCCTTGATTTCCGCGGCGTCAACGCCGCCGACATGGGTCAGACAGGCGGCATGATTGGCAGGATCATGGGTAACGGTAAAAGTCATCGTGGCACGAATTGTCCCCCGGATCGCGTCGGCTCGTCCCGAAAGTCGAACACGGTTGTGTCGGAGACGAGTCCATCAAGTGGCTCATCATGACTGTAGGCGGGGAGCTCCGCAACCATCTGGCAGTCAAACGCCAGTCCGATCGCGAGGGTGGGACCGGATGCGCGCAGGGTGGCAAGCGTGCAGTCATAATAGCCCTTGCCGAAACCCAGCCGGTTGCCGGCATGGTCACTGGCAAGCAGCGGCACAAGAAGGAGGTTCGGCCGGCATTCCGCTTGACTGGCCAGCGGCTCGGACACGCCCATGCCGCGCCGCTCCAGCGGATCGCCATCCCGATAGCTGCGGAAGCTCAGCGCACGACCAGCCCCCATTACGACGGGAAGGCACAACCGGACGCCTTTGGCGGCAAGCCTGTTCATCAATGGGCGGGGATCGATTTCACCGGTAAGCGGCCAATAGCCGGCCACGACCGCTCCAGCGGGCGGTATCCACTGGTCCGGAAAACCGGCGGCCAGCAATTGCCCCGCCTCAGGCCGGGCCTGCGCGGCCCTGCGCCGCAGCTCAAGCATGCGGGTCCGCAAGGCGGGCTTGTCCGTGGATGAGATCATGTGGCGGCTCCACTCGCGCCGTCAGAGCGTGTATATCCCCACAAACCCGACAGTTCAGGTGGGCACCACTTGAACGGGACCAGGGTCCCAGACAGAGGCAGTTCCCTCGTGGAGGTGTACGGTCCGCAGGATAAACGCTCCACTCGTACGCAGCAGATAACCGCCGCCCCCTATGTGGAGCCGAATGCGACCAAGCTCAAGCGCCAGCTTCCGCAAGCGCGTCATTCTGCGCAGATATTGTATGATCGCCCGTCGGATCGGCATCACCCGCCTCCATCGCGTCGGCGAAACTTTCCATGCGCTGGGCGAGCCGGTCGAGCTGGTCAGCCAAGCGCCCCCGGGCTTCGGCATGCAGGCTGGTCGCGCCGTGGTTTTCATGCCGCAGGCGCTGTATCTGACCTTCCAGCGCCTCGACCCGACTGTCGGCCTCCTTCAGATCATCCACCAGGATGAGCGATGCCATCAAGAGCAGCCGCAAATCCCCGATCTGTCCCACCTGCCCTGAAATCTCGCCGACACGCTTGTCGAGACTGGCGGCGAGCTCACGCAGATAGGCCTCCTGTCCCTCCTCGCAACCGATCGTGAAATCGCGTCCATTGAGAGTGACGGTCACGCGCGACATCGCCTATCCCTCCCCAGCCATCAACAAGCCGCGCAGATCGGTGATGGCACCGTCGAGCGCATCCGACGCCGCTTGAGCGGCCTCCTGCAAGGCAGCCTCGCGTCCGCGGGCCTCGTCCAGCGCCTCGGCCAGGTTGGCCCGATCGACATCGGCATCGCGCGCCTCAACCGCAGCAGCTTCCGCCTTCCGCACGCGGGCCCGCATCGTTCGCGCGACGCTTTCGACACGGCCCATCGCCCTGTCGAGACGGGCTACCACCACCTCAAGCGCATCTTCAGGCATATCGGAACGCACGTTCATACGCCTAGAATCTGCTGTGTCGCTTCAAAGTTCAAGTTCTTCTTCAACTTCATCCCCTGCGACTTTGACTCCAGACTGATTCATGCCGATGAAAAGCGGCAGAAAGGCGGATGCTCTTCCGGCGGCTGTCATTCCAATGGCGCGAAATGCTGACAGCGGCGCCACGCCCGCCTGATTGACGCCGCCTGTCGCGCGGTCCAAACAGAGAGTCTACACCGACCTTCCACGCATACAGGCGCGTATCGGCATGCTTTCCCTTCCAGACTGGGCCTTCTACCCGCTCGCCACAGCTGCCGCTGCCGGCATGATCGCGCTCGCCGTCAGCTTCGGCGAGAGCGATCATCGCGCGCCGGAGGAAATCCTCGCCGAAGGTCTGGTTTATGACGGGCCGGGGCTGGCCGCACTGCAGACGGGCAACGGGCTGACCGCCGAATTCCTGACCGAGAATGGCGAGGCGTTCGTGCGCATTTCCGCTGCGCGGGGCCCGTTTGACGGTATTCAGTCTGCCGGCGCCTTTTTCACACTGACGCCGGAGGAACGAGAAGCCCTTCAGGGACATCGCGTCCGCATCCGGTTCAATCTCCGGCAGGCTGATGTTCAACCGGCCGAGGCGACCCGCCTTGCCTTCCTGATCCCTGGTCTCGGCCAGGATTCCTGGCAGCGCATGCCTGTGGGTGAAGACTTTGCACCGATCGAGCTCGACATCGAACCGCCCAGCTGCGTCTGGACGGTCGGCTTCATCGGCTTGTGGCCCGACTGGACGACGGATCGCAACACGATCGATCTGGAAAGCGTCGAGCTTATGGCTCTTGAGCCGGTGACGTGCTGACGATCCGGCCGTCATAGGGCCGCACATCGGGCGCGCGGGTCAATAGCCCTTTCGAGCTCCAGAACATCATGCGGGCAAAGGCCAGCGCCGAAACGGTACGCGCTCGCTGGCTCTCTCGCCGTGCCTGCATGACCGATGGCCAGGCCTTGAGGCAGTCGAAGATTGCTTTCCAGTACAGCTTGAACTGGCCCGACTTCCACGCTCCCCACGACAACAGGAGTGTCGCGGCAAAGTGGAAGGGCATCGTCACCCAGAGCAGCCAGGACGGCATATTCTTCAAGTACACCCACAACCGGTTGCGCACGCCGTAATAGGTCGCGACCTCGGAGCGGCGCCCGGACGACGCATAGCCGATATGATCAACAGCCGCGTAGCGAAGCTGGATCGCGCGGTGGCCAGTCAGTCGTGCCCGCACGGCGAGATCGACGTCCTCATTGTAGCAGAACAGCCGCTCGTCGAACCCGCCCAGCCCGTCGAACACGTCCTTGCGTACAAGCGCAGCAGCGCCGCAAGGCCCGAAGACCTCGCCTTCTTCCGGCAAAAGGCTGACGGGCCGCAAGTAACCGGCACGATATGCCAGGCCGGTTACGTGATAGACATCGCCGGCACCGTCCAGCAGTCCCGGCTGGCCCGCGCAATACTGCGTCGAGCCGAACAGGGCGATGTCGGGATAGCGCAGCACCGCGAGCTCCAATTGCTCCACCCAGTCGGCATGCGGGTAGGCGTCGGGGTTCAGCATTGCGATCCAGCGTGACCCGCAAAGCCCAACCAGCTTGTTCATGCCGCCGGCAAAGCCGAGATTTTCGTCGCTTTCGACAAGTCGCACACCGTCCGGCATGTCGTCGGCACTCACGCGCTGCCCTTCAGGCGAACCGTTTTCCAGAACAATGATCTCGCGCGGAGCGCGCGTCTGGGCCTGCAGCGCGGCGAGGCAACCGGCCAGCGTGCCGGTACTCTTGAAAGCGACAATGAGAACGGAGATGTCGGCTGAATCTGACACGCGCTTTCCCGGGTTGTGTATTATTTTGCTGCGATGCAGCGACTTTCAATTCGCCACAGAGCCGTTAGCATGCTTTCCGGCTGTCGCGAACTCCTCCCGCACGTCCCGCGCACGCGCAACTGCCCTTGGCCGTGTCCAAAAGGACCGTTCAGTGGCAGGTGTGAAGCAGGCAGGCGGGTTGTTGCGGCAAGGCGATGGCTAGGGGGCAATACGCGTGAGCGCAATCCTGATCGACACTGTCCTGGTGGTCATGCTGGGAGCGATTTTGCTGTCCGGCCGCCTGTCGACGGCACGGGCTTTCGCCCTGTTCACCGCGGCCGTGATCCTGACCGGACGCATATCGTTCGACGAGGCGCTTGCCAGGTTGACGACGCCGGCAATTCTCGCTGTGACGAGCCTGGTCATCATCGCCTCGGCACTTGCCAAACTGCCCGGCCTCAGCCGCGCCGTTTTCGGCTCTCCGGGGCGAGCACCGCGCCTGACTCTCTTGCGATTCCTCGGATCAGCGGCCCTGGCCTCGTCCGTGACACCGAACACGGCCGTGGTCGCAGCCCTGCTGGGACCAGCCGTCCGGCGCCCTGACATCTCGCCCCACCTGCTCCTTCTGCCCCTGTCCTATATGGCCCTGGCAGGCGGCATGCTGACCCCGTTCGGAACCTCTGCCAGCCTGATGGTCACCGGCGAGGCCGCGCGCCTGGGAATCGAGCTATCCGTATTCGACTTTGCTTTCCCCGGGGCGGTCGTCGCACTGTCTGTCTTCGCTGCCCTGGTACTGGCAGCTCCGGTTATCCTGAAGGAAAGAAAGGCGCCGGAGACGGATACCAGCGGCATCTTCCACATCGAAGCCCGGATCGAAGACACATCCGCACTCGCCGGGCGCAGTGTTGCAACGGCGCAATTGCGCAAGCTGCACAGCTTCTATCTGGCGGAAATCGTCCGCGGCAACCGGGTGATCCGGCCCGTTCACCCGGCCTTCGTGCTGAACGCTGGTGACCGGCTGATTTTCGTCGGCGACGTCTCTCATTTCGACGAGTTGCACAGCATTTCCGGGCTCACACTTGACGCGGCCCCCAAGCGGCAGACGGCAGACGAATTCTTTCACGCCGTGATCAGCGGCCAGAGCCTGCTCGACGGCAAGACATTGCGGGAAGCCGATTTCCGGGCCCGCTTCAATGCATCTGTCATGGCCGTGCGGCGCGGTGATGAGCGACTTTCCGGCAAGCTCGGCGATATTCGCCTGCGCACGGGGGATGTGCTGATCCTGTCAGCCGGCCCCGATTTCGGCAGTCGCGACAATGTCCGCCCAAACCTGCTTATCCTGGATGTCGACACGCCAGGCCAGACCCCGATGGCACCGCGCACCGCGTGGGCACTGGGTCTGAGCTTTGCGGCCTTTCTCGTCATTGCCCTGACCCAGGCCATCCCCTTCCACCATGCCGCGCTCGCGCTTGCCGCGCTGGTGGTGGGATTGAACTGGGCTTCGGCGCGCGAGGTCCGGCGAAGCTTCCCCTTCGATCTCGTTATCATCCTCTGGGGGGCGGTTCTGTTGAGCCTGCTGATCACCCAATCAGGGGCCGCGGCGACCGCCGCCAATTTCATCGCAGCGGTGACCGGGGAGCTGCCGCCCTATGCGGCCCTGGCGATCATCTTCTTTTTCGCATGGGCAATGACCGAACTGTTCTCCAATGCCAGTGCCGCCCTGACGGCCCTGCCGGTCGCCCTGGCCACTGCGAACCAGCTCGGCCTGCCACCGGAAGCCTTTGCCCTGGCTACCGCCTTTGGTGCCAGCGCCAGTTTTTTCATGCCCTTTGGCTACCAGACCCATTTGATGGTGATCACGCCCGGGCGCTATCGCCTCAGCGACTTCCTGGCACTGGGCAGCGTCGTCTTCGTCGCCTATGCCACCGGAGCACTGACAATTCTCACCCTTTTCTATCTGTGATCTGGACCTGACGCATGACCAATCTCGACGACAAGAATGCCATCGCCTTTGAATTTGCCCGCATCTGCTCGATCGCCGCCGTCACGATCATGGAGATTTATGAGAGTGATTTCGAAGCGCGCGGCAAGGACGACAAATCCCCGGTGACGGATGCCGACGAACTGGCCGAGGCGATCATCCTCGCCGAGCTGGAAACCGCCATGCCGGGCATTCCGGTGCTCGCAGAAGAAAGTTTTGCCGCCGGTTTCCGTCCCAAGACGGACGGCGCGTTCATCCTTGTCGATCCGGTCGATGGCACCAAGGAGTTCATCAACAAGAATGGTGAGTTCACCGTCAATATTGCCCTGATCGAAAACCGCGCGCCGACAGCAGGCTGCGTCTTTGCTCCGGCCCGCGAACGGATCTTTGTGGGCGGCACAGAGGCCTGGGCCGGATCCCTCAAAGCCGGCGAAAGCGTCAGCCCGGACCGGCTCGAGACGATCACTACGCGCGCGCGCCCGGCAGGCGGAATGACAGCGGTGATGAGCCGCTCACATGCCGACGCTAACACGCTCGCCTTTGCCGACGCCCAAGGCGTGACCGAAAAAGTATCGGCCGGATCGTCACTGAAATTCTGCCTGGTGGCCGAAGGCACGGCAGACGTCTATCCGCGCTTCGGGCCGACCAAGGAATGGGATACCGGCGCCGGCCACGCCGTGCTCAATGCCGCCGGCGGCGCCGTTCTGACGCCGGACGGTGAGCCCTTCATCTACGCCAAGGAAGAGGTCGAATACCTCAATGGGGCGTTTGTGGCATGGGGGCAGAGCGCCTGGCCAAAGGCTTAGGCGGCGGGCTCACCGCCGGGCGATGCCATCCCCAAAACTATCCGAGACGTCCCCTGCGCTTGAGCTCGGCAATCACCTGGTCGGCGGCATCTTCAGCACTGAGATCGGCTGTACGAATGTGCAACTCAGGCGTTTCCGGTGTTTCGTAGGGACTGTCGAAACCGGTGAAGTTCTTGATCTCGCCAGCCTTTGCTTTCTTGTAAAGCCCCTTCGGATCACGCTCGATGCAGACCTCGAGCGGCGCATCGATAAAGACTTCGATGAACTCGCCATCATCGACCAGTTCCCGAACCATTTGCCGTTCCGAGCGGAAGGGCGAAATGAAGGAACAGGTCACGATCAGACCGGAATCGACGAAAAGTCTTCCGACCTCGCCGATACGACGGACGTTCTCGACGCGGTCCTCGTCGGTGAAACCAAGATCGCGGTTCAACCCGTGGCGGACATTGTCGCCATCCAGCGAATAGGTGTGGTGACCCGCTTGCGACAGCTTGCGCTCGACGAGGTTGGCAACCGTTGACTTGCCGGCGCCGGAGAGGCCCGTGAACCAGAGGATGGCCGGCTTTTGGCCCTTGATCTGGGCCCGGGCCTCCTTCGTCACATCCATCGCGTGATGGTGGATGTTGGACGCGCGGCGCAGGCCGAACTCGATCATGCCGGCACCGACCGTCTGGTTGGTGAAGCGGTCGATCAGTATGAATGCGCCCATGTCGCGGATCTGGTGATAGGGATCAAAGGCAATCGCGCGAGCCGTCGACATATTGCAGAAGCCGATCCCGTTCATTTCGAGCTTGCGGCTGGGCTTCTTCTCATAGGTATTGACGTCGACGCGGTGCTTCAGCGCCGACACGGTCGCCGGCGTCGTCGCCGTACCGATCTTGAGCAGGTAGGAACGCCCCGGAAGCAGGTCTTCCTCGGACATCCACAGCAATTCGGCAGCGAACTGGTCCGTCACCTCGGGGCGCGCATCGGCCGCCGCGATGATGTCGCCACGGGAGATATCGATCTCGTGGTTGAGGACCAGCGTTACCGCTTCGCCGGCAACGGCCTCGGCCAGATCACCGTCGGCCGTCACGATTCGTTCCACATTGGCCGCCTGGCCGGACTGCGCCACTATGATCGCATCGCCCAGCTTCACGGTGCCGGCGACGATCGTCCCGGAATAACCGCGGAAATTCAGATTGGGACGGTTCACCCACTGGACCGGCATGCGGAAGGGTTCGTTCTGGATCTCGCTATTGATGTCGAGACCTTCCAGGTGCTCGATTAGCGTCGGTCCGGTGTGCCAGCTCATCTCCTCGCTGCGCTTGGTGACATTGTCGCCATAGCGGGCCGACATCGGGATCGGCGTGATTGTCTCGAAGCCAAGCGCCTCGGCGCTCTTGAGGTAGCTGGCGACAATCTCATGGAAACGCCCCCGCGAGTGCTCGACGAGATCCATCTTGTTGACCGCCAACACGATGTGGCGGATGCCCATCATGCGCGCAATATACGTGTGACGCAGGGACTGGACGAGCACGCCCTTGCGCGCATCAATCATCATGACAGCGACATCGGCGGTCGAGGCACCTGTCGCCATATTACGGGTATATTGTTCGTGGCCGGGTGTGTCGGCGACGACGAATTTGCGCTTCTCCGTCGAGAAAAAACGGTAGGCGACATCGATCGTGATGCCCTGTTCGCGCTCGGCCTCCAGGCCATCAAGCAGCAGCGCGAAATCGATCTCGTCACCGGCGGTGCCGTGCTTGCGACTGTCGCGCTCAAGCACATTGAGCTGGTCTTCGAACAAAAGCTTGCTGTCATAGAGAAGACGACCGATCAGCGTCGACTTTCCGTCATCCACCGAGCCGCAGGTCAGGAAACGCAGAACGCCCTGGCCACCGGACTGGGTGAGCCGCTCCATCACGTCAGCGCGCGTGCTTTCAACAGTCATCAGAAGTAACCCTCGCGCTTCTTCTTCTCCATCGACCCGGCTTCATCATGGTCGATCAGGCGTCCGGACCGCTCAGAGGTCCGGGCCGTCAGCATTTCCATCACAATCTCTTCGAGAGTCTGGGCGCTCGACTCGATGGCACCGGTGAGCGGATAGCAGCCCAGGGTCCGGAACCGCACAAGTTTGAGATCCGGCTTCTCGCCCTCCTTGAGCGGCAGGCGCTCATCGTCGACCATAATAAGCTGGCCATCGCGCTCCACGACCGGCCGGTGGGCTGCGAAATAGAGCGGCACGATCGGGATGTCGTCCTCGAGGATGTACTGCCAGATATCCAGCTCGGTCCAGTTTGACAGCGGGAAGACGCGGATCGACTCACCCTTCTTGATCTTCGTATTGAAATTGCGCCACAGCTCGGGCCGCTGGTTCTTCGGGTCCCAGCCATGATTGGTGTCGCGGAACGAGAAGATCCGCTCCTTGGCGCGCGACTTTTCCTCATCCCGGCGAGCACCACCGAAGGCGGCGTCATACTGGTGCCGATTCATGGCAGAGCGCAGCGCCTCGGTCTTCAGCACCTGAGTGTGAAGCTGCGACCCGCTGTCCCACGGGTTCACCCCGCGGTCGATCGCTTCCTGATTGATTTCCACACGGATATCCAGTCCCAGCGCCTCGGCCAACGCGTTGCGATAGGTGATCATGTCGCGGAATTTGAAGGTCGTATCGACGTGCTGAAGCGGGAAAGGCAGTCGCGAGGGAAAGAAGGCCTTCAGGGCCAAGTGCAGCATGACTGCACTGTCCTTGCCGATCGAGTAGAGCATGACCGGGTTTTCAAACTCGGACGCCACTTCACGCATGATGTGCATGCTTTCGGACTCGAGTGCCTTCAAATGAGACGACAGCGGACGCGCCCGTTTCTTGGCCGACTTGAAGCGCTCGGCATAGGCCCGCACTGTTTCCTGGATCCCGCTCATTTTACCCTCATTCAGTCTTGTCGATGCACTGCCGAGCAGACGCCCTGCATCCTGTCGCGACTTAGGACAGGCAGCGGGCGATTACCACCCTCCGCCGATCCGGTGTGTCAGCCAGCCCGGGCTTTCGCGCAAGGGCGCTATCAACACCCACACCCGGGCCACGGGGGCTACCGGCATCAATCGGCGCCGACGTCGGCACTCTCGTCATCAAAATCATCTCCGGCATCCGCCGTGTCCTCGGTCGGCGCAGCGAAGTATTCAGCACCTTCGGAATAGCCGAACTCGAACATCACCTCGCCGCAAACCTCGCGGAATGTCGCGATCTCTTCAGCGGTCCATTCAACCTCATCAATCGACTTTGGTGTTGCGTTGAGATCGCCGCTCGATTGCGGCCGGTCATTCTGGAAAAAGCCGAGCATCTGTGCACGCTGCTCATCATCGAGGCGCAGGACCACACCGAGATCGCGGACGACCTTTTCGGGGTTCTGCGCGATCTCGAACTGGTCGATCTCGACAAAGTCACACTGCAGCCGGGCCCGGCTGACACGCCAGGCGGCCATGCACTTTGCCCAGGACTGGCAATGCCCTTCGAAGTCAACATGCGGAAATTTCTTCACCGCTGACCGTACAACCTCGATGCCGCGACGCTTGGCAAACACCACCTTCATGCCCGGGAAACCGCGCTGCATCAGCGGGATGGCCGTGATGCCATCAAGCCCCGGTGTCTTGTCGACGAATGCCGTCGAGCCATAGAACTCCTGGTACATGTCGCGGACCGGCTCCATCATCGCCTTTCGGAACTTGGCGGCATCGACGTGATGGAGCATGTGGTTCGGATTTTCGGCCTGGCGCTTCCGGCGCGCGAAATACTCGTTCACAGCGCGATTGAGCATCAGCACCACAGGATAGAAATGGCCTTCGCCATGCCCTGGAAGCCCGGTCGTCTTGCGGATCGTGTTCAGGAGGATACTGGTACCCGACCGGCCCGATCCGACAACAAAAATAGGCTCCATGCGATTTATCCTGTCCGTCGTTCTATCAGTTTGGCTGTTCATGCCCCGGAAGGACTCCGGTGCGGTTCATGGCGCTGGAAAATGCCGCCCGGCTCTGCCGGGACAGGTTTCTTTTGTCGTATCCGGCCGGAGAGTGCAAGCGCATGCACTGGCGGTAATGCGAGGTTTTTCGCAACTGCACACAGATGGACACAGCTGCCCGCGCATTGTCCCGATCACACGTAATGAAATGGCGACCGGAACTCGGCCCAGGACGTTGCCGCTGCATCCTTGTCAGAAAGCGTCACGTCGCCCGTGGCGACGGGCCAGTCAATGCCCAGGGCCGGGTCGTCAAAACGGACCGCACCGTCACATTCGCGATCATAATATGCGTTGACCTTATAGAGGACGTGGGTGTCCGGTTCCAGCGTGACAAACCCATGCAGGAAACCCTCCGGCACAAAAATCTGGACGCCATTATCGGCACTGAGTTCGGCCGAAACATGCTCGCCATAGGTCGGCGATCCGACGCGGACATCCACCGCTACATCCAGGATCCGGCCCTTCACAACGCGCAGCAGCTTGGCCTGCGCCATCGGCGGCGACTGGTAGTGCAGCCCCCTGACCGTACCGGCCTTCGCGGAACTGGAATGATTGTCCTGGATGAAGACCCGATCGATCCCTGCATCTGCAAAGGCGCGCGCATTGTAGCTCTCGCTGAAATAGCCACGTTCGTCGCCGAACCGGCGAGGTGTCACGAGTTTTACCTCTGGAATCGCCAATGATGTAACTGTCATCGAGACTTCCGCTCCTCTGTGCGCCGCTCTCTTGCGTCATAGAACAAGCGGCTACTTCATGCCAGTCTGTACGGCTTTCAAAATACAAGATAAACGCGTGCCCTAATATGGTATCTGCAGCCTCGGGATCAGGCTCGGGATCATCTGTTAAAGCGGACCGGAACGGCACCGCAATCGTGGCGACAAC
Source organism: Maricaulis sp. (assembly GCF_015665295.1). GTDB lineage: Bacteria > Pseudomonadota > Alphaproteobacteria > Caulobacterales > Maricaulaceae > Maricaulis. The sequence goes on from NZ_JADFAJ010000001.1 coordinate 117,391, forward strand.
AGTGAGGTTTGTGATGAAAGGGATTGTTCTGGCCGGGGGAAGCGGGACGCGACTGCATCCAATTACGCTGGCGACTTCCAAGCAACTCCTGCCGATCTACGACAAGCCGATGATCTACTATCCGCTGTCCGTCCTGATGCAGGCCGGGATCCAGGATATTCTGATCATCACCACGCCGGAAGACCGGGCTGGCTTCGTGCGCCTGCTTGGCGACGGCTCGCAGTGGGGCGTCAACCTCAACTATATCGTGCAGCCAAGTCCGGACGGGCTGGCGCAGGCCTTCATCCTTGGTCGTGAATTTGTCGGCAATGACCCGGTCTGCCTGATTCTGGGCGACAATATCTTCTACGGTCACGGGCTGACCAACATGCTGCGCGACGCGGCCGCCCGGAAAACCGGCGCGACCGTTTTCGGCTACCACGTCAATGATCCGGACCGCTATGGCGTCGTCGAGTTCGATGCCGCCGGGCAGGTCCTGTCTCTGGAAGAGAAGCCGAAAAAGCCGAAGTCGAACTACGCGGTCACCGGCCTATATTTTTATGATAACGAGGTTCTCGACATCGCCGCCGACGTGAGACCGTCCGATCGCGGCGAGCTCGAGATCACCAGTGTCAATCAAGCCTATCTCGAACGCGATGCCCTGCATGTCGAACGCATGGGGCGGGGCTTTGCCTGGCTGGACACGGGAACAGTCGGGTCGCTGGTCGATGCCGCTGATTTCGTGCGGGCTCTGGAGCGCCGCCAGGGGCTGCAGATCGCGTGTCTGGAAGAAATCGCCTACAATAATGGCTGGGTCACCATCGACCATGTTGCCGAACGTGCCAACCTGTTGAGCAAGTCGAACTATGGTCAGGCGCTGAAGCGCATCGTCAAGCAGCACAAGCGCTGATCGGTCAGGTCGGCCGCAACAGGTGACAGAAATGAAAACGGCCCGGTCATCGACCGGGCCGTTTGCGTGTTGGCTCCGCTGCAGCAAACCCTCAGGACGCTGCGCGCAGCGCCTTTTCGTTGAACAGCGCGTTGAGCTGACCGACAAAATGCGCGACCGGATGCTCCGGCAGGAACGCCAGCACGTCCTTGCGGGCAGCCTTGCCGATTTCCTGCCACGACTCGCGTTGCGTCCAGGCCCGCTCAAGCGCTTCGGCAATCTCGGCTCTGTCAGGATTGGGCGCAATGTAGCCCGAGATATTGTCGCGCACGACTTCGGCATGGCCACCGATATCGGTGACAATGGGAACACGCGCCGAAATCATGGCGCTGATCAGCATGATCGGCAGACCTTCCATGCGCGACGGCATGAGAAGCGCATGATTGTCACGCCAGATCACGCCGATATCCGGCACCCGCCCGTGGAAGCGGAATGATGTGATGCCAGCCTTTTCGGCCAGGTCCTTCAGATTCTGCTCGTCCGGCCCGATTCCATAGAAATTGAACACGGCATTGCGCTTTTTCCAGGTCTCGCTGGCGGCTATGTCGACCAGTAGGTCCTGCCCCTTGTGAATGAACAGCAATTTTGACGGGATCGCGATCTGGTAGCCGGCATCGGCCGCCGGCCAGCGCGGCACGATCTGGCGGTTGATATGGTAGGGATTGAAGTGGACGTCGGCGTTGGGAAGCTTCGTCGCAAGACGGTCTTCCATGACGCGACGATTGTTCTGACAGGTAAAGAAGGCACAACGCGCACCCTCATAACCGGCCTTCACCTGGTCGGTCTTATGAGCCCGGACCGGCCAGAAGCGCGCTTCTTTGGTCAGCTGGTTGATGATGACGTATTCCAGCCCCGCAGCCTTCAACTCGGGATAATACTCGATGCCTTCGTCCTGGTCGCCGATCGAGACAAGGGTGAGATCCGGCTTGGCGGCCTTCAGCTGCCCGAAACCATCTTCTTCCTTGAACAGGAGCTTGATGCCGGCGCGTTCAAAATCATCAAAAAAGTCAGGGCGTGGCTGCCAGTTCTTGATCACGACCTGGACATCATGGCCCTGCGTTCGCAGCATCATCGCCGTTTCGCGCCACAGCATTTCGCTGCCGCCATAGTGGGAGCCGTTATTGGTTGTGATGATGCCGAAGCGCTTGCGATCAGCGATGCGCGATGCCGCGCCGCCCAGTAGATCGCTTACCTCGGGGCATTTGGAATTCTTCTCGACACCATCGGTCTTGTAGTCGCGATCAAGGAACCAGTCCAAACGCTCCAGCTGACGCGGCAGGACGGGGAAGTTGTCGACGAAATACCCGCGAATCCGGGCCAGCTCGCGCAGATAATCCAGCGACCGCCCCTCCTTGCGGGTCACACTGCCCTGGTGACGCCGGAAGTGATTAAGGCTGCGCGACACGAAGGCGATCTTTCCCTGGCGCAACATGTGGGCATAGAGCATCCAGTCGCCGGTAAACCGCATGGTGACCAGCTGATCCTCGATTCCGGCCACAGCCGACTTTCGCAGAAGCGCGGCACTCGCATTGGGAATTGTGTTGCGATAGACGAGCGCGTCCGCCACTTCACGCGTCCCCAGCTGGACATAATCCTGGTTCCAGCGCTCGGTCGAAATATCGTTGGTATGCGCGCGATTGTCTTGGGCAACCGTCTCGCCGTGCTCATCAATCTTGCGCGATTGCGCATAGACGATGTTCACCCCGTCGCGGGCCAGCGGCAACAGGCTCGCCAGGAAATCCGGTTCGCAACGATCATCCGCCTCGGCAATCCAGACCCAATCCGATTTCGCCATGTCGAACCCTGCCAACCACTGGCGATAGACGCCCTTGTTGGCCTTGTTGGCGATGATCCGGAACGGAATGTCCGACGCTTCGAGAATGCGCCGGGCGACCTCGACACTGTTGTCGGTGGAATTGTCGTCGAGAAAAATGATCTCGGTCGGGCGCACGGTCTGGTTCAGGATCGAACCGAGGCGCTCACCCATATAATGCTCGTAATTGTAGTTCGGCACGACGACGGTTACGGGCGGCAATCTGTCTGTCGCGGCGGATGCAGGCTCAGACACGCTCGCTGTCGCTGTCTCGATCACGGGGTTCGCGGCGGTGACAGCCTTGCCGTCCTTTGCTGGAGCCTTGCCGTCAAGCGCGTTGACCAGTACCTCATTTAGATCACGGGTCAGGGCCGTATGCGAGAAGCATTCGATCGCCCGCCGACGCCCGGCCTCACCGAGCTTGCGCAACAAGGCGGGGTCATCGAGCAGACGCCGCAGGATCGGCAGGGCCTCGAGCGGCTTGAGATAGTCGATCACATATCCGGTCACGCCATGATCGACGACCTCCGGCAATGCGCCATGGCGATAGACAATGCTCGGACGTCCCGCCGCAGCAGCTTCGGCGGCCGTTCTCCCGAAACTCTCGGCAAAATGCGAGAAATTGAGCATCACATGAAAGCCCTCGACGGCCTTGGCCGGATCGTCGGCATAGCCAGGAAACTCGACCATGTCCTCGCCACCCCAGGACTTGAGCTCCTTCTCGAGCCGCCGGGTTTCATCCGTATGCGGCCCGATCAGGCTGAAGCGGACATTCAGGCCATCATTCTTGCAGGCCCGCGCCAGAGTGACGACGTCCTCCACGCCCTTCTTCTTGATATTGCTGGACACCATGCCGGCGATCAGCGGGCCCCGGCCGACAACCGGTGGAGCCATCTTGAAGCGATCCGTATCAACAGCATTGTAAATCTGGAAGCTGCGATCACCGCCGAAGGTCTTGGCCGTCGCCCGCGAATTCACGACCAGATAATCCGATCGCGCCTTGACGTCCTCGATGATCTGCTTGGCATCGTGCCCGATGAAAGCCTGGAGGTCGGGGTCATCCGCAATGGCCTCGCGGACATGGCAGACAGCCGGCACATTTTCGGCGCGTGCAGCCAGCATTGGCTCCTTGAGGACGATCGTATTCACGTAAACAAGGTCGACGCCCTCGGCGCGGATCAGCTCGCGAAACCGGTCGATGACCTCGGGCCGGTCACCGAGCCCGTTGCGCCACCAGGCTTCACGCACGAAATGGATCTGATCGGCCAACGGCGCGACGGCATCGACATAGTTGCGGTGCGGGTTGGGCAGCGCCACGATGACCCGGTACTTGCTGCGATCAACCGCCGCAAGAACGTCAAGGAAGCTGCGCTCGCTGCCAAACAGTTTGCGACCGGCGGTGTGCGCCACGAACAGGATGGTCTGACGGCCCGCATCGTGAGCCACTTCCGGCCGCTGGGTCGGCAGTTTTTCGGGGCGCCCGGTATCGAGAAAATGCGCCAGCGGGCTGAGCCGCTCGAATTCTCCGAGATGCGTCGCGGCATACCAGTCGGGTGAGAAACTCGGATGGGGACGACGCCCCTCCTTCTCTCCGGCCATGACGTAATGGGTGAGCGGACAGATCGAGGCGGCCTCGACGTCAGGATGCTCTTCGAGATACCAGGCCGAGTAGAACCAGGGATTTGGATTGCGGCCCTCACGCCATCCGTCGCGCACATAATGAACAAGCGAAACAACGCCCGCCTTGCGCACGTCCACATTCTGATGAGCGTAGTATTTTGCGTCAAACAGCGGGTGCGGTGATCGCCCCTCCTTGTCACCCATGGACAGAAAGTGGTGCAGCGGATTGAGGCCCGAGGCTCTCACATCCGGGTTTTTGGCGAGATACCATTCCACGTCGAACAATGGGTGCGGCTGCAATCCGGCGACGGAACCCACCCGGATGAAGTGATCGATAGCATCATGCGGAAGCTGCAAGCCGAGCCGGTCGATCTGGCGGCGATAGAAGGATTCATCGAACAGAGGACCGGCTATCCGGGCCCGCTCCGCTGGCGAGACCGGTTTGGCGCCATTGGACAGGAGCGCATTTTCAAGGGCCCGAATGATCGAGACCTTGGCTTCGTTGAGCCGGTTGCGGCCCTGCTCAAGCGAATCGGCCTGCCTCGCGAGTTGGGCTTCAACCGAATTGACGCGGAGCTGCAATGACCGTTCGCGGCCTTGCGCACTCTTAGCCTCGCATTCCCAGAACTCCCGCTCCTTGGCGACCATGGTCAGCAGCGCGGCCTGACCATGGGCCCCTTCCGCTACCAAGCCACTGGCCGCTGCCTTCTGCGATTGCTCGAACAGGCGACGGTGCAATTGCCGCTCGCGCTCATCGGCCCGGGCCAGTTCATCGCGCAGGGCCACAAGCTCGTCGCGAATGGTCGCCTGCTCCGCCTTGAGTCGCTTCGCGAGCGCCCGCGACGCCTCGGCCGCCGGAGCCGCATCATGGCTGGCCACCAGCTTTCGGTAATTCTCTTCCATCTCCGCGACGGACGCCCAGGCCATTTCCGCATCGGCCCTTGCCTGTTTCAATTGCGCGGTAACACCATCGAGATCTCGCCGCGCCTGGACCTGTTGGTGCGCGCGCTCGTCTTCCAGCCGCGCGAGTTCAGCACGCAACTCGGAATCCGTTGAATCCCAGGTCTCTTTTCGGGCCTCCAGCAAGGCTTCGCGCTCTTCGCGAAGCTCGCTCAACTCGGCCTCCAGACTCTCGATCCGTGCTGCTGCTTCGGCGTCGCCTTCACGCAAGCGGGCTTCCGCGACAACCAGCTGCTCCTGCAAGTCAATGAGCGTGGAACGCAGCTCGCCCTCGGCGTCGCTGTGCGATCGGGCTTCCTCGGACTCGATCACCAGCAAATCCTCGATCCGCTGTTGAAGGGCGTCCACTTCCGCGCGAGGCGCCGCATGGTCGTCCCTGGCGGTCTGTAGCTGGGCCTTGAGTTCCCCGACCTGTGCAACGAGCGCCGTTCGCTCAGCGCTGACCGCGGAGACCTTGCCCGCTTCGGCACGCGCTGCCTCGAGTTCGGTACGCATCGAATTCAGGCGGTCCCCCATAACCCCGGACTGCGTCACGACTTGATGCAGCTGGCGCTTCAGGAGCGCGATGACTTCGGCCTCGTGTGCGCGCTCCTCGGTGCCGGTTTCTAACACCGCCTTGAGGGTGGAAATATCGCTCTTGAGCGCCTCAATCTCAGCACTCCGTTCTGCGACGGTTGCCTTCTGCTCATTGGCCTCGGCCGTCGCGGCCTGTATTTTCTTGTTACTGGCATTCGCCATGTCGAGCGCATCGCGCTCGCGCCGCATCGTGTTGGCCACAAGCGGGCCGAACATGGTGCAAGCCTGGTCAAAATCCGACCTGACCTTATCGAGTCGCACCAAGGTGGCAGGCTTGGCCTTGCCGCCTTCGCAAAGCTCGAGCAAGGCAGAATAGGCCTGTTTGACCCAATCTGAAACCGCACCGCTGGCCAGGACCTCGTCTTCACCAGCCTTGGCGCGCCGCAAGCGTTCATCCAGAAAGTCATCGATCGTGCGGTCGATTTCGATGGACCGTTTTGGCCAAGCCACCCCAAGCTCATTCGAGAGCCTGTCAACGACGCCGCGCCAATCCTTCAAGAGCGACGCGTAGGTCATGAAGGAGCGGACCCGGCCGCGCGTCGCGAATTCCGCATCCAACACATGGCGGAGCCAGAGCATGAGCCCGCGCTGCACGCCGAGACGGTCCCGGGTCTCGAGCGAGCGGGCGACTTCCACCGGATTGCGCAGGATTATGACCGATCGCGTTGCGAACCCGTCATCCTCAAGCAGGTCGAGCCAGTAGTCGGCAAAGCGGCAGACGCGCGGGTCCTTGACCGCGATCAGTGGCGCATCCCCGAACTCATCGGCCATAACCTGATGCAGATCCTGCCTGTATTTGTCGGACGCAGCGGTACGCCGCCAATCAGGATTGAAGGGCGTCCAGTCATCCCAATGCGACCCGGCATTCGCCAACAACGCCTCGTTCAACCGCATCAAACGACCGGATTCGGCATAGCCTTTTGGATTGGGCTGCCCAGCCGCCAATGGCGTGGCCGGATCCTTGGCTCCAAGGCGGTGCAAGACGCCGGTACAGGCCGAAGTTCCGCTGCGGTGCATACCAAGCACGACAATCGCTTCGCGGGCTTTCGCAGGCGACAGTTTCGCGGTGGCCGGCTTCGTGGCCGGCTTCGATTTTGTCGCGCCAGATGATCGGTGCTTGGCGGTTGATGCACTGGCAGGGCGTGATGCAGCCGTCGACTTGCGGGGCCTCGGTGCAGATTTCCCGGCAGCACCCGCCGCACTCTTCGCCGGTGCAGCAGGCTTTGAAGCCGGCTTCGCAGCGCTGTCACTGGCAGGCTTGGCTCCACTGCCGGATGCGGCCGACTTGCTCGTGGCCGATGGGGTCGGCGTCTTGCCCGCCTCTTTGTCACCAGCTGATTTACCGCTCGCCATGCATGCCCCCAGACCCTACCGACCCCGGCCTGAACCGACCAGATACTCGGCTTCTTAGTGCTGGATCGACGCTCGCTCGTCAACAGCCGGCGGCGCGTCCCGGACCGGCCTCTGCCGCGCCGCGTCATAACCTTGAATTTTCGAATTCACACGAAAGGCCGGGCGCAAGAGAAAACAGGGACACACAAGATGTGTTCAAGTCCAAACCCGGACGACTGCCAGCCGGCGTCTTCCAGGGCCCGCAGGACGTCGAACATTCCATCGCCCGGGCGGGCGGCAGTAGCGCGGAGCAATGGCTGCCGGCGGCAAGACTCCCGTCAAGACCGATGAATAACCGTCGCAGGCATGGCCGAAACCTTGCCCAGCCTCCCGGATGCGGCAGTCCCGCTCCTCGCGATCAAGAAATCACAGCGTGCGGATTTAACAGGCACGACCGCGTCAGAATCGACAGCTTCGACACCTGCGTGCGCGAGGCTGGCCACGTCGAGACGGCGTGCGCGCTCGATCAGATTGAATGGACCTGGATCAACAAGACCGGCTCGCCAGCGATCGCTAGTGCAAGGGTATATCGACACCTGCACCGCCTCGCTGCAGCCAATGCCCGTAGCCTAGCGGTTGCGCTGGCCGATCCGGTGGTGCAAATGGTTCGAACAGGAAGACCTGCGTCCTGCCAGGACGAAAACTAGACTATTCGGCCGGGAGCGGCACATCTCCGCTCCCCATCGCGCAAGAGACAGAACGGAGTCGCGTGTTCATGACCGGACTGAGACAAAGGCTGGCTGGCTTTCGTGACCGGACGAGTCCGGCCGGCTCGCTGCTCGACTTCGCGGTCTGGAGCTTGCGCCATGGCCTGCCCTGGCGCGCCAAGACGCTGCCTATCATCATCGTCGGTACGGTTTTGAGCATCGCGGGTGCGATTTATTTCGTCGACTATCGGCTGCCCATCCTCATTGTGCTGGCGTGCGCGCTGGCGTTGCTGGTCTTCTCGGTCGCGCTCGCGTACGCGCGCACACTGATCGCAACGCGAACCGCCGAGCTTCGGTCGGAACGCGAGGCCCTTGAGAAGTCCATGCTGGAGGCCTTCACGATCCGCACCGAGCTGAAGGAAAACCTCCGGGCCATTGAGAGCAAGCTCGAGCTCGGACAGCGCCAGGAAGCAAGGGCTCGCGATGATTCTCTGACAGGCATGCGCACTGAAATCGACGCACGCCTGTCCTCTCTCAAGGGCGATGTGCTGGAGCATGCGAGCACAACCTCACAGCAGATGTCGGAGCTCGAAGCGCGCCTTAACGCACAGACCAAGTCACACGCAACAGAGCTGCGTCGCATGTTCGAGAATGAATTCGAACTCCTGCTGCGCCAACTTCAAAGGGTCGATACTCGTCAGACCCGTCTCGCCGCCGATTTCGGGGAGGCTTTGCAGCTGCTCTCCGATGCAACCGATGCGCTGCGCGATGAACAGGGCGGAATCCGCAATCGTGTCCAGAGCATGGAAGATGTCTACGCGACCCGCATCCTGCCGGCGCGCCAGCAGCTCGATCGACTGACCCGCGAAGTGGCCAGCATGGCGGCCCGCGATGATGTACTGCACTCGAACGATGCCCGCCTGATCGAGTATCTGGAATCAACAATGGCCAAAATGCAGGATCGCCTGCGTGCGCTCGACAGCGAGGTACGCAAGCGCATGATCGCGAACGGATCCGCTATCAGGGAAGCCCGCGAATGATAGTCCTGATCGGCGGCACCGGATTTCTTGGACGCCATGTGTGTGAAGTACTCGCGGCCAACAAGCTGGAGACCGTTTCGGTCTCGCGTCGACCCGACACCGAATTCCTCGCTGAGCATGCACCAGGCGTTCGCGGAGTCCGGACGGACGACCCCGCCCTGTCCGACATTCTCCGACAAGCCGAACATGTACTGTATTTTGCGCACCGCTCACGCCCGGCCATTCACGCCGAGGGTCCGCGCATGGAAGTCAGCACCAATCTCAGTGATGTCGCCGCCTTCCTGCATACCCTGATGGAGGTCAATCCGCAGGCGCGGCTGACCTATCTCTCCTCCGGCGGCCAGATTTACGGGTCCGGCTTTGACGCACCGATTACCGAGGATGCAGCCATCCGCCCGGCAACCGCCTACGGGCTGGGAAAATCCCTCGTCGAAACACTTCTCAACTACTACGTCGACGCCAATGGCAGCAAGATCGCCATCCTGCGCCTCGCCAATCCGGTTGGTCGCTGGCAGCTGAACACATCACACGGTCTTGTCTCGGCAGCTGTCCAGGCCAGCGTCAGCGGCCAGCCGCTGACGATCTTCGGCGATGGCGGCAATGCGCGCGACTATTTCGACGCTGATGATTTCGCGCAATGGGTCACGAACCGGCTGATCCTGGGCCCCGCCGCAGTCACCGGCACCTACAATATCGGTTCGGGACGGGCCCTGACCGAGACCGACGTGGTCGAAACGGTGAACCGCACACTCGGACGACCTGTGCCGTACAATTTCGCAGAAGGGCGCCCGTTCGACCTGCGCTATGCGGTGCTGGATTGCGGACGCGCAGAGCGCGAACTCGGCTGGACGCCCGGTACCGGGCTGGATGAGACGATCCGCAAAATCGATCAGGCCCTGCACGCGACCTGAACAGGGGATACGCATGAACGCGCTCAAGGACTTTGTCGGTGCCACGCGAAATCTGCGCGCCTGGTCCTACCTCGCCGGCAAACAAATCCAGCTGGAATACCGTCGAACGGTTCTGGGCAATGCCTGGATCGTGATCGCCTTTGTCGTACCGGCAGCCGGCATCGGCTGGCTTACAGGCACGATCCAGCAACGTGATCTGATGGTTCACATACCCTATGTCGCATTCGGCTTCGTGGCCTGGAACTTCATTGCCGGCCTCATCACGGAGGCCTGCTTCGCCTTCACGCGAAACCGATCCATGCTGCTGCAATCACGGATCGACCGCTTCGTCTTCATTTTCTCATTGACGTTGCGCAAGCTGTTTCTGCTCATGATCCACCTTGTGACAGCCTGCCTGGTTGCCATCCTTGCGACGATGAGCTGGACACCGGAGATCCATTTTCAATGGCTGCCGACCTGGCATATGATCTGGCTGCCCCTGTCCCTGTCCCTCTTTGTCCTTACCGCTTTCGGCGTCGGGGCTTTGCTCGCTGCCCTAGGTACGGTCATGCGGGATTTCGCGGAGCTTGTGGCCTCGATCATGCGACTGGCCTTTTTCTTCACACCGATCATCTGGACGTTCGAACGCCGTTTCGGTGGCGGATCAGAGGCCCTGCGCATCCTCGCGACCTATAATCCCTTTTCCTACTATATCGAGCTGATACGGTCTCCTGCGATGGGCTACTCGCCCGAGCCACTGACCTGGATTGTTGTCAGCGGATTGACGGTCGTCTCACTGATGCTGGGTTTGCTCGCGATACAGGTCTTCGGCCGCCGGCTCGTCTTCTGGCTCTGAGGCGAAACTCGCCCGTGCCTGATCCAGGCTTCCGAAGCGAGCATGGCAGACATCGTCCTCGCGCTCGTCATTTGCGGCAGACACCAGACAACGGAGGCATTGGCCGGAGCCCGCCGGCACTGCGCGTCCGCCGGACGTCTCTTGATTGCGGTGGATGAAGCGCTGTTTTCCAACACTGCCACCCTTCGACAGCCTGATGTGCAGAATGGGGCGCGGTTTCAGTTCTTTGCCCCCATCCCCCTTCCAGAACACCAGACGCTTGCCATCCCTAATCGACCTGCAATTACATTGACTCGTTGAAAGAGGGCGACGCTTTGTTGTAGGTGTTCGGGGAGAAATTGTGGTGATCTGAAACGGGATTCAGCCAATCGGCGGCCCGGCCTCGCCACGCCGATTGCAATTGGGGCAGAGGTGTCATGAAAATTTTGGTGACTGGCGGAGCCGGCTTTATCGGATCCGCTGTAATTCGTCGTGCGATCTCGCAACGCGGCTATGATGTGGTCAATCTGGATTCACTCACCTACGCGGCCAATCTCGAGAATCTCGACCCGGTCGCCGACAGCGGCCGCTACGTGTTCGAGCAGGTCGATATCCGCGATGAAGCCGCCCTCACCCGTGTTTTCAACGAGCATCAACCCGACGCGGTGATGCACCTGGCCGCCGAGTCCCATGTCGACCGTTCCATCGACGGACCGCTCGCCTTTGTCGATACCAATGTGATGGGTACGGCGACCATTCTTCACGTCGCGCGCACCTACTGGCAGACCCTGCCCGAACCGCACAAATCGACCTTCCGCTTCCACCACATCTCTACCGATGAGGTCTATGGCACACTGGGCGAGGAGGGCTTCTTCACCGAAGAGACCCGCTACCAGCCCAATTCGCCCTACGCCGCGAGCAAAGCCGGCTCGGACATGCTCGTGCGGGCCTGGGGCCAGACCTACAAAATGCCGATCGTCATCACCAATTGCTCGAACAATTACGGCCCCTACCAGTTCCCCGAGAAGCTGATCCCGGTTGTCATCCTCAAAGCGCTGGGTGGCGAGAGCATCCCGGTGTATGGCGCTGGCACCAATGTCCGCGACTGGCTCTATGTCGATGATCACGCCGAAGCCCTGCTGACGGTTCTCGAGAAGGGCGAGCTCGACGAGATCTACAATATTGGCGGCGACAACGAGGCCAAGAATATCGATCTCGTTCAGATGCTCTGCGCCATCCTCGACCGTCTTCGCCCGCGCGAAGACGGTGCCGCCTATGCCGACCAGATCACCTTTGTCTCTGACCGTCCGGGTCACGACCTTCGCTATGCAATCGATGCGGCCAAGGTTCAGCGCGAGCTGGACTGGAAACCGTCCGTGACCCTCGAGCAAGGTCTGGAAAAAACAGTCCTCTGGTATCTTGAGAATGAGAGCTGGTGGCGCAAGATTTCCGAGCGTGGCGTGTATAAACAGGAACGCCTTGGGCTCGCCGCGAAATAGCGCGTGATGTCTGACCCGCACCTTCTCATCTTCGGCATGAACGGGCAGCTGGCCCGTGAGCTTCGTGAACGCGCGCCGGTGGCCGGCTGGCGGGTGACGACCCTCGGCAGCGACCGCGCAGATTTCTGCAATACCGACGCGACCCTCGCAGCGATGCGCGAGATCGGCCCGGTGGATGCCGTTATCAATGCGTCGGCCTATACGGCCGTGGACCTTGCCGAGACGGAAGCCGACACGGCCCACCGCGTCAATGCAATCACGCCTGGGGCCTTGGCTGAATTGTGCGCGCAAAGCGGCACTCCCTTTATCCAGATCTCAACGGACTACGTGTTCTCCGGCGACAAGTCCGGTGCCTATGTCGAGACCGACAAGACCGGTCCCCGCAGTGTTTATGGACGGACCAAACTGGCCGGCGAGACCGCTGTCGCGGCAAGCGGGACGCCTCATGCCATCTTGAGGACCGCCTGGGTCTATGCGCCGCACGGCAAGAATTTCGTGCGCACCATGCTTCGACTCGCCCAGGATCGCGACAGTCTGTCGGTCGTTGCGGACCAACGCGGCTGTCCGACGCATGCCGGAGACCTGGCCGAAGGCGCGCTACGCGCGGCGGCGGGCCTGCTGGATGATCCCGACAAGTCCGGCGTTTATCATTTTGCCGGGAGTGGCGAGACCAGCTGGGCCGAGTTTGCCGAAGCGGTGTTCGACCTCGCCGAACCTCACACCGGACGCCGCCCGACAGTGACACACATCGCCAGCGTGGATTATCCGACTCCGGCCCCGCGACCGGCCAATTCGGTGCTCAACTGTGACCGCTTCGCCGAAACATTCGGCTATCGCGCGCCAGCATGGCGGGCTTCGCTTGCTGGTGTGATTGCCGCGTTGTGCAGTGGCACGCAGGCCTGATCGCGCAGACTGATTGCCCTTGCCGACCGGGCACGGCTATACCGGCTGCATCCATCCCCTGCCAAGAGGTCGAACATGTGCGGAATTGTGGGCGTCGTCGGTCTGGACAAGGCAGAGAGCTTTCTTCTGGAAGGTCTGCGCAGGCTGGAATATCGCGGCTACGACTCGGCCGGACTGGCCGTGCTCGCCCCGGACGGCCGGACCCAGCGCGTCCGGGCGGTCGGCAAGGTTTCGGCCTTGCGGGCCAAGATCGACAGCAACACATCCGGCGTCACCGGTATCGCCCACACGCGCTGGGCCACACACGGCGCTGCGACGCAGAACAATGCCCACCCGCATCAGGCCGGACGTGTGAGCCTCGTCCACAACGGTATCATTGAAAACTTCATGCCGCTGCGTCGCGAGCTCGAAGCCGATGGCCGGCAGATGCAAAGCGAAACCGACACCGAGGTCATCGCGCATCTGATTGATCGGGAGCTTGGCAGGGGTCTCAGCCCTCGTGACGCGCTTTGCGCGGTCATGGCCCGCCTCGAGGGCGCGTTTGCGCTCGGCGTCATGATAGACGGCGAACCGGACCTGATCCTTGGTGCGCGCAAGGGCGCACCGCTGCTGGTAGGTGAAGGCCATGGCAGCGGATATCTGGCCTCCGATGCACTCGCGCTCGCCGAATATGCGGAAACGCTAACCTTCCTGGAAGATGGCGATCTTGCCGAGGTCCGGGCCGGGCGAACGGAAATCTTCAATATTGCCGGCCAGCGCGTCAACCGCAGTGGTACCCGTATGCTGGAAATCGCCATGCATGCCGACAAGGGCCCCTATCGCCACTTCATGGCCAAGGAAATCCATGAACAGCCGGAGGTGTTGGCGCGGACGCTTGGCCATTACATCGAAGCGGTCGAGCAGGCCGCCCGCAAACGCGATGATATCGACTTCAGCGCGATCGCGCGCATCGTCATGATCGGTTGCGGTACCGCCGCCTATGCCGGGCATGTCGCCGAATACTGGTTCGAGCGCCTCGCAAGAATTCCGGCGCAGACCGATATAGCGTCCGAATTCCGCTATCGCGATCCGGTCATCAACCCCACCGATCTGGCCATCTTCATCTCGCAATCCGGCGAGACGGCCGACACGCTGGAAGCCCTGCGCCTGTGCAAGGCGGCAGGCTGCCCGACCGTTGCCCTGGTGAACGCGACCCACTCCACCATGGCGCGCGAAGCCGACATCGTCCTGCCGATCCTCGCCGGCCCGGAAATTGGCGTCGCCTCCACCAAGGCCTTCACCTGTCAGCTCGCTGCCCTCGCATCCATCGCGCTGCTGGCGGCGGCCCAGCGCGGCACGGTCGATGCCGCTGGCGAGCAGTCGCTCGCGGCCAGTCTCCTTTCCATTCCCGGCCTGGTCGCCGAAGCGCTGAAATCGGAAGCGGAGATACAAAAGCTCGCGCCTGAGCTCTCGCGCGTGCAGACCGTGCTTTATCTCGGTCGCGACCAATTCTTCCCGATTGCCCTGGAGGGCGCGCTAAAACTCAAGGAAATCAGCTACATACATGCTGAGGGCTATGCGTCCGGCGAGCTGAAACACGGCCCGCTCGCGCTCGTAGAGGACGGTGTCGTGATCGTCGCCATCGCGCCGTCGGACGGGCTTTTGCCGAAGAACCGCTCAACCATCGAGCAAGTGTTGGCACGCGGCAGCCGGGTGATCCTGATTACCGACGCGGCCGGCCGCGAGGCGATCGACATCCCCGGCGTCGACGCCATATGCCTGCCGGCGGCCGGCATGCTGGCATCACCGATTATTGCCGCGATCGCTGTCCAGCTGATCGCCTATCATGTCTCGGTCCAGAAGGGCACGGATGTCGACCAACCGCGAAACCTCGCCAAGTCGGTGACCGTCGAATAGCGAAACCATTCGTGAATTGGCTTCGCGCCGACGGCAGCTTAAACGCGACTAAACGCTTCCCAGCCAAATAGTTAAGGCCATGATCCAGATGCTTCCCTTCATCGATCTCGCGACCCAGCGCCTGCGCCTCAAGGACAAGATTGACGCCGCCGTGGCCGAGGTCCTCGAGAGTGGTGCCTTCATTCTCGGCCCACAGGTCACCGAGCTGGAGAAACGCCTCGCCGCCTTCAGTGAAGCGCCGCATGCCCTGGCCTGCGCCAACGGCACCGACGCGCTTCTTCTGCCATTGATGGCGTGGGAAATTGGCACGGGCGATGCCGTCTTTGTGCCCTCTTTCACCTTCGCTTCCACGGCAGAGGTCGTTCGGCTGCGCGGCGCCACGCCGGTCTTTGTCGACATTGATCCGGTGACCTACACGATGGACGTCGATCATCTGTCGGCCTGCATCAAGCGGGTCAGCCAGGACGCCAGCCTGACCGCCCGCGCGGTGATCGCGGTAGACCTGTTTGGCCAGCCCGCCGATTATCCCGCCATCGCCGCGCTGTGCACCGAGCATGATCTCAAACTGGTCGCCGACAGCGCCCAGGGCTTCGGTTGCACGCTCGAAGGTCACCACCCGATCCATTGGGCCGATGTCGCGACGATCAGCTTCTATCCGGCCAAGCCGCTGGGCTGTTATGGCGATGGCGGAGCAATCATCGTCAAGGATGCGGACCTGCTAGCCATCATGCGCTCACTACACGTGCACGGGGCCGGTGAAGATCGCTATGCCTATGACCGGATCGGCCTCAACTCGCGCCTCGACACAATCCAGGCAGCCATCCTCCTGGTCAAGCTGGACGTTTTTGCGGAGGAAATCCGCCTGCGCAATGAAGCCGCTGACCGCTATGCCGCCGGCTTCGGTGATGTGGTGAAGCCGCATGCTGTCATCGCGGGCGGGGTTTCAACCTGGGCGCAGTACACAATCGAGGTCGATGACCGTGACGGCTTCCGGGCGGCCATGGCCGAGCAGGGCGTACCGACCGCGATCTACTATCCCCGCCCGCTACATTCCCAGCCGGCCTATATCGATCCTCGCGTGAACCCGAACGGACTGCCCGTGACCGATGCGGCCGCCAGACGGGTTGTTTCGCTGCCAATGGATGCAGATCTGGGCGGTGAGCGTCAGGACAGCGTCATTGCCGCGGTGCGCAAGGCACTCGGCGGCTGAACCCGGGCCGTCAAATCACGTCCAGATAAGGGCGCGGA
This sequence comes from Maricaulis sp., assembly GCF_015665295.1. GTDB lineage: Bacteria > Pseudomonadota > Alphaproteobacteria > Caulobacterales > Maricaulaceae > Maricaulis. Next base: position 133,638 of record NZ_JADFAJ010000001.1, read on the forward strand.
CTCAAGACGAGGCCGGGTCGCTCTGCGCGACGCGCTCGGCCTGTTTCTCACGTTGGAGCCGCGCCTTCTCAGCCTTCTCGGGATCAAAAATCGTATCCCGTTCAAGACGATAGGCGGCGAGCACTTCATCGGTCGAACCGAAATGAGCAATTTCACCGCCATCAATGACCATGACCTGTTCGCAGATGCGCTCGATCAGGCTCAGATTATGCGATGCCAAAACCAGTATTTTGGCATTCTCGACCATCTCGGCCATGCGGATCCGCGCCTTCGAAAGGAATGACGCATCGCCCGCACCGAGCCATTCGTCCATCAGCAGGATGTCGGATTTGATGGCCGTCGTCAGGGCGAAAGCGAGCCGCAACAACATACCGCTGGAATACCGGAAGATTGGCTGATTGATCCAGTCGCCAATATCCGCAAACTCGATGATCTCCGGCGCCATCCCGCGGATTTCCTCGTACGAGAAACCCAGCATGGTACCGCGCAGGAAAATGTTTTCGTAACCGGTGGCGTTCGGCATGAAACCGGACTGGGCACTGAAAATGGACGCGACCGTTCCGTCAACTTCCAGCGAGCCTGATGCCGGCGGATAAACCCCGGCCAGCGTCCGCAACATGGTGCTTTTGCCCGACCCGTTGCGTCCGAGCAGACCCAGCCTCGTACCGGGGCGAAGCTCGAAATTCAGCCCTTTGAGTGCCGGATAACCCGACTTGTCGCCACCAAAGCCAAGAATTGACGCCGTCGTCGGATAGATGACGGTCAGATCCGTGGCGCGAATATAGGGAAATGGACGGTCGTCGTCGGTCACGCAGGGCTATCCGGTGTTGAGGCGGCTTTCGGGCAGGCTAGAGCGTCTGGTCGAATTCACCAACCTCGGGATGCCGGGCCAGTTCCGCCCGGATATCCGCGAAGATTGCCTTCACATCATCCGAGGAGTCCGGGCTCTCGATCACCACGACCAGATTGGGCGTGTTCGAGCTGGCGCGGACCAGTCCCCAGGCCCCCCCCTCAAGCGAGAAACGGACGCCATTCACCGTGTTGACGTCGACAATGGGACGGCCTGCAACCGTATCGCCCGCGTCCTTGCGCGCCTTGAAACGATCGACGATGCGCTCGACCACGTCATACTTCTCTTCGTCGGAACAGGCCGGCGACATGGTTGGCGAGCCATAGCTGACCGGCAGGGCCCGCCGCAGATCGGCCATCGATCTGTCGGGATTGCGATCGAGCATCTGCAAGACGGCGCGGGCGGCGACGAGACCGTCGTCATATCCCCGGCCGATCGGCGGCTGCAGGAAGAAATGACCGGACTTTTCAAAGCCCGCCAACGCACCCAGTTGCTTGGAGCGGCTCTTGATGTAGGAGTGCCCGGTCTTGTAATAATCAGTCTTGCAGCCATGTTCGGCCAGGATCGGGTCGATCGTGAACAGGCCCGTTGATTTCACATCCACCACGAAGGTCGACCCCGGATGCAGCGGCGCAAGATCGCGAGCCAGCATGAGGCCGATCTTGTCAGCGAAGATTTCCTCGCCCTCATTGTCGATCACGCCGCAGCGATCGCCATCCCCGTCAAAACCCAGCCCGACATCGGCGCCGTGCTCGAGCACTGCATCGCGCATGGCGTGCAGCATTTTCATGTCTTCCGGATTCGGGTTGTAGCGTGGGAAGGTGTGGTCGAGATCACAATCCATCTCGACGACCTCGACACCCATCGCGCGCAGAGCCTGCGGCGCGAAGGCTCCGGCGGTCCCATTGCCACAGGCCGCGACGACCTTGAGCGGACGCTTGATGGCAACCCCGTCAGCAACGTCGGCCAGATAGCGCTCGGCCACACCGCCCTGGCGGACATAGCCACCGCCACTGCGGGTCTTGGCGTCGCCGCCCAGGACGATTTCCTTGAGCCGGCTCATCTCGTCAGGGCCGAAGGTGAGCGGACGATTGGCGCCCATTTTCACACCCGTCCAGCCGTTGGAGTTATGGCTGGCCGTGACCATGGCGACGCAGGGAATGTCGAGATCGAACTGGGCGAAGTAAGCAACGGGCGACAATGCGAGGCCGATATCATGAACCTCGATGCCGGCGGCCATCAGTCCGACTTCAAGCGCCTGTTTTACGCTCAATGAATAACTGCGGTAATCGTGACCAACGACAATCTTCGGCGCGACGCCCAGTTCATGAATGAGCGTGCCCAGGCCCATACCCAGCGTCTGGACGCCATACAGGTTGAGATCCGGCGCCTTGTCCGAGCCGGGATGCCCGAACCACCAGCGTGCGTCATACTCACGAAAGCCGGTTGGCTTGATCAGGGCCTCGGTCTCGAAAGCCCAGGAGTTGGGCTGCAGGCTGGCATGGGGCTTGGTCGTCATGGGAACACCGCTTCTTGTCTAACAGGCAGGGTGGATCTCGCGACGCGCGCAGCCCGACGGGCTGCACCCGACGGGCTATGCATCAGCCGTGCGGCCGACCGACACTGGTGTAGGCAAAGCCGGCATTGCTGGCTTCTTCCAGGTTATAGATGTTGCGCAGATCAACGAGGATCGGCGACTTCATCGTCAATTTCAGGCGCTTCAGGTCGAGGGCACGGAACTCGTTCCACTCAGTGATGATAACCAGAACGTCGGCACCTTCGGCACAAAAATAGGGGCCGGAAACGAAGTCGACATTCTCGAACAGTTTCTCGGCTTCAACCGTTCCGGCCGGATCGAAGGCCCGGATCTTCGCACCCGCACGCTGCAGGGCCGGGATGATCTCCAGGCTCGGCGCGTCGCGCATGTCATCTGTATTCGGCTTGAAGGTCACGCCAAGCACAGCCACCGTCTTGCCATTCACATCGCCGCCACAGGCAGCGATGACCTTGTCGGCCATGGCACGCTTGCGGGCATCATTGACCTCGACGACCGTCTCGATCAGGCGCAGCGGCGCCTGGTGATCCTGGGCGGTACGCGTCAGGGCGAGCGTGTCCTTGGGGAAGCACGAGCCGCCATAGCCCGGCCCGGCATGCAGGAATTTGCCACCGATCCGGTTGTCCAGGCCGACACCCTTGGCGACCTCCTGGACGTTGGCACCGACCTTTTCACACAGGTCCGCGATCTCGTTGATGAAAGTGATCTTCATCGCGAGGAAAGCGTTGGCGGCGTACTTGATCAGCTCGGACGTGCGACGCGAGGTGAAAACGATCGGCGTCTCGTTGAGGAAGAGCGGACGGTAGAGCTCATTCATCGAAGCGCGGGCGCGATCATCATCGGTACCGACCACCACGCGATCGGGGCGCTTGAAATCATCGATCGCCGCGCCTTCGCGCAGGAATTCCGGGTTCGAGACCACGGCGAAATCGGCGTCCGGACGGGTCTCGCGAATGATGCGCTCGACTTCATCACCAGTGCCCACCGGCACGGTCGATTTGGTCACCACCACCGTATAGCCGTCCATGACACCCGCGATCTCCTTCGCAGCTGCATAAACATAGCTCAGATCGGCGAAACCATCGCCGCGGCGCGACGGCGTTCCAACCGCGATAAAGACAGCATCAGCAGCCTTCACGGCCTCGGCCAGATCCTGGGTGAAGGACAGGCGCCCCTCGCGCACATTGCGCTGAACAAGGAGATCAAGGCCTGGCTCATAGATCGGTATGCCGCCGGAGTTCAGCGTTTCGACCTTGCTGGCATCCTTGTCGACACAGACGACCTCATGCCCGAAGTCGGCGAAACAAGCTCCCGACACCAGTCCGACATAGCCGGTTCCGATCATTGCGACGCGCATGATAAATCACTCCCGTTCTGGTCCGGGACGGTATCGCTGACAGGGCAGCAAGGCGCAAGGAGAGATTGCCGCGATGGCAGTGCTCAGACCGGTTTGCGTGATATTTCCGCAATCGCCTGCCTGCCAAGGCTCAAAAGCGGGCGCTCGAGGAGCCGGTGGAGCATCCAGGCCAGGACCGGGATGGCGATCAGGCCCACTCCGCCCAGCGCCAGCGCCTGGCCGCCATCCGCGAGCGGCAGGCGCAATGCCAGCCTGGCAAGAATATCCAGCGCAAGCGCGTGGGAGAGATAGGCGACATAGGACCAGTCACCGAGGCGCGCGGCGAGTGCCGGCAAGACCGGACGCCAGGCCAGGAGACTGCCGACAATGCCAACCGCGAATGGCAGCGCCACCACAACCCGCACAGCCGGATCCGTCAGCCCGTCCAGCCCGCGCGTCAGCGTCCAGAAGACGCCAAAAGCAGCGCCGCCAATCGCCAGCGCGGTGCTGACCGGCAGCAGGCGATCAAGCTGGTCGCGAAATTGCGCGATCAGCGCGCCGGCGAGAAAGAGCAGATTGAACGGGCTGGCGATGAGACGCAGCCAGGCCGGCAGGCCGTCGGTCAGCCCTGCAAGGCCCACCAGTGACACGACCAGCCAACTCGCGACGGCGAAAATGCGGAAACGCGCGGGAATGGCCAGAAAGACCCCATAGGCCAGGTAGAACCAGAGCTCATGGACTAGCGTCCATCCGACCGACAGAAGGGGAAGATGGCCGGTCGGCCAGAGAAATAACGTAGTCAGCCAACGCCCGTCCGCCAAAGCGGTCAGCAGGTCGCCCCGGAAAAAGATGACATATCCAACCGCCGCGACGCCAGTGATGACCCAGTACATCGGATAGATGCGATTGAGCCGGTTGAGGAAGAAGCGCAGGTCGAGCCCGTCATGATGACGATAGAGATGGTGGATGATGAATCCGGAAATGACGAAGAACACGTCGACGCCGAGAAAACCGAAAAACGCCCCGTCGCCAAGCCAGCTGAATCCGAGAATCCGGCCAGATGTCTGATGCAAATGACCAATCACGACCATCAAGACCGCCAGGGCACGCAAGTGCTGGACGGCGACAATGCGCTCGGCAGGGGAACCGGCCACTGACGGGGTCGTCATCAGGCCAGCGCGGCGGCTTCGATCGCGCCGCGGACATCATCGACTACCGAGCGGATAAGCTTTTGCTCGCCCTCCGCCATAACCCGGACGACGGGTTCGGTACCTGAAGCGCGAACGACCAGACGGCCGGAATTTCCCATGCGCGTCTCGGCTTCAGCGATCGCAGCCTTGACCGCATCGGCCTCGAGCGGCTTCCTGCCCTTGGTCACGCGCACATTTTCCAGCAATTGCGGCGCCGGCTTGAAGACGTTCAGCAGCTCGCTGGCGCGCTTGCCGCTCTCACCGAGCACGCGCAGGACCTGCAGTGCAGCAATCAGCCCGTCCCCGGTCGGTGAGTAATCCGGCATGACGATATGTCCGGAGGCTTCGCCACCGAGATTGATCCCGGTTTCTCGCATGCGCTCGGATACATAACGGTCGCCAACCTGCGTCCGCTCCAGTGTGATGCCGCGCTTGGCCAGGTATTGCTCGAGGCCGAGATTGGACATCACTGTGGCGACGATGGCGGGGTGACGCAATTCTCCGGCTTCCTGCCAATGACTGGCCAGCAGACCCAGAATCTGGTCGCCATCAATGACCCGGCCCTTTTCATCACACAACACGACCCGGTCACCATCGCCATCAAGGGCAATGCCGAGATCGGCGCGGAATTTCACCACTTCCTTGGCCAGACGCGCGGGCGCGGTCGAGCCGCACTCCTCATTGACGTTGAAGCCGTTCGGCTCGACACCGATCGGGATGACGTCAGCGCCCAGCTCCCACAGAACGGTCGGCGCAACCTTGTAACCGGCACCATTGGCGCAATCGACAACGAGGCGGAGATTGGAGAGGCGCTGGGCACGCGGGAAAGAGGATTTGACGATCTCGACATAGCGCGCCTGGGCATCATCAATGCGCTTCGCCCGGCCGAGGTCGGATGGCGCGGCGAGCTCCTCGGACAGGGAACCATCCATCAGCGCCTCGATCTCCAGCTCGGTCTTGTCGTCGAGCTTGCGGCCGTTCGGACCAAACAGCTTGATGCCATTGTCATGATAGGGATTGTGCGAGGCCGTGATCATGACGCCGAGATCGGCGCGCAAGGAGCGGGTCATCAAGGCAACGGCCGGCGTCGGCAGCGGACCGAACTGGAAGACATCCATGCCGACCGATGTGAAGCCGGCAACCAGAGCGCTCTCGATCATGTAGCCGGAGAGCCGCGTGTCCTTGCCGATGACCACCGAGTGGCGGCCGCTGTGCCGGACAAAATACTTTCCCGCCGCCATGCCAAGTCGCAGGGCTGTTTCCGCCGTCATCGGGAAGCTGTTGGTCAGCCCCCTCACCCCGTCCGTTCCGAAGTATTTCTTGCCCATGGCGTCACCCGATTAACGTGTCTCGTCCGGTATATAGGACGGATCTGCTAAACCGAAGTGAATGGGTGAGCTGGACGCTGGGGAAGTGATCGGGTACCCGTTGAAGCCGATCCGTGGAGGGGGAGATGGAATGACGCGCGTTCGCAAGGCTGTGTTGCCGGTTGCCGGCTTTGGAACCCGGGTTCTCCCCGCCACGAAAACCATACCGAAGGAAATGCTGCCGGTCTTTGACCGTCCCGCAATCCAGTATGTCGTTGACGAGGCCGTGGCCGCCGGGATCGAGCATTTCGTCTTTGTCACCGGGCGCAACAAGGGCGCGATCGAGGACTATTTCGATACCGCCTACGAGCTGGAAGCCAGCCTGGAAGCCAAGGGCAAGTCCGATATCCTGGCCGAGGTCACGCGGACTAAGCCGATCCCGGGATCGATGAGTTTCGTGCGCCAGCAGGCCCCGCTGGGCCTGGGTCACGCGATCTGGTGTGCGCGTGACATCATTGGCTCGGACCCGTTTGCCATTCTTCTGCCGGACGTGCTGGTCCAGGCCGAGCCGAGCTGCCTGGCGCAGATGATCTCCGTCTTTGATGAAACCGGCGGCAATGTGATCGCGGTCGAGCAAGTCCCGGCTGACGAGGTCAACAAGTACGGCATCATTGATCCGGAATCGCGTGAGGGAAATCGCATCCGCATGCGCGGCATGGTGGAAAAACCGGCGGTGGACGCGGCGCCATCCAATCTTTCGATCACCGGCCGTTACATCCTGCAAGGCTCGGTTTTCGACTATCTCGCCGACCAGGCGGCGGGCGCGGGTGGAGAAATCCAGCTGACCGATGCCATGGCGCGGCAGATGCAAAACCAGGACTTTCACGCCGTCGAATATGTCGGCCAGTCCTATGATTGCGGCAGCAAGCTGGGCTATCTGCGCGCGACGATGGCCTATGCCAGGGCCCATCGGGAACTTGGCGACGGCGCGCAGGCCCTGATCAACGAGTTCAGCGGCAACTGATGCTGAACAGCCATGTCAGGCAGGCACCACAACATGCCGCGCATCGCGATTCTGGGAGCCGGACTGGCCGGATGTTCGGCAGCGGTCCGTCTCGCCCAACTTGGCCTGTCCAGCACGCTTTTCGAGCAGGCGGCGAGACCCATGTCCGGCGCCAGCCGGAACAATGAGGGCAAGCTGCACCTCGGTTTTGTCTACGCCGCAGACCCGACCGGCCGGTCCTGGCACGTGATGGCAGAGGCCGCTGTGGCCTTCGAAACCTGCGTCCGCGACCTGTTTTCACTGCGCCCCCAGGACATCTGTCTCTCGACCCCGTTTGCCTACACGGTTTGCCGGGACAGCGCCCTGCCGCCGACAGCCATCGAAGCACATCTGGATCAGGTCGACACCTACCTGCGCTCGATCGACGCCGGATATCGGGCTTGCCAGGCACTGCCCGACCGCGATCTCTCCGGCACGTTCGATACCGATCATGTGGCCACCGCTTTCATGACGCCGGAGCGGGCCGTCCATGTCGGGCGTCTGGCGGATGGCATAACTCGTGCGATCAGCAAGACACCAGCCATCACCCTGCGCACGGGTACGCGCATCCTCGGCGCCGATCGTCTCGCCGACGAGGTGTACCAGCTGCGGCTCGCGCAGGCGGACGGGCAGCGCAGCGAAACGTTTGACCTGGTCATCAATGCCTTGTGGGACGACCGGCTGAGGCTCGATGCCTGCATCGGGCTGGACGCGCCGGGCCCGGCCATCATGCGCTACAAGGCGTCGATCCTGTTTGACGCCGTGCCGCCGGACCTGCTCAACCGCCTGCCGAGCACGACACTGGTGTCTGGCGCTTTCGGTGATCTGGTCAATCGCGGCGATGGCAGCGTCTATCTGTCCTGGTACCCGGTCTGCAAGCTGGGGCAGACCACCGACATTGATGCACGCGCGCTGCGTGAACAGGCCAGCCTGGTCGACCCGGAGAGCCTCGTGAACGGCAGTATCGACGGCATCGCCCGCTATGTGCCGGTTGCGCGTGAATTGCATCAGCTCGCGCCGACGGCCCGGATCGGCGGCGGCGTGATCGTCGCCTGGGGACAAACCGACATCACCGATCGCTCCAGTAAACTGCATGCGCGCGAGAATATCGGCGTGGAACAGACAGGGCGCTGGATCAGCGTCAACTCCGGCAAGTTCACCACGGCACCGGCGTTCGGTCTTGCTGCGGCCGCCAGCGCCCGGGACGCCCTGTCGGGATGAGCGAGCCCGTCACGGTTCTGATCCCGCTTTATCGCTCGGGTCGTTTTCTGCCGATTCTCAGCGAGACGATCAGGACGCATCTGGAGACCGGAATCCCGGTGACCGTGAGTGATCGCAATGGCGACGCGGCGCTGATCGGCACATTGCGCGACCAATTCGCTGGCGCGTCGGGGTTCTCGTCTTTCGTTTGCGATGATGACGACCATTGGGTCGCGAACATGAACAGCCTCATCGCGGCAACGCAAACGCCCTATTTCCGCATCCTTCCGCATGATGACAGCGCCAGCCCCGAAAGCACGTTACGCATGTGCCGCGCCCTGGAGGCAGACCCGGACGCCGTCCTGGCCTTCGGGCCGGTGAGGGCCTGGTCGCTTGACGGCGTCCGGATGCCGGACCGCGATCAGAGCAATGCTGACATGGCCGATGGCCACCGGCATTGGCGCCGTGACACCGCCTTGGCGCTGTTCTGGAGCGGACGATGCGCCGGCGCTTTCAAGGGCGTTGTCCGCCGCATTCCCAAGGGGCTCGACAGTCCGCTCATGATACGGCCTACCCCGTCCCTCGCGCATTCCGAGCGCATCTGGCTCTCGGCGCTCGGTCTGCTCGGTCATTTCCGCCTCGAACCGGATGCCGTCCTGCACAAGCGTTACTATGACGAAAGCACGCATCGGCGCTGGAAATTCAATGCCGCAGAGTATGCAGACGCCGCCTCAGTCCTGCTCGACTATGTCGCGGCATTGATCGAGCCTGGCGAGGATCGGCAGCGTGCTGAACGCGCGATACGCAACACGGCCGTCGCCTATGACGCTTGGTTCCGCGATGGTGATCGCGGTCCGGTTCCCGGATTCAATCCGCTCCGCCCCTAGCGCGCGCGCCAATCCGCGAACCAATCGGCAAAGCGGGCCAGACCGACAGCGAGGCCCACCGACGGCTTGTAGCCGTAATCCGCTTCCAGCCGACTGGTATCGGCATAGGTTCGCGACACGTCGCCGGGCTGCATGGGCAGCATGATTTTTTCTGCCTCGACACCCAGCTCACGCTCCAGGGTCGCGATCATGTCCATCAGCCGGACCGGCGTCGAGCCACCGATATTGTAGACCCGGTGGCGCCCGCGCGTCGGTGCGTCGGCAAGAATGCGCGACACGGCTTCGACGATGTCATCGATATAGGTGAAGTCCCGCTCCATATCGCCATTGTTGAAGACCTTGATCGGCCGACCTTCCAGCATGGCCTCCGCAAACAGCCAGTAGGCCATGTCCGGCCGGCCCCACGGTCCATAGACGGTGAAAAAGCGCAGACCGGTCGCCGGGATGTCGTAAAGACTGCTGTAGGATGCCGACATGAGCTCGTCAGACCGCTTCGTTGCGGCATAGAGCGAGGCGGGCGTCTCCGCCGGATCGCTCTCGCGGAACGGCACTTCGGACCGCTCGCCATAGACCGAGCTCGACGACGCGTAGACAAGGTGGTCGAGCCGGTCGCCCAAGGACCGTGCAGCCTCAAGCACCGAGAGATGCCCAAGCAGGTTGGACCGGGCATAAGCGAAGGGGGCTTCCAGCGAATATCGGACACCGGCCTGGGCGCCGAGATGCAGGATGCGCTGGGGCCTGACATCACCGACCAGGCCGATTACAGCCTCATGATCCGCAAGATCGATTTTCTCGAAACGAAAGCCGGAATACCGGGCGAGCTGGTCCAGCCGGGCCTGCTTCAAGGCAGGATCATAATAGGGGTTCAGGTTGTCGATACCGACGACATCCTCACCGGCTTCCAGGCGTGCCTTGGCGGCGTGATAGCCGATGAAGCCCGCCGCTCCTGTAACCAGACTCGTCAAACCCTCGCCTCCCGGGCCGGGCATTTCAAGCTGCCGGCCAGTCTTGTCGCTTGCCACAACCCCTTGTCGAGATGCAGGGTTTTCAAGCAGCGCCCTGCCTGTTTTGCCTCAATGCCGAAATGCGCAACAGCCCCGCTGCGCACCCCTTTCCCCAAATTTTTCGAGTAGCCGGGCGGGGAGACGCGACGCGCCTCCCCCAATTGCGTCAGGCCCAGCCGTCCTGGCTGTCGTCTGTCAGGGTCGGCATGAGAGCCTCCCGCACATCGAACGCATCGATGAAGCGGCCATCCGGGAAGTGCTCCAGCGCTGCATTGCCGGCACCGGCTGATTGCGGGGCAGCACTTTGATCGCCCGACGGCAGGGTCAGAGGCTCGAAGACCGGATACCCCTTGTCAGCCCCGAGCGCGGCCGCTGTTTCGAGCTCGCCATCCGCGACATATGCCCGAACCAGTCCACCGCTTGCATCGACGTCCAGCAGATCGCGCAGGGCACCAACCCAGCCGCGGCTGTCGCCGCTCTCCAGGGAGAGGTTTTCCAGCAGGGCGAGATCGGCGTCGGACAGGTCCGGATAGGTATGCGGCTCATGTCCGTCATCCTTGGCATCTCCATGATCCGACATGATCGGATGGCTCCAGTCATCGCCGGTGATTTCCGGATGATGCGGCGCGAGCTCGGGCAGATTATCCGGGTCTAAGCCTTCACGGCCGGCGTGATCCGGGTCACCAAAATATTCCGGATTGCTGGTTTCGCCGTCATAGACAATGCTCTCGACGCTGATCAGCTCGACCACGCCATCCGGCGATCCTGCGCGATTGTCGGTCACGACCGTATTGCCCGACCCGTTCGTCGAGATCGTGTAGTCGGTCGATGCGCCGGAGAAGACGATGGTGTCGTTTCCACTGCCACCATTGAAGACATCACTGCCGCCCGAAGCGTAGTAGCGGTCGGCCCCGCCATTGCCGGTAATGGTGTTGTCGGCGCTATTGCCAACAAAGATGTCATTGCCGCTGCCGCCAATAGCGTTTTCGATCACTGTACCGCGGGCAATGCCGATATTGCCGTCTCGTCCGTTGAGGCTCGAATAGGCCTGCTCACGCAGATCGAAGATCTGGTTCGAGCTGGAGCCCGAGTAGTCGAGCGTATCGATACCGCCGGTGTCAAAGATCGTGAAGCTAACGGGATTAGAGAAGGCCGTGGCGTCAAAGATCACATTGCCGGCGGTGGAATTATAGCCATAGACGGTGTTGCCGCCGCGGGTGCTGGTCGAACCGCCATACATATCCAGAACAGCAATGATATCAGCAACCTGAGGCCCAACCACATAGCCGAAATCGGCATCGACATAGGTGTTCTCGTTTTGCGAGAAGTAGGACATCACGGTGGCTTGCCAGGAATCGTTCAGATAGATCGCGTCGATGGCATAGTCGGCCGATCCGTCATAGGGCCCCCCGTGTCCGAGACCGAGGGCATGACCGATTTCGTGGATATAGGTCTGGAAGGAATAGCCATCCAGATTGGTGCCATAGGTCGAAAGCCATTCGGTTCCGACATTGACGCTGGCGGACGTGATAAACCCACCGGAGGTCGAATCCGGCCCGGCAAAGGCGCCTTCCTCCTCATCGTCAAACGTGATGTCCCCGCCAGAGCTCACTTCCGTGAAGGTGATGCCGGTGATGTCTTCCCACAGCTGCAGGGCCGCGCGGGCCAGCGTGCGCCCGGCCGTGGTCAGCCCGGTTACATCAACCGTAATCGTATCCCCCGCCGAGCGGTCCCATTGCAGGCCGCCGAAGCCATTGGCATTCAGGTAGTCGCCGATCTCCTGATAGTTCCAGGCCGTCAGCGGGTCAGTATGACGAATCTGAAGTTCGTACTGCCCGGAAAGGGTCGCTCCGGAATCCGGCTCCCAGGCACCGACCGAGATGTAATAGGTCCCGCTCGTTGTCGCCGTGAATCCGAGCCGTGAGTCCGTGTTGACCCCTAGCGTGATGTCATCATTTTCCGCAATCAAATCACCCGATGCGTCGTAAAGCCGAAGATAGGTGTCCTCCAGTTCGACGCCGGTTCCACCGGAGCCAAATGCATCAAACTGATAGCGCTGGCCGGCCTCGAGTGTGACTTCGATCCAGTCGCGGTCACCGGCAACCTCGAGCGTGCCCGTATAATTCCCGCCCGAGACCATGGAGATCTGCGTTGTGTCGCCTTCCGGCACATCCGAGCTTTCGTTGGTGACATCCCCGACCGTCACCGACACCGCCCGGTTGGCCGTGTTCGACCCATCCGAAGCGGTAACAGTGAAATCATAGACATTGTCACCACCGGCATCCGTCGGAGACTCGAAATCCGGGGTCGCGAGAAAACGCACTTCGCCGCTAGCCGAGTCGATGGTGAAGAGCGCCGCATCGGTCCCGGAGATCGAATAGCTGACTGTGTCCCCGTTAGGGTCGACCGCCCGGGCGACATAGGCTGAAGTCTGGTTTTCTGAGATGGTCTGACTGGTACCTGACGAGAAGACCGGGCTTCCCCCACTGCCTTCATCAACATCTGTCACAGTAATGGCCAGCGTGATCGTGTCCTGGAAATCACCGTCATAGGCCGTGATGGTGACCTCGTAGACATTGTCGCCATTCGAATCCGCCGGGTTTTCAAAATCCGGGAAAGGTGAATCGAAGGAAAGTTCGCCCGTCACGCTGTTCAGAGACAGGTGCTGACTGTCGGGGCCGCCGAGCTCGAAGCGTGTGAAGGGGCCATCCACATTTGTGGCAGTGGCCGTGTAAAACACAGCGTTGGAGTTTTCTCCGATACTGGCAGTCGTACCCGAGGTCACCACCGGCGCGACATCATTCTCGTCGACAACGCTAATGCTGACGGCTTGCGTATCCGACAGGCCGCCATCGGAAGCGGTGACGTTGATGTCGTATACATTGTTGCCGTCGGCATCGGCCGGCGATTCAAAGTCAGGTGCGGCGAGGAAACTCACTTCCCCGGTTGCGGCATTGACGCTGAACAGTGCCGCATCGGCGCCCGAAATCGAATAGGTGAGGACGTCCCCGTCTCCATCGGTGGCACTGATGGTATAGGCAACGCCGCTGCCATTCTCGGTGAAATCGGCCGACGCGCCGGACGTCAGCACGGGCTGAGCAGCCACATTATTCACCGTCACCGCGAGATTTTGTGTCGTTGTCGTTGTTCCGTCACTGGCCCGCAGTTGCAGCTCGTAGACATTGTCCCCGTCATCATCAGACGGGTTCTCGAAATCCGGAGACGCGATGAAGGACAATGCGCCAGTTGTCGCATCGATCGTGAACAACGCCGCGTCAGTGCCCGCGATCGAATAGGTGAGCGTGTCTCCGTCACCGTCCGTCGCAGTGGCCGTGTAAAAACTGCCCGTGCTGTCTTCGTCCACCGAATCCGTGGTCGCCGACGTGAAGACCGGCGCGAATTCATTGAGGTTAGACACCGTGATGGAGACCGGCTGCACATCAGAATTGGAACCGTCTGACGCCGTGACGATCACGTCGTAGACATTGTCACCGTCCGCATCCAGCGGCAGCTCGAAATCTGGCGCGACCAGAAAGCTCACTTCACCCGTATTCGCGTCGATCGCGAACAGGGCTGCATCATCGCCGGACAACGAATACGTGATCGCCGCGCCCTCCGGGTCGCTGGCCGTCGCCGTATAGACAACTCCGGCGCTGTTTTCCGCCACCGAGGCGGCAGCGCCGGACGTAATCACCGGCGCCTCATCGACATCGTTCACCGTGACACTCACGGTTTGATTTGTCGTTGTGTTGCCGTCGCTCGCGCGCACGACGACCGAATAGACATTATCGCCATTGCCGTCGGCCGGCGCCTCGAAATCCGGCGGAGCGTTGAAGGTCAGCTCGCCGGTCGCGGAATCGATTGCGAACAGGGCGCTGTCGCCGCCGGACCCCAGCGAATAGGTGATCGCATTGCCATCAGGGTCCGTCGCGACGGCGGTATAGACGACACCGGACGCATTCTCGTTGAAGCTTGCGGTCGTGCCCGAGGAAAAGGCCGCCGGCCCCTCATCCACGTCCGTCACCGTGATGGTCACGGTCCGGTCCGTGGTCAGGCTGCCATCCGAGGCCGAGAGAGTGATCTCGTAATCATTGTCGCCATCGGCATCGCCGGGGTTTTCAAAGTCCGGCGCCGCCAGGAAGCTGACCTCGCCAGTCGCCGCATCAATCGCGAACAACGCCGCATCCGCACCGGAAAGCGAATAGGTCAGGGCCTGCCCTTCGGGATCGGCCGCCTGCGCGGTGTAGACGGTTCCGACGGTATTCTCGGCGACGCTGGCAGTCGCTGCTGACGAGATGACCGGTACCTCGTCGACATCCCCAACCGTAATGGTCACGGTCTGATCCGTGGTGTTGGTGCCATCCGACGCGCGAATGGTGATTTCGTAAGTGTTGTCGGCACCGGAATCGCCCGCATTCTCGAAGTCAGGCGGAGCGTTGAAGGTGACCGCGCCGGTCGAGCTGTTGATCGAGAACAGGCTGGCATCCGCGCCGCCGCTGATCGAGAAGGTCACGGTGTTGCCATCGGCGTCGGTCGCGGTCGCCGTATAGACTGTGCCGGTCACATTCTCGTCGGCACTGGCCGTGCTGGCCGAGGTGAAGACCGGCGGATTGGTATTGGTGGGCGGTGTGGGTGGCGTCGTTGTGCCTCCGCCTCCGCCGCCGCCGCCACCTGCCGCAGCGCCAAGCAGGCCCAGACCTCCAAGCGCGCCGAGTATGGCACCGCCCCCGCCGCCGCCAGCTGCAGCGACGCCCGTCCCGAGCAGGGCGTTGGCGTCAAGAGCCGCATCAGAGAGATAGACAACCCCGTCGATAACGGAGACGTCCTGCGCCGCAATCAGCACTGTGCGGCCATCTGTCATGACCAGCTGGACCGAGCCGTCAGCGCCCATCTCGACGCGGGAGACGCCGCTTACTCCGGAAACCGGTGTGAAGCCGTCCGGTGGCGTCGCGCCGGCCTCCTGTGCCTGCGCACCGCCGGCCAGCAACAGGACACCGCCTGTTGCCAGCGCCGTCCCCAAAAGGGCGTTGCGGACTGTGGACTGTCGATTGGCTTTGTTGGCAACAGGCATGACTGATCTCTCCCGATAATCTTTCTTATGCCCTGACCCGGTGCGATCGACAGCGATCGCGGGTCATCCAGGACCCGCCGCTGCCGGCACCCCGTTTCAGGGCACTCACTTCCTCCCGGAACCCGCCTTCAACCAGGCCGGCTCAAATCCGCACGAGCCCTCCCGGAACCCGGCATGCCCCGACTTGCGGTACGGTCGGCACGCAAATTCTTCGACGCCGCTGGCGAACGGACCTCCAGACCTTTGGCGTCTGTCCTTGCGTCAGTACTCGTCCGGCCAGACACCGGTCTCCATCCGTGGCGCTGGCATGCGCGCGGTCAGCCCCATCAATTCAAGCTGCTGTCGCAGCAGGGAAAAGCGGGCACTGATTACATCCAGCTCCGCGCGTTCATACGTCAGGCGCGCATCAATCAGATCAGGCAATGTCCCCAGACCGAACTCGAACTCGCCTGAAATTGCGTCGAAATATTCGTATTGCGACCGCGCGACAGCTTCGCGGCGGACGAGCTGGGCCTCAAGCGAAATCGAACGGCGAAAGGCAATTTCCGCCTGTTCTCGCAATTCGCGCTGCAGGCTGCGCAGGCCGCTTTCCTGCTGCTCCAGGCGCGCAACGGCACGATCGCCGCGGGCCTGCAAGGCGTCGCCGGTCAACAGCGGCACCGACACGTCGATACCAAGCCGGTCGCGCGCATCCCAAGTCTCGCTGAAATCATCATAGACGTAGGATGCGATTCCCACGGCCTCGATCACCGGCAGTCGGCTGCGGCGGGCGCGTTCCCGCTGCGCATCGAGCCCGCGGACTGATTCGGCCTGTGCCGCGATGCCCGGATTTCCGGTCAATGTGTGGTCGACGGCGTCATTGACTGTCTCGATTCCACGCAAGGCCAGCCCCATGTCGCGCTCAGCGGACCCCGCGCCACACAGGGCGCTCGGTGCGAATCCAGTGTACTCGCGAATCCGTGTGGCGGCACGATCCCGCATGAAACGCAATTCCAGGGCATCGGCCTCGGCCTCGGCCAGGCGTGCCTCGATCTGGGCCCGGTCGGCACGCGTCGCCCCACCGGTCGTCAGCAAGGACTGCACCGCGGCTTGCTGACGCTCGAAATAGTCGCGCCGGTCTGCAACCACATTGATCATGGCATCCGCTTCCAGATGCGTAAGATACGCGTCTGCGAGGCGCCCGGATGCATCAATCTGCTGGGCCCGCAACTCGTGGGCGCGTTGCGCAATCGAGCTACTGGCCGCAGACATTGCGTAATGCGAATCACCGAAATCCCAGAGTCGCTGGGACAGGCGCACACCGACCTGGTTCTCGATCTGGCTGCCGGTCAGACCGCTATCGCCGGAGGCCGTGCGCCCGAAAGTCGAGAGCTGCGGCATGCGCAGTGACTCTGCTTCGCGAAAATCAGCCGCCGCCTCATCCTGTCGGGCAATCGCCCCGGCAACTTCCGGCGCCCGCTCGGCAGCAATCCGCAGGGCATGCTCGAAGGACAGACAGTTTTCCGCCTGGGCCGCAGCACCGGCCGAGACGGTGATCGCGAGGAAAAGGCCCGGGACGAAGGCCCCGAACGGAGCCGGTTTGCGCAGTACCATCATTCGCTCACCCCGTCCGCGCGCCGCGGAACAGCGACTCGCTGATCGGCTCGAACAGGTAATCCAGCGTCGTCCGGCTGGCCCCGGAGAAGATGAAGACTTCGACCGGCATGCCGGGGATCACGTCCAGCTCGCCAAGCCGTGCCGCCTGATCGGCCGGGATACGGATACGGACCTCGTAGTAGGAAACGCCGGTATTCTGGTCGGTCTTGAGATCGGCGCTGACGCTGATCACCTCTCCGTCGAGACGCGGTGTCATCCAGCTCTTGTACGCCGTCAGGCGGGTCCGCACCGCCTGGCCTTCATAAACGGTGGCACGATCGGACGGCTGAATTCGGACCGATGCCGTCATTTCGCCGGCAGCGGGGACAATTTCCAGAATGGCTTCACCGGGACGGACTACACCGCCGCGTGTGGCAAAGCGCAGATTGAGGACCTCGCCCGACTGCGGCGCGACAACCACGGAGCGATTGAGCACGTCCTGGGCCGCCGCCAGGCGCTCGCTGGCCTGTTCCAGCTGACTGCGGACTTCCAGCTGGTCTGCCGACACCTGCCGTGCGAAGGCCGCCTCGGTCTGGGCGATCTGCCCGTCGAGATCCTGTTCCAGCGTGGCGGCTTGCTGGGCGTCCGTACGCAGGCGCGAAATATCGGCCTCAAGCGCCGCCACATCACGCTCCATGCCACGCAATTCGTCCAGCCGCGCCATTTGCCGCTCATACCGCTCATTGAGCAGGGATAACTGATCCTGCGCAGCCGACAGCACACGCTGCGTTATGCGGATTTGCTGGGCCTGCAGGTCACGCGATGATCTGGCCCCATCCCGCCGCGCGGTCAGCACTGCGATGTCAGCCCGGAAGGACTGGGTCTGCTGGCGGAAGAGGTCGCGCTGTCGCGTAACCACGGCCTGGCGTTGCTCCTCGGTCAGACCGAGCGCGTCGAGCGGCGTGAAATCAGGCTCGTCGAGACCGTCCCGCAGGGCGGCCAGACGCTGGGTGGAACCGGTCAGCGTTGCGATCTCCTGCAACAGCTCGTCACGGACCGCCAGCGAGGCCGTTTCCTGCAGCGTCAGCAAGGGCGCTCCGGCTTCGACCCTGTCACCGTCACGAACCAGGAGTTCCTGGATGATGCCGCCTTCAAGATGCTGCACGACCTGGCGATCGTTCTCGACCACGATCTGGCCGGCCGCCGGCACACCTTCAGCCAGGGGGGCCAGCCCGGCCCAGGCGAGAAACCCGCCCAGCCCTATGAGACAGATCAGGGCCGAACGGCGGACAAAACTGTCGCTGAGAAGCCGGGTCGGCGTGGCAGGTCCGGTCATCAGGCAGCTCCACCGCGACCGGACACACTGGCCCCGGCACCAGGCCCGGTTGCCAGTTTGAGAAATTGCTCGGCGGGCGCGGCCATGACATCGCCATTGCGGACCAGAAGGACCGTCTTGGCCCGTTCGATCACGCGGCGGTCATGGGTTGCCGCAAGGATGATGGCGCCGCGCTCGGCGGCCTGGCGCAGGGCATTGATAAGGGTCGGTGCCGCGGCGGCATCAAGATTGGCGGTCGGTTCGTCCAGCAGCAGCAAGACCGGATCGCCGAACAGCGCCCGGGCGAGACCGATCATCTGGCGCTGCCCGGCGGACAAATGGGTGCCGCCCGGCCCGACGCGCGTATCATAACCGTCCGGCAGGGCGAGAATGGCCTCGTGAGCGCCTGCGGCCCGCGCGGCCGCAATCACCGTATCGGGCTCGGCATCGCCTAGTCGGGCAATGTTTTCGCCCACGGTCGCCGGCAGGAGTTCAACGTCTTGAGGCACGTAGCCCACGAAGCGGCCACGGTCGGGGCCGGGCCAGTCATGCAGGTTGCGCCCTCCCAGACTCATGGCGCCCGAGCCCGGCTGCCACGCCCCGGCCAGGGTCTGCAGCAGGGTTGTCTTGCCCGCCCCATTGCCGCCGGTCACGGCGACCAGCTGGCCACCTGATGCGGCCCAGCTGAACGGGCGGACTTGGGGCACTTCAGAGCCCGGAACGAGCACGGAGAGCCGGTCCAGCTTGAGTTCGGCGACCGGTCGCGGCAGGGGCGTGAAACTGGGGTCGGCGTCGGCACCGTCCAGGCGTTCCATCAACCCTTTCCAGGCCGACCACGTCTGGATCGTGTTGCGCCAGCCACCGACGATCTGGTCGATCGGACCAAGCGTGCGGGCGAGAATGATTGAGGAGGCAACGATCGCACCGGGCGAGATCTGCTGGCTGAGTGCCAGCGCCGCACCGCCCCCGAGCACGCAGATCTGCAGGACCTGTCGTGTCGAACGGGAAATCGCGGAGAACTTGCCGTCATCCTTAGCGGCATCCAGCGAAAAACCCTGGCCGGCGCCCTGGGTCGCATGCCAGCGGCGGAAAGCAGCCGGCACCAGACCCATGGCGGCCATCGCCGAGCGCTGACGCTCCAGACCGGAGGCGAATTCGCCGGCACTGCGCAGGGCGCCCTGCGAAAACTGGCTTGCCTGGCGGGTTGTCAGCTCGGCGGTGACGGCGACCGCAAAGACAATCGCTGCGCCAACCAGCCCGACCAATCCGAGAACCGGATGGATCAGGAACAACACGATGAGGAAAAACGGCGCGAACGGGAGGTCGGCGAAGGGCATCAAACTGCCCGATTGCAGCGCGGTCTGGACACGCTGGATCGCACCAAGATCGCGAGCCAGATGCGGCTGGCCGGATTCGGACTCGAACCGGGAAAAAGCCAGGGGTGTCAAAAGCGCATCAAGCTCAAGGCCTGCCAGCGCACTGACCCGGCGACGACCGGCCTCGGCAGCACCGTAAACCCCCAGCAGGAAGACCGCGAGCACGGACAACCAGATCAGCGTATCGATCGATCCGGATGACAACACCCGGTCATACACCTGAAGCATGTAGAGCGGCGACACCAGGAGGAGCAGGTTCGAGGCGAGCGAAAACCCTGCCAACGCCGCCAAATGCGGTCGCAAGCATTGCCTGACCTGCAAGGCGAGAGGTTCCTGCATTCTCACTCCAACTCCGGGCACACGAAACGGTGACGCATCCATGGGCTGCGCGACACACGACTCCTGCCATCTTATGCAACGATAGCGCCAGCACTGCCATTTCGCCAGTGCCGACATGGGGTTGTGTGCAGAAACCGAACCCTATTTGAGACCGACGCGCAGCAGGTCGTGCAGATGCAGTATGCCAACGGGGAGACCGGAAGTGTCGACGATAAAGAGCTGGATGATCTTGGGCTGCCCGGCCGTCATGAGACGCAGCGCATCCGCTGCCAGCATTCCGGCGTTTCCGGTGCGGGGGTTGCGGGTCATGACGTCGGCAGCGCGTTTGTCGACCAGGGCGGCGCCCATGTGACGTCGCAGATCGCCGTCGGTAATGATACCGGCCAGCTTGCCCTCGCCATCCACGATACCGGCACATCCAAAACTCTTGGTCGTCATTTCGATCAGGACGTCGCTCATCGGCGCGTCCGCGCCGATGAGTGGCACGGCGTCGTCGCTGTGCATGATGTCGCCGACGCTGGCCAGCGCCGCGCCAAGGGCACCACCGGGGTGGAATGTCTTGAAATCGGACGCTGTGAACCCGCGGGCTTCCAGCAGGGCGACCGCCAACGCATCGCCCAGCGCCATCATCAGCGTGGTCGACGTCGTCGGCGCCCGGGTCTCGCCACAGGCTTCCGGCGCGGCAGGGATCGCCAGAAGATAATCACCGGCGCGTCCCAGCGTGCTCTCCGGCTGCGCCGTCATCGCGATCAACGGAACGCCGAAGCGGCGGCAATAGGCGATCAGGTCGCCCAGCTCCTTGGTCTCGCCCGACTTTGACAGGGCAAGCACGGCGTCGCTGGCACCGATCATGCCGAGATCACCATGGCTCGCCTCGGTGGGATGGACGTAGTAGGCGGGTGTTCCGGTGGAGGCCAGCGTCGCCGCAATCTTGCGGGCGACATGGCCCGACTTGCCAACCCCGGCACAGATCAATCGCCCTTCCAGCCCGCGCAGACGCGCGATGGTCGCGGCGAAATCCGTCGAGATCGACGCTTCCAGCGCAACCATGCCGTCGCGTTCGGTGGCAATTACCCGGCGGGCAGATTGCACGGGATCATTGTCGGACATGCCGGTTCCTCGCAGCCAGTCAGGACAGGAATGCCCTTTTCAGGGAGACCCCATACCAGAACCGCGCACGTCCGGGGAAGAGACGCGCGCGGTTGGTGCAGCGTGATGCGAACTGGCCCTCGGGGGACGGAGAAGAGCCTCACATCCAGTCGCCGCTCATCGGGGCGGATAAGTTATGCCTTGGGTGTGGGTTCAAATAATCGAACCAGGCCCGCCCCGGTACCTGTAGTTTCTTCATACCACAATCCGACCCGGACGGGTAAGTGATTTCTGGGCTCTGCGCCTGTCAGCGGCTCTGCCTTGCCCTGCTGGCCTTCACGGGCTATCGCTGCGCCCGACAGGACATTTTTTGGAGTCGATCTCATGCCGCAACTCGCCCTCATCCGGCACGGCCAGAGCGTCTGGAATCTGGAGAATCGATTCACCGGCTGGGTGGATGTCGACCTCACCGATGAAGGCGTGGCGCAAGCCAAGCATGCGGGCGAATTACTCGCCGAGACCGGCTTCAAGCCGCAACACGCTTTCGTCTCGGTGCTCAAGCGCGCCATCAAGACGCTCAATCTCACCCTTGAAGGCCTCGACAAGCTCTGGATACCGGTCGAGAAATCCTGGCGATTGAACGAGCGACATTACGGGGGCCTCGCGGGCCTCAACAAGGACGAGACCCGCGCCAGACATGGCGATGAACAGGTCCGGATCTGGCGTCGCTCTTTCGACACGCCGCCGCCGCCGCTGCCCGAGGATCACGCCTACCACCCGGTCAATGACTGCCGCTATGCCGAGGTTCCTCGCGGACTTCTCCCGGGTTCCGAATCCCTGAAATCCACACTTGATCGGGTTGAGCCCTATTGGACGGCATCGATCCTGCCGCGGCTCAGGGCCGGCGAGACACTGGTCGTCGCGGCCCATGGCAACAGCTTGAGGGCTCTGGTCAAACTCCTCTTCCAGGTGTCGGATCGGGATATCATGGATATCGAGGTCCCGACCGGAAATCCGCTGCTGATCGACCTCGCCGATGACGGCGAGACCATCACCGCGGCCCGCTATCTCGATCCGAAGCGCGCCAAGCCACTGCCGCCGCTTCCGGGCGCGTGAGCTCGCTGGACGACGCACGGCATATTGATCTGGCGCTCGCGCTTGCGCGCAGCCAGCAGGGAAAAACCGCGCCCAATCCCGCCGTCGGTTGTGTCCTCGTGAAAGACGGAAACATCGTCGCGACCGGCGCGACACAGGATGGTGGTCGTCCGCATGCAGAACGCGTCGCACTGGAGACAGCGGGGACCGCCGCGCGTGGCGCTACCGTCTATGTCACGCTTGAGCCCTGCGCCCATCATGGCCAGACACCGCCCTGCGCGGATGCCCTGGTCGCCGCCGGCGTCAAGCGGGTGGTGATCGCCTGCCGGGACCGTTTCGACCAGGTCGCCGGTCGCGGCATTTCCCGTCTTGAGGACGCAGGCATCCAGGTGCAGGTCGGCCTCCGCAGCGAGGACGCACACATTCTTTACGCCGGCTTCTTCTCTCGGATCGAAACCGGCCGCCCGGAAGTCCGTGTCGATGCGCGACCGCGTGGCTATGACGCGACGCTGGCTGCAACGACACCACACGAAGCCGAGGCGGAAATCCGCGCGCACGGCGAGGCCGGTCGGAACAGGGTCCGGATCGCCGCAGACAATCCGCTTGCCGCACACGACTTTGGGACTCCGGACGACAGCTAGGCGACAAACAGCCTGTTAACGGTCCTTCTCTATGGTGGGTGTCTGGACATTCCACCACGGGACCACGGCGATGGCCGGTCGCAAGATCGAGTACAAGAAACTGACGCAGGACGAGGTCGACGCAATCTGTGCGCGGCACGAGCGCCTGTGGTCGGGCCGCTCGGGTGGCGCACGCGCCAGTTTTGCCTACACGATCCTGGAAGACCTGGTCCTTGCCTGTCGCGACCTGTCGGATGCCGACTTCAGTGGCGCCGTTTTGCGGGGAACGGTGCTGTCCGGAGCCACCTTGAACAGTGCGATTTTCTTTGCCGCCGACATGCGCCGCGCCAATCTGGAGGGCGCCTCCCTGCGCCGGGCCGATCTGCGCGGAGCGATCATGCGCGGCGCGAATCTGACCGGGGCCGACCTGACCGAGGCCGATATGCGCGAAGGCGCAATCGCGCAAATGGACAAGGAAAAGGGGCTGGCCATTCTGAGCCACCGCTCCCAGGAAAACGACTCCGGCACCGCCAATTTCACCGGCGCCAATCTCTCCCGGTCGAAAATGGCCGGCATTGCCGCCCAGAAAGCCGACTTCACGGACGCCATGCTGCTTGGCACGCGAATGATCCGGGCCAATTTGCGCGGCTCCTCATTCCAGGGGGCCAACCTTGAAGGCGCCGACCTGTCGGGCGCCGATCTGTCTGATACCGATTTCAGCCATGCGGTGCTGGTCGGCACGAAAACCGTCATGGCCAAAACGCAAGGCATGAACACCGAAGGTGCGCTCACCAACAAGCCGGTGGGCATTGATGCCAGCTCACTTGAGCAGCCCGTCGCCGACCAGATCGCGGAGCATGTGCGCTGGTGTGACACCAACGGCAAGGAGGGCAAGCCCTCCCTGTTCGACGGCACCGACCTGCGCGGCCTCACCTCGCTGGCGGGCAAGACACTGACGGCCTTCCACGCCCGTGGTGCGACGCTGTACGGGCTGGACCTGGAAGGCGCCCAATTGCAGGGCGCTCGTCTGGAGAAAGCCGATCTGCGGATGGTCAGCCTGCGCGGCGCCGACCTGCGCGGCGCGGATTTGACCGGCGCAAACCTGTCCAATTCGGATTTGCGGGATTGCCAGCTCGGCCCGCTTCTGCTGGAAGGCAACCGCCTGCTGCCGGCGTCGCTGGCCGGCGTCCGGGCCCGCTACACCGATCTGCGCGGCGCTGACCTGCGCCAGGCCAAAGCCACCGGCGGCGACTTCTCATACGCCACGCTAAACGGCGCAAACGTGAAGAAAGCGAGCTTCAGCGGCTCCTGCTTCACCGGCGCGCGCGTCGATGAAGATTTCACCGAGAATGTCGAATCGGTCGACGGCGCTGTCGATCTCGACGCTGCCTGAGCTTCGCCTCCCGAGCTGAACAACCAAAGAAAGAGGCGGCAAGCTTGCGCTCACCGCCTCAGGGACAATCGGAGGGAAATCAGTGTCCGTCAGCGACGGATCAGGCGGCCTTGGTCTTGCGGCCCTCGATCAGCTTGGCACGGGTCTTTCCCGCACCGGACTTGATTTCAATCCGTTTCGGCTTCGCCGCTTCCGGGACTTCCCGGACCAGTCGGACCTGAAGCAGGCCGTTCTGCAAGCCGGCATCCGCTACTTCGACATGATCCGCCAGGTGAAAGCGACGCTCGAACGACCGTTCGGCAATTCCCCGATGCAGGAACCGACGATCATCCGCATCGACCTTTTCGGCGATCTTGCCGGAGACGGTCAGGACATTCTCCTGCACTTCCACGACGAGATCGTCCTCGCCGAAACCGGCAACGGCCAGCTCGATCAGGTACTCGTCATCGGCAACGTGCTGAATATTGTAGGGCGGGTACCCCTGTGACTCGATCTTGGTTGCCGAGTCCATCATGTCCGCGAGCCGGTCAAAGCCGACAATCGAGCGGTAGAGCGGGGTGAAATCAACAGTACGCATTGCGGTCCATCCTCCTTCAGAGCGATAAACAGGCCCGGGAAACCGGGCGGTTGAGACAGGCCAGATCCAGAGGATCCTGGCCGCTGTTCCGGGCCCCTTCCGGCGACCCGTGCCATTTATTTGGGAAGCCTGTTTTTGCGCTTCAACCCCCGCAAACAGAATTTGCGCCGAGGCTGCAGCTTGTCTACCAATTGCGCGGCAACAAGGAGTTCCCTCACCATGCGTCACCCGTCACTTCTCGCGCTTCTCGCCGGCACGGCCATTCTCGCCGCCTGCAGCGGTGAAACGGCCGATCCCTCCGATACAGCCTCACCGGATAGTTCGATCGAGGAAACGGTCGAGACCATGCCGGACGCTGCCGAAAACCCGGCCGCCCCTGACCTGACGCAATTGAGCAATGTCCTCGCCGCAGACCTGCGCGCGTCCAGTAGGGACCGTGACGCCTGGCGTCACCCGCAGGAGACGCTGGAATTCTTCCAGCTCGATCCTGGCAGCACGATCCTGGAAATCTGGCCCGGCGGCGGCTGGTATACCGACATCCTGGCACCGTGGATTCACGCCAATGGCGGCCAGTATATCGCGGCCCATTTCGATCCTGAATCCGGCAGCGAATACCGTCGCCAGTCGCGCGCGGCCTTTGAGGCCCATATCGCCGATACCGACGTTTTTGGCGACGTGCAGATCGTCGACTTCAATCGCGACACACCACTGGCGCTCGGGCCGGGTTCGGTTGATGCCATCCTCACCTTCCGCAACATCCACAACTGGATGTCGGGCGCCTATGCCGAGCGCGCCTTTGCTGATTTCCATACCATGCTCGCGCCGGGTGGCCTCTTGGGCATCGTCGAGCACCGCATGCCGTCGACCCGCGAACAGGATCCGGGCGCGGCCAGTGGCTATGTCCAGCAGGCCTATGTCATCGCCCTCGCCGAAGAGGCTGGGTTCGAACTCGTCGCGACCTCGGAGATCAACGCCAATCCCGCGGATACGGCCGACCATCCGATGGGCGTGTGGACCCTGCCTCCGGTGCGCCGCAGCCCGGCTGACGGCAGCGAGCAGGCCGCCGATTTCGATCGTGCCGCCTATGACGCCATCGGCGAGAGCGATCGCATGACCCTGCTGTTCCGCAAGCCTGTCGGCAGCGAATAATGCGCGTCAGTCTTCTTCTGATTGGCCTGGTGACCGGCCTCCTGCTTCCGGCTAATGCGTTTTCGCAAGCCCTGGAGCGGGAGGCCGGCCCCCTGCCCCGCTTCTTCCCGCATCGGCAGAGCTATCTCGAGCTGGATGTCGAACGGCGCAGCCATTTCGCACTGGCCTACATGGTGTCCTCGCAGGAGGGGGTACCACCGGAGGACATCGAGATGTGGTATGAGTTCGACGGTGAACGCATCTCCTTCGACATCGACGAATTGGGACGCATCCGCGGCTTGCCCAGCCTGGGCGCGCTGCAAGCCGGACCCGCTGTCTGGATCAACCAGCCATCCGGCGGCATGTCACTCAACATGCAATTCGAAGCACGGCTGCCCGGTGGTCCGGCCTATGAAGCCCGCGATCTCAATCTGGCGCTTGGCCAGGCGAATCACGCCGTTCGCCGGACGGCCGGCGTGGCGGCCCTGTTCGCGCCCAACTTCAAAACCCTGACCTTTGTCTTCGACGGGCCGGCGCCGGACGCGCGCGCGATATTCGAGGACGGCTCGTCAAGCCCGGTGACGGTGCAGGAAAACAGGGTGATCCTGCGGCCTCGGGATCGCGACATGCGGCACCTTGTTCGCGTCGAGTTCGGCGCCAACCCGGTCCGCATCCTGCTGGACAGCTAGAGGGCAGCCGGCGCGAGGTGCCTGAGTGTCGCATCGAGCAATTCCCGGCTCGCTGCAGCCACCACCTGGCCGCCGCCCGACGGATCGCCGCCGGACCAGTTTGTGACCACGCCGCCCGCCCCTGTCACGACCGGGACCAGCGCCTGGACATCATAGACCTGCAGCCCGCTTTCGATCACCAGGTCGACCCCGCCAGCAGCCAGCATAGCGTAGGCATAGGCGTCGAAGCCGAACCGGCAAAGCCGGGCCTGCGCGCGAACAGCCTCAAAGGCTCGCAGCTCTGCGCCTTCAAACAGATAAGGGTCGGTGCTGGCCATGATGGCGGTTTCCAGCTGTTGGCAGGCGGAGACCTTCAGCGGGCTTGACCGGCCGGCACGGTCGAGCGACGCGCCGCCGGGCCAGCCGGTAAAGCGCTCGCCGATATGCGGTTGATCAATGACGCCGACTGTCGGGCGGCCAGCTTCCTCAAGCGCGATCAGGACGGTCCAGGTTGGCAGGCCAGCAATGAAGGCGCGCGTTCCGTCGATCGGATCGAGCACCCAGCGCCGGTCGCCCGCCGCACCGGTTGCGCCGAATTCCTCGCCGAGAATGCCGTCTTCGGGCGAGCGGCGGGCGAGCACATCGCGCATGGCGGTCTCGGAAGCCCGATCCGCCGCCGTGACCGGGTCAAAGCCGGACGACATTTTGTTGTCGACGATGAGCGCAGTACGGAAAAACGGTGCGATCGCAGCACGCGCCGCATCCGCCATTTCATGGGCAATGCCGATATCAGGCCGGAAATCTCGATCAGACATGCAAAGGCGCCTAGCACGGGCGGCGAGCCGGTGCCAGACGCCATCGCGTCTATGCTGATCGTGATCAGGCTGCGTCGTTCGCCGCCTCTTCCGGTTCCAGCGACTTGGCCAGTTCCAGAAGGCGTTTGCGCGGCCGCTCGCCGAGCCGGTAATAGGCGCGGATAAGGTCAACGGTTTCTTTCTGGGACAGCACGTCTGCAGCCAGCGTGTCATCGCCGGTGTTCGCGTCGCGCTTGGACAGCCCCTCATAGAAATACTGCACCGGCACATCCAGCGACTCAGCCAGTTCAAACAGCCGGCTGGCACTGACGCGGTTGGCGCCGCACTCATATTTCTGGATCTGCTGGAAACGGATACCGACCGATTCGGCCAGTTGTTGCTGGGTCAGACCCAGCAGGCGACGCCGACGGCGCAACCGTTTACCCACATGAAGGTCGATATCATTCGTCATAACTACTCGCCGCCTAATCTTCGCGTCTCAAAATGCGCCGCAATGGGACGCACACCTCACAGGGGAGCAAAGCGCGTGCCGGGCGAAGGCATGCACCAGTCTTCCCCTGAAATGGGCATGATTATGGCTAGCGAAGGAGCGACCAGTCCGTGGCGGTCAATTCCCTGACAAAACAGCGCATTTTCTTGATCAACTCAACGTGATCCTCAGTCAGGGTCACCCGGTTTTCATCCATGTAGAGGCCGCGATTGATCTCGATCTGGATGACATTCACGGCGTCGAGCGGGCGCCCGTAATGTTCCGTCGTATACCCCCCGGCATAGGGATTGTTCCGAACTGTAACGAGTCCGAGCTCACGGAAGACCGTTTCCACCCGGTCGATCACGATTTCACTGCACGACGTCCCGAACCGGTCACCCAGCACAATGTCGGCGCCACGCGCGCTGGCCGCCGGCATCGAATGCATGTCGGCGAGAACCACACAGCCAAAACGTCCGACATGCGCCGCTATCTCGTCCTGGAGCGCCCGGTGATAGGGATGATAAAAACGCGCGAGGCGTGACCGGGCCTCGGCGAATCGCAGGCGTCGCCGGTACAGTGTCCGCCCCTCGGCCCCGATGCGCGGGATCACGCCCAATCCCGAGGCAGCCCGCCGCGATGGCTCGATTTCGGCCGACGGAACCCGATCCGCAAACATGCCCGCGTCGATCTCACCCACGGCCCGATTGACATCGACAAAGACGCGCGGGAATTCTGCGCAGACCAGGCTGGCTCCATAGTCGGGCGCAAAATCAATAAGTTGATCGACATATGCATCCTCGGATCGTCGCAGGAGCTCTATGGAAAGCCTTGTCGAAGCGCTCAGATCGGCGTCATACTCGCGACCGGAATGCGGCGAAGCGAGTATGACCGGACGGGCCAGATCGAAAGGTGGACGCTCGACCCGCACAACCTTCCCGTCACGCTCCGGCCGGATTGTTTCGTCCGTGGCGAACGGTGTTGGAATCGTGGTTGCCATTGATCAAGATTGGTCAGCTGCATCTCGCGGGTCAAGCGCCGCAGCGCGTTCAGCCCGTTTTTACCAGATGGTTGTAGGGTGCGTTCACTTTGAGATTTCGCAAGGGTGGGAACACAAATGGCTAAGATTCTTCTCGCGGAAGACGACGATTCGATGCGCGACTTCCTCGCCAAGGCACTCAAGCGTGCCGGGCACGAGGTATTGGTGTGCGCGGACGGCGAGGAAGGCCTCGATGCGATCGGCGAACAGCCGGCCCAGTTCGATCTTCTTCTGACCGATATCGTCATGCCGGGCGTCGACGGGATCGAGCTCGCGCGTCGCGCGGCCGAAATCGATCCGGCCCTCAAGATCATGTTCATCACCGGCTTCGCCGCCGTGGCGCTGAACCCCGGATCGGGTGCCCCGACCAATGCCAAGGTCCTGTCAAAGCCCTTCCACCTGCGCGAGCTGGTCGATGAAGTGGCGCGCGTCATGGCGGCCTGACAAGGTCAGGCCATCGCCAACAGAAAAAAGGCCCGCCGGATGTTCCGGCGGGCCTTTTCCTTGGTGTGTCAGTTCGGTACCGACCTAGATGCCGCCGGGACCGCACTCATTTTCGAGGAAACCGAGAAGCTCGGTATAGAGCGTCATGCGGTGATCGAAGGTGAGCGTGTTGTCGAAGTGATCGGCGCCTTCCAGAACCACAAACCGATGCGGCTTGTTGAACCGTTCCAGCTGCGCGACGAATTGCTCGGAGTGATAAATCCGGACACGCTGGTCGAGATCACCGTGAACGACGAGGATCGGAATATTCACGTCCTCGGCCCGATTGATCGTATTCATGCCGGCATAGCCTTCTTCAAGCATGGCACGACCGACCCGGTTACGGGTGAAGAATGCCCGGAACTCGATCGGGTCGCCCACACCGGCACCAGCTATTGCACACTGGTAGATCTGCGGGGTGCGGATGGAGGCCGCGAAGGACGAATAGCCGCCAAAACTCCAGCCAAACATGGCCATGCGATCCGGATCGACCAAGCCTTGCTCAACGAGGAACTGGGCGCCATCGTCCATGTCGTCGGACATGGCCCCCCCCCATTCACCGAAGGAGGACTGCCAATGGTCATTGCCGTGGCCGGTGGTGCCGCGGAACAGCGGCTCGAGAACCATGTAGCCATTATTGGCCAGCAGCTGTCCCCATTCGTCGAATCCGGTCGTCCGGAAATTCACCCAGGGTCCACCATGCGGCAGGACGATGAGCGGGAACGGCCCTTCGCCATTCGGCACCGTCAGATAGGCCGGGATACGACGCCCGTCGCGTGCCGTATACTCGATGTATTCGACATCGGCCAAGGCTTCGGCCGGCAGGGTCGGACGCTGGTTGCCGATCACCTGCAACTCGCCGTTGGCCAACAGGTAATAGGTTCCCGGGTCATCCCCGCTGACAGTGTGGATCACCATCATTTCGCTGCCGCGTGAACGGCTGGAAATCGTGACTTCCCGCCCCGGGAAGGTCGCCTGGAGCTGCTGATACAGCGCCTGCTCTTCCGGGTTGATGAAGGCGATCTGACGCTCGCCATCGCTGTCATAGAAGACGAAGCCGAGAAGCTCACCCGCTGTGGCCGGGTCGGTGCTGTACCAGCCACTGTCGATGTCCTGGTGAGGCACGCCCTCGAGCATATCAGCCCCGAACACGCGTTCGCCGAAGCTGCCCGTCACGAGGTTGAACTCGTAAACGCTGGCCGCGTCCTGGCCCCGATTGGCCGAAACGAACAGCATGTTCGGATTGGCAGGATCGAAATCGATGATGGAGAAGGATTCGTTGCGCTCTTCCGCATTGGTCCGGAACAGCTCGACCCATTCGCTGGTTTCGCCCGGGGCGCGGTGCCAGTAAATCGATTCACGGGTTGAGGGCTCGAAGGATTGGGCAATCCGGATATTGGCGTCGTTGTCGAGGCGGTATCCGCCCAGCGTCGAGACACCGCGCATATAGGTCTGCATGCGCATTGTATCGACATTGAGAACCCGGAAGTCCGGCACAAGCGCGGTCATTGAACGACCACTATTGCGAATGTCGTCGGCGTTCATGTCCTCATAATTCACCTCGGCAGTGTAAATGAGGATCTCGTTCGGCCGGTCCGGCAGCGAACTGTAGAGCTGGACATCGTCGAACAGCTCGCGGAATCGTCCGCGCCCATCAGCACGCACAATGGCCTGCTTGGACTGGAACACGCCTGCGTTTTGCCCTTCGATACGGCTGCGGACCTGCTGCATGAAGCTCACGCGCAAATGCTCGTCGCTGACCCAGGAAAAGCCGGTGATATCCATGCGATCGGAGCCGAGACGCACCGGCTCTCCGCCGAGATCGTCGGTTTCGCGTACCTCAATATAGTAGTCGCCGGTCCGGTTCTGGGCCACGCGATAGGCGAGATAGCGACCGTCGGGTGAGAGCGACACATTGCTCATCACCGGTCTGGTCGCGAAGGCTTCGATCGGAAGCGGGTCCTGGGCGTGTGCGGGCACGCCGGAAATGGTCAGCAGCGCAGACAGGCCGACCAGGAAAGCCGTGGCTAGGTGACGCATAGTTACTCCCCGTTTGGCTATGCGGTGATTGTGATAGGTGGCCCACGGTCGCGTGACACCACCTCCTTGTGCGCAAACGGCGCCGTGGTTGCCCACGGCGCCGCCCACAAATGCCGGGATCACCTGCGGCGAACCGCAGGTGATCTTTCAAGTGCTTAGAAGCGCTTGGAAAGGCCAGCGAAGAAGGTACGGCCGTAAACGTCGTAACCCATACCGATCACCGCGTTCGCGGAGTTCGGAACACCTTCGTTGCTGTCAACGATCGGCGGGGATTCGGAGAAGACGTTACGGATACCACCCGTGACCCGCCACGTGTCCTGCTCCCAGGAGAGCGAAACATCATGGAAGATCTTGGCATCGGCTTCCTCGACGTCACGGAAGCCTTCCTCGAAGTAGACGGCACCATTGGCTTCGTCGATGAACTGACGCGTACGGATCGCATCGATGTCATCTTCCTGCCATTCGCCGATGTAGCGGGCCGACCAGTTCAGGCCGAAATCACGCCAGTCAAGATTGGCGGTCATGTTGCCCTGCCACAGCGGGTAGCCGTAATTGCCGCGGAAGGATTCGATCGGAGCCGTATCCTGGTCAGCAAACACGTCGCGACGGTTGGACGCGATGTAGGTGGCGACACTGTTGACCGAGAAATCAGCCTGCGAACCGAAGAGCGTGAAGTCGGTGCTGAAGCCGACGTTCAGGTCAACACCATCCGTCTCAATCCGGCCAACGTTCACGAAGCCGGAATTGATGCGGGAGATGAAGTTACGCGACGGATCGGTCGACGTCGAGCGGTCGATCAATTCACAGAACGGTGAATTGAGGTTGGTCGACTGCACGATGCACGAGTTCAGGATCAGGCCGGTCGTGGGCTCCTCGATGGAGTCCTCGATCTCGATCTTGAAGTAGTTCACCGCGATCCGAAGATCGAAGGCGTCGAACCAGGGCTGCTCGACGATGAAGCCAGCCGACAGGGAGTCAGAGGTTTCAGCGTTCAGCTCTTCAAAACCACCCGAGACAACGGCGATCGAAGTCGCGCCACCGATGCCCAGCGAGTCAACATCCGCACCCTGCAGCAGGCAGTTGTTGCGGATACGGGCCTGGTCATCAGGGTCATAACCGTTGAAGGTCGAAGCCACACACGGGTCAGAGAACGCGCTTGCGAACGACGTCTGACCACCGAGGAACTGCTCACGCAGGTTCGGTGCACGGAAGGTCGTGCCAACCGTGGAGCGCAGCGTCACCCACTCGAGCGGGCGATACAGCACCTGGCCGCGATACGTCCAAAGCGAACCGTAGTTCTCTTCGTCGGTGTAGCGGGCAGCGGCGGTGAAGGAGAGCTCTTCAGCGAACGGCATGCCGGCCAGGACCGGGATTTCCGTCTCAACGAAGAATTCACGCGTCGTGGTGTTGCCGACCGTGTTGCTTTCCGAACGACCCGTGCCGGAGGCAGAGGTGATCAGATAGCTGTTCTCGGTGTAGATTTCGTCTTTGCGGTATTCGAAACCGAACACCACCGGGACGGTACCAGCCGGGAGGTAGGCCACGTCACCAGAGAAGGCAGCCTGGAACATGGACTGCTGGATCAACGTACGCGTGGAAGCAAGGCCACCCGCATAATCGAGGAAGTCCTGCGGCAGCTGACCGTTAATGTAGATGTCCGGATCGGTGATGTTGAGCGGGACACATTCTTCTGCGGTGATGAAGCCGAACAGGTCACCCGGGACCGATTCACAGCTGAACGTGCCGTCACCATTGTCGGTGACGTTGTTGAGAGCGGCAGAGACGCGCTCTTCGTTCAGGGTTTCCTGCGTATCGATACCGACATTGCGGTCATACGATGCGTAGAAATCATAGGTCCAGTTGTTCAGACCGATGCCGAAGCTCTCGCCACCGAATTCACCCTGGATGAAGTCCAGATTGCCGCGGATGCCACCGAGACCACGGGTCGCGGTCACGTCGACATTGATCGGGCCGAGCGTGTTGTCGATGATCGGCGTCCAGACGAGACCACCCAGGCCGGCACCTTCAAGAATGCCGCGGAACGGCTGACGGCAGGAACCTGCATTGGAAAGGACCGGATCGGCAGCCAGGAACGGGTTGTCACACTGGATGGCCGGGAAGATCTGGTTGCGGCCAGCGTAGATTTCCTGGGTACGACCGGAGTGCAGGGCTTCGAAGTAGAAGTCTGCATCACCGAGCATGTCGAGCGAGTACTCACCATTCGTGAAGAAGGAGTAGCGCTGGACACCCTGGGCCAGATCGAAGGCGCCCTGGCCCGCATTGTTGTTGTAACGCGGATCATAGAGCCAACGCGAACCGAGGTCGTCACCGGGGCCACCCGGCTGCGAATTCGTCGGGTAGACGTTGAAGCCCGAACCGTTGTCGAAATCGAAGGTCAGGATACCGAAGTCCTGGCCGAGGCCCGGATCATCGACCACGCCGAAGAACACCTGATACGGGTCCAGGAACATGTTGCCGAAGGAGTTGTTTTCGCAAATTTCGCGAATGGTGCCGTCAGCCGGATTGACTTCGACGTCACGGGTGCAGAGTGCGGAGAACTTGCGCTCGCCGCGACGCACTTCGTCACGATTGAAGTATTCGAAACCGAAACCGATATAGCCGCTGGAATTGCTGACGCCGGTCACGATAGAAATCTGGCGCTCTTCACCGCCGCCATCTTCCGGATGGGAGAAGAAGGTGTCGATTTCGATGCCATCGAACTCGGTGCGGGTGATCACGTTGATCACGCCGGCAACGGCGTCCGAACCATAAACCGAGGACGCACCGTCGGTCAGGAGGTCGTAGCGCTCAACGATACCCGACGGAATCAGGTTCAGGTCGGGACGGGTCGGTGCGCCACGCACACCGGCCGGACCAACGCGGCGGCCGTTGAACAGGATCAGGGTACGCTCGGCGTCCAGACCACGAAGGCTGACGGTCGAAGCACCCGGACCGGAATCGGTCACCTGGCCGGTAAAGGTATTGTCGAACTGCGTACCGGCAGCGACCGAGGTGCGCTGGACGATGGACGCGGCATCGATCAGACCCGCTTCACGTGCGGTGTCAGCATTGATGACCTGCAGCGGAGACGGGCTGGAGAAGGTATTGCGGGCGATACGGGAACCCGTAACGACAATACGCTCATCCGTGCTTTCGTCTTCATCTTCTTCAACTGCGTCAGGAACTTGCGCGACTTCCTGTGCGTAGACTGGCGAAATCGCCAGGCCTGCAACAGCGAAGCCAGCAAGCATGGTGGAGCGCAGCAGGCGCTCCCGATCCCAGATATTGCTCACGATTGTACCCCTTTGTTACGTGTCACCCGGATCCACTTTGGCGCAGAACTCGGGATGGTCGGGTTGACCCCTACCTCGTGCAACTATGTAGAAGGCGCTCACCCGAAGAAAGTGACAGAGACGGTATTGCCGCATTTCCGTCTCAATTGTTGCAAAAAAGTCATACGTTGTTCAGCCTTGGGACACATACCGGAAAGGCTGTCCGGCGGTGGTTGAGTGACATTTCGGGCTCCGGCCCTGCACGCCCTCTGCAACCGGGTGTCAGAGACGACTTGCACTCCGCGAAAGCTGAGGTTAGAACCCCGGCTCTCTTGAGACGGATGGGCGATTAGCTCAGCGGGAGAGCACTTCGTTGACATCGAAGGGGTCACTGGTTCAATCCCAGTATCGCCCACCATCAAGTCTCAAGCCGGTCGGGCCCTGCGCACACCCGGCAATCTCCCTCAGGTCGGAACCAGCCGCATCGACCGTCCGGCTTTGCGCCGAATGCGTCAGCGGCCTGCGGCTGCCGCTTTAACCGGCGCGCGGGAAGGCCTATCTCAGCCGGGCAACCGGAGGCCCGACATGGATACCCGCCTGACAGCCGCACTCAACACCATTATCGAGACCCAGTCCGGGCGCCCCCTGGTCGATGCCGGGCGTATTGAATCGGCAGCAGTCCGGGGTGATACAGCGACCGTCGTTCTGCGCGCGCCGGTCGCCGGCAAGCCGGACCTGGACAGGCTCAAACCCGACATTGAGACCAAGCTGACCAGGCTTGACGGGATCAAGCGGGTCCAGGTGATCATGACAGCCCACCGTGACGAAAAGGCCGCCCCGGCCCGCCCCGCTCCCCGGCGCAGCGGCCTATCGGCTGGCGCCAAACCGGCCAAGCGCATCATCGCGGTCGCGTCCGGCAAGGGTGGGGTCGGCAAATCCACCATTGCCGCCAACCTGGCTGTGGCACTCGCCCGCACCGGACTGAAGGTCGGCCTCCTCGATGCCGACATTTACGGCCCTTCGGCGCCGCGCCTGTTCGGCCTCACCGATGTCGCAGGCCTGCGCAAGACCGATTCCGGCGTCCAGCCGATCGAGGCGCATGGCGTGAAGATTGTCTCGATGGGCTTTGTCGTGAAACCTGGCGCCGCCGTTGTGTGGCGCGGCCCCATGGTTCAGGGCGCCATCCGTCAATTCATGATGGATACCGACTGGGGTCAGCCGGACGTGCTGATCATCGACATGCCGCCTGGCACGGGTGATGCCCAGCTGGCCATCGCCCAGGACCTGCCGGTCGATGGCGCGGTCATCGTCTCGACCCCGCAGGACCTGGCCCTCGATGACGCCCGCAAGGCAATGAGCCTGTTCGAGCAGACGCATGTCCCGTTGCTCGGCATGATCGAGAACATGAGCGTTTTCCTGTGCCCGCATTGCGGCGAAAGCAGCCATATATTCGGTGAAGGCGGTGTCCGGGCCGAGGCCGAGCGGATGGGGCTGGCCTATCTCGGCGACATTCCGCTGCACCCCGACTTGCGGGCCCGCTCCGATGCCGGCCAGCCGGCCGCGCTCGACGACGGCCCTGTCGGCAAGGCTTTCCGCAAGACGGCCCTGGCCGCGCTCGACGCCGCAGAACAGGCGAACAAGCCGGCGCCGGAAATCGTCTTCAGCTAGTCAGTTTCAGCGTTTGAGACGAAGCCCCCCGGCCATCAGCCCATCCGGCGCCTCCACACCAAACACATCGGCCAGAACCCTGGCGGTCAGCGCCCGCTCGGGCGCTCCGTCCGCGACCACGCGGCCCTTGTCGAGCGCGATAATGCGGTCGGCATGGCGAACGGCCAGATCGAGTGCATGCAGGGCGACAATTACCATAGCGCCGCGCCGCGCCTCGGCGGCGAGTATTTCCAGCACGCCCAGCTGGTGGCGTGCATCAAGCGCAGCAGTCGGCTCGTCGAGCAGTATGACCGGCGCCGCCACGGCCAGTGTCCGCGCCAGCAATACCCGTGCCTGCTCACCCGACGACAGGGTGTCGAAACCGCGCCCCGCGAGATGGCTGGTTTCGGTCCGCTCAAGCGCAAGGTCGACAGCCGCTTCATCGTCCGCCGTCAGCCTCCGTAGCGGTTTGAGATGCGGGATACGTCCAAGCGCGACGAGGCGACGGGCGGAAATCGGCCAGGCCGTCCGTCCATCCGGTGGCAGGTAGGCGATGGACCGCGCCCGCTCCGTCTCGCCGACCGACGCCAGCCCGTGCCCGTCGAGACGGACCTCGCCGGTCGCGGGACGCGCCAGCCCGGCAGCAAGGCGCAGCAGGCTGGATTTCCCGGCACCGTTCGGCCCGACCAGCGCGACCAGCGCCGGTCCTTGGATTTCGAGTGTCAACGTATCGAACAGGCCGGCATCGCCGGGCCGATAGCTGATGGCGTCGAGGGAAAGGCGTGTCATGGCGCGCGCCTCTGGGATTGCCGGACAAGCCACAGGAAGAAGGGCGCGCCGATGAGGGCTGTCAGGACGCCGAGATAGAGCGGAATGCCCGGGCCGGAGAACAGCCGGGTGGCAAGGTCGGCGAGCACGATCAGGAGGCCGCCGCCCAGTGCTGACGGCAGGACCAGCGCGCCGGGCCGGTGCTGAACGAAGGGTCGCAGGACGTGCGGCACCACAAGCCCGACGAAGCCGATAGCCCCGGCCACAGCGACGCCGCCGCCGACGGCCAGCGCTGTACCCATGATCACCGCCAGTCGCAGCCGGCCCAGCCCGATCCCCAGCGAGCGGGCGGTCTCCTCGCCCAGCCCCAGCGCGTCCAGACCGCGACCGAGCGGCGCCAGCATGATCAGACCGGTCAGGATCACCGGAGCGGCGAAACCGACCTCGGTCCAGCTGGCGTCGTTCAAGGACCCCATCAGCCAGTACGCGATCTCGGCGAGCGCCCAGGGATTGGGAGCAAGATTCATCAACAAGGCGGTGAAGGCCCCGGCTGCAGCGTTCACCGCGACCCCCGCCAGGATAAGCGTTGTGGCTGTCGCGCCCTGCCCGGCAATGACGAACAGCGACACGACGCCGAGCGCTGCACCGGCAACACCGGCCATTGGCAAGGCCAGCGCGAAACTCGCCGAAAGTCCGAAATACAGGCAGACCACGGCGCCGAGCCCGGCGCTGGCGGACACGCCGACCACACCGGGATCGGCGAGCGGATTGCGGAAGAAGCCCTGAAGCACCGCCCCGGCTGCGCCAAGCCCGGCGCCGATCAAAATCCCGAGAATAACCCGCGGCAGGCGCAATTCTCGCAGGACAAGCGCATCCAGCGAGCCACTTGTATCGAACAGGGCGGCCGGTCCGGCCCCCCCGCTGGCTGCGAAGACCGCAGCAAGCGAGGCGAGGAGCAGGACAGTGCCCAAGAGGGCATTGAGCTGCCAGCCGGTCATCGATCCGCCTCCCAGGCGTCAATCGCGTCGGCGATGAGCTCGGCGGCGTCAATCAGGCGCGGACCCGCGCACGGCCACAGCCCGGCCGGGATCTCGGCCCGGTCCGGATGATCCAGCAAGCGGCGGTAGGCGGCATGCCGCCGGGCCCTGTTGAAAGTGCCGGCATAGCCGTCGATGAAGAAGCTTGTCAGGACGATGTCGGCTTCGAGTGTGAGGGCGAATTCCGGGTCGGACCGGGTCCAGCCGGCAGCGCCGCGCTCCGCAACGACATTGATGCCGCCGGCCGCCGCGATCGCGGCATCCACATAGGTACCCGCGCCGGCCGATCCGCCCGAGGCGCTGAGATAGGCCATGCGCGGCGCCTGCTCGCGCCCGCTCGCCCGGCGCGCAAGCGCCGCAAGCCGGGCATCCAGCTCCGCGATCGCGGACTGTGCCCGATCCGGCTGACCCAGGACCGATCCCAGCGCGCGGAGATTGCCGCGTACAGCGTCGAAATCATCCGCCCAGGCCAGTTCGAACACGTCGCGCCCGGATTGTTCCAGCAGGCGACCTGTTCGCCCGGCCTCTCCGGCTCCGAAAACGGTCAGGTCCGGCGCCAGTTCCAGCAGGCGCGCCGCATCCGGCCACGCCTTGGGCAGGCCGCGCGACCAGGGCGGGGCGGACGAGACCGGCTGGTCGACCTGCCAGGACAGGGCGGCAATCGACTCCATCGGAACCACCGCCAGCACGTAGGCGTCGGCACACAGCGAGGCCGAGGCTATGCCGGCATGCGCCGTCACCTCCTGGGCCAGGGCCGGACTAGCCATGACTGAGGCGCAGGCCGAGATACAGGCCACGACCCGGCGTGTGATAACCGAAGACATCCTGATACTCCTCGTCGAGCAGGTTTTCCCCGCGCGCATAGATTTCGATCCCGGGCCGGATATCCAGACCGACCCGGCCACCCAGCAGGGTGTAGGCACCCAGCCTCACAGGCTGATAGGTCCCGAAATCGGTATCGGTCTGATCGCCGGTATGATCCAGTGTCGCGGACGCCGACACCGGTCCGTCGACCGGTGCCCAGGCCAGGGTCAGCGAGGCCAGGCGCTCGGGGCGCCGGATTTCGGCAACACCGTTTTCCTCGCTTTCAAGCAGGCTGAGCGAACCGGATAGCGACCAGTCGACAGTGATCGACCAGAAGCCGGAAATCTCAACGCCACGACGTTCGGACTGCGTGCCGGCATTCAGCGCCGTCGACGGGAAAGCGGAGAAGTCGGTGTAGATCTCGTTTTCCAGTTCCGAACTGAAATAGCTGACCGACAGGTTGGCGGCGCCATCGGCCAGGGTCTGGTCCCAGGCGAATTCCCAGCCTTTCGACTGTTCCGGTTCAAGACCGGGATTGCCGACGAAGAAGTCCGGGAAAAAGCCGAACAGCTCATAGACGCCCGGGTTCTTGACCGCCTCGCCGAAACTGGCCCGCAGGCGGCCATCGACGCCGTCAAGCGCCCAGCCCGCCCCGACGCGCCAGGTTGTTGAATCCTCGAACAGGTTGTGGGCCTCGCGGCGGACCGATGCTGTCAGATCCAGGTTGCCGCGCGAGAATCCATAGTCGAGTGCAAGGGCATCGGACTGCAGTTGCCGGCTCTGGTTCGACCCGGCGGCGGGGCCGGAATCGGACTTGAGCCGGTCCTGGTCACGCTCGACCAGACCGGTGAGGCGGTGTCGAAACGGTCCTGTCTCCCAATGGCCGGTCACCTGGTAGTGGGCCTGAAGCCGCTGCCCCAGCGCCCGCGAAGTCCGGGTGCCCGCTGTCAGCGATTGCGCCGTGTCATCGGTGAGTTGCGCGGCAGCCTCGTGGCTGAAGCGAACCTGGCCGAGGGTCTGTTCACCCAGCAAGGCCATGCGCCCGAGCACGGTCTCGCTGACGGTATGAAGGTCGACATTGTCGAGCCGCCCGTCGAAATCCGTGTCGCTGTCATAATCGGAGCCGCTTTCGATACGGCGCACGGAAGCTTCGACGCGCACCGTTTCGCTGAAACGATAGCCGCCGGAAGCCGCCATGACTGTATTGTCGTAGCCATCGGTCTCACCGCCCAGTCCGGCGACATCGATCCCGTCACTGGCATAATTGCTGAAACTGGCTGTGAGCCAGTGCTCGCCCAGCTCGGCCCCGCCCTGGAAGCTGACCCGCCGCGTATCGAAACTGCCCGCCTCAAGCCGCAGGCCGGCATCGATTCCTCCATCCGGCCGGACGGAGTTGAGCCGGATCACGCCGCCGATCGCATCGGCACCCCAGAGGGCTGACTGCTCGCCGCGCGCAACCTCGATCGAAGCCAGGTCGTCGAAGACATAGTGTGAAAAATCCGCCTCGCCGGTGAACGGGTTGGAGGCCTCGACCCCGTCGATCAGGACGAGCACATGATTGGCCTCGGCGCCGCGCGCCCGGATCTGGGTCAGCGAGCCCGGCGCACCGGACCGTGAAATCGCGAGCCCGGGTACAGCCCGCAAGGCGTCGGCCGCGAAAGTGGCCCCACGCGCCTGCAGCATGTCGGCATCAAGCAGGGTGATGCTGGATGTTGCCTGGTCCGCCGGCAGCGCAATTCGCGCCGCCGTGACAAAGACGACATCCTCGTCGCCAGTATCCTGGGCCAGGACGTGGCCGGGAAGGCAAAGACAGGTGGCCGCCAGGCAAAGCCGGTGCCAGTTCTTGATACGCATATGCCGCGTCTCCATAGCATGGGCGCCGGTTCCCGCACGGGTCACCGGCTGGGTGCAAAGGAGTCGTCAAAAACGGGTATCACCGCGCCGGTCTCGTGAGCTCCCGCACGAGCGGACAGACGACAGTGACGGCAGGTCTTCCGGCTTGCGGGTCAATGCAGATGAAGCGCCTTCCCAGGATCGCCCCCAGTGGCCTCTTGCTTCACCGCTCACCGCCTACGGCTGCGGGAACAGCGCTGGACTTGGCCTCGCGGCCTGACCAGCTTCCCTATTATTCCCGTGAGGGAACCATCACGGCGCGGACGCTATGCCGCACGGCCGTGAAAGGCAATCGGCGGGGATCAGTCGCGCGTCGCGAGCTGGCGCTCCAGATTGCGGATTCGCAGATGGAGATTGCGTTCCTTGGTGCGTTCGGGCGAGCCGAGCGCCAGTTCCAGCTTGCGCATGGAATGGCGGGTTTTGCGCCAGCGGCGCCACAGCAGCACAATCTTCGGGCCTTCCACCAGATACCGGCGCCACATCCGGGCGGGCTCCTGGGCGAGGCGATGCAGCCATTCCAGACGGGCCTTTTGCATCCAGACCGGCGCGCGCTCCACGGCACCGGCGAGAAAGTCCAGCGAGGCCCCGACGCACAGGCCGACCCCCGTGCAGTCGCCGCGGTCGAGACAGGCTTCTGCGATCATCTCCTGTTGCGGTGAACCGACACAGACAAACGTGAAGCGCGACGGATTGTCGGCGACGAATTTCGCGCAGGCTTCTACAGCCTCGCGATTCTGACGCAGCCCCATGGGCGGCTCGTGCCAGCGTACATCCTTCAGGCCATATCGCTCGGTGACGGCGTTGATCACGGCCTTGTCGCCGCCGATAATGGTGATGGGCAGCTCAGGGTCGATGACGGTGTCGAACAGGCGGGCGGTCAGGTCGGAGCCTGGTGTGACGTCAATCGTCTCGCCGGAAATCTTGCCGATCAGTTCGAGGATCCGGCTGTCACACACCGTCAGCCAGGCCTGCGCGTAGAGCGTGGCCAGCACGGTGTCGGTCTCAAGCCGGACCAGATGATCGACATTGGGCGTGACGACAAAGGCAAACGGGCTGGCGGCGTCGCGCTCGGTAATCCTGCGCATCGCAACATCCATGCTGATCTTGTCGAACGCCGAGTTCAAGAACCAGACATGTCGCGAACCGGAACGCCGATCGACGAAACTCTCACCCGTAGTCATGACCATGCGGCACCACTCTTGTCTCGATACGCGTCAGATCGCGCGCTTGCCCGCGTGCCGTGCAAAACCCGCGCCGGATTTTTGCGATGACCCTGCATCCAATCGCATGATCGGCGGCATCTCAGATCGAGACGGTGGCTTGAAGGGTGACGAGATGGTGACGAAATCAGCGTTGATCGCCGGTCTGTTCGGCAGCGCGCTCGGCCTGCCGGTTGCCTTGCCCTATGCCGTTGGCGCGTCGGTTTCGGTCTCGATCGGACCCGTCGCAGTCGAGATATCGCGGTCGCATGGCGTTGATTTCGATCTGGATGTGTCCTGCCTGGTCACTTCCTGCCCGATCGCCATGGTGCAGTTCCGATCAACCGACGCGCCGGACTATCAGCCCGTCGTCTGACCGGCTTTCCGGGCGCGCCGCTGGGCAAAGCGTTGCGGCGCCAGCGCCACCCGCCCGTCCATTGCCAGCACCGATGCGCCACCACTCAAGCGGCTGACCAGGTCTTCGGCCAGAAGCGGCGCATGTGCAAAGCCTCGTGAGCCGAGGCCCGACAGTATTGAAACTCGCTGGTCGAGCGCGCCGACAATCGGCAGGCGATCCGGTGTTGAGGCCCGCACGCCGCTCCAGCGCTCGCAAACATCACCCAGCGCCAGCCGTGGCATTCGCGCCGCCACGGCCTGCCGGAAGCCGGCTTCAGCCGCCTCATCGGGCGCCGCCCGTTCGCCGCGAACATGGGTCGCGCCGACCAGCACGCCCGCCCCGGCCCTGCACGCGTAATGGCCCCAGCTGACCGGCGCCTCGGGCGCCCGCCCCTCGAACACCGCGACCTGTCCGGCACTCGCGGAAACGTCGCTGCAGACCGCCGCGCTTCCGGCGCCTGTGGCGATGACCAGGTGCGCCGCTTCAAGTCGGCACACATCATCCTTGTCGAACAGGCGCACCCCGTCAGCCGAGGCCTCATGACGCCGGAACTGCCAGTCCTGGCGGGCGCATCCGCCAATCAGGCCAGCGACCAGACGCGACGGTTCAAACCGTCCGCCGCAGCGGATCAGGAGTTGATGACCCTGCCAGTCGAGATGGTCAGGCAACCACGCGGCGAGCACAGCAAAGCGCGCCGCCTCGCGTTCATCCCGGGGCAGGCGGATCACCGGGTCGGCGTGAAACCCGTCGCGGCCATCATAGAGCCGGCGCGCGAAATCGAAGGCCGCCATTGTGGCGCGGACATGCGGACGGTCGGCCTTTTCCAGGCGCGGCGTCAACAGGCCGGCAGGTGCATTCGACGCCATGCCGGGCGCGCCGGGCTGGTCGATCAGGACTGTGTCGATACCCCGCGCGGTCAGGGCATGAGTCAGGCTGGCACCCGCGATGCCGGCGCCGATCACGGCAACCGGACCACCCTCGAGCGGCCGTGCCCGTGCAACCGCCTCTCCGGGCCAGATCGCCTCCAGTCGTTCGCGTTTTCGGCCGAAGCCCGGCTGTTTGGCAACGGCGAACCCGGCCTCGGCAAGACCCCGCCGGACAAAGCCGGCAACGGTGAAGGTTCCGATCCGTGCGCCCGGGGCTGACAGGGCACCAATCCGGTCGAAGACGGGCTGCGACCACATGGCGGCATTCCGGTCCGGCGCGAACCCGTCCAGGAACCAGGCGTCGACCGGCCCTTCGATCTGCGCCAGCGCCGCCTCAACCTCGTCCTGGAAAACCGTGATGGCGAAACGGTCCTCGGGGAAAACCAGACGCTGCGGCCCTCTAAGACGGCTCGGCCATTGTGCCAACAGGCAACCGGCGAGTCCGGCGAGTTGCGGCCAGGCGGCAAAGGCCCGCGCCGCTGCGGTGCGGTCGAGCGGGTGTTTCTCGATCGAGACGAGGTCCAGCCAACCGTCCGCCGGGCGGTTGTCGCGCCAGAGCTGCCACAGGCCCAGCGCGTTGAGACCGGTCCCGAAACCCAGCTCGCCAACGGTATAATTCCGTCGCCCCGCCCAGGCCTCCGGCAGGCCGCAGGCGCGCAGGAACACGGCACGCGTTTCCTCCAGCCCATCCTCAGCCGAGAAATACACATCCCCATAATCGCTGGCACGCGGGCCGCCGTCGGCAGACCAGTCGAGCACGGCGGGCTGACAGTAGAGCCCGTCGGTCGTCATTCCGGCGTCGCACCGAGAGACTGGGTGAATTTGGCGAAGGCCATCAGACCTTCCGGCCAGGGACCATGACCACTCTCGGCCTCGAAATGTCCGGCCTCGCCGGCATTGCCGAAACGTACGCCCCAATCGCGTGCCCAGGCTTCCGCCTTCATGAGATTGCAGGTCGGATCATTCGAACTGGCCAGCATCAGGCCG
This sequence comes from Maricaulis sp., assembly GCF_015665295.1. Classification (GTDB taxonomy): domain Bacteria; phylum Pseudomonadota; class Alphaproteobacteria; order Caulobacterales; family Maricaulaceae; genus Maricaulis. Next base: position 178,031 of record NZ_JADFAJ010000001.1, read on the forward strand.
GGAAAGCCGAGCGGTTCACGCGGCACCGGATCGAAGCCGTGATCGCCGTACCTGTCCTTGAGTTCGGGACGCTCCCAGTCCGAAGCCCCCACGAGGAACGCACCGGCAACCTTGTCGCCCAGGGCCGGAGCCGCGTGGGCGACGGTGAGTACACCGACCGAGTGCGCAATGAGAATGACGGGCTTTTCGGCTTTCGCGACCTCATCGATCAGACGTTGGGCCCAAGCCTCGCGCCGGGGGCGATTCCAGTCATCCTGCTCGACGCGGCGTGCCGTCGACATCTTGTCCTGCCAGCGGCTTTGCCAGTGGAATGGCGAGGCGTTGCCGAGACCCGGCACGATGAGAAGTTCACTATCCTTGATTTTCATGCCGACCTTCTAAACCCAAATCCAGCGTCTGCCAGCCCCGACTTGGTAAGCGGTTGCACAAAAAACAATGGCGCGGAGCCTTTCAACTCCGCGCCAGGAACCCGTGTGTGCCTTGTTGAATCAGGCGACTTCGGCGGGAATAGCGTCCAGCGCGGCCTCAAGCTCGACAAAGCTGGGCTGCATCTTGGAGGGCACGCCACCGCGACCGATCTCGACCGAGATCTGGGCAGCATTGCCGTGCAGATGGGCGACCAGCACATCCTGGATGATCTTGTAGAAGGCGTGCTCTTCATCATAGACGGCCTGCATATAGGCCGCGAAAGGACCGACAAAACCGTAGGCGATGAACACGCCAAGAAAGGTTCCGACCAGCGCGCCGCCGATATAGCCGCCCAGAACTGCCGGCGGGCTTTCGATCGCGCCCATCGTCTTGATGACGCCCAGCACAGCCGCAACAATACCAAGTGCGGGCAGGCCATCGGCCATGGTCTGCATGGCGTGGGCCGGGTCGGCGGCTTCGTGATGGTGCTTTTCCAGCTGCTTGTCCATCGCGTCCTCGACCTGGTGCGGGTCTTCGAGGTTCATGGTCATCATGCGCAACGTGTCGCAGATGAAATCGACCGCGAAATGGTCCTTCATGATGCGCGGGAAGCGGGTGAAGATCGAACTTTCCTTGGGGTTCTCGATATGGCTTTCGAGGGCGATAACCCCTTTTGTCTTCATTGTCTTAGTCAGGAGGAACAACAAGGACAGGAGATCGGTATAGTCCTGCCCTTTCCATTTGGGACCGGTGAAGACCTTGGAGAGATCGCCCAGGGTTTTCATCACCGTTTTCGGCTTGTTGCCGATCAGGAAAGCCCCGACGGCGGCGCCGCCAATCATCATCATTTCGAAGGGCAGGGCCTTCAGAATGACATCGAAATGGCCGCCAGCGAGCGCAAAGCCGCCAAACACCATCACGAAAACGACGACAATGCCGATAATCTGAAACATTTACCCGTCCACCACGCTTTCCGGGCGGTTTTTCCACCCGATTTGACCGCACTATGACGGGTTAAGCTTAATGTTGGGTTGAACCGGCGTTAGACGGCTGTTTACCCGCCGCCCCAGCAGATTCACATGGCCAACCATCGGTTTTGGCGTTGGACGGTCCCGGACACGCGGTCTACATCTGCCGCCATGACGCCGCCCTATGATCCCGCAAATCCGTCCAGCCATGCCGAACGCCGCAAGGCGTTTCGCCTGCTGTTTCTCTGCCTGATGGCGACCGGGATCGGCAACAACATGCTGTTCGCCATCCTGCCACCGCTGGCGCGCGGGCTGACCGTGCCGGAATACTGGGTCGGGGCGATCTACACCGTGTCCGCTGTCCTTTTCATGACCATGACGCCGATCTGGGGCGCCTTGTCCGACCGGCGCGGGCGCAAGGGTTTCATCGTCTTCGGCCTGTCGGCCTTTGCCTGCTCGACCCTGATCTTCGCGGCAGCCGCCTGGGCGGGTGAGAGCGGCTGGGTGCCGCCCCTCGCCGCGATCTTTGCCATGGCGCTGGCGCGCACCCTGTTCGGCTCGCTGGGTTCTGCAACCAACCCGGCGGCCCAGGCCTATGTCGCCGACAGGACTTCGCCCGCCGAACGCACCGAGGCACTGGCCGGCCTGACTGCCGCTTTCGGCATGGGCGCGGTGATCGGCCCGACCCTTGCCGCCACCCTGGTGGAACTGGTCGGCGTACCGATCTTCATGGTGATCATCTCGGGCACGGTCGCGCTGGGCGCCTGGGCCGTCTGGCATTACCTGCCGGAGCAATCACCGCCGAAACAGCAGAACCGGCCCATCAACCCGTTCAAACAATTCGCCTTTGCTGCCGACCCGCGCATCGCGCCCTTTGTCGGCTATGGCTGCGTCACCTGGATCGTGCAGTCACTGAGCCTGTCGACCCTAGCCTTTTTCATCATGGACTCGCTGGGACTGGACGAAGCCCAGGGCCTGCAAATGTCGGCGATTGCCCTGGCGGCGGGAGCCGGCGCCCTGATCGTCGCCCAGCTGGTCGTTATCCCGGCGATGAAGGCCAGTGCGCGCGTGCTGATGTCGATCGGTGCCCTGATCACGATTGCCGGCTTTGCCCTGATGATCGTGGCACCGAATTATGCCGGCATCGTCACCGCCTACATCCTGATCAGCTTTGCCTTCGGCCTGTCACGCTCGGGCTTCGTCGGCGGCGCCTCGATTGCCGTCCTGCCAGAGGAACAGGGCCGTGCCGCCGGACTGACAACCGCAACTGCCGGTCTGGGCTTCATCATCGGTCCGGTCGGCGGCCTGTTCATGTACAACCAGCTTGGCCATGTCGTGCCGTATTATGTGGCCGTCGTACTGAGCGTCGTCGCTGCGCTCATCGCCTGGTATCACCCGGGCATTCGCAGCGCGGTCGAGGTGGTCAAGGTCGAGCCGGACGTCTGACCCGTGCAAGAAGCCGGTCTCAACACCCCGTTAGTCATCTTGCGCTACCGATAACCGTTCCAAGCGGTATTGCGCGCGAGTCTCATGACCGGCCAGAAACTGACCCTTCGCTATGCCTTCGCGCTGAGTCTGATCGCAGCTCTGGCGGTCTGCCTGCTCGCGCTTAGTCAATTCGCGGCGAACCAGGCCGAGGATGATGGTCGCCTGATCAATGACGCCGGGCGCCAACGCATGTTAAGCCAGCGCCTTGCCCTTCTGGCCAACCATCCGATTGCGCCGGGGGCTACGGAGATGGCCGAGTTCAACGCCGCGCTCGACCTGTTTCGGCACTCGCATGACGATCTGCTTGCAGCCGCCAACACCCAGTCGGCTCTCGCCGCCGTTTATTACGGCGAGCCCTGGCAGGTGGATCGTGAGAGCCGCAATCTGATCGAGTGGGCCGAACAGACGCGGGCGGATGGCTTCGCGGTTGACGCCGTCGCCGCCCTCTTCCTCGCCTCGCAGGACGTGTTGCCCCGGCTCAACGCGGCCACGGGTGCCTTTGAAGCCCATGCAGCCAATCGCGTGACGAATTTCCGGCGTCTGGAATGGGTCGCCTTCATCCTGACCATTCTGACCCTTTGTCTGGAAGCCTTTCTGATCTTTCGGCCGGCAGCCCGCGCGATCAACCGCACGATGACACGCCTGCAGGATGCGCGCGAGGCGGCGGATCGTGCCAATGCGGCAAAGTCGGTGTTCCTGGCTCAGATGAGTCACGAGATCCGAACGCCGTTGAATGGTGTCCTGGGCATGGCCACCGCGCTGCGGGACACCCAGCTGGATGATGGCCAGAGCCAGATGGTGGGCACGATCGCGGCCTCCGGCGACCTGCTCCTGTCAGTTGTCAATGATGTGCTGGACCTGTCAAAGATTGAAGCTGGCGAGCTTGAACTTGAGGCGCTCGAGGTTTCGCTCGGTCAGGCGCTGGACTGGACGGTGTCGGCCTTCCGCCCCGCCTGTGAGGAAAAGGGGCTCCACCTCGACGCCTCGATCGACCGAAGCGCCGAGGGCTGGTATCTGGCCGACCCGACCCGCTTGCGCCAGATTCTCAGTAATCTGGTCGGCAATGCCATCAAATTCACCCAGGTCGGTGCGATCACGGTTTCGGTACGCTGCTCGGCCGCCGACACGCCCGGTCATGATCGGGTCGAGATCTGTGTGGCCGATACCGGTATCGGCGTTCCCGCGCACAAGTTGAAGAGCATTTTCGCGCCCTTCACCCAGGCCGACAGCTCTACCACCCGCTCCTATGGCGGCACGGGCCTGGGCCTGCCGATCTGCCATCATCTGGCCCACATGATGGGCGGCGACATCTCGGTGCGCTCCCGCGAGGGTTGCGGCTCGATCTTCACAGTCGTTCTGGACCTGCCTCGCACCAAACCACCCGCCATCCCCGCCGCAAGTGAACAGGTCGACGCGGACGAATCCCGCGGCCTGATCGCCCTGATCGTTGATGATGTCGCGACCAACCGGCTGGTCCTGCAGATCATGCTGGCCAAGCATAATGTCGAGGTCATCCAGGCAGAGAGCGGGCTTGAGGCCATCGCCGCGGTCGAGATGCGAGGCGATATTGATGTGGTCCTCATGGATGTCCAGATGCCAGACATGGACGGCATCGAGACAACGCGCCGGATCCGGCAGCTGCAACTCCGGGAAAACCGCTCCTGCGTGCCGGTGGTCGCCGTCACCGCGAATGTCCTGACGGACCAGATAGCCGAATACCGGGCCGCCGGCATGAACCGCCATCTGGCCAAACCTATCGATCCGCGCAAACTCGCCAGCCTGCTGGCCCGCCTGCGCGCCGACATCGCGGGCTCAGAGGCAAAGGCCGCTGAAAACCTGGGCCCGCGCCGTCACTCCGCCTGAGCGGCCTGAGCGGCAATCACCGCGTCATACATGGTCCGACCCAGATACCCGTCCGCGATCAAGCCATTGGCTCGCTGAAAACCGCGCAAGGCGGCACGGGTATTCGGTCCCGCCAGACCGTCCGGCGTTCCACTGGCAAAGCCGAGCGCGTTCAGCGCGGCCTGGACGTCACGGGTCTGGCTGCGATTTATCGGCGGATTGCCCTCCGGCCATGGGCCCACCAGCGCCGCTCCCCCGCCGATACGGTCGGCCAGATGGGCCACTCCGATCGCATAGGAAGTAGAGTTGTTATAGCGCTTGATGACGCGGAAATTGGGGAAGGTCAGGAAGCCCGGCCCCTGCCCGCCAGCCGGCAGCTCCAGCCGCGCTGCCCGCATCAGATGGTCGGCCTGCCATTCGCCGGCAGCCGGTGTCAGGCCGAGCATCGCCCATTCGCTGACCAGGCGCGACTGGTCGGGATCCCAGGCTGCGAAGTCGAAGGTCTCAGGGACACGGACTTCCTGGATCGTCGGGGCACCGGCACGCCAGCCCTCACGGACGAGGAGATTGGCGGCGGACGCCAGCGCGTCGTGCGGATCGGTCCAGATATTGCGGGTCCCGTCACCATCCCAGTCATGGGCGCGCTCGAGATAGGTCGTCGGGATGAATTGCATCTGGCCCATCGCGCCGGCCCAGGAGCCGGTCAGCTGGGCACGGGTCGCATAGCCGGACTCCAGCATTTCGGCGACGGCAAAGAGCTGGGCCTCGGCCCAGGCGCGGCGGCGGCCTTCCCAGGCCAGGGTCGCGAGCGCCTGCACGATGTCATTATTGCCGGGAATGGCACCATAGGAGCTTTCCAGCCCCCAGATCGCGATCAGGATCTCCGCCCGTACACCGAAATGCGCCGCGATATCGTCAACTGCATCCCGGTTTTCCGAGATAGCGGCACGCCCATTGGAAATGCGCAGGTCGGACGCGGCAATATCGAGATAGGACCAGAGCGGGCGGACGAATTCCGGCTGGCTGCGATCACGCTCGATGATCCGCATTTCCGGCTGCAGCCCGTCGAGCATCGCCGCAGCGGTCGCCTCTTCGACTCCGGACGCCACCAGCCGGACCCGGAATCCGCCGAGCCAGTCGGCGAAGCTTTCACCCTCGGGCTGGGCGGTCGCACCGGCCGTGATCAGACAAATACTGGCAGCGAGTACAAGCAGTCGATGGATCATCCATTCCTCACGCGCACGGCCGGCTCGAGGAAACGGGTGGGATCGAGCCCGGCAATTTCGATAATAAGCTTGCGCCGCAGCGCGTCCACGAAATCATCATGCTCATTACTGGGCGAAATGAAGGCACCGGGACCGGTAATCACCTGATTTTCGAAATAGGCGCTGACATCGATAGAGACCGAGGGCCGAAACGGATGCTGTCGAACATTGGCGATCGGCAAGCCGTTGACCGTGATGTTCGCGGTGTCGGCACGGCTCCGCGCCAGGCTGAGGCTCGGCCCGGAATTCTGCGGTCCATCGCCAGAGATATCGATGACCTGACGCACGCCCTCAAAGGCGTTTTCCTCCATCAGGGTCACCGAACTGTCGATGGCAGCGCCGATGGCGGTGCGGCGACCGGAAATGAAAGGGGCCGTGGCGAGCGTGGCGGCAAATATCTGGGCGTCTTCCTCTGTCTCGATCACCGTCCACGGCGCGACGACGCGCTGGAAGTCGGCGTCAGCCCACTCCAGATAGACGACAGCGATGCGCCCATAGCCGCCGCTCTGGATGGCAGAGATGATGTCCGGATCGGCGAGCGCCGCGACATGACCCTCGCGTTGGCGACGCGCCTCGGTCTCGTCGATCGAGGAGGATACATCGACGGCGAGCACCAGTTCGAGATCGACCCGCTCGCGGCCGTCTTCGGTGAATTCATGCGACCGGGCTTCCTCGACCCACGGCGCCGGTTCGCGCGCGCTGGCACCCAGCAGGAGACAGGCCGCAACCGTCAGAAGGGCAGGTCGAAAGGTCGACAGGCCGGGTATCACGGGGCGCGGCCTACGCTGGCGCCATATTCGGCATCGACCTCGCCCGGCGACGGCAGGGCACCGGCGATCTCGATGACAAGCTTGCGCAGAATGGCCTCGCGGAATTCGGCCTCGGTCCGCGCCGGCAGCACAAAGGCGCCGGGACCCGTGATCACATTGTCGCGGAAATAATCATCCAGATTAACTTCGACCGGACGCACCCAGCGGCCACTGCCAGACGATATGACCGGCAGACCGTTGACCACGACCTGGGCCGCATCCGCCATCGCCCGCGCCTGGTCCAGCGGCAGCCCCTGATTCTGCGGACCGTCACCGGAAATGTCGATGATCAGGCGGGGCGCATTGTAAGCATTCGTCTCGATTCGGTTGACCGCATCGGCCAGTGCTGCGCCGATCGCGGTATAGTGGCCGCGTTCGAGAGGCGCTGCCGCAACCCGCGAGGCAAAGGCAAGCGCATCCGCTTCCGATCCGATCACCGTCCAGTCCGCCGCAGCGCGCTGGTGCCCGCTGTCGGCCCACTCGACATAGGTGACGGCGATCCGGCCGAGCGGACCGCCCTGGATCGAGCGGATCACATCCTCGGACGCAAGCGCGGCGACATAGCCCTCGCGCTGGCGCTGAGCCTCTTCCTCATCCACGGAGTAGGAAATGTCGACGGCGAGCACGAGCTCGACATCGACATCGATCGAACCGGGCTCGTACGCCGATGCAGCGGACGCAGCCACGAAAAAGGCCGCCAGAACGGCGGCACCCGTATTACCCAAGCCTGTCATGCCGCGCACACTATGGAGCGTGTCCGGTCCGGGCAACTTTCGAAGCTGTAAGACACGGCCGAGGCAGTCGCACTGTTACTCCCAAACCTCATCATAGATCGCGACGATCTCGTCAGCGGTTGGAATGCGGGGATTGTTGCCGGGCGAACCTGACGCGATCGCCTGCTCGGCCATGAGAGGTCGCAATTGCTGCCAGCGCTCGAGCTGGATACCAAAGCCGGCCGGCGTCGGCACGCCGAGCTCGTCATTGAGCGCCCGCAATTCGTCGAGCAGTGCCGCATTGGCCATGTCGTCGGCCACCGTCTCGCCGACCAGACCCATCGCCCGGGCGCACTCGGCATAGCGACGCGGCGCGGCCGGGATCGACCAGCTCGTCACCGCGGGCAAGAGCATGGCGTTGGAAAGCCCGTGCGGCACATGAAAGAAGGCGCCGATCGGCCGGCTCATCCCGTGCACCAGCGCCACCGAGGCATTGGAAAAGGCGATACCGCCGAAACAGGCTCCGATCAGCAAGGCCTCGCGGGCCTCCTGATCCTCCCCGTCTTGAAAGGCGCGACGCAGATTGGGGGCGATCAGGCGCATGGCGGCAAGCGCCTGCTGGTCGGAGAAAGGCGACGCCTTGCGGCTGACATAGGCCTCAATGGCATGGGTCAGCGCGTCAATCCCGGTATCGGCCGTGACGCGTTTGGGCAGGGACAGGGTCAGATCGGGATCGAGTATCGCCGCCACCGGCATGAAGCCGAGGCCCATGCACAGCATTTTCTCGTCATTTTCCGGATCGGTGATCACCGTGACCCGCGTCGCTTCCGAGCCTGTGCCTGCCGTGGTCGGAATGGCGATGACCGGCAGGCCCGGCTCATCGACCATGCGTGGCACCTTGTAGTCGCGCATGCGACCGCCATGCGGACCGAGCACGGCCAGCGCTTTGGCGGTGTCGATGGCGCTGCCGCCACCAAGCGCGACCAGCCCGTCGAACGGCAGACCGTCACAGCCGCCGTGAAGCACCTCTTCCGCCGCGATGACCGACGTCTCGGTTGGCTCCGGTTCGGTGTCTCCGAACTGGCCCCAGCGCCGGCCCGCGCTCCGAAGGGCGTCGTGCAGACGACCCGCATAGCCCAGCGCGACCATGGTCGGATCGGTAACGATCAGTGGACGCGTCACGCCGCACAGGGCCAGCACTTCGCCGATCTGGGCCAGGGAACCGGATCCGGTCCGGATCAGGCGGGGCAGGACAAGGCTGTGGGTCATGGAAGCTCCGATACGTCTGATCAGCCGATATGCCGGCCGAACCAGTCCAGCGTGCGCGACCAGGCCAGCGCCGCCGCAGCGGCATCGTAGCGAGGCGTCGTGTCATTGTGAAAGCCGTGGTTCACGTCCGGATAGAGATGCGCCTCGAATGCCTTGCCGCCGGCCCTCAGCGCTGCCTCATAGTCAGGCCAGCCGGCATTGATACGTGCGTCATTGCCGGCATAGTGAAGCTGCAGCGGTGCCTGTATCGCCGGGACGTCCTCTACGGCCGCCTGGCGACCGTAATACGGCACCGAACACGCCATTTCCGGATAGGCCACCGCCAGCGCATTGCAGACGCCACCGCCGTAACAAAACCCGACCGCGCCAACCCGGCCGGTCGAGAGTGGATGTCCGACGAGATGCTCGAAACCGGCGAAGAAATCGGCGAGCAGGCGCTGCGGATCGAGACTGGCCTGCATGATGCGCCCTTCATCATCCGTGCCCGGATAACCACCGAGCGAGCTGAGCCCGTCCGGACCCAGCGCCAGATAGCCCGCCTTGGCGCAACGTCGCACGACGTCTTCGATATAGGGGTTGAGGCCGCGATTCTCGTGCACGACAAGTACCGCACCAAACGGTCCGGCGGCCGCCGGCCGCGCCATCAGTCCACTGACCTCGCCATGCCCGTCGGCAGACGCATAGCGAACCCGCTCCGTGAGGATGTCGGGGTCGTCCGGTGCGACCTGCTCGGCCAGCGCATAATCAGGCTGCAGCGCCGCAAGGACGGCTGACGCGGTCACACCCGCGAGGGTGAACTGGCCGGCACGGCGCAAAAAGTCGCGCTTGCTCATCTTGCCATGCACGTAGCCATCGAAGAGATCGAGGATGCGCGGATCGAAATCGGCTGCGGTCTTGCGGGTCATGCGAGGCTCTCCCTGTCTCGCGTCAAAGAGTAGGGCATCGTGGACGCGCGGCAATCTGAGCCCGGGCGGGGCTGCAAGACAGGCAGATTTCGCGCATCTGGCACGTTGACAGGCCGCAAATGCTCCAGTATCTCCCGCGCTCCGTTGAATTACGCTTGTAACGCGAAGGCCACACGATGAAAGTCCGCAGCTCGATCAAATCGCTGAAAAACCGCCACCGCGATTGCCAGGTCGTGAAGCGCCGTGGCCGCGTCTACGTGATCAACAAGACCGATCCGCGCTTCAAGGCGCGCGCCGGTTAGTCGACGCGTCGGCGGCGCCTCTTGAAAGGCGCGCCCGCCAATCAGCTTTTACACCGCTTGCCCCGTGCATCGAAAAGGTGCGCGGGTTTTGCGTTGAGGAGATGGCCATGACGACGAAAGCCGTTCTGTGGGATCTCGGCAACGTCCTTCTGGACTGGTCGCCCGCCTATCTCTACTCCAAGCTTTTCGCCTCCGACGCCGAGTGCCGCCACTTCCTCGACAATGTCTGCACGATGGAGTGGCATGCCGCCCATGATCGCGGTGTGCCCATGGCCGAGAACCGGATCGCGCTGATCAAGGAATACCCGCATCTCGAGGACGCCATTCGCGCCTGGGAAAGCGGTTTCGAACAGATGCTCGATGGCGCCGTCGACGGCACACCCCAGGTGATGGATGCCCTCGCCGCCCATGGCGTGCCGCAATACGCCCTGACCAACCTGCCGGCCGAATGGGTCGAGCCGGTCAATCGCCTCTATCCGCAGATGCGCCATATGAAGGACGTCATCGTCTCGGCGCATGAGGGTGTGATCAAGCCGGATCCGGCGATCTATGCGCTCACCGAGGCCCGCCTGCCGCATGCGCCGCACGAAGTCGTTTTCTTCGATGACCGCAAGGCCAATGTCGATGCGGCACGGGCGCATGGCTTCGATGCCGAACTGTTCACCGGCAAGGCCGCCCTGGGCGACGCGCTTGAATCACGTGGCCTTCTCGTCTCGGCCTGAGCCGCGCGCCGCACCGCCCGACCGCAAGACATCCTCCTGAATCACCCTCGCCTGCGCCGCACCGCCGCACCAAATGCTGCAGGTGCGCACTATTCACACCGGCGGGTTTTGATTTACATACATACCCAGTCATCGAAAGCGGCACGGACCTGGCACAAGACCGGGCCCCGCTCTCGATAGGGATGCGGTCGATAAACGGCGCGAGGAGAGACAAGATGGATCTGAATTTCACCCCCGAGGAAGAGGCCTTCCGCCACGAAGTCCGGGACTTCCTCAGGCACAATCTGTCCGAGGAACTGGCTACCAAGGTCCGCAATGGCCGCGACCTCAACAAGACTGACCTGGAGACCTGGCACGCCACGCTGAACAGCCGCGGCTGGCTGGCGCCCGGCTGGCCGGTCGAGCATGGCGGTACGGATTGGGATTCGGTCCGCATGCACATTTTCGAAGAGGAATGCGCCCGCGCCAATGCGCCGCGCACGGTGCCCTTCGGCCTCAGCATGCTGGGTCCGGTCCTGATCAAGTTCGGTACCGAAGAGCAAAAGGCGACGATCCTGCCACGCATCCTGTCCGGTGAGGATTGGTGGTGCCAGGGCTATTCCGAGCCGGGCGCCGGCTCCGATCTGGCCAGCCTGAAGACCCGCGCCATCCGCGACGGTGACGATTACATCATCAATGGCCAGAAGACCTGGACCACGCTGGGCCAGTTCGCCAACAAGATCTTCTGCCTTGTGCGCACCTCGACCGAGGGCAAGCGCCAGGAGGGCATTTCCTTCATCCTCGTCGATCTCGACACGCCGGGTATCGAGATGCGCCCGATCAAGCTGATCGAGGGTGGTTTCGAGGTGAATGAGGTCTTCTTCACCGATGTCCGCGTTCCCGTCGCCAATATGGTCGGTGAAGAGAATATGGGCTGGACCATCGCCAAATACCTGCTCGGTCACGAGCGAACCAATATCGCCGGTGTCGGCGCCTCCAGCGAAGCCCTCAGCCAGCTCAAATCGCTGGCCCGCAAGGTCAAGCGCAAGGGCAAGCCGCTGGCCCAGGACCCGATCTTTGCCGCCAAGATTGCCGAGGTGGAGATCGACCTCGAGGCCATGCGCATGACCAATCTGCGCATGCTGTCCGGCGTCGCAGACGCGCAGGGCTCGGTCTCCTCCATGCTGAAGATCAAGGGCACGGTCATCCGCCAGGCCATCAACGACCTGGCCCGTCGAGCCCTGGGCGCCACAGCGGCGCCCTTCCCGTCTGAGGACGTGATCGGCAATTACGCCATCGCACCGGCGGAAGCCGCGTCGAATGCCGCCAACTACTTCAACAATCGCAAACTCTCGATCTTTGGCGGATCGAACGAGATCCAGCGCAACATCATCGCCAAAGAAACCTTCGGAGCCTGATCCATGGATTTCACGCCGACTGAAGATCGCCGCATGATCGGTGATAGCCTGCGTCGCTATCTGGCCGAACAGTATCCGATCGAGCATCGCAACAAGGTCGCCTATGACGACCCGTTCCACGACCCGGCGAAATGGGCCGAGCTGGCCGAGCTGGGCATCCTCGGAGCCCTGGTCTCCGAGGACGATGGCGGGTTCGGCGGTGCCGGCTTCGACATCACCACCGTCTTCGAGGAAATGGGCCGCGCCATCTGCGCCGAGCCCATGCTGGGGAATCTCATGGCGCTGCGTCTCTACGCCGCCCATGGCGAGGCCGGGCGGATCGAGACAATTATCGCCGGTGCGGAAAAGGCCACCTTCGGCTTCGACGAGAGCGACACCTATGGCGATCTCGACAGCATCACCACCAGCGCCAGCGGCGACACGCTGACCGGCCGCAAGACAGTCGTCTATGGCGGTCATTGTGCCGACCACATTCTGGTCGCGGCCAAGTCCACAGCCGGCAAGCTGGGCTTGTACGAGGTGGCGGCCGCGGACGCCGAAATACTGCCCTACGCCATGATTGATGGCGCGGGCGCCGCCGAGGTCATTCTCGACAAGACCAAGTCGCGTTGCCTGTCCGAGGACGCCCGCGACGCCATCGAGCTGGCCCTTGATGCCGGACGTGTCGCCCTGTGCGCCGAAGCCGTCGGCGCGATGGATGTCCTCAAGGTGATGACAAAGGACTATCTGATGCAGCGCCAGCAATTCGGTCGTCCGATTGCGTTGTTCCAGGCCCTGCAGCACCGGCTGGTCGATTTCTCGATTGAAATCGAGCAGGCGCGCTCGATCACCATCTATGCCGCGTCAAAACTGGATGCAGACCCCAAGGCCCGCGCCCTGGCCGTGGCCCAGGCCAAGAACCTGATCGGTCGGGCCGGCAAGCTGGTCGCCGAGGAAGCCGTGCAGATGCATGGCGGGATCGGCATGACCTGGGAATATTCCGGATCACACTACGCCAAACGCCTGATCATGATCGATCACCAGCTTGGCGATACTGAAGACCAGCTGCGTACTGCCATGGCGCTGTCGGATCTCGCCGGAGCAGCCTGACCCGCCTTCAGACGGGCCGGCCTTCGGTCGGCCCGTCTTGATTGCGCATGCAAATGTTTGTCGTAACGCCAGAATTGCGCTTCAATCCCGCATCGAGGTTCATCGGACCCGACAACGCGGGAGGCGATTGCGCGCATGCGTGATCTCAAGGCGAATTCAATCATCCTGATCGCCTATCTGATTTCCGGTGCGGCCTCTTTCCTGTTGGCTATCCCGCCAGGCTTCCTGGCCCCGGTCTGGCTTCCGGGCGCGATCGGCCTCGCGGCCGTGCTTATCATCGGGTATCGCGCTCTGCCGGCGATCGCGCTCGGCATGTTCATCCTGACCCTGCCCTATGGTCTTTACGCACTGGATGCCGGACTGATCCGCTCGCTGGCCGGCAGCCTGGGCCTCGCCGCCGCCGCCGTCCTGCAGGCGGTGATCGCCAAACGCCTTGTCCATCCCGACAACCGGTCAGACCTGGCAATGGAAACCGGCCTGCAACTTTTCCGCCTCATTGGCTATGGTGCCATCCTGGCCAGCCTGTGCGGCGCGGCCCTGGCCTCGGCCTGGCTGGTTTTCGGCGGTTTCGCCCCGCCCCAGCTCGACTTCACTACCGCCATGCTGCGCAACTGGGCCGGCAATGCCGTCGCCGGCGCCGCATTGACCCCGATCATCCTGCTGCTGTTTGCCAGCAAGCGCGTCAGCCGGACCCGAAAGCGCATTGTGGCGCTTGCCTTCGCCCTGTTGTGCTCGATCGGAATCGGACTGTTCTGCCTGGCCCGGGTCAACGCGATCGAGCGTCGCGACGAATTATTCAATGCGCAGGTCACAGAAGACCATATCGCCGTGCAGGAACGGCTGAATGGCGCCCGGCGGCGACTGGAATCGCTGGAAGGCTTCTTCGCCGCCTCGCAGGATGTGACGAATGATGAATTCCTGACTTTCGTCGATATTGCATTCGGCCAGTTCGACAGTGTCAGTTCCGTTCACTGGCTGGTCCCAGAGGAGTCCGGATCGCGATCAAACCATGTCGTCCTCGCACCTGCCGACGCACTCCAGCTCGAGCCGGGCCGGGCGATCATGGTGGCGGCCGAGCGAAACCTCGTCTCGGACTATTATTTCGCGGGGCTTCCCCGGCTTGTTGACGATCTTCTCGCATCAGGCCTGCTCGCCGCGTCCGCGCTTCACGGCGAGGGCGACCAGGCCTGGCTCGCATTGGCCATACCCGCCTTCTCGGGCCGCCGCGTGCCGGAAAGCCTCGCGGAGCGTCGCGAAGACCTGCAGGGCGTCGCCATCGGCATTTTCCGCATCGATGTCATACTGACGCGTGCCTTCCAGCACGAGCGCTCGGTCTACAACTACCGCGTCAGCGGACTGGGATCCGGCGGATCGACAATCTGGACATTCGGGACGGTCCCCGACGAGCCCGGGCTGATGACCAGTCGCGAACTCCCGGTCGGGGGGCAGCTCTGGCGCATTGACTATGTGGCGACCGATCGCTTCCTCGCCGCCCAGCAGGACTGGGTCTCCTGGGCCGTGATTGTGGTCGGCTTGTGCTTTGTGTCCGTGCTCAATGCGCTCGCCTTGCTGTCCACTGCGCGAACCGATCTTGTGCAAAGACTGGTCGACGAGAAGACCGCAGAAACACTGACCCTGTCACGCAACCTGTCGCTGATCCTGGAACACGCCGCGGACGCAATCATAGGCCTGGATGCCGAGGGGCACGGCGTTCTGGTCAACCCTGCGGCAGCGAAGCTGCTGGGCTATGAGCCCGAGGAAATGACGCGCCGGGACGTGCATGACCTGATCCATCCGGTCGACATGGAAGGCCGTCCCCACGGCCGCGACACCTGCCCGCTCGTCCTGCGAAGCCAGGCGTCGGACCAGTACTCCGGCATCGACCGCTTCCGCCGCCGCGATGGCAGTGACTTTTTCGCCGAATTCTCCACCGAGGTGATCCGCGACTCCGACGGCCGGTCGCTGGGCGATGTGACGATCATGCGCGACATCACCGAACGACTGGAAGTCGAGGCAGACAAGGAGCGTTTCATCGAACGGCTGACACGCGCGAATGAGGAGCTGGAGCGTTTTGCCTTTGTCGCCAGCCACGACCTGCAGGAACCGCTGCGCCTGATCTCGAACTTCACCGGGCTTCTGGCCAGTCGCTACAATGACAAGCTGGACGAGACGGGCCGGACCTATATCCACCATACGCTCAATGCCACCTCGCGCATGCAGACCCTAATCACCGACCTTCTGGCCTATGGCCGCCTCAACTCGGACGCTGACATCATGAAGAGCGATGTCGACCTGGCACAACTGGCGAGCAGCACGCTCGACACACTCGGGCCGTCGGTTCAGGCGGCGCGGGATCACATCCGGATTGGCGCCCTGCCCGTGGTGCGAGGCAATTCGGCGCGGCTCGGCCAGCTGTTGCAGAACCTGATCGGCAATGCGGTCAAGTTCCAGCCAGCCGGTCAGGAACCCGAAGTCGCACTTGAAGCCCGCGACCTCGGCAACAGCTGGGAGATCGCGGTCATCGATAACGGGATTGGCATAAGGCGCGAATACCGTGAACAAATCTTCATGCCTTTCAAGCGCCTGCACTCTCCGGATTCCTATCCCGGCAGCGGCATGGGTCTCGCCATCTGTCGAAAAATTGTTGAATCCCATGGCGGCGTGCTAACTGTTTCAGACCACCAGCCTGGCGGAAGCATCTTCCGTTTCACCCTCCCCAAGTCCGGCCCTGACAGCCTGTCAGGCACGGACTCCGGCCCGGACAACCCCATTCAATGAAAACGCCGCGCTCAGCCAAGATCCTGCTTGTGGAAGACAATTCCGGAGACGAGTTCCTCGTACGGGACGCGTTCGAGCGCGGCCGCGTCCGTCATGACCTTGAGGTGGCGCGCGACGGCGAAGCGGCGCTGGAACGATTGCGCTGCATCGGGGAGCATGCCGAGAAACCGCTGCCAGACCTCATCCTGCTGGACCTGAACCTGCCCAAGATCGACGGCCGTGACGTGCTGAAAACCGTCAAGGGTGACAACAGCTTGGCCAATATCCCGGTGCTGATCCTGACAACGTCCTCGTCCCAGCTCGACATCAAGAACTGCTACGCCCTGCACGCCAATGCCTATCTGACCAAGCCCTTCGACGCGCTTGGCTATGAAGAGATTGTCGATGCGGTCGAGAGCTTCTGGTTCGCAACCGCCGTACTGCCATCCCACAGCCCCGGTTCGCACTGATCCGGCCTTAAATCTCGTCCATCATGTGGACAGGACATCTGGACGCAGGCCCCAGTCGGTCTATGTTTTCGTCATGATGACCCCGTTTCTCACCAGCCTTCTGCTCGCGACGACCGCCCAGGACGCGGCTGTCGCGGACGTGCAGATTGCGCCGCAGACGGAATTCCAGACACCGGAAGTCCGGCTTGCCGAACGGCTCGACGCGCTTGCGGGGGCCGGCCCGCGCGAAGCGCCGCCGCTGATTGATGAAATCCACGCCCTTTGGGCCCACTCCGGCAGTGCGACCATCGCCCTGCTGATGGACCGCGGGCGCGCGGCCGAACAGGCCGACAATGCCGATATTGCCGCGCGCATGTATGACCACGTCACCCAGCTCGATCCCGGTTTCGCCGAAGGCTGGCTTGCGGCCGGACGCATGGCGGCCCAGGCCGAGGACTGGGCCTATGCGCTGGAGTCCCTGAATACGGCGCTGACGCTCGAACCGCGTCGTTACGATGCCTATCTGACAATTGCACGCCTGTTGGAACGCGCCAACGAGGTCGAGGCCGCGCTGGAAGCCTATAATGACGCGCTGGCGATCTATCCGGCCCATGAAGCCGCGACCGAAGCGCGTGACCGCCTGCTCGCCCTGCAGGCCGGACGGGCCCTCTAGCCGGTGGCTCTGGTCGGCCCGGTCCTGATCTCCGGCGCGCTGTTGCTCGTCCTGGCAGGCCTTGCCCTGTGGGCGGCCCGCCGCGCCGTCACCCGCATCGAAACCCGGTTTCCGCCAGCCGCCAACTTCGTGACCGTCGCCGGCACAAGATTGCACCTGCGCCAGACCGGACCACGTGATCAGCCGGCCATTCTTGTGCTGCATGGCGCCGCGTCGAACCTGGAAGAACCCTATCTCGCCCTCGCTGACAGTCTCTCCGGCCAGCACGTGATCTGGCTCGACCGGCCCGGTCTCGGCTGGAGCGAACGGCCGGATGGCGACTGGGACCCGCAACGCGAGGCGGCGCTGATCGCCGCACTGCTGGACGAGCTCGATTGTGATCGCGTGACGGTGGTTGGGCATTCCTGGGGTGGCGCGATCGCCATGCGCCTCGCCATGGATCATCCGGGATGTGTTGACTCGGTGGTGCTGGTCGCGCCGGCCCTGTCAGCCTGGATCGGCGATGCCGCCTGGTTCAATGCAGCCAGCTTCTGGCCGGTCCTGGGCCCGCTGATCACGCATCTCATCGTGCCGCTGACCGGTGAAGCCCAGGCCCGAAAAGGCGTGGTCAACGCCTTCCACCCGGAACCCGTTCCGGAGCAATATCTCGATCGCTCGGCCCTGCCACTCCTGCTCCGCCCGGGCACCTGGCGGGCCAACTCGACAGACATGATGAAAGTCAATTTCCACCTGGAAGCCCAGGAGGATCGCTATGAGGATATCGAGCAGCCGACCGAAATACTGGTCGCGCGCGCCGACACCGTCCTGTGGTCGCAGCGGCATGGCGGCATGGTCGCCGAGCGCATGCAGCGGGCCCGGCTGAGCTGGGTGTCCGGAGCCGGTCACAACCTGCATCACCACCATCCCGACCTTGTCGCCAAAGCCGTGGCCCGGGTGCGCCGGCGCGCCGGCGAAGCGACGCGAAAAGCCGCGATGACTGGCCCAGCCGCTTGAGGCTGACGAGGGCTGCAACTAGTCTCCCGCTCCGTCCACCTGAAAGGCTTCCCCCATGGCATTCACCGATCCCGCGAACGAAACCCACAAAGACGAATCCGACGCCATCGGCGCCGCCGCGCGCGAGCAGCTGAAAGCCTTTGTGGCGCGGATCGAACGCCTCGAGGAAGACAAGGCCAATGTCATGGCCGACATGAAGGAAGTCTATGCCGAGGCGAAGTCCTCCGGTTATGACACCAAGATCCTCCGCAAGGTCATTGCGCTGCGCAAGATCGACCGCCATGAGCGCCAGGAGACCGAAGCGCTGCTGGAATTGTATCTCGGCGCTGTCGAGGGCTAGACTGGCGGCCTTCTCGGGGAGGCCCGCTTGGTTCGCAAGATCGACGAAAAAAAGACACGGCGCGCCTTGCGACGGCTCGAACGGGCCCGCAAGGCGGCGGCGGATTCCAGCGAAGACAAGCCGGAACTCTCGGAATGGGAAGGCGAATTCCTCGGCTCGCTCGAAGAGCGGCTGGAAAAATTCGGCTCCGCCTTCAATGATCCCGACAAGGGCAATACCGAAGAGGCCCTGTCGGCCCGTCAGGCCCTGAAACTCCGCGAGATCGAGAAAAAGGCCAAGGGCAAGGCCCGCAAGCCGATGTCTCGCGGCACAGGATTCAGGCGAAAGTCCGGTAGCGGCACGCTGCCGCGCGGGCGTGATATTCACGATGATATCGACACGCCCCAGGAGCCGCCGGCGAGCGCCGCCCCCGAACCGCCAGAACCCACCGATACCGCGCCAGAAATCAGGCGTGCCGGCTTTCGCGTTATTCCCGGCGGTGGCGGCCGCGGCGGCGCTGATTAGCACTTCATTCAGGGTTAACCCGACTTCCACGCGCACGGGGTCGGGGGCCCGGCTATCCTGACGACTGGTCGTAAACAGGATGGATGCGATGTTTCAGGATGTAGATGCTTTCGATCATCACGAGCAGTCATTGTTCATTGCGCTCGACCTGGCGGTTGCTGACGGTCTCTCGAGTGAGAGCGGTCGCGCCGCGTTCAGTGAGGCCATGACCGCGTTGGACAAGCTGGTCGATGAGCGCGAAACCCACCTATATTCACCGCTCGCGGCCGACCCGCTCACCCGCGACTATATTTCCCGCCTTGATGGCCAGATTCATGGCCTGTCGAGCCGGATTGATATCCTGCGCATGCATATCGAGCTGGGCCTGATGGCCGAAAGCAACGACCGCTCGCCACTCGACGCCTCGCTCTTGCGGCTGGTGCGCCAGCTGCGCGCCCGTTTCCGTCGCGAAGCCGCGTTGATACCGGTCTATGCCGGCTGGCTTGACCGGACGGCCAATCAGGCGGCGGCTGTCGCAGTTTGATGTTTCAGGGCCGGGACTTGACCCGGCCCCCATCGTCACGCACCTGATCGGGCCTCGATAGCGGAGGCCCGACATGACCCCTTCCCAAACCGCATACTGGCAGGACTTCTGCGACGCGACCGGCCACGACCGGGCACCGGAAGACGTGTTCGCCTTCGGCGACAGTCCTGAACTCGCCGATGAATTGCTGGCCCTTGTCCTGATTGACCGAAAGAAGGCGACCGCCTCGCATAGCCGCTGGTATGGCCCCGGCAAGGATCCCCTGCCCAAACCCGGCGATCTGGCGCTTGTGCTCGACGGTCGCGGCGAGCCGGCCTGTATCATCCAGGCAAGCCGGGTCGACATCCACCCGGTCCGTGACACGACCGAGGAATTTGCCTGGGTCGAGGGCGAGGGTGACCGCAGCCTGGCCTGGTGGATGGACGCCCATATTGACTATTTCACCCGCGAAGCCGCAAGCGAGGGCTACGTCTTCGACGTCAGCCAGGACGCTGTCTTCCACCGCTTTGACCGGGTCTGGCCGCTGCCTGTCGCCGGCTGATCACCGGCGGACGCCTCACCTCACCGCACAATGAAAACGGGCCGGCGCGCATGGCAGCGCCGGCCCGTTCCGTCCCCCGCCCCGAGGGGCAGGCCTCCTCCCGTGGCGGGGAGGCGTTTTCCTGTGATCAGCCGGCGGCGCGCACGCCGTCGACATCCAGCTCGTACTCGCGCACCTTGCGGTAGAGCGTCGAACGTCCGACACCGAGGCGGCGAGCGACTTCGCTCATCCGACCGGAATAGGTCTCGATCGCGAATTCGATCAGGTCACGCTCGATATCCTCGAGGGAGCGCAGATGCCCGCCCTCATCCATGATCTCAACCGGACCCAGATCGCCCGCAACTGTGGTTTCGCCCGCCGCGAGTGATCCGGCCATGGCCGTCAGGGCACAGGTATCCGGCATCTCGCCGATCTTCGGCGTCAGACCCGAGATCTGCGGGAAGTCTTCCGGCTTGAGCTGATCATCATCCGACAGCACGACCGCGCGGAAGACCGCATTTTCCAGTTGGCGGACATTGCCCGGCCAATCGAAGGCGGCAAGCAGGGCATGGGTTTCGGGCGCAGCATCCTGGACCGACTTGTTTTCCTGGGCGTTGAAACGCCCGATGAAATGGCGGACCAGGGCCGGAATGTCATCCTTGCGCGAGCGCAGTGACGGCACTTCGATCGGAAAGACATTGAGGCGGTAGAACAGGTCTTCGCGGAAGGCACCGCAGGCCACCTGTTCGGCGAGATCGCGATTGGTCGCCGAAATGATGCGGACATTGACCTTCACGGGGCGCTTGCCGCCGACCGGATCGACCTCGCCTTCCTGCAGGGCGCGCAGCAGCTTGACCTGCATGTCGAGCGGCAATTCGCCGATCTCGTCGAGGAAGAGCGTGCCGCCATCGGCTTCCTGGAACTTGCCCATATGCTTGCCGACGGCGCCGGTGAAGGCGCCTTTCTCGTGGCCGAACAGGGTCGATTCAACGAGGTTTTCCGGGATCGCGCCGCAGTTGACCGCGACAAAGGGGCCGCCGGCGCGTTTGGATGCGGCCATGATCGACCCGGCGACCAGCTCCTTGCCGACGCCGCTTTCGCCCGTGATCAGGATCGGAATGTCGGACTGCGCCGCACGCTCACCCAAGCGCACGACCTGGCGCATGGTCGGCGCCCCGGCAATCATGTCGGAAAAGCCCAGCGTGCCCTCGGCCTTGCGGCTAAGGCGCTTGACCTCGCCGGACAGGTTCTGGACGCGCAGCGCGTTGCGGATCGACACCGTGATACGCTCCGGGCTGGCCGGCTTCACGAAGAAGTCCACCGCTCCGGCCCGCATGGCCGCCACAACGGTCTCGATACCCCCACTTGCAGTCAGTACGATGACGGGCAGATCCGGCTGTTTGCGCTTGAGCGCCTCCAGCGTCTCCATCCCGTCCATGCCCGGCATGATCAGGTCGAGCAGCATGACATCAATCCCCGGAGATGCCACGCGATCGAGGGCCGCCTCACCGCTCTCCACGGTCTCGGCCCGGTAGCCCTGCTTCTCGATCACCGCCTGAAGGAGGCGGCGCTGTGTCGGATCGTCATCGACGATCAGAACTGATTTCACCATCACCCACGCCTTTTCGGTCGCATTGTTATTCCGCCGGACCTTTTGGCCTCACCACCCTTGCGGACGGGGCGTCTATGCGAACCGTTATGGGACACTTGTCTAAATTTGACGTTTAAGAGGCGGCAACGAGCGGTTAAGCATAAGCATCAAGACCCGCTTAACGACTGGCACGGAAGTGGCATCCGCCCGAGACATGGCTTTTCCCCAGGACACACCCACCCGGTGGCCATTCGGCCGCCACGACGTCTTCGCCTCACTGGCGGAACCCTATCGCATGCGGGTTATCCATTCCCTGCCGGGCATGATTGTCTGGCCCGTGCTGATGTTCGCCCTGATCATTGCGGCACAGTTGGCGACCCTGGCGGGCTGGGCGGCACTGGGTGGACCGGTGACCGGTCTGAGCGAAGGCAGCGCCGTCTTCCTGGGCAATATCATCGGCTATTCCGGTCTCGCCCTGGTCATGTGGGCGTGGATGAAACGCTATCAGGCGCATCGGCCTGTCTTCGCGGTCTTCCCCCTGCGCTTCACCGACATCCTGGCCGCCGCCCTGGTCATCATCTTCATGGTGCTGATCGCCAGCCCGCTGACACTCAGCTTCCACGAATTCGCGATGAGCAAGCCGGAGCTGACCCTGTCCGGCGGCGCCACGCGGGACGATCTGTCCAATGTGGATGATTTTGTCGGCGCCGGCGCCAGCCTCTGGCTGGTTATCGGCCTGACCCTGATCGCGGCCCCGATTGTCGAGGAAATCCTGTTCCGCGGCTGGATGCTGCCGATGATGATCGCCCGCGGCGTCCCGACCCTGTTCGCGATCATCATTTCTGCGCTGGCCTTCGGCCTTGTTCACATCACCCAGGGCCTGCTGGTGATGACCTCGACCTTCTTCCTTGCCCTCGCGCTGGGCGCGGCACGGGTCTGGACGGGTCGGCTGGCGGCCCCGATCCTTGGCCATGTCGCCAACAATGCATGGGCGGTATTCGCCATACCCTACCTGATCTCGCTTGCTCCGTCCGCGACCGGCAATTGACGACACCGCCCCCCGGGGCTAGCGCTAGACAATGAGCCAAAAAGCCGCGACCTCCCCCCGCCCGCCAGCCCCGCTTGTCCAGTTCAATGGCGACCGTCCGCCGGCGCCGGACTGGTTTGCGACCGCCCTTGCTGTCCCGACCGAGCACGGCACGGTCGAGGTCGAGGGCGCCACCATCGCCTGGAAAGCCTGGGGCAGGCGCGGCGATAGCGGGCTCATCCTTGTGCACGGTGGCGTCGCCCACAAGGACTGGTGGGACAGCATCGCGCCCTTCCTGGCCGACACCCGCCGCGTCGTTGCGCTCGACCTGTCAGGCATGGGCGATAGCGACCACCGTGATCGGTACACGATGGAGACCTATGCGCTGGAAGTCCTCGCCGCCGGCGAGGCCGGCGGCGCGTTTGAGGCCGGCAAGCCCTTCCTGGTCGGTCACTCCTTTGGTGGCTTTGTCTCGCTCGCCACCGCCATGGAATACGGCGAACGTCTGAAGGGAATCGCGGTCCTGGACAGCCCGATCCGGCCGAGCCAGGAGCAACGACGCTCCTCACCGCCCTCGCGCGGCGGCATGATCTACAACGCCTTCGACACCGCCCTCGCGCGGTTCCGCCTGCTTCCGGAGCAGGGCTGTGACAATGCCTTCCTGCTCGACCATATTGCGCGGCAATCGCTGAAACAGATCGAACGCCCCGACGGCTCGACCGGCTGGACCTGGAAGTTTGATCCCAAGCTCTGGGACAAGCTGGACTATGACCGTCCGCCGCCTGCCGATATCGCCGGCACGCTGAAAACCCGCATCGCCCTGTTCCGGGGTGCCAACTCGCGCCTGGTAACAGACGAAATCTGGGACTTCATGCGCGAGACCTTCGGACCGGCCACCACCATGGTGTCGATCCCGCAGGCCGAACATCATCTCATTCTCGATCAGCCGATTGCGGTGGCTGCGGCGCTGGAAGTCCTGACCGGACCCGGCTGGGGCTGAGCGGAACTCAGTGTTCGGGGTGGCGCCGGATTTCCTGCGCCACATCATCGGGCAGGCTGCCCGGGCGCGCCGCCGCGGCCTTGCGCAGGCCGGACACGATGCCGACCAGGATGACCAGCACCAGCCAGACGCCGCCAATCTTCAGCCCGATCGGCCAGAGATAGCCGAATTCGATCGCGCCGAAATTGAGATATTCCCGTCCCGCCATGGCGGCAAAGGCCAGAACCGCGAGGACACCGGACCAGAGGGCGAAGGGAATGCGCATGCGACGCTCCGAACTTGCTGCAGCGCAGCCAGTCTAGGGCAGCGATTTTACTACAACCACCCCTTTTGTCGGGCCAGGCGTGCCGCTTCGATGCGATTTCCGGCGCCCAGCTTGCCGATGGCGCTGTGCAGGTAATTGCGGACCGTGCCGCGCGCGAGGCCCGAGGTTTCGGAGATGGCATGGCTGTCGAGCCCGGCCTCGGCCAGCCGCAGGAGACGACGCTCGGCATCGCTGAGCGGGTCTGCCTCATCCCAGGCACGGGCGGCAAGTTCGGGTGCAACGACGCGTTCGCCGGCCATGATCCGCCGGATCGCGCCAGCCAGGTCCGCCGACGGTCCGTCTTTCAGGATGAAACCGGCAACGCCGGCCTCCATGGCCCGCCGCAGATAGCCCGGCCGGTCGAACGTGGTGACAATCAACACGCGTGTTCTTGCCTGTTCACGGCGCAGCAGATCGGCCAGTTCCAGACCGGTCATGTCGGGCATTTCGATATCGGTGAGAACCAGATCGGGCGTCTCCCGGCGGATGAGCGTGTGGGCCTCGCGGCCATTGGCCGCCAGTCCGGCAATCTCGATATCGCTCTCCAGGCCGAGAAGCGTGGCCAGCGCATCGCGCAGCAGGGTCTGGTCCTCGGCGATCACGACCTTGATCATTGCGACTGCCCCTCGCTCTCCGCCTGATCCGTCAAGCGCGCCGTCAGGAGCGTTCCCTCGTCTCGATTCACCGGGCCGACCTCCAATGCGCCACCGAGCCCTTCAAGCCGGGCGCGCAGGCCGCTGAGCCCGCCGCCGTCCGGATCGGCCCCGCCCCGCCCATTATCCCGGATGATCAGTCGGACTGCATCACCCTGGCGGAAGAAGCCCAGTTTCGCGCTGCTCGCATTGGCATGGCGAATAATATTGGTAACAGCTTCCCGCGTAACCATGGCCAGGGCGGTGGAAGCCAAATCGGACAGCCTGCCTGTGTCCTCCTTACCCTCAAGCTCGGCCGCGACACCGGCATCGGCCAGACGCTGGACACTTTCGCGCATGGCATCGCCCAGCTTCCGCCCGCGCAGTCCGATCACCGCTTCCCGCATATCGGCCAAGGCCTGGCGCGAGATCGACTGGATGGCCTGCAGCTCGGTGATGGCCCGCTCGCCATCCTGGCTCATCAGGCGTTCGGCAATTTCGGCTTTGAGGGTCACGGTCGACAGGGTCTGACCGAGCAAATCATGCAGGTCGCGGGCGATGCGCTGGCGTTCGGCCTCCGCGGCCTCGCGGGCGGCGCGGGACCGGGTTTCCTCGGCTTCATCCGCCTGACGCTCATGGCGGGCCGCGATCATGGATCCGCCAGCCGCCATCGCGGCCAGTCCGGCCATGGCCAGAGCGAAGAACGGGGTAGGTGCGTAGATCCAGACCGCGGTGATACTGGTCACGGCGAGCAAGGCCATCGCGGCCCAGAGGCGGGGCGTCCAGTCGAGCCGGCCGAGCATGGCCGCCGCGAAGACGAAATAGACGCCGCCGCCCAGGGTTTGCGGGATCAGGATCAGGCCCAGAAGCGTGGTGATGAGGGCGGCGGGAAAGAGCGTCCAGTCCATCCGCCGCATGGCGAAAACGTAGAGGGCGATAAAGCCGGCCATGCTCGCCAGCCCCGTGATCGCCTCGAGCCGTGTCGGAGGCTGGTACAGCCACCCGAAGAAGAACATGCCCAGATAGAGGAGATGGATCCAGGGCCGATTCGGCGATATCAGCGTGCGCAGGGCGATCACGGGTCGGTCCGCCTTTCTCAGGCCGGGGCCGCAATCATGCGGCGATAGCGGTTCGATTCCCATGAAAGCCCGGCCGCGGCCAGCAGGTAAAGGCCGCTGACCACGAGCGGGATGCCGACCAGGCTGTATTGCGGCGCGAGGAAAAAGATCGCCGTCACCGCCGCGACCCGGACGATCGCGTGAGCCATGCAGACCTTTGACGCATAGCCCCAGCCGATGATCGGCCAGTGCAAGCTCATCCCGATGGCGAGCGTCAGCGGCGCGGCCTGGGGCGCCGTCCAGACCACGATCATGTGGATCGGCCAGAGCAGGTTGATCGCAACAATGGCCGCCGTTGTGACCCCGGAAAGCGGCGATTTGGCCTTCATGAAGGGCGATTTGAAAACGCCCTGCAGCACCAGGCCGACGGGAAAGATCGCGCCGGAGAACATGGCGGCCGTATAGGCCCATTGTGTCGGCTCCATCCAGGTCCCGGCGATCGCCAGGCAGGCCCAGTAGATGGCACCGGCCACAGGAAGCGAGACGCCGCCACCGGCGGCTGCCGAGTATCGCCGGCGTTCATTGAGGATGTCTGTCGAAAGATCGGTCATGAGAGGGCTCCATTTGCCTGGAGCCAATCTGGCGCCATGCCCGGCATCGCGGCAGACACAGGCGTCACCGATCGGACATGACAGGTGTCATCTGCGGCATATGGCGCCGACATCTTGGCGGAACATTCAACGCGTGCTATCCGCTCGAAACCAGTTTGACGGAGGCACGCAACCGATGGCGTCTGATTATGTTCGTGGCGAAATGGACATCGCCGACCAGAAAGCCACCTTTGGCGGTTTCATTGCAGTATCGGTGTGGGGCAGCCTGCTCACCGTCGTCACCGTGCTTTACCTGACGCTGGCCTTCGCAGTCGAGTTTGACTGGCTGGTCTCGTTGATCGCCACAGCGATCGTCGGCGGCGTGCTTGGCCTGGCGCTCGGCATGAAGACGTCTTGGTATGTCACGCTTGGCGGACTTTTCGTCTTCGGCCTGGTCTGTGGCGGCCTTGTTCAACTGTTCGGTATGGCGCTGGGCGGCTGATTTCCTCACCGCCTCTTCGCACTGCACAATTTTTCCCGATTTCGGTCTAGAAATTTCCCGGAGGGGCCTTCCCCTCACGGGAGAATTCGCGCATCCTCGCCGCATCAAGCCAAAAGCGGCGGGACGAAATGCGAATTGCCATTCTGAAAGAACGACATGCGGGCGAAACCCGCGTGGCAGCCACCCCTGAAACCGTCAAGAAATTCGTGGCCGCCGGCCATGAAGTCGCCATCGAGAAGGGCGCGGGCCTGACCGCCGCCGTGACCGATGAGGCCTTTGCCGACGCAGGTGCGAAGATCGGCACCGCAGCTGCAACACTCAAGGGCGCCGACGCGCTGTTCGCGGTGCGCAGCCCGGACGAGGCAACGCTGGCCAAGCTGAAAGGCGTCCTGCTGGTCGCCCATCTCAGCCCGCACGGCAACACCCGGATGGCCGAGGACCTGGCCAAGGCCGGCATCAATGCGCTGGCGATGGAATTCGTGCCGCGCATCACCCGTGCCCAGGCCATGGACGCGCTGTCCTCGCAAGCCAATCTCGCCGGCTATCGCTCGGTCATCGAGGGCGCCGAACTCTATGGCCGCGCCTTCCCGATGATGATGACAGCCGCCGGTACGGTCGCCCCCGCGAAGACCTTCGTGATGGGGGTCGGCGTGGCCGGCCTGCAGGCGATCGCCACGGCGCGCCGCCTCGGTGCCATCGTCACCGCGACCGATGTCCGCCCGGCGGTGAAGGAACAGGTCGCGTCCCTGGGTGCGAAATTCATCGCCGTCGAGGATGACGAGTTCAAGCAGGCCGAGACTGCCGGTGGCTATGCCAAGGAAATGTCCAGGGAATACCAGGCCAAGCAGGCCGAGCTGGTGGCCAGCCATATCGCCAAGCAGGACATTGTCATCACCACTGCCCTGATCCCGGGCCGCCCGGCCCCGACCCTGGTCACCAAGGCCATGGTCGAGAGCATGAAACCGGGCTCGGTCATTATCGATCTGGCCGCGCCCAATGGCGGCAATTGCGAATTGACCAAGGTCGATGAAGTGGTCGAGCACAAGGGCATCAAGATTGCCGGCTATGGCAATCTGCCCGGTCGCCTCGCCGCCGACGCCTCGGCGCTCTACGCCAAGAACCTCGCCAACCTCCTGCCGCTTCTCGTCAATGAGGAGGGCGGGCTCGCCCCGCACTGGGATGATGAGGTCATCCAGGGCATGGCGCTGACCAGGAATGGTGCCGTTGTGCATCCGAGCCTGACGAAAAAGGAGTCCTGATCATGGAAGCCGTTGATCCCGTCATCTTCCGCCTGGCGATTTTCGTGCTGGCGGTCTTCGTGGGCTATTACGTCGTCTGGTCGGTGACCCCGGCCCTGCACACGCCGCTGATGGCCGTTACCAATGCCATTTCCTCCGTCATCATCGTCGGCGCCCTTCTGGCCGCCACGGCGACCGCGACCGGATCCGGTGACGTTGCTGCCACGGCAGCACAGACCGAAGGGGCCGGCTTCTCGCGCGGGCTCGGCTTCATCGCCATCATCCTGGCCAGTGTGAACATATTCGGCGGCTTCCTCGTCACCCGCCGCATGCTCGCCATGTACAAGAAGAAGGAGCGCTAGAGATGTCAGCCAATCTCGCTGCCCTGCTCTATCTGGGCTCCGGCATCCTCTTCATCTTCGCCCTGCGCGGCCTGTCGAATCCGGAAACCGCGCGCCGCGGCAATCTGTTCGGCATGGCCGGCATGGCGATCGCGATTGTCACCACCCTGCTCGCGGTCAATCTGGACGGGGCCTCGATCGCCCTGATCATTGGCGGCATCATGATTGGTGGCGGCATCGGGGCGATCATTGCCCGGCGCGTGCCGATGACGGCCATGCCGCAACTGGTCGCGGCCTTCCACTCGCTGGTCGGTCTCGCCGCCGTGCTGGTCGCTGCGGCCGCCCTCTATGCGCCAGGCGCCTTCCACATTGCCGACGCGATGGGGGATCTGAAACATCTCTCCCTGTTCGAGCTGTCGCTGGGCACGGCGATCGGCGCCATCACCTTCTCCGGATCGGTCATCGCCTTTGCCAAGCTGAACGGCAACATGTCCGGCGCGCCCATCATGCTGCCGGCCCGCCACCTGCTGAACATCGCCATCGGCGCTTTCATCGTCATCATGATCGCCTTCCTGATGGCATCCGGCGGCGACGCCAAGACGGCCTTCTGGCTGATTACCCTGGCCGCCCTCGTGCTTGGCGTGACCCTGATCATCCCGATCGGCGGCGCCGACATGCCGGTCGTGGTGTCGATGCTGAACTCCTATTCCGGCTGGGCTGCCGCGGCGCTCGGCTTCACGCTGGAAAATACCGCGCTCCTGGTCACCGGCGCGCTGGTCGGCTCGTCCGGGGCGATCCTGTCCTACATCATGTGCAAGGGCATGAATCGCTCCTTCATCTCGGTCATCCTGGGCGGGTTCGGCGAAAGTGGCGACGCGGCAGCTGCCGCCGGGCCACAGGGCAATGCCAAGCAGGGTTCGGCCGAGGACGCCGCCTTCGTGATGAAGAATGCCGGCAAGGTCATCATCGTGCCGGGCTATGGCATGGCCGTCGCCCAGGCCCAGCACGCGCTCAAGGAAATGGCCGACGTGCTGAAGGCCGAGGGCGTCGACGTCGCCTATGCCATCCACCCGGTCGCCGGCCGGATGCCGGGTCACATGAATGTGCTGCTCGCCGAGGCCAATGTCCCCTATGACGAGGTCTTCGAGCTGGAGGATATCAATTCCGATTTCTCCAATGCCGATGTGGCCTTCGTGATCGGCGCCAATGACGTCACCAATCCGGCTGCCGAGGATGATCCCGGTTCGCCGATCTACGGCATGCCGGTCCTACAGGTCTGGAAGGCGCGCACCGTCTTCTTCATCAAGCGCTCGCTGGGCTCCGGCTATGCCGGCGTCGAGAACCCGCTCTTCTTCCGCGACAACACGATGATGCTGCTTGGCGACGCCAAGAAGATGACCGAAAGCATCGTGAAGGCGCTGGATTAAGCCCAGGCTTCAGCTGCGGTTCAGCTTCGCAAGCGCAGGCTGAACCGCATGCTGGCCACACTCGCCCTCATCACCGCTGCCCCCGGCATTGCCGAAGACTGCTCCTTCAACGGCATTGCGCTGCAAGGGCCTGTCGCGATCGTGGAGAGTTTTCCCGACATCCGGGTGCAGGTCGTGACCAGCTTCCCCGACCTCAAGGTCAAGACGGTCGCTGCTTTGCCGGATGAGTGCGGGACATGGGAATTCGTCGACAGCTTCCCGGACTTCACCATCCAGTTCGTGACCAGCTTCCCGGACATCAGGATTGAATACGTGACGAGTTTCCCGGGGATGCCCTAGCGCACACCGGCCAGGCCCTTGTAGACATAGCCGGAGAATTTCGGCGTCCCGGGCAAATAATCCGCCTCCAGCCGGTCAATTCTGAAACCCGCCTCAGCGATCAGCTTGTCCATCGGACGGGTCAGATGACAGCCGCCGCCAATGGCCTTCCAGACCGGCTCGATACGGTGTTGCCAGCGCGCGATACCGGCATCCCGCGCCAGCCCGTGCTCGACAAAGACGAGGCGGCCCTCCGGCTTGAGCACTCGGCGCATTTCCGAAAGCGCCAACTGGAAGTCCGGGATCGTGCACAGCGTGAAAGTCAAAAGAACGGTATCAATGGACCTGTCCTCCACCGGAAGCGCTTCGCCCGGCGCGTCGATGAGCTCGACCGGTATGGCCTGACCGGCAATTGCCCGCCGGGCCTTGGTGCGCATGCCTGCGGACGGTTCAACACCGACAATTCCGGTAACCGACTGCGGGTCGTAAAAGGGCAGGTTGGTACCCGACCCCATGCCAACCTCGAGCACGCGACCGCGCGCCTCCGGAACCATCAGACGCCGCTGTTTCAGGATTGGCCGGGTTCCGCAGGCGCAGGCGATGAGATTTGGCAGGATGCGTTCGCTGTAAAAGCCCATGGCCGGTCCCCTTTTGTGATTCCGCAGGCTGTCGCAACGGGGCGCAGCTGTCCATCACCCTGAAGGACGCGGATTGACAGTTTTGCCGCCGCGCGCGAGATCGCGGGCCATGACCGATCGCCTGATGCCCTGCCCGGAAATCCGCCGCCTGATGTCCCGTCACGGGCTGATGCGCAAGCTGGCACGCTGGACACCGCGCTGGGTCGGCTCCATCCCGCTTTCCGTCCACGGGCCTGGCGCCGATATCGACATTGCCTGCTGTGCCACAACGGGGCTTGCAGCCTTCAAGTCAGCGCTTTCCACCCTGTGGCCGGACGCGGAGGTCGTCGACAACCTCCATGCAGGCGAAGCCTCGATCATAGCCCGGATGGTCATTGAACACGTCCCGGTCGAGATCTTCGGCCGCGAGCGCCCGGTCGAGACCCATGAAAGCTATGTCCACTGGCTGGCCGAGCACCGCCTGCTGCAATGCGCCGAGGACCGGCTGCGCACGGACGTTCGTGCCGCCAAGGCCGACGGGTTGAAGACCGAGCCGGCCTTTGCACGATGCCTGCAGCTCGGCGGCGACCCCTATGTGGAATTGCTGAAACTCGCCTCGCCGGGCGATGACGCGCTGCGCAGCCTGATCCGTCAGGCCGGCTACAAGGCCCGCTAGCGCATCAGGCGCAGGCCGAACAGCGCGGGGCTGCCGCGTCAATCTCGAGCCGGGCATCCTCGATCGGCTCGCCGCATTCGGCGCACCAGCCGAACTCATCCTCGTCAATGCGCACCAGGGCGGCATCGATCCGGCGCATTTCCTGGACCCGCCGCGCGTCGGCGGCCTTGGCCATGGCCTGGACCTGCATCGAATCCTGTCGTGAGAGACGTCCGACCGATTGCTGGTCGAGCTCGACCGGCTTGCGGTCCTCGCTGGAGGCATCGGACAGGTCGAGTATTTCCTGGCGCAGGGCATTGAGCCGTGCGCGGGCATCTTCAGGGGACATGTATCCTCGCCCTTGCGTGCCAAAACGGCGCGGGCACTATCTGCGGGATCGAGACCGCCGACCAGCGCGGCACACAGCCCGGAGGGCCTGATGCGCGACCACTTCCTGCAACTCGCCGACTACAACGCCTGGGCGAACCAGCGGATTTACAGTGCCGCCCGTGAAATCGGGAGCGAGCCGCGCCGCCGCGATATCGGTGCCTATTTCGGATCCCTGCAGGGCACGCTGACCCATATCCTGGTCGCCGACCATCTCTGGATGGCCCGCCTGCTTGGACAATCCGCGCCCCATGCCCGGCTTGACGCGACGCCGACAACCGATTTCGAGGCCCTGTGGGCGGCGCGGCGCGAACAGGATGCCGCGACGCGGGCCTTCATCGCCGGGCTGGATGACGACGCCATCCTGGCTGACTTCGCGTACAAGGATATGGGCGGCATTTCGCGCACCCTGCCACGCCGCATCATCCTCACCCACATGTTCAACCACGCCACCCATCACCGCGGGCAGGCGCATCACCAGCTCACCCGGCTCGGCCTCGCCGAACCGCCGCCGCTGGACCTGCCGTATTTCGTCCTCGACCTCGCCTGACTGGGCGGGAAGGGGGACGGCAAACTGCCCAATACCGGTGGCCGCCTGCCACTATCCTGACTAGGCTCCGGCGCGATCATGATAGGGGGCACCATGTCCGAGACCATTCTCGAACTATCCAACGTTTCGAAGACCTTCAATGGCAAGCCGGCCGTCCGGGATGTCAGCTTCAAGGTCCAGCGCGGCCAGATCACCGGCTTTCTCGGCCCCAATGGCGCCGGCAAGACAACCAGCCTGCGCATGTCGCTGGGCATTCTCACGCCCGACAGCGGCACGGTCAGCCTGTTCGGCGGCAAGCCGCGGCCGGCGGCGCTCGAC
Organism: Maricaulis sp.; assembly: GCF_015665295.1. GTDB lineage: Bacteria > Pseudomonadota > Alphaproteobacteria > Caulobacterales > Maricaulaceae > Maricaulis. The sequence goes on from NZ_JADFAJ010000001.1 coordinate 210,522, forward strand.
CGGGTCGGCTTTCTGCCCGAGGAGCGCGGCATCTACCGCAAGATGAAGGTGATCGACGTCATCACCTTCTTCGCCCGTCTCAAGGGTGTCGGCGCAGCGGAGGCCCGCAGGCGCGGCCTTGCCATGCTGGAAGAATTCGATCTGCCGGACGTCGCCGACAGCAAGGTCAAGACCCTGTCCAAGGGCATGGCCCAGAAGGTCCAGATCATCTCCACCCTGGTCCACGAGCCGGAATTCATCATTCTCGACGAGCCCTTCTCCGGTCTCGACCCGGTCAACCAGAATGCGCTCGAGCAAATCGTCCGCCGCCAGGCCGAAGCCGGGCGGACCGTGCTGTTCTCGACCCATGTCATGGAGCATGCCGAGCGCCTGTGTAACCAGATCGTGCTGGTCGCCAAGGGCCGCAAGGTGTTTGACGGCAGCGTTAGCCAGGCGCTCGGTGAAGTGCCCCGGCGGGTTACGGTGGAAGCGGCCTCCGATCACGATCTGAGACAGATCCTCGCCGGAAAAGGCCAGATCGCCCGCGAAGCACCGGTCGACGGTAATGCAGTCTGGACGATCGATCTCGCCACCGGAACCGACGCCCAGGATGTCCTCAAGGCCTGCGTCGACAGCGGCGTGAAACTGGCCCGCTTCGAGCCAGTTCGCGCCCATCTCCACGACGCCTTTGTCCATCTCGTCGGCGCCAGCGCCGCTGCCGAAACGGAGGCCGTGTGATGCGCGCCATCTATCTCATCGCCCGCCGCGAATTCCTCTCCTATGTCGCCACCTGGGGCTTCTGGCTGTCGCTGGCCTCGGTGCCGATGTTCATGGCGCTGGGCATCGGCATGCCGATCCTGATCGAGAACTCCCAGCCGACACGCTACTACGTCCTCGTCGACGAGACAGGCGGCAGGCTGGAGGCGGCGCTCGAGGCCCAGGCGGAAGCCAGCCGGGCCGAGGACCTAGAACGCACGCGCGAAGCCATGCGCGAGATGTTCGGCGACCTGCCGCAGGTTGAAGCCGCGCTCGCTGCCCAGCCGCAGCTCTCAGACGAGCGTTACCTGCGCGTCGATGTCGGCGAGACCGAGCTCGACGCGCTGCGTCCCTATCTCACCGGCGGCGCCAGCTTCACAGCCGCCGATGGCGGGCACAGCCTGTTTGCCGCCGTCTTCCTGCGCCAGGACGCCGAAGGCGCGATCGAGGTCGATTATTGGAGCACCAATGTTTCCGATGGCGGCCTGCGCTCGCAGATCCGCAATTCCCTGCGGGACTACATGCAGACGCAGTATCTCATTGATGCCGGGGTCAGCCCGGACCTGATCGAGACCGCCGGAGGCCTCTCACCCGATGTCCGCGAGCTCAACCCGGAGCGCACCGGCGATACGGCGGAAGTCACCGCAGCCGAGCGCATTCCGCTGATCGTCAGCGCGATGACCGCGTTCGGCCTGTGGATCATCATCTTCTCGGTCGTCAACATGCTGCTGACCGCGATGATCGAGGAGAAGGGCAACAAGGTGCTGGAAATGATGCTGGCCTCGACCCGGCACCATGAAATTCTCACCGGCAAGCTGATCGGCGTCGCCGCCGTCTCGGCAACCCTGCTGATCGTGTGGGGCGGCATGGCCCTGCTCGGGACTTTCGGCGTGCAACAGGTCGCGGCAGCCGCGGATGTACCGATCGCCGAGATCCTCGCCGCCGTGCTCGATCCCGGCCTTCTGCTGCCGGCGCTTGGCTATTTCATCATCGGCTATCTGATGTATGGCGCCGTCTTCCTGGCCATCGGCTCGCTGTGCGAGACGCTGCAGGATGCCCAGACCCTGATGAGCCCGATGATGCTGATCATGATGGTGCCGATCTTCCTGGTCATGATGGCGATCGACTCGCCGGACTCACCTATCGTCGCCTTCGCCAGCTGGGTTCCGCTGTGGACGCCCTACCTCATGCTCGCACGCCTGCCACATGAAGTCGGAATGGTGGAAATCATCGGCACCACGGCCGGAATGATCGCCTTTGCCGTCTTTGTGATCTGGGGCTCCGGCGTCCTGTTCCGCATGGGCGCGCTCAACCAGGCCAACCAGGATACGGTGAAGGGCTGGTTCAAGATCGGCGGCCAGAAAAAACCGGCCTGAGGTTAGGCCGAGCCGGGTCCGGGGCGTGCCAGCACGTCCCGGGCACCGACCGGCTCACCGCATTCCGAACAACTCAGCACGCTGTGGAAGTCATGGCCGCAGGTCTTGTGGGTATGGACCACCGGCGGACCGGCCCGACCGGCATAGTGATGATCACCCCAATGGACGAGCGATAGCAGCGCCGGATAGAGGTCCAGCCCCTTTTGCGTCAGCCGGTATTCATGGCGCAGCGGGCGGGTCTGGTAGACCTGTTTTTCCAGCACACCTTCCTCGACCAGATGGGCGAGACGTTCGGCGAGGACACGGCGTGCGATTCCGAGCCGGGCGCGGAAATCATCAAAACGCCGCACCCGCAGGAAGGCCTCGCGCAGGACCAGCAGGGTCCAGCGATCCCCGACCACCGCCAGCGTGCGGGCCAGGGAACACCTCTCGTCTGACAACTCATTCCATCGCATGAGTTCGCTATGCCATTGACTCAGTCCCATTTCAAGACTTAGTTGGTCTTATTTCAAGATGGAGCGGGTCATGGACAAGCGAAATGCCAGCTGCGCGATTGTCGGCGCCGGGGATTTCATCGGCGCGGCGATCGCGCGGAAATTTGCGGCAGAGGGCTATGTCGTCCATGCCGGGCGGCGCAATTCCGACAAACTGGAACCGCTTTGCAAGACAATCACCTCAGCAGGCGGGCGCTGCGTCGCGCATCATCTTGATGCGCGCCAGGAGGAGAGCGTGAAAACTTTCCTCGAGGCCGCCAACGCCGACGCACCGCTGGAAGTCGTCATCTCCAATCCCGGAGCCAATGTGCAGTTTCCGCTGCTCGAAACAACAGAGCGTGTGTTCACCAAGGTCTGGGAGCTGGCCTGTAAGGCGGGCTTCCTGACCGGGCGCGAGGCGGCGCGGATCATGCTGGATCACGGTCGCGGCTCGATCTTCTTCACGGGCGCCACCGCCAGCCTGCGCGGCGGGTCGGGCTATGCCGCCTTTGCCAGCGCCAAGGGCGGCCTGCGCATGATGGCCCAGTCCATGGCGCGCGAGCTCGGACCGAAGAACATCCATGTTGCCCACCTCGTCATTGACGCCGGCGTCGACACCGATTTTGTCCGCGACCGGATCCGCGCCCTGCATGGCGACGAGGTCGCCGCGGACCTGCCCGCTGACGCCCTCACCAATCCAGATTCGATCGCCAACGCCTACTGGACCCTGCACCAACAGAGCCGGGACGCCTGGACGTTCGAGATGGACCTCAGACCCCATGGAGAGACCTGGTAATGACCCAAATTGACGTCCTGATCGATCTGGCGAGCCCGAACGCCTATCTCGCCCACAAGGTCCTGCCCGGCCTCGCCCTGCGTACCGGCGCGACGCTGCGCCATACGCCTGTCCTGCTCGGCGGCCTGTTCAAGCTGACCGGCAACCAGGCACCCATGCTGGCGTATTCCGACATCCCCAACAAGCTGGCCTATGAGGGGCGCGAGTTCGAGCGCTTCATCGCCAGGCATGGCCTGTCGTATTTCACCTTCAACCCGCACTTTCCCGTCAACACCCTGCTGTTGATGCGTATGGCGGTAGCGGCCGACGCGGCGGGCGTGCTGCCGGCGTTTCTGGACGCCGGCTTCCATCACATGTGGGAAGCACCGAAGAAAATGGATGAGCCGGAGATTATCGCCGCAGCCTTTGCCGATACCGACCTCGACGTTGAAGCCCTGCTCGCGGCGGCCGGGACACCGGAGATCAAGGCAAAACTGATGGCCAATACCAAGGACGCAGCGGCACGAGGCGCATTCGGCATCCCGTCCTTCTTTGTCGAAGGGGAGCTGTATTTCGGCAAGAACACGCTGGACGAGATCGAGCGCATCCTCACCAACCGCTGAAAATCGAACTTTGAAATTCAGGCAAAAGGAAACCGCCGTGTCCGATGGGACACGGCGGTTTCACTTTACTCGCAATGAGGCCTGGCGACCCTAGCGACGCGTCGTGCCGCCACGCTTGGCGACGAGACCTTCGCGCTGAGCCCGCTTGCGAGCCAGCTTGCGCGCACGGCGAATGGCTTCAGCCTTTTGGCGAGCCTTTTTCTCCGAGGGCTTCTCGTAATGATTACGACGCTTCATTTCGCGGAAAGTACCTTCCCGCTGCATCTTCTTTTTCAGCGCGCGGAGCGCTTGCTCCACGTTATTGTCGCGCACAACGATCTGTACGATGGCTCTCTCTCCATAGGTTGGACGCGAGGGCCATTCCTCACGTCGCTAGTTCGCCAGAGGCGGGGCTACTAGCAGAGCTGCGACCACGTGTCCACACTGTCAGCACACACGGGCGAGGTGACGAAGCCACCGCACTGGTCTAGACAGATCGACATGATGGAAGCCGATACCCTGCCCCGCTCCGTGAAGGATAACACACGCGACGCGCTTTTAGAGTCGATTCTACCGTTGGCCGCCTTCGATGGCTGGACCGATGACAGTTTCGCCCGGGCCTGCACCGATGCCGGCATCGACAAGGGCCAGGCCCTGCTGGCCTGCCCGCGTGGCGTGCTCGACCTGATCGTGCGCTGGTCCAGGCGGCTCGACCAGGCCGTAGTGACCGCCGTGAGAGGCGCTGACATCAAGGCGATGAAGGTCCGCGAGCGGGTCCGATTCGGAGTCATGGCCAGGCTCGAGGCGATCGGCCCGCACGAGGAGGCGGCCCGCAGGGCGCGTTCCCGCCTCATGCTGCCCGACGCCGCCAGCGAGGCACCGCAGCTCCTGTGGGCCACCGCAGACACGATCTGGCGCGCCATTGGCGACGCTTCGACCGATGTGAACTTCTATTCCAAGCGGACCATACTGGCCGGCGTCTATGGCTCGACCCTATCGACCTGGCTCAACGAGGCCGACACGGAGAAGGCCGAAGCCCAAGCTTTCCTCGACCGTCGCATCCAGAATGTGATGGATTTCGAGAAGACCAAGGCCAATATCGCCAGGCTCACGGCCGAGCTGCCGGATCTGGCCGGCCTGCTGGGCAAGCTGCGCCACGGACCGGGCCCCCGGGTCTAGGCGTCCGGTCGGCTGCGGGCTTCAATCCGCCTGGCGAATACCCACAACCTGATTGCGAGATTTATCGACGCGCGGCGCCGTGCCACCTTCCGCCCTGTCCCGTCCGCGCGCACCGTGTCGCCATGCACCGTCCCAAACGGGAGACCGACATGACGACGACGGACCACATCATTCTCGACCAGCACAGGAAGCCTGACGGGCTGGGCGACCATATCGCCCTGGGTTTCGTTAAATTCCTGCGCTTCTTCGCCGACACGTTTTTCGCCAAACGCTATGGCCACCGCGCCGTGGTGCTGGAAACCGTTGCCGCCGTGCCCGGCATGGTCGGAGGCCTCCTGCAGCATCTCAAGGCGCTGCGACGCATCCGCGATGACGAGGGCTGGATCCGCACCCTGCTGGATGAGGCGGAAAACGAGCGCATGCACCTGATGACCTTCATCGAGATCGCCAAGCCGACCCTGTTCGAGCGGATCGTGATCATGATCGTCCAGGCGATTTTCTATAATTGCTATTTCTTCCTTTACCTCTTCGCGCCGCGCACGGCGCACCGTGTCGTCGGCTATTTCGAGGAAGAGGCGGTGATCAGCTACAGCCAGTATCTCGACGGCATTGATGCGGGCAAGCACGAGAATGTGCCGGCGCCGCAGATCGCCATCGATTACTGGAAACTGCCGGCCGATGCCCGCCTGCGCGATGTTGTGGATGCCGTGCGGGCCGACGAGGCTGGTCATCGCGACGTCAATCACGATTATGCCGACCAACTCGGCCGCAAGCCGCGCACGCAGACCGCCTAGTCGCGCTCGTCGTCCACCGCCCAGCGGGGCGAGTGGAACCAGGCCTCACGGGCGGGCACCTGGACATAATCGCGCTCGGGCCAGCGCATCGCGGTCAGATGGCCGCCAAACACGCAGCCTGTGTCGATACAGATGACATTGTTGCGTTCGCGAATCTCAGGCTCGGCGACATGGCCGTGCACGACGGTCGGATCGCCCGCGTAATTGCGGGCCCAGTCGCGCCGGATCGGCAGGCCGTGCATGTCGCGCTCGCCAGTGACCTCGCCATACATGGCAAAGGCCCGCACCCGTGACGAGTCCTCGCCATGCATGTCGGCCTGGACCCCGGCATGGGCAACGATCAGCCGGCCCTCATCCAGGATGAGATGGTGCGGCAGGGTGTCGATGAAATGGCCGAGTTCGCGATGGAAGGGGTCGGGCTCGGCCTGCATCTGATCGATGGTCTCGCGGATGCCGTGCGAAATTTTCACATCGCGACCGGCCAGCCAGCGCCGGAACTTGTCGTCATGATTGCCGACCACGCAATAGCCGCGCCCGGCGGTGACGGTCGCCTTCACCGTTCGCAGCACGCCGGGACTGTCGGGGCCGCGATCGACAAGATCACCCAGGAAGACCGGGCGGCGGCCTTCCGGATGGTGCCAGTCATGCACATCACGCCGGTCATAGCCCAAGCGTTCGAGCAGAGCCGCCAGCTCGTTGAAACAACCGTGAATATCGCCAATCAGGTCGAACGGGCCGCGGTCATCAATGTAGGCGCGCGGATCGGGAGGCGTTCGGATCATGCCCCTAACATAAGCGGTCGGGCGGCCATTGGAAGCAGGCTCAGAGCGGCGAGAGCCGGTTGACATGCCCCATCTTGCGGCCTGCACGGGTCTCGCGCTTGCCATAGAGGTGCAGACGCGCCCGCGGATCGGCCGCCAGTTCGGCCCAGGCGTCGGCATCATGGCCGATCAGATTGGTCATCACACAGGCCGAATGGGCAGCGGGGTCAGCGAGCGGCCAGCCGGCAACGGCACGCATGTGCTGTTCGAACTGGTCACAGCCGCAGCCATCCATCGTCCAGTGTCCGGTATTGTGAACCCGCGGCGCGATCTCGTTGACGATCAGCTCGCCCGCGCCGAGATCAAACAGCTCGACCGCAAAAACCCCGACATGACCCAGCCCGTCACCGAGGGCACGGGCAATCGCCAGGGCCCGGCCCTGGGTCGCGCTGTCGATACCCGGAGCCGGCGCGGTCGCGGTCTTGAGGATGCCATCGCCATGGACATTCTCGGACAGGGGGAAGGCCATAACCTCGCCGCTGACCGAACGGGCCGCGACGACAGAGAGTTCGCGAATGAAGGCCGCAGCGCCCTCAAGAATGGCCGGCTGACAGCCGATCGTTTCCCAGGCCGCGCGCGCGTCCTCGGCGTCACGGATCCAGGCCTGCCCCTTGCCGTCATAACCGAAGCGCCGTGTCTTCAGGACGGCCGGCAGGCCGATATCCTCGATCGCGGCCTCCAGGCTGTCGATATCGTCGACCTGGGCGAAGGGGACGGTTCTCACGCCCTGCTGATTGATGAAATGCTTCTCGATGAAACGGTCCTGGGTCAGTTCGAGCGATCTGGCGCCGGGACGCAGCGCCGAAGCGGCGGCCGCAATCGCCACGGTTTCCACCGGCACATTCTCGAACTCATAGGTGATGGCGTCGCAGCGGCTGGCGAAATTGGCCACAGCACCGGCATCATCCCACGGCGCGCAATAGCTGCGCGCAGCGACGCGGCTGGCCGGGCAATCGGGTTCGGGGTCATAGATGTGGACGTCAAAGCCCAGCGCGGCGCCGGCGCTGGCCAGCATGCGGCCCAGCTGGCCGCCGCCCAGAATGCCGATCACACTGCCCGGAACCAGTGGCCCATCGCTCATGGCAATCAGTCCTCGACCGTCACCGGGACGCTGTCGGTCTGGGCCTGGCGCCAAGCGTCGAGCCGTTCGGCAATGCCGGCATCCATCAGCGACAGGATGGAGGCGGCCAGCAGGCCGGCATTCTTAGCACCGGCATCACCGATCGCCAGGGTGCCGACCGGTACACCGCCAGGCATCTGGACGATGGAGAGCAAGCTGTCCTGACCATTGAGCGTCTTGGACTTCACGGGCACGCCCAGCACGGGAAGGCTGGTCATCGAGGCGACCATGCCCGGCAGGTGCGCCGCACCGCCGGCGCCGGCGATCACGACCTTGATGCCGCGGCCGCGTGCCGACTTGGAAAACGCCACCAACCGGTCCGGCGTGCGATGCGCTGACACGACCTGCGTCTCATGGCTGATCCCCAGCTCCGCCAGAATGTTGGCGGCTTTCTTCATTGTTGGCCAATCCGAGCGCGAGCCCATGATGATGGCAACGTCGACGGGATATCTGGAGAGGTCGGATGAGGACGGCGAAACTTCGCTCATGACGCTTCCTGCGCGTGAAAAGGAAGCGCGCGACCATAGCTTCACGCGCGTGAACGTCAAGAACATCCGGCAAGACAAAGTCAAAGCGCGTCCGCTTGACCGTTTCTTAACCACACTTGGCGAGCCTGAGGATGAAGAGAATCGAACTGGATCGTGCCATGCGCATCGGACCGACCGGCCCAACCGGGAATGTTTCCCGCCCCAGCAAGACCGAGACTGCCCGCCGCGGCGGTGGCAGCGAACAAGCGAGTGCCGTACCGTCGGATGCCGCTTCGATCATGGGCGTGCCGGAAGCTGAACTGACTCCGAATGTCCAGCGCGCGCTTCTGTCGCTGATGGGCGAGGTCGACCAGCTGCGCAAGGAGACCGAGCGTCTGCGCGGTCGCGTCCGGGAACTGGAATCGCTGGCAGATCACGACGTCATGCTGCCAGTGCTGAACCGCCGCGCCTTCCTGCGCGAAGTCAGCCGGGCGCTCGCCCTGGCCGAGCGCCACAATGCACCGTCCGCCCTTGTCTATTTTGATCTCAACGGCTTCAAGGCGATCAACGACCAGTATGGTCATGCCGCCGGCGATGCCGCCTTGCACCATATCGCCAATCTTCTCACGGCCCATGTCCGCGAAACCGACGCGGTTGGCCGTCTCGGCGGTGATGAGTTTGCCGTGGTCCTGACCCTGACCGGGGCTGACGGAGCGGAAAACAAGGCGCGCGAACTGGCCGACCGGGTCTCCACGACACCGTTCGACTATGCGGGCCGCAAGCTGATGGTGAGCACCGCCTGGGGCTGCCAACCGCTGCAGGCCGGCAAGCGTGCCGAGGACGTCATGGCGAGCGCCGACGCCGCCATGTATGCCTGCAAGCAGGCGCAAAAATCAGGGGATGAGCGCAAACAGGCCTGACGGGCCTGTACGCGCCTTCAGGCGATAATATCCGGCGTGAGCTGGTCTTCGAGCTGCGAGATCATGTCCTTGATCCGCAGCTTTTCCTTTTTCAGGCGGGCGTATTTGAGCTGGTCGACCACGCCGTTGACGGTCAGCGCATCGACCTCGTGATTGAGGGATTCATGCTGCTCCCGCAGGCTCTCGATCCGTTCGGTCAGGGCCTGCTGGTCCAGGGATTCTCCATCCATTCCTCAGCCGTCTCTTTCTGATCTTGTACAGATCTGCCTGGTCCGGAATACAGTTCCGGAGCTTCGGTCCCAAGCTTCGGTCCCAAGCTTCGGTCCGGCGCCGCGATCGGCGCTTTCGCCCAAGCCAACGTGGCGAAGCGAATAGGATACTGGCATTCGTCGGCCAAATAAATCGCCGATCACGCTGCAGATGCGAATAGCCGCCCCGACTAGCGACGGCCGCCTTCCAGGTCCTCGCCCCAGCGCCGGGTGCCGTCCCAGTCCAGCCCGAACAGGTCGAGTGCCCGGCCAACCGACTGGTCAACCAGGTCGTCAATGGATTTCGGCTTGGCATAGAAGGCCGGCAGGGGCGGGCAGATCACGGCGCCCATTTCGGTCAATGCCTCCATCGTGCGCAGGTGGCCGAGGTGGAAAGGCGTCTCGCGTACCATCAGGACAAGCCGGCGACGCTCCTTGAGAACGACATCGGCGGCCCGTGTCAGGAGGCTGGATGTCACGCCTGTGGCAATCTCCGACATGGTCTTGACCGAGCAGGGCGCGATCAGCATGCCGCGGGTCGCAAACGAGCCCGACGCGATCGGCGCGCCGACATCGGGCATCTTGTAGACATGATCGGCCTTGGCCCGGAACTCCTTGATCGAAATATCCGTTTCATAGCCAAGCGTCATCTCTGCCGCTTTCGAGGCGACCAGATGGGTCTCGATACCCAGCGCCTTCAGCGCCTCCATCGCCCGTATGCCATAGATGATCCCGGAGGCGCCAGAGACGCCCACAATCATCCGATCCGGCTTCACCATTTTCTAACCCCGAAACGTTTCGTGAATAGACATAGTGCGGGAACCTGCTTCAATCGAGTGTTCCACTTCACAAGAGGGAGACGTCTCCATGCCCATCGAAGCCCGCATCCGTGAGCTCGACGCCAAACACACGCGTCTGGATACACAAATCGACGAGGTCAAGAAGCACCCGTCGGCGGATTCCCTGGAACTGGCGCGCCTCAAAAAGCAGAAGCTTCGAATCAAGGAACAGATAGAAAGCTTGCGACTATCGGCGCACGAGACACTCACAGGCTAGCTGATTACAGCAGCGCAATTATCAACGGGGCGGCTTTCGGGCCGCCCTTTTTGCGCGCTACACTGCCCGACCACCGATTTGGAGTTTCCGATGCGCCTTTCCGCCCTGCTTGTGGCTTCCGGCCTGCTCGTTCTGTCAAACTGGACGGCGACGGCGTTCGCCCAGCCGGATCCAGACGCTTCGGAGTGTGCAGCCGGCCAGGCCGCGATGGACCGCGGCGAGAATGACGAGGCCATCCGCCTTTTCCGGGACTGTCTGGACCATGCCGACCTCGACATGAGCCAGGAAATCGCCGCCTATGCCGCTCTGGGGGCGGCGCTGCTGGCCGAACGGGAATTCCAGGAGGCCCTTGAGGCCTATAATTTCGCCTTTGCGATTGTCGAGACCCGCGGCGCACGCGTGATCGAGCCGACGCTCTATCGCAATCGCGGCATTGCCCGGTCCGAACTCGGCCAGCCCGAACGGGCGCTGGAAGACCTCCAGACGGCCGCGGCGGCTGCGCCCAATGACACGCTGACGCAGATCACGCTCGGCGTGGTCTACCAGGCACTCGACCGTGATGCCGACGCCGTGGTTGCCTTTGACAACGTGGTGCGCCTCGAGCCGGACTGGATCGGCGCCTGGATCAACCGCGCCGGTGCCCTGCTCGATGTCGGCCTGACGCGGGCCGCTGTCGAGGATGCCCGCCGGGCTGTCGAGCTGGCGCCCGAGGACGGCTCGACGCTGAACATGTTGTGCTGGACCCTGATCAAGGACGACCGGGCCGAGACCGCCCTGCCCCTGTGCGAACAGGCTGTTGCCGCGGAGCCGGACACCGGGGCGATCGTCCACTCTTACGCCACGGCGCTGGAAGCCGTTGGTCGCCTGGATGAAGCCCGATCGCTGTTCCGCCGCGCCTGGCGGCTGAACCCTGACGATCCGGAAATCCTGCATGACTACGAACGCACGAACAATCCCTGACACCGACGGACCCGGCCCTGCCGCGGCCGGCATGGATTGCCAGCGCCGCCTGCGTGTGCAAGGTCAGCGCTTCGCGTTCGCGCAGCTGCGCGCCGGCAATGAGGACTGAAAATGGGTGACCGCGTCGCAATCATCACCGGGGGCGCCAACGGTATCGGCAAGGCCTGTGCCCGGCGCCTTGCCGAAGACGGCTGCCAGGTCGTCATCGCCGACATCGACAGCCATGCCGGCCACGCTCTTGCCGAGGAGCTGGGCGCCGACAAGGGCAAGGCCCTGTTCGTATCGTGCAATGTCGCCGACCGGCTGGCGGTCAACAATCTCCTGTCCGAGACCCGTTCGACCTTCGAGCGCCTCGACGTGCTGGTAAACAATGCCGGCATCGTCGCCGGTGGCGATATACTGAGCCTTTCGGAAGCCGATTTCGACAAGGTGATGGGCGTCAATCTGCGCGGCGCCTTCCTGGTCGCGCGCGAAGCGGCTCGCCAGATGGTCGACCAGATCGAGGAGGATGGCGAACGGGCGGAAGATGTCCGCCGCCGCTATGCCATCATCAACATGTCCTCGGTCAACGGTGTGATGGCGATCCCCGACCAGCTTGCCTATTGCACGACCAAGGGCGCGATCAACCAGATGACAAAGTCGATGGCGCTGGCGCTGGCCAGATATGGCATCCGCGTCAATGCCATCGGGCCGGGCAGCATCAATACCGATGTGCTCAGGGCGGTGAATGACAATCCCGAAGCGATGGACAAGATCATGTCGCGCACCCCGCTGCAGCGGATCGGCGATCCTGACGAGATTGCCTCGGTTGCATCCTTCCTGGCCTCGCGCGATGCCAGCTACATCACCGGCACCACCATCTATGCCGATGGCGGCCGCCTGGCGATGAATTACACCGTGCCCAAAGGCTGACGCCTGCCGCCTCTATGGCTTAAAAAAAAGCAGGCCCGGATCCAAATGGATCCGGGCCTTTTTTTGTGGCTGAAAGGCCGGCCGTCCTGTTCGGACCCGGGTCTATTCGGCCTTGGGGCCGCCAAACAAGGTTTCGAGATCGATCTCGGCTTCCTGGACCGGCTTTTCCTCGGCCTGGTGCAGGTCTTCCTGGGCCTTGAGGGTATCGGTCAGCAGTTCCGGGTTCTCTTCCTCGAGCTTGCGGCGGCGGGCCGAGGCCTTCTTCACCTGCTCGTCGAGGTCGATCTGGGTGCAAAGCCCCAGCGAGACCGGATCGGTCGGCTTGATGTTGGACGAGTTCCAGTGGCTGCGCTCGCGCACCGCCTGGATCGTGGTCTTGGTCGTGCCGATCAGCTTGGAGATCTGGGCATCGGCCAGTTCCGGGTGGTTTCGGACCAGCCAGGCGATGGCATCCGGACGATTCTGGCGACGCGACAACGGCGTGTAGCGCGGACCGCGGCGCTTGGCCGGCTGGTGCAGCTCGGAGTATTTCGGCTTCACCACCGTCATGCGGTACTTGTCGCTCTTCTCCGCCTTCTCGATTTCCTCGCGCGTCAGCTGTCCGTTGGTAATCGGGTCAGCGCCGCGCACGCCGACGGCGACATCGCCATCGGCAATGCCTTTTACTTCGAGCGGATGCAGGCCGCAGAAATCGGCGATCTGGTCGAAGGTCAGCGAGGTATTGTCGACGAGCCAGACGGCCGTCGCTTTCGGCATCAGGATCTCGGTCATGATCTCAGCTCCAAGGCATGGGATTGATAGCACAAAAACAAAAAAAGCCCGACGCGGCGGCCGGGCTTGGGCTTCCGACGCTGGCGGCAGGTCTGCACCATCCAGCGATTTGGTGCATTTATAGCGCAGACCGCGCGGGCTGCAAAGCCGGGCAGCCTGCACAAATCAGCAATCCAGCAGTATCTTTCCCGCATGGGCGCCGGAATCGAGCCGTTCGTGTGCGGACCGTACATCGTCCAGCGCGAACCGGCTGTCGACAAGCGGGGCCAGCTTTCCGGCCGCGATCCACGGCCAGACATTTTCCTTTACCGCGGCGGCCAGTCGCGCCTTCTCCGCCAGCGGTCGCGCCCGCAGGGTCGAGCCGGTCAGCGTGATCCGCTTGAGCATGACCCGCATCAGGTCGAGCTCGACCCGGCTGCCGGCGAGGAAGGCGATCGAGACAATCCGCGCGCCCATATTGGCGCAATTGATATTCTTCTGGACATAGCTGCCGCCGACCATGTCGAGGATGACATCGGCCCCGCCGGCCGCTGTGACCACGGCCTCGAAATCTTCCTCGCGATAATTGATCGCGATATCGGCACCCAGCGCCTTGCATTGGGCGACCTTGTCCGGTGTCCCGGCGGTGGCAATCACCCGCGCGCCCGCGGCCCTGGCCATCTGGATCGCCGTCGAGCCGATCCCGCTTGTCCCGCCATGGACCAGGAATGTTTCATCCCGCGACAAGGCGCCGATCTCGAACACATTGGTCCAGACCGTGAAGACGGTTTCCGGCAGGCCGGCCGCGTCCGCCACGCTGACCCCCGGGGGGACCGGCAGGACCGAGCCGGCCGGCGCGATTGAATAGTCGGCATAACCCCCACCCGCCACCAGTGCACAGACCGCGTCACCCACCGCCAGACCGCTGACCCCCTCGCCCAGCACCGCGACATGACCGGCCACCTCCAGGCCCAGCCCTTCCGGTGCCCCGGGCGGAGCGGGATAAAAGCCAAGACGCTCGATCTGGTCGGGTCGGTTCACACCGCAGGCGACATTGCGGATCAGCACCTCGCCCGGGCCCGGAACCGGCACGGGCCGGGTCACGATTTCAAGCACATCGGGCCCGCCAGGCTCGCGCGCCATGACGATACGGTTTTCAGTTTTCGCGGCCTCGGTCATGGGACTTTGCGTTCCTTCGCGCTATGCTTTGCCTCCCAAACCCAGCATGTGGAGGCCGATCCATGTTTCATGACGAGGACAGCATCGCAAGTCAGCGCGCGCGCCAGGGCATTATCCCCGGCGAGGATCTGAGCGCCCTGTCCCTGGACGACCTGGCCGAGCGGCGCGCGCTGCTTGAGGACGAAATCCGCCGCATCGACGCGATCACTGAAAAAAAGAAGGCCGGGCTGAGCGCAGCCGACGCCGTGTTTAAGCTTTGATCAAACTCTTTGGGCACACTGGCCCGAGCCTTGCTACGATTCGCTCGTAATCCGTGATCGACGCACGAATGGACGCGTAATGACCGATAGTCACACACCAACCCTTTTTCCTGCCGGTGGCGCCCCCGCCGCCCGGGCTCAGGACTTTGCCGCCTCGGAGATGTTCCAGAAACTTTTCCGCGAGGGCATGGACCTGGTCGAGGAGACCGCGAGCTATCTCGACGGGCCGGGTCGTGACGATTCCAAATCACTCGACCGCGCCGGGGCCCTGTCCTACGCCACAGAAAGCATGAAGCTGACCACCCGTTTGATGCAGGCGGCCTCCTGGCTGCTGGCACAGCGCGCGGTTGCCGAAGGCGAGATGTCCGCCGAGGCCGCGACCGACGGAAAATACCGCCTGTCCGCCGATCGTCCGAGCGAGAAACTTTGGCCGGAAGGCGAGACGCCGCCAGTCGTGCTCGGTGAGCTCGTGCGCCGCTCGCGCTCGCTCTATGCCCGCCTCAAGCGGATCGACGACAATCTTTATGTTGACGGTGTGATCGAGGCCGAAGCCAATCCGGTCGCCGACCAGATGGCGATGTTGCGCGGCGCTTTCGGCCAGCGCTGATCGGCACAACACAAATCGCCAGACAGAAAAAGGCCCGCTCCCGGAAGGAGCGGGCCTTTTTCTGTCGCAAGGGACGTCGAAAGGCTTACGCGAAGCCCTTGAACTTGTCCTTGAAGCGCGACACGCGGCCGCCACGGTCCAGCATATGCTGGTTGCCGCCGGTCCAGGCCGGGTGCGACGTCGGATCGATGTCGAGATTGATCGTATCGCCTTCCTTGCCCCAGGTGGATTTGGTCTGGAAGGTGGTCCCGTCAGTCATCACCACATTGATGAGGTGATAGTCGGGATGAGTTTCCTTTTTCATCGGTCCGGCTTTCTCTTGTCTGCCGCGCAACGGGATTACGTTGCCCCGCACGCAGCTCATGTAAACTCAGGAGCGGGGCTGATAGCGGAAGATGCCCGCCAAGGCAAGCGGGGCGTGGAGTCTGGCGGAGCGGGTCACCGCTTGTGATTTGGGGTCTGGCCGGACGTATGTATAATCATACACACACTGGAGTCAGCCATGTCCGAACAACGCTATCCCGCATCCGAGCGCCGCAAGCGCACCAATCTCACTGTCCGCGAAGATGTGATGGCCGAAGCCAAGGCGCTCGGTCTCAACACCTCCCGCGCTGCAGAGGCTGGTATCGAAGCCGCCATCCGGGAAGAAAAGGGCCGCCGCTGGCTGGAAGAGAACCGCGAAGGCATCAAGGCGCACAATGCGCGGATTGCGCGGGAGGGGCCGCTCCTTGGCATGCCGTGGTGGGCCCAGCCGGACGAAAAATAGATGGCCCGCTTCGACGTCTATCGTCCCACCGGCCGTCCAGCGTCCTGGCTGGTCGATGTCCAGTCCAGCCTGCTCAGCGACCTGGAGAGCCGGGTCGGCATCCCCTTGGTCCCGCTAGAAGGCGGACGGCAAGAGACCATCGACCGGCTGATGCCCGTTCTCGGCATTGAGGGGCAGGACTTCGTGCTGGTGACCACCGACATCGCCATGGTCCCGACACACCTGCTCGGAACGCCCGTCACCAATATCGAAGCCGAACACCGCGACACGATCACGGCGGCGATGGATTTTCTGTTTCAGGGGTATTGAGAGGGCGCCGCTGGTCGAGCTCTTGAATATCTGCGCGCCGACGCACTCTTGGCCATACATCCCTTGCCGAGAGAAAGCCTTATCCGGTTCTTGGGCTCAAGGGTGAAACCGCGAAGCGGCGGCTGCGCCGCCCTTGACCTCAAGAACCAGATACAGCCCGCTGGCAGGCTTGGGTTTTAAGGATCGCTCCGCGCAAGGCGCGGTTGGACGCAGCATTCAGGTCACGATGCTGGCTGCCACAGGTCCCCGCCCTTGATGGGCGAGGTGGATCGCCAGACAGGGCGAGACGGAGTGGGTGATAGGCGTTACGGGAAGGACCTGCTCGCCTCTCCCCCTACCGCGACGTCAGCTTCAGCTCGATCCGCCGATTGCGCTGGTTCGCCTCCGCGCTGAGGCCTTCCACGATCGGATAATGCTCACCGAACCCGGCTGCGACCAGGCGGTCGGAGGGAACACCCAATTGTTCCATCCAGTTCACCACCGAGATGGCGCGGGCGGCGGAGAGGTGCCAGTTGGACGGATAGGTGGTGCGGATCGGGACCGGATCGGTATGGCCGTCAATGCGGATCACCCATTCCAGATCATCCGGAATTTCATCGGTCAGCTGGATGATCGCGTCCGCGATCGGACGCAGGCTTTCACGGCCCTCGTTTGACAGGGCGGCCGACCCGGACGGGAAAAGCACGTCCGTTTCGAAAACGAAACGATCGCCGACAATGCGCACGCCGGTACGGTTTCCGAGGATGGCGCGCAGGCGTCCGAAGAAATCGGAGCGGTAGACCGCCAGCTCGGCGGCGCGCTCTGCAAGCGCGGCATTGAGGCGTTCGCCGAGATTGATGACCTGGGCCTCGGCCTCCTCGGCGCGCTGCTCGGCCGCATCTAGGGCGGCATTGAGCGTCGCGATCTGGTCGCGCAGGGCCTGGATCTGCAGGTTGAGCATCATCAGGGCGCGGCGGCTCTCCTCGGAGAGCTCGCGCTCGGCATCCAGCTCGTCCTGCAGGGCGGCGGTCTGGGTGCTGGCCATGGCGAGCGCGTCGGTCAGGGCATCGCGTTCGGTCTCCAGACCGGAGACCCGCAGTTCAAGCTCGGTGTTTTCCGCCTGGGTCAGCGCGAGCTCGTCGGCCAGCTGGGCGAGCTGGGCATTGAGCGCCGCGAGCTGCTCGTCCCGCCCGGTCAGGGCGCGCGACAGGGCGAACTGGCCGGCCACAAAGATCGACAGAAGAAAGACAATGACCAGCAGCAGCGTGGCCAGGGCATCGACAAAGCCCGGCCAGTGATCGCCATTGTCGGCTTCCTGGAAACGCGCGAAACGCGGCAAGGCCATGGCCTATTCCCCTCCCCGCTCCCGCGATTGCAGGGCCCGGATCAGCACCCGGATCTCGTCACGCAGGGCGCGCATCGATTCTTCCTGGCTGGCCCGGCTGTCCTCGGCAAAACGCTGCAGCGTGGTGTCCATCTGGCGGGCATTGCGCTCGAGCGTATGCGACAGGCGATCGAGCGTCTCGGCGGTCTGCTGCAGCAGGGCACCGACATAGGCGGTCGAGACCTCGCCATCATCGCCGACCGACGGCCCCGCGGCGGCGAGCCGCGAGATTGACGACAGCCATTCCTCGATCTCGTTGTAGAAACGGTTCTGGGCGCGGCTGGCCTGCAGGTCGAGGAAACCGATGACCAGCGAGCCGGCGAGACCGAAGAGCGAGGAGGCGAAGGCCGTGCCCATGCCCTGGATCGGATCCTCGATGGCCGACATAAGCCGCAACACATCCGCCTCACCGCCGGTCGAGCTTTCCGTGACGGCACGCACGGCTTCACCGACATCCGAGACCACCGACAGCAGACCCCAGAAAGTGCCAAGCAGGCCGAGGAAGATCAAAAGGCGGCCGAAATAGCGCGTGAAGGCGCCCGCTTCCGACATCCGTGCCCCGACCGAGTCGAGCACCGTGCGCACCGAACCGGCCGACAGCGAGACACGGCCATCGGCCTGCGAGATCATCGACGCCATCGGCGCGATCAGGGCCGGCGGGCTCGGCAGGCTGGCCGGATCTTCGGCCGAGCGGAAGCGGATCAGCCAGCGCGCGGCCGGGCCGATCCCCAGCGCCTGGGCAAAGGTGTAGAGCAGGCCGATCACCAGCACGCCCAGAATGAGACCATTGATCGCCGGATTGGCCCGGAAGGCTTCTTCCAGTGGTTCGATCAGGAAGATGCCAAGTGCCGCCACCACCGCCGTAAACAGCGCCATCCAGATGATGTAGCGCCACGGCCCGGTGAACCGGACGCTGGGCGCCCCGGACATATCCTGATCGGAATTGAGAACGGGCATGCTGACCCCTCGTAATAGC
Organism: Maricaulis sp.; assembly: GCF_015665295.1. GTDB lineage: Bacteria > Pseudomonadota > Alphaproteobacteria > Caulobacterales > Maricaulaceae > Maricaulis. The sequence continues at coordinate 229,170 of NZ_JADFAJ010000001.1, forward strand.
CGCCGTCTTTCCTACCCCCCGCATTGGGACAATTTGGTGGCGAGGTCAAAGGGCAGGTGCGAACTAATCGCCGGAAAGCCGGGCGCGGCGGACCGGCCCGCGCAGTTTATATCCGGATCGGAAACAATGAACCGCCAGATCCATGGTTTTTCCCGAGCCGCGGCATAGCCATTTTCCCGCCATTGCTTTCAGGGCGCTGAGCCCCCCGCTCGCCAACGGAGTTTCCCATGCCCAATACGCCCCCCCGCCACATCCTTCGCATTGATGCCAGCATGCGTCGCAACGGCTCGGTGACGCGCCAGCTCGCCGATACACTGATCGAGCGCCTCACGACGGCAGACAGCGCGACGGGCGTGACCCGCCGCGATCTGGCCGACAATCCGCCGGCCTTCATCGACGAGGCCTGGATTGGCGCCAATTTCACAGATGCGGACGCCCGAAGCGACGCCCAGAAGGCCGTGCTGGCCCGCTCCGATGAACTGATCGCCGAACTGCAGGCCGCCGACACGCTGGTCATCGCCACGCCGGTCTACAATTTCGGCGTACCCGCCGCGCTCAAGGCCTGGATCGACCTCATCGCCCGGGCCCGGGTAACCTTCAAATACACTGAAAACGGTCCGGTCGGCTTGCTGACGGGCAAGCGCGCCATCATTGTCGCCGCCTCCGGTGGCACCAAGGCCGGCAGCGAGATCGATTTCGCGACCACCTACTTGAAGCACGTGCTCGGCTTTATCGGCATCCATGATGTCCAGATCATCGCCGCTGACCAGCTCGGCCAGGGCGCCGACGAAAAGCTTGCCGCGGCCGGCGATGCAATCGAACGTCTCGCGGCGTAACAAACAGGGGACAGGTACAGTTAACGCCAGGCGTTAATTGTAACTGTCCCCGAATTGGACCCGAATTAGCTAGGCTGCGGCCTTTTTCAGGCGCTCGACAACCTCGGCCAGGATCGGCTCGTTGCCGGCAGCGATATTGCCGGTTTCCAGGACATTTTCGGCGTGGTCGATTTCGGCGATGAAACCGCCCGCTTCCCTGACCAGGATAATGCCGGCGGCGATGTCCCAGGACTTCAGGCCGCGTTCCCAGAAGCCGTCATAGCGGCCGGCGGCGACCCAGGCGAGGTCGAGCGCGGCGGAGCCCATGCGGCGGATGCCGGCGCAATGCGGCATGATCTGGTGCAATTCCTTCAAGAAGCGGGCCTGACCCGGCTTGCCGATATAGGGCGTGCCGGTGGAGATCACGGCCTCGTCGAAATGCTTGCGTTCGGCGACGCGCAGGCGGCGATCGGCAAGCCAGGCGCCGCGGCCTTTCTCGGCATGGAACATTTCGTCGGTGGCGGGATTGTAGACCACGCCGGCCACCAGCTCGCCCTCGCGCTCGAGCGCGATGGAAACAGCGAAATGCGGCATGCCGTGCAGGAAGTTCAGCGTGCCGTCGAGCGGATCGACGATCCAGCGGTGCGAGCGGTCGCTGCCTTCGACAATGCCGCGCTCTTCCATCAGGAAGCCATAGCCCGGACGGGCCTGGCTCAGCCGGTCATAGATGATGTCCTCGGCCTTGTGGTCCGCGACGGAGACGAAATCCGCCGGACCCTTGCGCGAAACCTGCAGGTGCTCGATGTCGCGAAAGTCGCGATTGAGCGAGCGGCCGGCGCGCGCGGCGACATCGGTCATGACGGTGAGGAGCGGAGACAGCGTACCCATGGGATCAGTCCGCCCGCTTCACGTAGGAGCCGTCCTCGGTCGCAACGATGATGCGCTCGCCGACGCCGACAAAGGGCGGCACTGAGGAGCGGACACCGTTGGACAGGATGGCCGGCTTGTAGGAATTGGCGGCCGTCTGGCCCTTCACCACCGGCTCGGTATCCGCGACTTCCAGGGTGACATGCTGCGGCAAGGAAATGCCGATCGGACGCTCTTCATGGAATTCAACAACGACATTCATGCCATCGGTCAGATAGGCGGCGCGCTCCTCACCGACGAAATCGGTCTGCAGCTCGATCTGCTCATAGGTCTCGGCGTCCATGAAGGTGAGCATGTCATCGCTCGCGAACAGGAAAGTGTGATCCTTCTGCTCGAGACGGACGCGCTCGACCTTGTCGGCGGCGCGGAAACGCTCGTTCAGCTTGCGACCATCGAGCAGGTTTTTCAGCTCGACCTGGGCGAAGGCGCCGCCCTTTCCCGGCTTGACGTGGTCCGTCTTCACGGCAACCCACAGGGTTTCCTGGTGCATGAGGACATTGCCGGGGCGGATTTCGTTACCGTTGATTTTCATGACTCACCTGTCGCCGCTGCTGTGCGGCCCATCTGTCGCGCGGGCGCGCGCGCGCCGCAAAGTGGCGCTCTCCTATCAGCGGGCATGCGGAACGGCAAGCCGCGCGGCACCGGGCCGTCAGCGCAGCTCGTCGTATTCGGCGCGAATACGCTGACGGACTTCCGGTGACAGGGCGCCCGCGAGACCGGCTTCAAGGCGGTCGCGGTCGCGATCATGGACCGGCGCGCCCAGATGATCATTGGCCGCCAGAAGCACCCAGCGATAGGCCAGTTCAAGGTCCTGCGGCACGCCTTCGCCGCGGGCCAGCGCAAAGGCATAGAGGAACCGGCTTTCGGCATCGCCGCCGCGGGCACCGCGGGAAAACCAGTATGCCGCCATCTCGGGATCGGCCTCGGCGCCGCGGCCCTGATACAGCATCAACCCATACTGGCCCTGGGCCGGCGCGTAATTGCTCTCGGCAGAAATCCGCATCCAGCCGAGCGCCGTTGCGTCATCCTGCTCGCCGCCCTCACCGTCAGCCCACATCATGCCAACCTGGAAGGCGGCCTCGGCCAGATTTTCTTCGGCCGCCCGTTCATACCAGACCCGGGCTCCTTCAGCGTCACGCGGACCGCCCAGCCCGGCATCAAGCAATTGGGCAAGCTGGTACATGCCTTCGGCCGAGCCCTGCTGGGCCGCGCGACCGGCCCATTCACGGGCGGCGATGGCGTCCTGGGGGACGGGCGAGTTTCGCAAGGTGATCGCATGCGCCACCATGGCCGGGATATGCCCGGCCCGCGCGGCGCGTTCAAACCAGGGCTCCGGCTGACCCAGCTCCAGTGCCGTATCGCCCAAGGCGGCGAGCAGGCCGAGATTGTAGAGGGCGACCGGGTCGTCCCGGTCGGCCGCCCGGTTGAACCAACGCGCGGCGGTCGCCAGATCGACCGGCCCGCCCTCGCCATTGCGCGCCATGATCCCGGACAGGAGTGCCGCATCGATATTGCCGCCCGCTGCTGCCGTTGCCGCATAGTTGCGGGCCGAGGACCAGTCCTCGCCCAGATAGGCAATCTGGGCGCGATACCAGGCCGCATCAGCGCCGCTCAGTCCGGTCGGAACCTCCGCCGTCCCGGCTTCCAGCCCCTCGACCGCGGCGCTCTGGACATCTTCCGGCAGCAGGATGAGTTCACGCGGAAAGGCCGGACTGTCTCCGGCACTCTCCGGCATGGGGCCGGCAGCCGGCAAGTCCTGGACGGCGAGAGCCGATCCGGCGAGGCAGAGGCTGCCGCAGGCGGCGAGCAGGGAGAAGCGGGAAAGACGGGACGGTATGTTCATGCCCCTTCTAGAACGCGCCGATTGCGGCGTGGTCAAGGCTGCGCTGCGCAAGCTGGGTGAAATGTAATCAGCCCGGCCAGGCTTCAGGCCTCGCCGGTCACCGCGGCAAACGCCCGGACGGCGGCAGCCGGTCCGTCGGGATGCGCCCAGACACCGGACGAGGCCGCGATGAAATCGGCGCCCGCCGCAACCAGCGGCGGCGCATTGTCGGCGGTGATCCCGCCGATCGCGACGCAAGGCAGCTCAAACAGCTCGACCCACCAGGTCAGCAGGTCCGGCATCGCAACATGCTCGGTGGCCTTGGTCTGGGACGGGTAGAATGCGCCAAAGGCGACATAGTCGGCCCCGGCCTCCCCGGCGACCATGGCGAGATGGCGACTGGCATGGCAGGTCACGCCGACCGTCCGGTCCTTGCCCATGATGGCGCGCGCATCCTTCACCCGGCCATCAGACTGGCCGATATGGACCCCGTCACAGGCCAGGGCATCGGCGAGTTGGGGACTGTCATTGAGGATGGCCGCCACGCCGCGCGACTGGGCTGCCCTGATGAGCGCCGGGGCAAGACGGCGGATATCCGCCTCGTCATGTGCCTTGAGCCGGATTTGCAGGGCCGAAACAGGTCCGGCATCCAGCGCCGTTTCCAGTGTCGAGACAAATTGTGCGTCAATGCGCGGCGGGGTGATCAGGTAAAGCTGGCTCATGCGGCGTCTTTTGGCAGGCCCGCCCGGCGAGGACAATGGGGCGGCGGAAAATCATCAGGAACATCACCCAATCGGGTCATTCATCTTCCTTTCATCCAGTTTATACAAATGTGGCGCTCAGCACGGGCAGGCCTGTCGTCTGCGTGTCTTCAAACAGGGGATTTCCATGTCATTCAAAGCCATTCTCGCCGCCGGTATCGCCGCTGCATCCTTCGCCGGCGTCGCCGCTGCCCAGGACTGGTCGCTGCCGCCGACCTTCGGCTCGGTGAGCCTGAACTCCGGCTTCCAGCCGGACCCGTACACCACCTCGATCACCGCTGGCGGCACCATCCAGGCGTCGAACCTGTCCTCGTCCTGCGCCGGCATGATCGCCAACGCACCGGACTTCCGCCTGAACTTCAATGCCGGTTCGCTGCCGCTCTATATCAGCGCCTACTCCAACTCCGACACCACGCTGGTGGTCAACGCACCGGATGGCTCCTGGTATTGCAATGACGACACGCACGGCCTGAACCCGTCCCTGGCCTGGGGCAGCCCGATGTCCGGCCAATACGACATCTGGATCGGCACCTATGGCACCAATTCCGACCTTGCCAACTCGACGCTCCACATTTCCGAGCTCGGCGGCTAAGCCAGCCGGATAACCGGAATGAGAAAACCCCCGGCCAGACGGCCGGGGGTTTTTTGTGACCCGAAGCCCGGCTCATCGGTGAGCGCGATTCCGCCCCGCCGGAGGCGGGACTTTTGTTGCCGCGCAGGCCGCCACCGGGTGGCGTGCATTTTCTCTTTTTAAAATCAGAGAATTATAAAACAGAACCGTTAGACCCGAAGCGTCCGCAGTGCTAGCCTTCCCGGACAAGCTGCCGGGCGTGTGGCAGCCAAGCCTGATCTTGCGACCATCGACCTGCCTAGGGGAAATCTCATGTCATCAAAGACAATACTCGCCTCCACGCTGAGCCTGGTGGCGTTGCTCGCAATGGCTGGCCACGCTCATGGACAAACGGCTTCGCTCGATCCGGTCTCCGGAACCATCACGCTCGATCCGTCACTGGGTTCGCAGCGTTTTGACACATCGATTGCGGCGGGCGGAGACATTGATGCCGACAGTCTGGGCCGCGATTGCGCGGGCGAGATCGCCGACGCGCCAGGCCTGCGTCTGCAGTATGGGGCTGGCGGCGATACCCTGCGCATCATCGCAATCTCGAACGCCGACACCTCGCTTGTCATCCGGACACCCGCAGGCGAATGGTGGTGCAATGATGATGCGATGGGCGGTCTGAATCCAATTCTCAGCCTCACGCCGGCGCCGGAAGGTGACTACATCATCTGGGTGGGGCGCGTCTCGTCCTTTTGGGGCAATGGCGATGCCGAGCCGGTTGAGCTGTCCATTCTCAGCATCGAGGAAAGCGCGCCGGCATCGCAATACCTGCCGACCAGCGCCCGTCTCACCCTTGCGCCCGGCTTCCAGCCATCCGAGTTCCATGTGAGCGGTTATGCCAACGGCGCCGTGCGCCCGCCCGCCTGGGACAACCGGTGCGGTGGTTCGGCCAGCGAGTTGCCGACCCTGCATCTGGAGTATCAGGGACAAGGCTCCGGCCTGGCGATCCACGCCGAGGCACACGAGGATCTGACGCTCCTGGTCCGGACGCCGGCCGGTGACTTCGTCTGCAATGACGAGCTGGAAAACACGGACTTTGTCAGCTTGGACTCCGCGCCGGCTGGCCAATACGACATCTGGGTCGGGCCCCAGACTGATCGCGCCCGAGCAGCACTGGTTCCGGTCAGGCTGACCTTGTCGGAATTCTAGCCTTCCGCGACGGGAGCGATGGGGCCGGTCTCGCCAGACAGCCCGCGCCCCGCCCGCAAAGAACAGGCCCCGGATCGCGTTCGGCGATCCGGGGCCTTTTTTCTTCTGCCTTGCCAGATCCGACTTACGCCGTTTCTTTTTCCATTTCCGGCTTGTACTCGCCCAGCGAGGCGAGACCGTTCATGCGGGCGCGGTGGTTGAAGGCGGCCTGCGCGGCGGCGTAGTTCTCGGCCTTGCCGGCCCAGGCCTTGAGCGGCGCGGCCTGCAGGGCACGACCATAGGAGAAGGTCATCGGCCAGGGCAGGTCATAGGCTTCGTTCATGATGGTGAGGTGCTCGGTGGCTTCCTCATCCGACTGGCCACCCGACAGGAAGGCGATGCCCGGCACAGCGGCCGGCACGCAATTGGCCAGGCACTGCACCGTCATGTCGGCGACTTCCTCACGGCTGGCGCGATCATCATTCCTGGTGCCGGAGATGACCATGTTCGGCTTCAGGATCGTGCCTTCCAGCACAACGCCCTGATCGAACAATTCACGATAGAGTGTCTTGAGCGCGAATTCGGTGACTTCATAGCAGCGCTCGATCGTATGATCGCCATCCATGATGACTTCCGGCTCGACGATCGGGACGATATTGGCTTCCTGGCACAGCGCTGCGTAGCGCGCCAGGGCATGCATATTGGTGTTGATGCAATACTGGCTCGGCACGCTCTCATCGCCATTGCCGCCGATATTGATCACGGCGCGCCATTTGGCGAAGCGGGCACCGAGCTCATGGTAATCGGCGAGGCGGTCGCGCAGGCCGTCGAGACCTTCGGTGATGGTCTCGCCCTCGGCGCCTGCGAGCGGCTTGGCGCCCATATCGACCTTGATACCTGGGATCGAGCCGGCATCGGTGATCAGCTTGGTCAGCGCGGTGCCGTCCTTGGCGCTCTGGCGGATGGTTTCATCATAGAGGATGACGCCGGAGATGTGCTGGCTCATGGCCGGCTCAGTACGGAAAAGCATCTCGCGCCAGTCGCGGCGATTGTCCGGCGTATTGTCGAGGCCGATCGAGGCAAAACGCTTGCCGATTGTGCCGGTCGACTCGTCCGCCGCCAGAAGACCCTTGCCCGGGGCCACCATGGCGCAGGCGATTTCGTTGAGTTGATCGAGATCCATCAGGATACCCCCAGCTGTTCAAGCATGATGTGGCAGACCCAGGCCCGCCCGTTCCGACTGCCGCCCTTTTACCCCGGAGCGGCGTGAATTCCCACCGGGACATCGCGGTTTTTCGCGCCAGGCCCGTCGATTTATGTTACCGATACCATCCGTTGGGTGGCATGTCATCCCGCTGCGTCACGCGACCAGTTCAGGCGTCCCCGTGACCGCCGCCACGCCCGGCAGGGTCTTGCCCTCCATCCACTCCAGAAAGGCGCCGCCGGCGGTGGAGATGAAGGTGAAATCGCCCGACACGCCAGCCTGGTTGAGGGCCGCGACCGTATCGCCACCACCGGCAACCGCGATCAGCTCGCCCTCGACGGCAGCGCGCGCCGCATGGCGGGCCGCCTCGACCGTGGCAGTATCAAAGGGTGGTGTCTCGAAGGCACCCAGCGGACCGTTCCAGATCAGCGTTCCCGACTTGTCGATCGCGTGACCGAGCGCGACTACGGTGGCCGGTCCGCAATCGAGGATCATCTCGTCATCGGCGACATCGGTGACAGCGGCCAGACGGGTCTCCGGATCGGGTTTGAATTCCCTGGCCAGTACGACATCGCTCGGCAACATCAGCTTGCAGCCGCTTTCCTCGGCTGCCGCCAGGATGGCGCGGGCTGTGTCGACCAGATCCTTCTCGCACAGGCTGGCGCCGACCTTGATGCCTTGCGCGTGCAGCAGCGTATTGGCCATGCCGCCGCCGACGAAAAGGGTATCGACCTTTTTCACGAGGTTCTGGAGAAGGTCGATCTTGGTCGAGACCTTGGCCCCGCCCACCAGGGCGATGACCGGGCGTTTCGGGGTTTCCAGCGCCGCGACCAGATGGTCGATCTCGCGCTGCAGGGCGAGACCGGCATAGGAGGGCAGGTGGTGCGTCACGCCCTCGGTCGAGCCATGCGCCCGGTGCGCGGCGGAGAAGGCATCATTGACGTAAAGATCGCCGAGCTCGGCCAGTGCCTTCGCAAAATCGGGATCATTCTTTTCCTCGCCGGCATCAAAGCGGGTGTTTTCCATCAGCAGGACCTCGCCGGCGGCCAGGTCCATCGTCGCGGCAACGGCATCCTCACCGGTGGTCACGGTCGAGAAATAGACCGGCTCGCCCAGCAGGTCGGCGAGCGGCTGGCAGACCGGCTCGAGCGACATCCCGGCCACGCGCTCACCCTTGGGACGGCCGAAATGGGCCAGCAGGACAACTTTCGCGCCCTTTTCCGTGAGGTATTCAATGGTCGGCAGGGCCGACTCCAGACGCGTCGCGTCACTGACCTGCCCGTCCTTCATCGGCACATTGAAATCAACGCGGACAAGCACGCGCTTGCCGGCAATATCGGCATCCTGGATGCGACGGATCGTGGTCATGGCTGAGCCCTCTGGCTGCTGGACTTACAGGAACCGGCCCATGGCGACAGTGGTGTCGACCATGCGGCAGGCGAAACCCCACTCATTGTCATACCAGGTCATCACCCGGGCCAGGCGCTCGTCGATGACCTTGATCTTGTCGAGGGCGACGATCGAGGAGCGGCTGTCGTGATTATAATCGATCGAGACCAGCGGCAGGGTGTCATAACCCAGCACACCCTTCATCGGGCCGTCGGCAGCGGCCTTGACGGCCTCGGCCAGCTCTTCCGCCGTGGTGGCGCGGCCCGGCGTGAAGACGAGATCGATCAGCGACACATTCGGGGTCGGAACGCGAACGGCGGCCCCGTCGAGCTTGCCAATGAGTTCCGGCAGGACGAGGCCCACAGCCTTGGCAGCACCGGTCGAGGTCGGGACCATCGACATGGCGGCGGCGCGAGCGCGGTGCAGGTCCTTGTGATTGCGGTCCAGGGTCGGCTGGTCGCCGGTATAGGCGTGGATCGTGGTCATGTGGCCGCGCTCGATGCCGACGGCGTCATTGAGCACCTTGGCAACCGGGGCGAGACCATTGGTCGTGCACGAGGCATTGGAGACGATGATGTCCTCGGCCGTCAGCTGGTCATGATTGACGCCATAGACGATCGTCTTGTCGGCATTCTTGGCCGGGGCCGAGCACAGCACGCGTTTGGCACCCGCCTCGATATGGGCCATCGAGGCTTCTTTCGAATTGAAGGCGCCAGTGCACTCCATGACGATATCGACGCCCATATCACCCCAGGGCAGCTCGGCCGGATTGCGGTTGGAGACCTTCTGGATCCTGCCGAAACCGGCATCGATCCAGTCATCACCGACCTTGATCTCGCCGGGATAGCGACCATGCACGCTGTCATAGGTCAGAAGGTGAGCATTGGTTTCCGGGGTGGAGCTGTCATTGATCGCCACGATCTCGACTTCGTCCCAGCGCTTGTTCTCGAGAACGGCGCGCAGCGCCAGACGGCCGATACGACCAAAACCGGTAATCGCAACCCGAAGGGCCATGCTCTTCTCTCCTGATCAGCTCGACCGGACCATGCGCGTCCGGCGGAAGTTGGCGCGGATTTAGCGAGCTTTCGGCCCGCCGTCCACCAAGCCTGTGCGAGAAAGCGGCCGGAGATGGAATTTTTTGCAAATCCGCGTGCGGCGCCAAATTAACGCCCCACAACCCCGTTTCCAGCAATAATCAGGCCGGGAGATGGCTGGGCCCGCATCATTTTCCAATGGTACCGTTATCGCCTGCACCATGCCGCCCCGCGACACCGGCCTGGTCGGAGCCGTGATGCTGCATTCAGGTGCAGCAGCGCTCGCAGCAGGCCACCCCTTGCCATGCCCGCGCGCCGCTGCGAGAACCAGAGACCTAGGGAATTAACGTCAGGGGCAGACGTAGCATGAAAGTGATCGTTCTGGGCGGAGACGGCTTCTGTGGATGGCCGACCGCGTTGCATCTATCCAATCTCGGCCATGACATCGTCATCGTCGACAACCTCTCGCGCCGCAAGATCGATATCGAGCTTGAGGTCGAAAGCCTGACCCCGATCCGCCCGATGTCGGAACGCCTGGCTGCGTGGAAAGAGGTCTCCGGGCGCGACATCAAATTCGTGTCGATGAATATCGGCAAGGATTACCAGGAACTGGTCGACCTGATCGACGCCGAAGAGCCCGATACGATCATCCATTTCGCGGAACAGCGCGCTGCCCCCTATTCGATGAAGTCGGCCCGCCACAAGCGCTACACGGTCGACAATAATCTCAACGCCACCAATGACGTGCTTGCCGCCATCGTCGAGACCGGCCGCGACATCCATCTCGTTCACCTGGGCACGATGGGCGTCTATGGCTATGGCACGGCCGGGATGAAGATTCCCGAGGGCTATCTCAAGGTAAAGATCGAGACCGATGAGGGTCTCAAGGACCAGGAAATCCTCTACCCGGCCAATCCGGGCTCGATCTACCACATGACCAAGACCCAGGATCAGCTCTTCTTCCATTTCTACAACAAGAACGACAAGGTGAAGATCACGGATCTCCACCAGGGCATCGTCTGGGGCACCCAGACCGAAGAAACCAAGCGCGATGAACGCCTGATCAACCGTTTCGACTATGACGGCGATTACGGCACCGTGCTCAACCGCTTCCTGATGCAAGCTGCGGTGAACTATCCGATGACTGTGCACGGCACGGGCGGCCAGACGCGCGCCTTCATCCACATCCAGGACACGGTGCGCTGCATCCAGCTGGCGGTCGAAAACCCGCCCAAGCCGGGCGACAAGGTGCACATCCTCAACCAGATGACCGAGACCCACCGGGTCCGTGACCTGGCGAAGATGATTGCCGACCTCGCCGGCGCCGAAATGCAGCTCGTCCCCAATCCGCGCAATGAGGCGGACGAGAATGACCTGCATGTCGAGAACAACACCTTCCTCCAGCTCGGCCTCAAGCCGACCACGCTGGCTGACGGGCTGATGGAGGAAGTCACCAACATCGCCCGCAAATATGCGGACCGCTGCGACCGCTCGAAAATCCCGTGCATTTCCTATTGGGGGAAGGGTCGGGAAGATGCGGCCGCTGCAGAAGCTCCGGCAGAGACGACGGCGGCGGAGTAGCGTCCGTTACATGCGTTTTGAAAGGGCGCCCGCTGTGGCGCCTTTTTTTTGGGCTGCAGCCCAGGCGAGCGCGCGTTGTTCCATGGCGACGACGAATGCCTGTTTGCCATCCAGATACCCGTCCGCATCAACACCGCTATCGACCAGTGTTTGTTTCTTGGCGGCGTAAGCATCTCGCTCGCCGAGGTGGGCGCGGAGATAATCCCGGAATGCGAAATGACGGTGAAAATTTTCGTCGCCGGCAAGGAAGGCGTGGATGTGGAGCGCTCGCGTGCCGTCCGGGTGATGCCGCCGCAGATAGCGTCGTCCGGCTATGCCGTATTCACCCAGATAGTCATAGCCCACCTGCCGCAACCACTCCGCTTTCGCGTCGAGATCTTCCAGCGACCGCACCGCTACCAGCATGTCGATGATCGGCTTGGCGACCAGACCCGGCACAGAGGTGCTGCCGATATGCTCAGCCTCAACGAGATTATCGCCCACCTGCGAGGCCAGCGCCTCGCGCTCGCGACGAAACATTGTCGGCCAATCAGAATCATAAGCTGTAATGATCACCCCATCATCCCCGTCATCTTGTCCAGGAACGCGCAGCACTGGTCGAGTTGATCAATCGCCACGAATTCATCCGGTTGATGCGCCTGGCTGATCGAGCCCGGGCCGCAGACCACCACGCTCAGGCCGGCGGCCTGGAACTGGCCGGCTTCGGTGCCATAGGAAACCACGCGGGTGGAGTTGTCGCCGGTGAGCTGGCGGGCGAGGCGTTCGGCGGCGCCGTCGACTTCCGGTGCGAAGGCCGGCACGTCCGAGCGCACCTTGATCTCGATAGAGGCCTCCGGCGCGGCCTTGCGCATCTCCGCTTCGATCATGGCGGCGCGTGCCCGAAGGCCCGCGGCGATGGCGTGCGGATCATCCCACGGGCAGGGCCGAATCAGCGAGCCGAACTCGCAATCAAGCGCCAGGATGTTGAGCGCGGTGCCGCCCTTGACCTCGCCAATGGTGAGGGTCCCGTGGGGCGGGTTGAAGGGGCTGTCGGCGGGAGCCGACGCTTCCATCTTCGCGGCCTCCTCGACGAGATACTGCATTAGCGGCACGGCATGGGTGATGGCGCAGGCGCCGTCGCGGACCAGGGAGGAATGCGCCTCGCGGCCGCGGATTTTCACCACCACAGAGAACAGGCCCTTGTGCGCGGTCACGACCTTCATGTCCGTCGGCTCGCCGACGATCACCATGGCGGGTTTGACGGGCCCCTCCATGATCCGGTCGATCAGGGCCGGGGCGCCGAGACAGCCCACCTCCTCGTCGAAGGACAAGGCAATATGGACCGGCTTTTTCAGCGTCGCGGCCGCCATCTGCGGCGCCAGGGCGAGGATGCAGGCCGAGAAACCCTTCATGTCGCACGTGCCGCGTCCATAGAGCAGGCCATCGCCCTTGTCGGTCAGCACCCAGGGATCGGACGTCCAGGGCTGGCCATCGACCGGCACGACATCGGTATGGCCGGACAGGACCACGCCGCCATCCACGGCCGGGCCGAAGCGGGCGTGGAGATTGGCCTTGCTGCCGTCCTCATTGGGAATGCGTTCGCAGACCGCGCCGAGCGCAAGCAGCTTGGCCTCGACATGATCGATCAGCGGCAGGTTGGAATTGCGCGATGTGGTGTCGAAGGCGATGAGGTCGCGCAATTCGGCGATGGCGGTACCGAGATGGGTTGAAGCAGGCATGGGAACAATCTGATCCGTATTTGGCTGGCGATGTTATGAGGTTTTTTACGGCGTTATCAAACACCGCTCCGCTTGGCCGGCTGATCCGGTCATCCTGTCGCGAGTTCACGATGGGACCCGAGCGCCAGATGTTGCGATTCCTCATTGACCGGATCAGCCGACTTGCCCGCGATCGTCGCGGCAATATCGCCATGCTGTTTTCGCTTCTGCTGGTGCCGATCACCGTCCTGTCGGGCGGCGCAGTTGACATCAACCAAGCGCTCAATGCCCGGGCCCGCCTGTCGCGGGCGCTCGATGCGGCAGCCCTGGCGGTCGGGGTGCGGACCTCGATCAGCGAAAGCGAGGCGGCGGACCTCGCGCTCGACTTCGTGAGCGCCAATTATCCCGACCGCGAGATCGGCGCGATCGAGAACCTCTCCGTCACGTTGGATTCGGACAATGACCGTGTCACCGTACGCGCGGAAAGCCGGGTCGAGACCATCATTCTCGGCCTGATCGGTATCGAACACATCACGGTTCACTGGGAGAGCGAGGTGCAACGCGCCCGCTCCTCGCTGGAGCTTGTAATGGTGCTGGACAATACCGGATCGATGGGTGGTTCGAAGATCGCCAGCCTGCGCGAAGCCGGCCTTCTGCTGACCGACATCCTGTTTGACGGTGCCGATGCCGACCGGCTGAAAATCGGCCTCGTGCCCTTTTCCGCCACGGTGAATGTCGGCACCAGCTACGAGCGCGCCTGGTGGCTGGACGCAAACGCGCAATCACCGCTGCATTCCGAGAATTTCAGCCCGGCCGCCAATCGCTGGGACCTCTACGACACCATTCAGAACCGCGAATGGGAAGGCTGTGTCGAGGCCCGCGCCATACCGCATGATGTCGAGGACACGACGCCCACCACAGCCGATCCCGACACCCTGTTCCTGCCCTATTTCGCGCCGGATGAATCGAACTACGCCGCCAGTGCGAGCTATTCGAACTCCTATCTCAATGACGGGATGGGCGGGTCGAACGAGCGGGCGCGGATGCGCAACACGCCGAAATACACCAATGCCTGGATCAGTTCCTCCAGCCGCGGCCCGGACCGGGGCTGTACCGCAAGGCCGATCACGCCGCTGACCGATCATCGCGGCACGATCGACGATGCCATCGAGGACATGATCGCCAACGGCACGACCAATATCCCGATCGGCATCAGCTGGGGTGTCCGGGTCTTGTCGCCGGGCCTGCCCTTTACCGAAGGCGTGGGGTTCGACGAGGACGACACGATCAAGGCGATGGTCGTTCTGACCGATGGCGAGAATTATCTCGATGGCCGAAACAACCCGAACTATTCGGAGTATTCCGGTTACGGCTATATGCGGGACGGGCGCCTGGGCATCCAGTCGAGCTCGGACGCCACGATCCGCAATGCCCTGAACGACCGCACCGAAGCGGCCTGCGATTATGCCAAATCGCTGGGCATCCGGGTCTATACGATCACCTTCCAGGTCTCGTCGAGCTCGACCCGCGAACTGATGCGCGACTGCGCCACCCATCCGACCCTGTATTATGACAGCCCGTCGGATGCCGCCCTGCGTTCGGCGTTCGAGATGATTGCCGGGGATCTCACCAATCTGCGGCTGTCGCGATAGGGCTACGGTTAAACCCCCAATAACCGTGATTTATAACCCCCCCTTAATCCCGATCCGGTAGCATTTTAGCGAGTTTTCGCATTGGATCACTGCCATGCCTTTCCAGGGCCTGTTCAATCTGTGTGCCCGCTTCTGCGAGGAGACCCGCGGCAATGTGGCGACGATCTTCGCCCTGTCGCTGGTGCCGGTGGCGCTTTTGTCCGGCGGGGCGGTTGATCTCAGCCAGTCGATGAATGCGCGCTCACGCCTCGCCCAGGCGCTCGACGCGGCGGCACTGGCGGTCGGGGTCAATACAACGCTGTCGAACGCCCAGGCAACGCAGATCGCCAATGATTTCATTGCCGCGAACTATCCCGGCCGCGAACTGGGTGTGGTTCAGAACGTTAATGTCCGCATTGATGAGGCGACGGACACCGTCACGGTCACCGGCGAAGCCCGGGTCCAGACGACCATGCTCGGCATGGCCGGCATTGATTACATCACCGTGCACTGGGAGAGCGAGGTCCAGCGGGCCCGTCAACGCCTCGAACTGGTGATGGTGCTCGACAATACCGGCTCGATGGGTGGCTCCAAGATCCGCAATCTGCGCGACAGCGCCGAGCTTCTGACCGAGATCCTGTTTGATGCGGCGGACGATCCGCGGGATGTCAAGATCGGCCTGGTGCCCTTCGCATCCACGGTGAATGTCGGCACCAATTACGAGCGCGCCTGGTGGCTGGACCCCGATGCACTCTCTCCGATCCATGCCGAATGGGCCGGCGGCAACCCGGTCGAGGTTGAAACCTGTACGGGCCGGGGCCGGCGCCGTCGTTGCGAGACCGAGGAGATCTGGGTCAATCACTGGGACCTGTTCGACCAGCTGCGAAACACCACGTGGGAGGGCTGCGTTGAAGCCCGACCGATCCCGATGGATATCGACGACACCCCGCCGAGCGTCGGCAATCCGAGCACGCTCTTCGTGCCCTATTTCGCACCGGACGAGCCGGATAACGGCAGCTATTCCAACAGCTACCTCAATGACGGAGTCAATGGCGGGGTCGGGACCCGCCTGCAGGCGCTCGACAAGTACGACAATGGCCGTCCGAGCCGCGAGGGGCCGAACCGGTCCTGCACCACGACGCCGGTCACGCCGCTGACCTCGACCGAGCGCACGGTCCTCGACGCGATCGACGACATGGACGCCAGTGGTACCACCAATATCCCCAACGGGGTCGGATGGGGCATCCGGCTCATTTCGCCCGGCGCGCCCTTCACCGAAGGCTCCGCCTGGGACGATGATGAATACATCAAGGCGATGGTGATCCTCACCGATGGGAACAATGTCATGAGCGGGCGCAATACCGGCCAGATGTCGGATTATGAAGCCTATGGCTATGTGGCTGACGGGCGCCTTGGCCGTCGCTCGTCGAGCAGCAATGTCCTGTCCAACGAGCTGGACGACCGGACCGAGGCCGCCTGCGCCTATGCCAAATCGCTGGGCATCCGTGTCTACACCATCACCTTCCAGGTCAATTCAAGCTCGACCCGCGACCTGATGCGCGGCTGCGCCAGCAATCCGAGCCTGTATTTCGACTCGCCGTCATCGGAAGCGCTGGAAGACGCGTTCGAGATGATTGCCGGCGACCTGACAAACCTGCGCCTGTCGCGTTGAACGACAGGCGCCAGGGCGTCTCGGATGTCAGGAAAGGCCGGAGCGTGATCAGCCCGGCAGGTCGAGCAGTTCCAGCTCGAAGACCAGTGCCATGTTGGGGCCGATCGGGCCGCCCGGCGTGCCGCGCATGCCATAACCCAGATCGGGATGGATGAAGAGCTCCCAACGCTCGCCGACCCGCATCAGCGGCAGGGCTTCGACCCAGCCGGCGATCAGGCGATCAGACGGGAAGGTGGCCGGCTCGCCGCGCGAATAGGAGCTGTCGAACTCCTCGCCATTGAGCAGCTGCCCGCGATAGTGGACCGTCACCATGTCGCCACGCATCGGGCTGGCGCCGTCATCGGACGCCGTGCGGATCCGGAAAGTCAGCCCGGACGGCAGGCGGAAGACGCAGGGCTCGCGCACAATGTCGTTGAGATAGTCGTCGGCGAGAACACCATTGGCGGCCGCATCGGTCGAATCGGCCGGCAGATCAACCATCGGGATCGTGGCGCCTTCATCGACCGTGCAGGCCCGTGCCTCGTCAACGATCACCTGGCGGGCAATCAGCTGATCAAGATTGGGGACGACGCGCTCGGCGAGCGCGAGGCGGGCGCGCAGGGCGGCTTCATCGCCGGTCGCGATGGTTTCGGTATTGGTTGATTGGGTTGCCATGGTCTCTGGTGTTCTCGGGTTTGAAGCGGTGGCGTCCGGGTCGGAACAGGCCGACAGCGCCAGGGCGCAGCAGGTCGCGGCTAGGGCAAAACGGATCATGATCTCTGTCCTGTCAGCTGGGTGTTATTCGGCGTCACGCGGCAGGATGGTGACACGCCAGGTGCGCTCGGGCGAGAGGTAGGTCGCAGCCAGCCCGACCAGATCCTCACGGGTGACCGCCTCGTAATCGCTGCGGATCGTGCGAATGCGGTCGAGGCGCTCAGGATGGGCCCAGGACTGGGCCAGCCAGGACATCCAGGCACCATTATTCTCCATCGCATTCTCGATCTGCTCGAGCATGGGACGGCGGGCCCGCAGGACTTCGTCCTCGCTGATCGCACCGGAGGCGAGATCGGCCGCCAGCTCATTGATCGCAGCATAGGTCTGGTCGACGGTCTCGATCCGGACATCGGCGCCGACATAGAGATAGCCATAATCGGGATAGACGTCCGACTCGGAGGCCGCATTGGACGCCGAATAGGTCAGCCCCTCACGCTCGCGCAGGCGTTCGGTCAGCTTGAGATCAAACACCGCGTTCAGCAGGGCCATTGCGCGGGTACGGGCCGGATCGCTGTCGTCAAAGGTCGGCCAGTAGACATTGGCACGGGCCTGGTTGGCCGGACCGTTATGGCGCAGCACGACCGGATCGGCGACCGCATCAGGGAAGACGATCGTGCGTGCCTCATCATAATCGGGCCAGCTGTCGGCGCGGGCCGGCAGGGCGCCCAGCGTCGGGGCCAGCGCCCCGATCAGGTCTGCCTCGGAGACATCGCCGACAATGGTGACCTCGATCGGCGCCCGCTCCAGCGCCGGCGCGAGGAAGGCTTCGATCGCCGCCATATCGACACCGGCGACCTGTTCCGGATCGGGCAGGCCATAGCGCTCATCGCCGGAGCGGATCAGGCGCGAGACTTCCGCGGACATCACGCCGCCCGGTGTGGAATAGGAGTTGCGACGGATTTCCGGGATCAGGGCCTGGAACTGGTCCAGCCCCTCCTGGCGCCAGCCCGGATCGGTCAGGAAGGCGGTCAGCAGGTCCATCTGGACGCGCAGGTCACCGGGCGTGGTTGCCGTGTTGAAGCTGAAACTGTCATCACCGACGCTGAAGCTGTAGCCGATATTGCGACCGGCCAGCACCCGGCCAAGATCGTCGGACGAGTGCTCGCCGAGACCGGCGGCGGTGAAAACCGAGCCGGCAATAATATCGACCGCCGGCATGGCGCGCGGCTCGAGCTCGCCGCGCCCGAAATCGAGACGGACACGCACAGTGCGATCCTCGAACCCGGTCGGCTTGAAGGTGACGGCCACACCATTCTCGAATTGCAGGCGAACCAGGCCGAGATCAGCGATTTCCTCGCGCGAGACAATCGTCCCCGCCGTCCCGAAGTCGGTATAGGCAAAGCTCAGATCGCCATGGTCTTCGGGGGCTTCGACCGGCTGGCTGGCGCTGGTCTGCCAGGCGTCGACCAGACGGGTCTGGGCATCATCCATTTCCACCGAGGTAGCGAGGAAGAGCAGCGGCTCGACATCCGCCCACTGGGCACGGAAGGCTTGACTGACCGCCTCCGGCGTTACCTGCGGCAGGGTTTCCTCGAAACGCTCCAGCAT
Organism: Maricaulis sp.; assembly: GCF_015665295.1. Taxonomy (GTDB): domain Bacteria; phylum Pseudomonadota; class Alphaproteobacteria; order Caulobacterales; family Maricaulaceae; genus Maricaulis. The sequence continues at coordinate 247,751 of NZ_JADFAJ010000001.1, forward strand.
GGATTGCGGTGTGGTCAAGACCTGGTCGGAACGCCAGTTCGACCAGATCTGGTCAGACAGGTTGGCGGTCTGGCGGGTACCGGCCTGCTCCGCGCCATCCCGTAGGGCGGTGTGGAGATTGGCGATCTGTTCGTCGAGTTCGGCCTGGGTGAAACCATGCTCGATCGCGCGCCGCAATTCCTGCTCGACGCTTGCAACCGCCTCTTCCCAGCGGTCCGGGCGCGCAATGGTGAGGACACTGGCGCGGTCGGCGACGCCGAAATCCGTGCCATGATTGGCGGCGGCCTGGATCAGCGGCGAATTGCCGGCACTGGTGAGCGTGGCGAAACGGCGACCGAGAATGGCATCGCCGATATTGGCCAGATTGTTGTCGAAGCGCGCCGCCGCACTGTCCAGCACGGTCTGGTGCGGGCGTACGGCGTCAACGGTGAAGATTGTGTAGAGTTCAGCATCGAAGAAATATCCTGCCGAGATCGGACGGTCGTCGGCGACCGTGCCGATTTCCGGGTCGGGCCTCGGATTGTCGATACCGGTCCAGTCGGCAAAACTGGCTTCGATCTGGGCGATGGCTGCGGCCGGATCAATATCGCCGACCACGACAACCATGCCGCGCTCGGGCGTGTAATAGTTTTCATAGTAATCGACAAAACGGTCGCGCTGCGCCGTCTCAAGCACTTCGGTCGTGCCGATTGCGTCGCGATCAGGGATCAGCGTGTCGGGCAGGCGGAAACGCCACAGCGCATTGTTCCAGCGCCGGATCGGCGTGTTGCGGACCCGCTCCTCGGACAGGACAACGCCGCGTTCGCGATCAATCGCTTCGGGATCCATCAGCAATTCGCTGGCGGTCTGCCGCATCAGGAAGAGCGCCGTTTCAACCGCCTCGTCGCCGGCATCCGGCAGGTCGAGCTGATAGCCCACCGTCTCATAGCCGGTGAAGGCATTGGTATCCGGCCCGAACTGCAAGCCATAGCGCTCGAGCAGCGGCACCATCTCGCCCTCGGGAACCTCCGTCGACCCGTTGAAGGCCATGTGTTCAATGAAGTGGGCCAGGCCCCGTTGATCATCCGCCTCCCCCAGCGACCCCATGTTGAAGACCATGCGGACCGAGGCGACATTCGGCGGCGTCTGATTGGCCCGCACGGCGTAGCGCAGACCATTGTCGAGCCGGCCGTAGATGATGTCCGGGTCAGCCGGCAGGTCGGTGACCTCGTGCACGAAGGCATAGCCGGTCGGCAGCGCTGGTGCATCCGAAGCCGCGTCCTGGGCCGGCTGGCAGGCCGCCAGCCCAAACACCAGCGCCAGCGCCGCAACGCTCATTCTCCAGCCGTGTCCAACCGTCATGCCAATCTCCCATGGGCGCGTATTCGGGGCAAAACCTAGTGTCCACCGGACCATTGTCGAGTGAATTAGCGGCAAGTTGCGGGTTGTGTGATCAGCCGGTTACCCGATCGAACGGATCATGCTCGGCGACCCAGTGACCCGTCTCGACTTCCATCAGCTGCGGGCGGTATTGCTCGGCATCGGCATCATCGATCAGCTTCGACTTCATGAAGCGAAGCTGGGCACGGGTATCCATCGGCGATGGCAATTCGCCGTCCAGCTTGACGCGGACGCGCGCCTTCTCCACGACCGGATCCGGCACCGGCACGGCCGAGATCAGGGCCTGGGTATAGGGGTGGCGGGCATCCTCGTAGATCTGGTCGCGGTCAGCCAGTTCGACCACCCGGCCCAGATACAGCACCATGACACGGTGGGAGATCTCGCGGACGACCGAGAGGTCGTGCGAGATGAAGATCATCGACAGGTCCATTTCCTGCTGCAGCTTGATCAGAAGCTCGACAATCTGGGCCTGGATCGACACATCGAGTGCGGAAACCGCCTCGTCGCAGATCACCAGCTTGGGCCGCAGGATCATGGCGCGGGCAATGCCGACACGCTGGTTCTGGCCGCCGGACAGCTCATGCGGATAGCGGTTGATCATGTTCGGATCGAGACCGACCTTCTCCATCATCTCCTTGACCATCGCCTCGCGTTCCTTGCGGCCCATCGCCTTGCGGAAGGTCAGCATCGGCTCTTCGATCGAGGCCCCGATCGTCATGCGCGGGTCGAGCGAGGCCAGCGGGTCCTGGAAAACGATCTGGAATTCTTCACGCGCCTTGCGCAGCTCGTCGCGCTTGAGACCGAGCAGATCGCGACCGATCCAGGACACCGCACCGTCCTGGGCCGGAACCAGTCGCAGGACCGCCCGGGCCAGGGTCGACTTGCCGCAGCCGGACTCGCCCACCACGCCCAGCGTCTCGCCGGGCTGCAGGTCGAAGCTGATCCCATCGACCGCGCGCAGGGTCTTGTAGGTCGGACGCAGACCGCCGGAAACCTGGATCGGGAACTGGACCTTTACATTCTCGACCGAGAGCAGCGGATCTGCATCGGCCTCCCCGGCGACCGGCTTCAATGTCGTGTGACCCGGCCGGTCGGGCCGGTCGAGCCGCGGCATCGCGTCGAGCAGCATGCGGGTATATTCGTGCTGCGGATTGGCAAAGATATCCTCGATCTTGCCGCCTTCCACATAGACGCCATGCTTCATCACCTGGGCCCGGTCGGCCATGCGGGCGACAACGCCCATATCATGGGTGATCAGGGCCAGTGCGGCACCGGTTTCGCGCTTCAGCTCGTCCATGATGTCCAGCACTTCGGCCTGCACGGTCACGTCGAGGGCAGTTGTCGGCTCGTCGCAGATCAGCAGATCGGGCTCGCATAGCATCGACATGGCGATCATGACCCGCTGGCGCATGCCGCCGGACAGCTCGTGCGGATACTGAACGAGGCGGCGCTTGGCCTCGGGGATGCGAACCCGGTTCAGCCATTCCAGCACCCGGGCCTCGGCAGCCTTGCCGCGCATCTTCATGTGAATGCCCAAGACTTCCTGCATCTGGTCGCCGACCGTCATGTGCGGCGTCAGCGAAGTGAGCGGGTCCTGGAAAATCATCGTCATCGAGCGGCCGCGCACGCGATTGAGCTTGCTCGCCGGCAGGCCGAGAATTTCGGTGTCGCGGTATTTGATCGAGCCGGTCGCCTTGCCGTTGGACGCCAGCAAGCCCATCGCCGCGAGGAAGGTCTGGCTCTTGCCCGAACCGGACTCGCCTACCACGGCCAGGCATTCGCCGGCATTGATCTCCAGCGAAACGCCCTGGACAGCCTCGACCACCCCGTCCGGGGTCTGGAAGTCGACATTGAGATCGGACACCCGGAGAATCGGGACCGAACCGGACGTGTGTTCCTGCGTCTTGGGCACAACAATACTCCCCGAATACTCGATGACGGGGGAGCATATCGACACAATGGCGCAAGGCCAGCCTCGTTCTCATCAACAACTGCCCGGGACTCGCAATGTCTTTGCATGGCGCGCGCGCTGTTCAAATGCTAAGTTTCCGCCAAATCAGACCTTTTCAATCGATACCGGGCGCGCGCAAAGTGCCGGTTCAGGGTCTTGCACGAGGTGACGAATGAGAGACAGCGCGGGAGCATTGGCGCCATGACCGCCCGGTCGGCCGACATGCAACGCGCACTGTTTGCCAGTTCGCCGCTTGCCATTATTGAGCTGGATGCCCGCGGCCTCATCTCTGCCGTCAATGCTGCGGGCTCGGACCTGCTGGGCTATGACCGGGCCGACCTGTCCGGCAAGCGGGCCCAGATCGTCTTCGCTGATGCCCGCTTCTACGACCGGCTGGAAGCTGACCGTTTCGAAATCCCCGAGAGCCTGTCGGAAGGTCGCTTCACCGCGCGCTACCGGACTCGCAATGGCCGTATTTTTGATGGCGAGACTGTCGCCGCCCGCTCGACCGGTCCCGGCGCCTTCGGGACGGGCACCCTGCTCTTCATCCGCGATGTGACGGCAGAGCTGTCGCTGAAAGCCAAGCTGGAAGCCAGCGACATCCAGCTGCGCGCCGCCCTCGCCTCAGCCAATGAAGGGGCCTTCTCGCTCAATCTGGTCACCCGGCTCGGGTCAACGCGCGGCTTCATCAACGAATTCCTCGGCATCTCCAGCGCCGACGCGACCATTTCACTGGAGCGCTGGCTCGAGATCACGGCACCGGAGGATCGCGAGCGGTTGTCGGGCGCCATAGAAAGTCTGCGCGCCCATCCGACCCGACCGCTCGACATCGTCTTCAAGGCACAGCGCGCGGACGAGGCCTGGCGCTGGCTGCACATGCGCGGCAAGGTCACCGAATTCACCCGCGAAGGGCATGCGCTGAGGGTGTCCGGCGTCGTCGCCGACACCACGGAACGGCAGGCGCTGGAAGACAAGCTCGCCACCCGCGAGCGGCAATTGGCCGATGCCATCGAATCCGGATCGAGCGGGGCCTGGGAACTGGACCCGGTCAATCGGCGTGTCACGCCGATCGGGATGATCCGGGCCATGCTCGGCCTCGAAGACGAGCCGCAGCAGATCGATACCAAGATCTGGCTCGACAGCATTCACGAGCAGGACCGGGCGGAACTCCAGCGCCAGGTCACAGCCCTCGCCGACGGCAGCCGTGACACGCTGGAAGCGGAATATCGCATCCGCGACGTCCGCACCGGCGGCTGGACCTGGCTGCGTTCGCGCGGCAGCGTCAAGCCAGATAGCCAAAGCCGGGTGGCGGCCGGTGTCCTGGTTGACGTCACGGAACGGAAACTGCTCGAAATCAAGCTGACAGAGACCGAGCGCCTGATGCGCGAGGGTCTGGAAGGTGCCAATAACGGGGCCTGGAGCCTTGAGATCGGAAGCAGCCAGCTTCGCGTGTCCGGCCTCCTTTCGCGCCTGCTCGAGGTTGAAGATGGCGGGACGGTCCTGCTTGACGACTGGTATGCCCTTTTCCCCAAGGACGTCGCACCGGTCGCTCGAGAACGATTTGGCGCATTCACGAGCCAGACGCGCAACCAGCTCAATGCCGGCGCCAGCCACAGCCTGGGCCGGTTCCGCGTCATCGGACCGGACAGTTCGGAAGTCTGGCTGCGCTCGCGCGGCCGGATCGTGGAATGGACCCCGGAAGGAAAGACGGCGCGGGCGGCCGGTATTGTCAGCAACATTACCGAGGAACGCCGCCTCGAGCGCGCCCTGGCCGAAAGCGACCGCCGCCTGCGCGAAGCGCTGCTCGCCGCCAGGGAAGGCGCCTGGCGCATGAATCTGAAGACCCGGGTGGCCGAGGTCAGCGCTATCATCGCGGCCATGATGGGCCTGCCCGCCGGCGATGCCCGCGTAACTTATGATGACTGGGAAGAGCGCGTGCATCCCGACGATATCGAAATGGCGCGCGACGCTTTCCACGCGCTGCGATCCGGCGCCCGCGATTCGATCGATCTCGTCCTGCGCTACCAGTCTGAAACAACGGGATGGGTCCGCATCCACAATCGCGGCCGGGTCTCCGAACGCGACAATGCGGGAGCGCCGTCCGTGGCGACCGGCTTCATCGCCGATATCACCGAACGTCTCGCGACCCAGGAAGCGCTGGCGGATCGCGAGCAACAACTCTTCCAGGCTGTGACCGCGGCTGCGCTGGGTACCTGGCGGATCGACCTGGTCGCCCGGACCATCAATCTTCGCGGCACGATCGTGGCCGAATTGTATGGCGACGAGGAAAGCCGCACCATACCGCTCAGCGAATGGCGCGAGCGCATCCACCCGGCTGACCTGGCCGCCGTTGACGCCGCCGTTGCTCACATTCTGACCAGCCCGAACGTCCAGGCCGACGATCAGTACCAGCTGCGCGACTGGAATGGCGAATATGTCTGGCACCGCTCGACAGGGCGCATCGTCGAGCGCGATGCGGCCGGCAGGCCGACCGCGGCATCAGGCGTGCTGTGGAATATCGACGCCACCCGTCGTCTTGAAGCCATGATGGGCGAGGAACGGGCCCGTTTCGAGCGCATTTATCGCGCCACGCCCGCCATGATGCACACCATCGACAGCGAGGGATATATCGTTGAGGTCAGCGACTTCTGGCTGTCCTATCTCGGCTATACGCGTGCCGAAGTGATCGGTCGGAAATCGGTGGAGTTCCTCGATCAGGAATCGCGCCAGCGCGCCGCCGCCATCGAGCTGCCAAAACTCTTCCGGGTTGGCGCGAATATCAACACGCCCTATCGTTTCCTGCGCAAGTCCGGCGAGCCGATCGACGTCCTGTTGTCGTCATTCCTGGAGCTGGACCCCGACGGCAAGCCGCTGCGCAGCTACGCCGTCCTCACGGATGTCTCCGAGCTGCGCGCCGCCAATGAACAACTCGAGCGGACCAATCGCGAACTCGACCGTTTCGCCACCGTCGCCTCGCACGACCTGCAGGAACCACTGCGCAAGGTGGCGGCCTTTTCCTCGCTGGTGAAGCGGCGCTATTCAGACAAGCTGGACGAGGATGGAGCGCGCAGTCTCGACTTCCTCGCCGACGCGGCCCAGCGCATGCAGCGTCTGATCCATGACTTGCTGTCCTATTCCAAACTGGCCAGCCAGCCGATCAATCTCGGCGATGTCGATACCGCGGCGCTCGCCGCCGAGGTCATCGACCAGCTCGAGACGACAATCGGCGAGAACAATGCGAAGATCCTGACCCGCAATCTCCCGGTAATCCTGTCAGACCGGATCCTGCTGACCCAGATCCTGCAAAACCTGATTGCGAATGCGGTCAAATACCGCGGTGAAGCAGACCCCGAAGTGACGCTCGACGCCGTCGAGACCGAGAGCGGCTGGACCTTTACCGTCGCCGATAACGGGATCGGCCTGGACATGCGCTTCGCCGAAAAGATTTTCGCGCCTTTCCAGCGCCTGCACACACGCGAAGAGTATGCGGGCACCGGGATCGGCCTTGCTGTCGTGCGTCAGGCGGTCGAACGCCTGGGCGGGACGATCCGGGTCGAATCAGAACCGGACCGGGGCTCGCGCTTCATATTCAACCTTCCCAAAACACCGCCGAAGCCGCGCCAGGACTAGCGTGCACTATTCGAAGCGCAAGGCGTCGATCGGGTTCAGGCGTGAGGCGCGATGGGCCGGGTAGAGACCGAAAAACACTCCGACGAAGGCCGACGCCCCGATCGCGATTGCGACAATCACCGGATCGATGACGATTTCGAGTTGTCCGACTTCAGCATAGATCAGCGTACCGCTGACCCCGACCACCAGTCCGGCTAGGCCGCCGATCACGCACAGCACGATACTCTCGATCAGGAACTGGTTGCGGACATCGGCGCGACGCGCCCCGACCGCCAGTCGCAATCCGATCTCGCGGGTTCGCTCGGTCACCGAGACCAGCATAATATTCATGATCCCGATCCCGCCGACCAGCAGAACAATGCCGGCGCCGACGGCAAGCAGCAGGCCGAGCTGGCTTTCCGTCTCGTTGCGGGCCCGGATGAACTCTGCCAGTGATCCGACCGCGAAATCATCCTCGGCACCGGGCTGGATATCACGCCGGATGCGCAGCAGATCCTCGATATCGGCAATCACGCGCGAGGTCGATTCACCCGGCGCGATATCGGCATAAATGGTGGAGACGGCATCGCGCACGGTTACACTCATGCCGGCACCGAAGCGTTGCCGCACCGTCGCGAGTGGCGCAAAGACGACATCGTCCTGGTCCTGCCCCCACGAGCTTTCGCCCTTGGGTTCCAGCGTGCCGATGACCTCAAAGGGCTGGCCGCCGATGCGGATCGACTGGCCCAGCGGGCTTGCACCGTCGAACAGTTCACGGATGATGGTCTGCCCGATGACGACATAACGTCGCCCGCCGGTATCCTCGGCGCCCGAGAAGGCCCGCCCCTCGTCAATGACCCAGCCGCGGGCCGTGAAATAGTCGGGATTCACGCCCTGGATACGCGAGGTCCAGTTGATGCCGCCAAAAACCAGAGTGGTGCTGGCGGAGACTTCGCCGGATACGCCGGACAGGCCGGCGATCTCGTCACGGATCGCGGTGACATCGCGATCGGTCATCGGCTCTGCCGAGCCGGCGCCACCGCGGCGGCCGCCAAACATGGACGAGCCCGGCCGGATGATCAGCAGATTGGCACCGAAGCTGGCAATCTGTGCCTCGACGGCTTGTTTGGTCCCTTCGCTGATCGAAACCAGAACAATCACCGACGCGACCCCGATAATCACACCGAGCATGGCCAGGGCGCTGCGCAATGCATTGATGCGCAACGCCGTCAGTGCAACCCGGAGCGAGGCAAGGGCGTTCATGATCGGTCCTCCACGATGACACCGTCCCGGAAGATGATCTGGCGGCGGGCATGATCGGCCACTTCCTGCTCATGAGTCACGAGAATGACGGTGATGCCCTCGCGATTGAGCTGGTCGAAGATCGCCATGATGTCCTCGGACGTCCTGGTGTCGAGCGCGCCGGTCGGCTCGTCAGCGAGCAGGATTTTCGGATCATTGACCAGGGCCCGGGCGATGGCGACGCGTTGCTGCTGGCCGCCGGACAATTGTGACGGGTGGTGGTCGGTGCGCTCGCCCAGACCGACCTGTTCGAGCCGTTTCATCGCCCGCGTCACCCGCTCACCGTGCGGCAGGCCGGAATAGACCAGTGGCAGAGCGGCGTTTTCAACGGCCGTCGTGCGCGGCAGCAGGTTGAATTGCTGGAAGACGAAACCGATCGTGCGATTGCGAAAGCGCGATACAGCATCGGGCCCCAGCGCCCGCACATTCTCGCCGGCAATGCGCAGCTCACCCGAGCTGGGCTGGTCGAGCGCCCCGAGCAAATTCATCAGGGTCGACTTGCCCGAGCCCGACGCCCCCATGATCGCGACATACTCGCCCGCCTCGATATCCAGCGTGACCCCGTTGAGGGCATGCACCGTCTGGTCGCCCATCGTGTAGGTCTTGACCAGGTCCCGGCACTCAATCAGCGCCGGCATTATTCACGGACCTCGCGGGCGCGGGTGATGATCGCCTCGCCGGCCTCGAGTTGACCGCCGACCACTTCGGTCTTCTGGGTATCATTGATGCCCACCCTGATCCGGCGCTCCGCCAGCGTGCCATCGTCCTCGAGGACCCAGATCGTCACCGACCGGGTTTCGCGCATCTCGCGCTGGATATCGCGATAGCGGGCCATCTGTTCCGGCGTGAAAACACCCTGCAGCTCGCGGGTGATCTCGGCCTGGGCCGCTTCGCGGTCGAAGCTTCCGCCGGACTGGGCCTGCGCCGCCATGCGCCCGAACACGGACCGGAAAATGGTGCCGGCCCGCTCGGTCTGGTCAGGGGTGAGATCGAGGCGCTCGGCCATCTGGGCCATCGGATTGCCACCACGCCCGCCACCGGGGCCGCCACGTCCACCGCTGCCGCCGCCTGCGCCGGTCTCGACCGGACGGGTCCGGCCTTCAAGCGCTGGCGAGGGCCGGAAGCGCAGCGACGAATTGGGCACGGTCAGCACACCGGTCCGCTCGCCGGTGATGATGTCCATGTTTGCCGTCATGCCGGGCAGAAGACGCTGACCCGGATTGGCGGCGGAGACCACCACCGTGTAGGTCACGACATTGTTGAGAATCTGCGGTGCGAGGCGGATCTGGTCGACCACGCCGGTCAGTTCGAGCCCCTGATAGGCGTCGACCGTGAAGGTGACCGGCTGACCTTCCGCGATCTGGCCGATATCTGCTTCGTCGACCTGGGCATCAATCTGCACCTGGCCAAGATCCTGGGCGATGGTGAACAGGGTCGGCGCCGACAGGCTGGCGGCGACGGTCTGGCCTTCATCAACCGCCCGGTCGACGACGATGCCATTAATCGGGGCGCGGATCGTGGTCCGTTCAAGGTCGATCTGCACGCCTTCCAGCGTCGCTTCGCGCTGTTCCAGGACGGCCTGGGCATTGCGGATCTGCGCGTCGGACACAGCGAGATTGGCCTGCGCTGCCTCATGCCCGGTCAGGGCCGTGTCGAGCGATGACTGGGCCGAGATGCCGCGATCGAACAGGGCCTGGATGCGTTCATATTCCTGCCGCGCCGAGCGGGCATTGGCTTCGGCGGTCAACCGGTTGGCGCGCTGCAGGGCCAGGGTCGCAGCGGCCGTGGCGCGATTGGCTTCAGCCTCGCGAATCCGGGTCTGGTAGGTTTCGGGATTGAGCTGCGCGATGACCTGGCCGGCTTCGACCGTGTCATTGAAATCGACATAGAGCGCTTCAATCTGACCGGACAGTTGCGAGCCGACCTCAACCGTCACCAGGGCCCGCACGGCACCTGAAGCGGACACGATGCGGCGCACTTCGCCCTCGCTGACCGTCTCTGTCTCGATCACCACTTCGCCGGAAGCCTGATCGCCTTGCGACATCCACCACCAGCCGGCCGCGGCCAGCACCACAAGTCCGGCCACCGCCATCCAAATACGCTTCATCGACATCATGTCCGTCAACCTGCCCCCGAGCCGTCCGTTCCTGTGACACGATCCGGTCGCCCCGATCCGTCGCTTCCGTCGCCACAGCTGTGCATCTAGTTCACCGTGCTCCGGCGTCTACCTGCGCATGTAGCGCGCGACGGGTGTAAAGGCTAATGAGGAATAAGCGTGCCGGAGTGACGACAGATGTTTGAAGAGATCAAAGCCCTGCTCGGCCTGCCCGGCATGGCGCTTGCCCTGTCGTTTGCGCCTTGGGTCTGGGGGGTGATCTGGATCTTCATCACCGTTTCGCTGTGGCGCGGCGGGTTTGTCGATCTGGTCGAGAAGCTGACCCGCCCCCGCTGGGCCGGACCCGAGCGCGTCCGGGCCGTCATGATGATGCCCGTGCGTGCGCTCATGCTGGCCCTGGTTGCCGCCCTGGCGGCCACCGTGACGACGCTCGGGATCGGCTTCAACACGGCGATCGTGATCAGCGTCGTGCAGGCAATCCGGGGGGGAGGCTGATCCGTTGAGCCTGCTTGCCGCCGTACAGCTCCTCGCAGCCTATCAGGGCGGCCTGCTCGCGGCCTATCTCCTGGTCCGCCGCATCTCGCCCAGCCTCGGCCTGCTCTGCCTGGTGTTCTCCGCCCACATGCTGGCCAATCTGGTCACGACCGAGGCGCGATTGCCGCCGCACGCCAATATCACCAGCGCTTTCGGCCTGCTCTATGGTCCCGGCCTGTGGCTGTTTGTCCGCGGCCTGTGCTATCGCGACGCGCGGCCGCGCTGGCGCGACCTGCTGCATGCCCTCCCGGCACTGACCGTTATCCTGCTGCGCCCGGCCGACCCTTGGCCACAACTGGCCGGACTGCCGCTGCTGGTCGGCTATCTGGTCGCCACCGGCCTGGCCCTGCGCGACCATGCCCGGCTGGCTGGCCAGGTCCGGGCCGATGACGACCGGGTCAGCCTGCGCTGGGTCCGTCATGCCTTCTACGCCTTCGTCATGATCGCAGCGCTCGACATCGCCCGTTCGAGTTTTGCAGCCCGGCTGCCCGGCCTTGATGATCCCGGCCTGGCGCTTGTCCTCATTGCGGTCACCATTCTGCTGAGCACGCTGGCTTGGCGCACGCGAACCCATGTCCGTGATCGCGGTGCCCTGTCACCGCGAAGCCTGGAGGCCGGACGGGCCGGGGCCGCCTCGAAAGGCGATGATGTCGATGCGCTCGCCGATTTTGCCCGCATTGATGCCATCGTGCGGGCGCAGGAAGTGTGGCGCGAGCCGCGCCTTTCTCTGGCCGATATCGCGCGCCTCGCCGGCGGCACGACCCGTGATGTCTCGCGGGCGGTGAATGCCGGCAGCGGCCACAGTTTTTCCGCTTATGTGAACGGCATGCGCATTGATGCGGTCGATGCGATGATGGCAGATCCGGCCTATGCGGACGCCACCCTTCTCTCGCTCGCCTTCGAGGCTGGGTTCAACTCCAAGTCCGCCTTCAACAGGCTGTACCGCGAACTGCGCGGCGAGACGCCAAGCCGCGCTTTCGCGGATGCTGCGACGGCCCGGAAACAGCGCGAGGATCGAGGAGAGGATAAGGACAAGAATCAGGGCGCTGACGTCCCGTATCCTGATCCGGGACGACCATAATCTTTCGCGCTGGCAGGCTGGGTCCATCATCAATCCGCATGAAGGACCATTCCCATGACACGCCACCCTGCCCGGCATACCCTGACCGCCATCGCCGCCCTGGCCGCGGGCCTGGGCGCCTGCGCCCTGGCCGACACCCCGGCATCGCCCGGTCCGGAACACGCCCCGTCGCCCGCAAACTTCGGGGCCAGCCTCGACGCGGTCCGCCCCCTGCTTGACGCCGCCTGCACCAGCCTCACCGTGCGCGAACTGCCGCTGGAGCAAATGCCGATTGCGACGACCAGCCACACCCAGGTCGATTGCCAGGGGCTGGACCATGCCGGCGCGCCGCGCCTGGCCGAATTCGTGTTTGCCGATGACGCGCTCGCCTTCGTCTGGGTGCTCACTGATGCCCGTGAGGCCGACGGTCTGCGCGCCGCCCTGGAAACCGTCCACGGAACCCCCAGCCACGATCTGCCGCCGGTCACGGCTTTTACCCAAGCGCGCATGGCGCTGCGCCACGACACGCCGGAATTGCTCTATTACGGCAGCCATGTTGCACCGGTATATGAAGGCTGGTTCAACCAGATGGCAGCCGGCGGCGGGCAGTAGCACGCCCCGAAAACCCGCTTGGAAACCCGCCTGCAAACCCGCCCGGCAGCCCGCCCGGAAAGCCGGTCGGGTCAGGCCGTCGATTCAAGCTTCATGAGATGGCAGTCGGCGGCGCCCGGCGCCGGCGGGAGGCTCTGCTTCAGGCCTGCCCATTCGGCCTCGAAAGCGTGTCCCGCTTCCTGGCTGCAGGCCCGGCCGCAGCCGGCGGTCATGCAGGGTCCGGCGCCGGACGCGTTCGCACACAAATGGGCCGGCGCGCCGGATTTGTGTCGCCCCCAGTGCACCAGCTCGTGCAGGCAGGTCGCGAGGACCAGGTCGCGCAGGGCAGGGTCTTGCGGGGCGGCATTCCATTTCTGCAGAAGCCCGGAGTCCAGCGTGATCGTCCCGGCATTATTGGGATCAAAACAACCGCGGGTCTGGCCCGGCAGGTCCTGAAGTCTCAGCATCGGATTATTGCCGTCCTTCAGCGCCGCTTTCACGCTGATCGCGTCCAGTTCGGTGAATTTACAGACCAGATCGATCGCGGGGACATCATTGCGCAAGGCGTGAAGTGCCGCCCCGAGACCTTCCAGGACCTGCCATTTGTTCAGATGACTGGGATGAATGAAAATCGTCGGCCTCCAAAGTGCTCGCCCCGAGAAAGGCAGGTTTGCTCCGAAAAAGCCAACGAAAGGTAGCACAGGACGCACAAACAGGCTATCGTTTCAGCCAATTGTCATGATTGGGGGGAGCGACAATGCTTCGTGGATATTGGCCCATCATCGCCGCCGGCTGCGTGCTGGTTTCCGGATGCGCAACGAGCTTCGGCGGCGAGGGCAGAAGCGGCACACCGGACACCGCCTGCACAAACCGCCCGACCGATGCACTGGCCACAATGGACGAGGCCCGAACCTGCATAGAGGCTTACCGGATTCGCTACAGCGAAGCGGCGACTGCCAACGGCGAGCAACGGCGGGGCTTGCGGGCCGCGACACTGGTCGGCTCGCTCGGCGCGGTCGCCAATGCGCTCACGGATGGTTCGGAAGGCGGAACGACAGCCCTGGGACTGCTGGCCGGCACGTCCGCAACACTCTCCCCGATTGTCGCGCCACCGGCCCGCGTGCCGATCTATCTGGACGGCCAGCGTGCCGCCAATTGCCTGTTCCGGGCCTCCTCGCAAGCCATGGATCGGACAACGAGGCTTGCGGGGGAACCCTTCACGAGTTTCGAGACGCAGGTCGCCGACCTGCAGGGGCGCCTGTCCCGGGCGCCGGAACATGTCGGCGCCAGTACGCCACTGGTGACGCGGTTCGAGGATATCCGGTCTTCCATCAACGATCTTGTGGCATTGCGCGATTCACTCCAGCTCGCCCGCAGTTCGACCCGGCTCGCCGGTGACCAGCTCATGTCCAGCCTGATTGATGTCGACCTCGCCGTACAATTGCGCCTGCACCGTGTCGATGTCTCGCTGGAAAGCTCGATCCAGGCCGCCAACCAGTCCGTCCTGACGCTGGCCGGGCAGATGACCCAACGGCCCGATCTCTTCTCTATGCCGGACCAGAACGACACCGGCAGAGGTGTCCTGAGCTCCAACCCGCTGGACCCCGCCCTGTCGGCCTGGAATCGGGAGACAAGGGCTGCACTGGTCCCGGTGACAGAGCTCGCCGCGACAGTGACGGCGCTACTGGATTCCCTCGAGGCCAGCAGTTTCTCCGGCGATGTTTCACACTGTGTCGATATGGCGGCCGGCCTGACCAGCGACGTCATCGTACTGCGCCGCCCGCCGGTCAATATCGACCTCGGAGACACCGCGACCCATACCGTGGGTCTCGATGTCGATGGCGGCAATGCGCCCTATACCGCGCAATGGATCGGATCGGCGCCTGACGGCCTGACCCTGAACATCGAGGATTCCGGATCCGGCGAATTCGAGGTCGTTGCAGATCCGCAAAAGGCCGTGGTCGGTCGCTACCAGCTTCTCCTGCGCGACGAGGACCTGCGCCCCTTGCTGGTCACGCTGCGCGTCGTCGGTACCGCGCCACCGGCCGAGCCCGAAGCCGTGACACCGGAGCCGGTGACGGGCGCAAATGCGGGCACGGAAACACCCGCTGCGCAACCCAACACACCCCTGGTCGAGAACGGAACGCCGCATGCTGTCTGCGAGGTCAAGGCCGGCCTCAGCGAACCCTTCCAGGGCATCGCCGCCGTCCAGGCCGGCATTTGCCACCAGTTCGCCACCGCAGAGGATTTCGGACAGACGCAGGGCTACACTTTCGTGATCGACGGCGCCCCCGGCTCGCAGACCGAGGCCGCGGCCCGCCTGGTGCTGAGCTGGCGCGGGCTGACCGACCCGGACGGGCTGAGCGGCGATGCCCTCTATGCCGCCGTGTGCCGCGACCTGTCGCTCGACAACTGTACGGCGGCACCGGAAGCGCCATAGCATCGGTGATCGCCCGTCGAGCCGGGCCCGGCCGCAGACTGACGCGTTGGCCCCGTACAGCGACCGCATGCCACAGTGGACCCCGACGGGCGATGGGCATCTAAGTGAGGCAATCGATCCCAGCCCGGACCTGCCGATCATGAGCGATCTGCCTGCCTGCCCGAAATGCACCTGCCAGTGGACCTACGAGGACGGCGCCCTGCTGGTCTGTCCGGAATGCGCCCATGAATGG
Organism: Maricaulis sp.; assembly: GCF_015665295.1. GTDB lineage: Bacteria > Pseudomonadota > Alphaproteobacteria > Caulobacterales > Maricaulaceae > Maricaulis. The sequence continues at coordinate 262,966 of NZ_JADFAJ010000001.1, forward strand.
TCCGCCGACGCGGCCTTGGCCACCGCTGATGGCGAGACGGGCCGGGTCTGGCGGGACGCCAATGGCGCCACGCTGGCCGATGGCGATACCGTCACCGTGATCAAGGACCTCAAGATCAAGGGTACCAGCCAGGTCGTGAAGGTCGGCACCAAGGTCAAGAATATCCGCCTCGTCGACGGCGACCACGATATCGACTGCCGCATCGACGGCGTCGGCCAGATGGGGCTGAAGACCGAATTTGTGAAGAAGGTCTGAGCTATCCCGAACCCCGCCCTTGCTGATCATTACGAGGAATTTAGTTAACCTCGCAGGGCCGCAGCGTCACGTTGCGCCCCATTCACGCAGAGGTGGGAGAGACTCATGCATCGTATTCTCGCGGCCAGCTTCGCGGCGGCCCTGACCTGGACAGGTCTGGCCAGCGCCCAGCTTCCCGATGTCGACATACCCTTTGAACAATTCGAGCTCGACAACGGCCTGACCGTCGTCGTGCACGAGGACCGCAAGGCGCCGATCGTCGCCGTCAGCATCTGGTACGGTGTCGGTTCCGGCTCAGAGCCGGCCGGCCGGACCGGTTTCGCGCACCTGTTCGAACACCTGATGTTCAACGGGTCGGAAAACTACAATGACGACTATTTCGGTCCGTTCGAGGATGTCGGCGCGACCGGCATGAACGGCACGACCTGGTTCGACCGCACCAATTATTTCCAGACCGTCCCGACCCCGGCGCTCGACATGGCGCTGTGGATGGAATCCGACCGCATGACCTACCTGCTTGGCGCTGTCGACCAGGAACGTCTCGATGAACAACGCGGTGTGGTTCAGAACGAGAAGCGCCAGGGCGACAACCAGCCTTACGGCATGGTCGAGTATTCCCAGCTTCGCGCCCTCTTCCCGGAAGGCCACCCCTATGCCCACTCCACGATCGGCTCGATGGACGACCTCGACGCCGCCTCGCTGGAAGACGTGCAGGAATGGTTCCGCCAGTACTACGGCGCCACCAATGCGGTCCTCGTCCTGGCCGGCGACATCAATGCCGAGGAAGCCCGCCCGCTGGTCGAGCGCTATTTCGGCGACGCCCCGGTCGGCCCGCCGCTGAACCGCATCAATGAGTGGATCCCGGAGCGTCGCTTCGACACCTCCGAAGTGCTTTATGATGACGTACCGCAGGCACGCATCTATCGCACCTGGGTCGTGCCCGGCCGCATCACCGAGGAACGCGCCGAACTCGAACTCTTCGCCACCGTGCTCGGCGGCGGACGCACCTCGCGACTGCACCAGGACTTCGTCTTCGGCCGCCAGGTCTCGACCCGTGCCGTGGCCTATGTCGAAGAACACCAGCTCGCCAGCCAGTTCCATATCGAGGTCACACTCAATCCGGGCGAAGACGTGGCTGCCGCCTCGGCCCGTATCGACGAGATCGTCGCCGAACTGCTCGCCGAAGGCCCGACCGATGACGAGCTGGAGGCCGCACAGACCCGGATCAATGCCGGTGTCGTGCGCGGCCTCGAGCAGATTGGCGGCTTTGGCGGCAAGGCTGTCACACTTGCCGAAGGCGCCCTCTATGCCGGCGACCCCGGCTTCTGGCGCACCCACCTGCAACGCCTGAACGACGCCACACCGGAGGCCATCACCGCGACCGCCAATGCATGGCTGACCACCGGTTCGCACGAAATCACCGTGCTGCCGTTCGGGGATCATGCCAGCGTCGAAACCGATGCCGACCGCTCGGCCCTGCCCGTCGTCGCATCGACGCCTGAACTGGTTTGGCCGACCGTGGAAACCGCGCAGCTTTCCAACGGCATGGACATCGTCTTCGTGCGCCGCGACTCGGTCCCGGTGGTGGAGATGCAGATGGTGTTCGACAGCGGCTATGCAGCCGACAGTGTCGAAGGCGGCCAGCTTGGCCTCACCAGCTTCACCATGGACATGCTCGACGAAGGTGCCGGCCGCATGGACGCCACCGCGATTGCTGCCCGGGCCGAAAGCCTTGGCGCCAACCTGTCGACCGGTGCCGGTCTCGATACCGCCGCGGTCACCCTCTCGGCCCTGCGCACCAATCTGCGTCCGTCGGTCGAGCTGATGGCCACGGTCATCACGGATCCGAGCTTCTCGGATCAGGACATCGAACGGGTCCGCGCCCAGACGCTGAACGGCATCCAACAGGAAATGGCCAATCCGATCGCCATCGCCCTGCGCATGCTGCCGCCGGAGATGTACAGCGAAGGCCATGCCTATTCGGTGCCCTTCACCGGTTCGGGCACACCGGAAGCCGTGACCGGCTTCACGCGGGCCGACCTGCTGGCGCACCAGACCGCCTGGCTGCGTCCGGACAATGCCACCCTGTTCATCGTCGGTGACACGACGCTGGACGAGGCAACACCGATCCTCGAGCGGGCCTTCCGCGGCTGGCGGGCCCCGTCGACGCCGCTGCCGCAAAAGAACCTCACCGAGGCCAGCAATGCGGACACCGCCCGGGTGATCATCGTCGATCGTCCGAACTCGCCGCAATCGCTGATCCTGGCCGGCCTTGTCGGCCCGTCCGGCTCGGTCGACAATCCGGAAGTCTACTCGGCCATGAATGACGCCATCGGCGGCTCCTTCTCGGCCCGGGTCAACATGAACCTGCGCGAGGACAAGGGCTGGTCCTACGGTGCCCAGACCCTGCTCTGGGGTGCCCGTGGCCAACGGCCCTGGATGGTCTATGCGCCGGTCCAGACCGACCGCACCTCGGACTCCCTGGCCGAGCTTCTGCGCGAGTTCGACGAGTTCACCTCCACCAATCCGGCCACGCCGGATGAGTTGGAGCGCTCGGTGAACAACAATACCCGCTCCCTGCCCGGCCAGTTCGAGACCTCGGCTTCGGTCCGCAACTCTCTGGTCTCGAGTGCCAATCTCGGTCGTGACTGGAATTTTCCGGCCACGCTGACCGAGCGCTACCGCTCGCTTGACCTCGACGAGGTCCGGGCTGCAGCGCAGGAAGTGGTTCAGCCCAACCAGCTGGTCTGGCTGATCATCGGCGATGCTGCGGTGATTGAGGACGGGATCCGGGCGCTGGACATGGGTGAGGTGGAAGTCCGCCGCATGGGGCAGTAAGCCGCAAGCGACGGATCACATCCGATCCGATCCGCAAGACAAGACGGGCGCCGGAGACATCTCCGGCGCCCGTTTTGCTTGCGCGGTCACAGGGTCGGCCGCGGACATGATGCCGCGTCAGACGCCCTGGCGGGACCCGGGTCCGGAAACAGGCCTCGTGCAGCATCGTACCAGAGGCCAGACCGGTATCGACATCCCGGCACCCGGCCGACACGGTCAGACGATGGGACCGCCCCGGCGGAATTGTCACGCCAGAGGGCAGACGGTTGAGGCGGTGGCTCATCGCCGAACAATCCGTCTGCACTGCCGCCGTCAGCGTGTGCCGCGATCCATTGGAAATCTCCAGCACACCGGTCGGCTCACCCGGCCTGACCAGCGGCCCGCCCGTGATAGTCTTGCAGGCCGAGACCAGTCCCACACACGCCACTACCAAGAATGCCCGCAACCAGCGCATCGCGTCCTCCCCTGTTGGAACAGGGCGAGTATCGGGCAAACGCCGGCGCCGCGTGTATCCCTTGAACGGGGGAGGACAGACCATGTCAGAAGAGACACGCCCGCGCCCTCTCAACCTTTCATGTCCTGCCGGGAGAAAGCCTCACCAGCGTCTTCAGCTCAAGGGTGAAACCGCGAAGCGGCCGCGTTGCGGACCTTGACCTGAAGAAGCTGGTGAGGCGCGCTGGCTGACAAGACATCAATGGATGTTTCCGCCCTGCGGGGCGCTCAGCAACGAAAAGGGGGCGGCCCCGTCACCGAGCCCGCCCCTTTTCAATGCGCTATGGCTTGGAGCCCTAAAACGCCCCGCGCGCCTGGGCCACACCGCCATCCACAACCAGCGTGGAGCCGACCACATAATCGCCGGCCCGCGAGGCCAGGAAGATCGCGGCGCCGGCCATGTCGGACGGCTCACCGACCCGGCCCGAGGGAACGCCCTTGGACACCATGTCGGCATGGTCGCGCGCCACCTTGTTCATCGAAGAAGCAAACGCCCCCGGCGCGATTGCCGTGACATTGATGTTTTCCTTGGCCATTTCCAGGCCCAGGCGCTTGGTCAGATGGATGATGCCGGACTTCGACGCGGCATAGGAATAGGTCTCCATCATGTTGACCGACAGTCCGTCGATCGAGGCGATATTGATCACCTTCGCCGGCTGTTGAGGCGAGGCGGCGGCCTTCAGCGCACCGTGCAGGGCCTGGATCAGGAAGAAGGGTGTCTTGACATTGAGGTCCATGACCTTGTCCCAGCCGCTCTCGGGAAACTCGTCCAGAGGCGCGCCCCAGGCGGCCCCGGCATTGTTGACCAGAATGTCGAGCTTGCTCTCATGCTCCAGGAATTTCGCCGCCAGCGCCCGCGCGCCATCGGCGCCCGAAGCATCACCAGGCAGGGCAATACAGGTGCCGAATTCGGACAGTCGCTCGGCCGTGGCCAGACATTCCGGCGCCTTGCGCGCGGTGATGTAAACCTTGGCCCCGGCCCGCACATAGCCCTCGGCAATCATCTCGCCAATGCCGCGCGACCCGCCGGTGATCAGCGCCACCCGGCCCTCAAGGGAAAACAGATTATCAAACATGGTACGGACCTCCCGCTTGGGTTTGTGTTTTGTTGCGAGAGAGGTAGCTGGTGGAAGCGCGACTGTCGAGGGTCGGGTATGGGATGCGCGGCATTCACCGGTGAAGGGCCGCCGACGCGTCTTTCCCCCGCAAGCGGGGGGCAGAAAAAGCAGAGGTCCTCGCCCGGACAAGGCGAGGTGGATCGCCCAAAGGGCGAGACGGAGGGGTGACGCCGCAGGCGGCAGGGCATAAGGCGGGACAGGTACAATTAACGCGGCGCGTTAATTGTACCTGTCCCCAGATGGCTAACCCGCCGCGCGCGAGGCTTTCTTGCGCTCGTGTTCCTTCAGGAAGGTCTTGCGGATGCGGATGGATTGCGGGGTCACTTCGACGAGTTCGTCGTCATTGATGAATTCCAGCGCATATTCCAGGGTCAGCTTGATCGGCGTGGTCAGGACGATGTTTTCATCGGTGCCCGAGGCGCGCATGTTCGTCAGCTTCTTGCCCTTGGTCGGGTTCACGGTCATGTCGTCATCGCGCGAGTTCACGCCGATGATCATGCCCTCATAGACCTCGACCGCGTGACCGACGAAGAGCTTGCCGCGTTCCTGCAGGTTGAACAGGGCGAAGCCGAGAACCTTGCCATCGATCATTGAGACCATGGCGCCATTGTGACGCTGGCCGATCTCGCCACCGGTCTTCGGCGCGTAGTGATCAAAGGTGTGGAACATCAGGCCGGTGCCCGAGGTCAGGGTGAGGAATTCCGAGCGGAAACCGATCAGGCCACGGGTCGGGATGACATAGTCGATCCGCACCCGGCCATGCCCGTCCGGCACCATGTTCTTCATGTCGGCCTTGCGCTGGCCGAGCTTTTCCATGACGCCGCCCTGATCGGCCTCTTCGAGATCGACGGTAAGGCTTTCATAGGGTTCGCAGAGCTCGCCATCGATTTCCTTGATGACGACGCGCGGACGGCCCACGGCGAGTTCAAAGCCTTCGCGGCGCATGGTCTCGATCAGGATGGACAGGTGCAGCTCGCCACGTCCGGACACGGTGAACTTGTCCGGGTTGTCCTGTTGCTCGACCTTGAGCGCCACATTGTGGATCAGCTCGCGGTCGAGGCGTTCCTTGAGATTGCGCGAGGTCACGAACTTGCCTTCGCGGCCGGCGAACGGGCTGTCATTGACCTGGAAGGTCATCGACAGGGTCGGCTCGTCGACCGACAGGAGCGGCAGGGCCTCGACATGCTCGGGATCGCACAGCGTGTCGGAGATTTTCAGATTGTCGATGCCGGTGAAGGTGATGATGTCGCCGGCCTGGGCGCTGTCGCGTTCGACACGCTCGAGACCGTGGAAGCCGAAGATCTGCTGGACCTTGCCCTTCACTTCGCGGCCATCCGCCTTGGCGACGATGACCTGCTGATTGCGGGCCAGGCGGCCGCGGGTCACCCGGCCGATACCGATCACGCCGGTGAAGGAAGAGTAGTCCAGCGCCGAGACCTGCAGCTGCAGCGGGCCGTCGAAATCGACGCCCGGCGGCGGGGTGTGGGCGGTGATCATCTCGAACAGCGGTGTCATGTCGGTACCGATCACGCCGGCCTCATTCGCGGCCCAGCCCTGCAGGGCGGAGGCGTAGACGACCGGGAAGTCGAGCTGGTCCTCATTGGCGCCGAGACGGTCGAACAGGTCAAAGGTCTGGTCGACAACCCAGTCCGGGCGGGCCGAAGGACGGTCCGCCTTGTTGATCACGACGATCGGCTTGAGGCCGCGGGCCAGCGCTTTCTTGGTCACAAAGGAGGTCTGCGGCATCGGGCCGTCGACCGCATCGACCAGCAGCAGCACGCCATCGACCATGGACAGGACGCGCTCCACCTCGCCGCCGAAATCGGCGTGGCCGGGCGTATCAACGATATTGATGTTCCAGTCGCCCCAGGTGACCGCGGTATTCTTGGCCAGGATGGTGATGCCGCGTTCTTTTTCCAGATCGTTGGAATCCATCATGCGCTCGGACACATTGGCCCGCTCGCCGAGCGTTCCGGACTGTTGCAGCAGCTGGTCGACCAGCGTGGTCTTGCCGTGGTCAACATGGGCCACGATGGCGATATTGCGCAGCTTGTCGAGGGACGCGCTCATGATGTCATTCCTGTCGTGAAAAGGCGCGCCCTCATACGCTGTGAGGGCGGAGCTGGCCAGTGCTTATTCCGTGCAGTGGCCGCGAGGGTTGGCGTGGACGCGCCTCGCCGGTCAGGGCGCGGCGGGTGGCTGTTCGGGGTCGCGGCCCGGCGCGCTGACCGTTTGCGGCCGGGCCGGGCTGGGGACATAGCGACGCATTACCGGCGATGGCGCCAGCGGCTCGAGGAAGGCTCGCACAAGGTGCGAGCGCCGAAGCAGGCCGCGAATGCTGCTGATCACCAGAGACAGGACGAAGATGAAAATGAACAGGCGCCAGCCCCAGCGGGTCGCGATGCCCTTGATCTCGGCGAGATGACTGACCGAGACGAAATACCATTCCGGTCCGGCAATCCGGCTGAAGGCGACCAGGAATTCGCTGCTCGGCGTGCCAACCACACCGCGCGGCCGCGGGTCGTCGCGCAACAGGGCCATGATCTCGACCGGATTGATACCGATCGCGCGGGCCTGCTGGATCGTCTGGCCGCGGGCGATGACATTGCCATCACGGTCAAAAACCAGATTCACCCCGCCGGCCGGCGGCGCTTCCAGCGACGAGGCGAGATGCTCGGTCATGTCAATCGACGTGCCGAAGGCGCCCATCAGCTCGCCGTCGATACGGATCGGCTTGCGGCAGGCCGTCGCCGATCGCTCACCGCCGTCATTGTAGACAAAGCGCGACAGGCGGGTGCATTGCATCAGGCTGTCGGGATTGGTCTCGAGGCTGAACAGGCGCGGATCTTCATCGGCCCGGAGATCGAAATCCGCCGGCGCCTCATAGCGATAGAAGGCCAGTCGGTCCTCGCGCTCGGGCGCAAAGATCACCACGCGCCGGTCTGGCGTGAAATAATAGAGGCTGGAGAAATCCCCAAGATGCGCTTCGCCGAAGGCGCGCACGACATGGAAACCGGCCATATAGCGGCGTTGTTCCTCGACTGTCATGTTTTCGCCGTCACCCAGATAGGCGCCGATCCCGAACACATAGTCGGCCCCGGGCAGCGAACGACCGTCGAACAGGTCAGGATGGCTGCGCCGCGTTCCATCGCCAAAGGGCGGAAAAAGCGCATCGAACTCGTCGGCGATGTCCGTACCGTCGATCAGGGAATGGCGCCGCAGAAAGGCGGCCTCGGCAGCTTCGGTGAGGGTGCGCGCATCGTCGAACAGGGTCTGCTCGCGATCCGCCCGGACGCGGATATAGGATTGCAGCATTTCTGCCCGTGCCGTCGACAGGGACGACATCAGGATATTGTGCGCAGCCAGCCCGGAAATCCCGGCGAAAAACGCCGAGAGCAGGACATGGATGAAAATGATGATCGCCTGACGCACCGAGTACCGCCTTATGTGATTCGTTCTGTTACACCGAAAAACACTAATTTCCGGTGATAATTGATGATCCGAATCTCTTGTCTAGCGGTCTTCTTCCGGCACGGAATTGGCGAGGCGTCTCACAAGGGAACAGAACGCGCCCTGCTCGCCATCATCCATCATCCGGTTGGCGGCGAGCGGCACGGCCTCTACGGCCTGGCGGAGCCCCGCGTAGACCGTTTTGCCCTTGCTGGTCAGATACAAGTGGCTGACCCTGCCATCCGCCTGGGAGGCGCGCCGCACAAGGAGTCCGGCCTCGAGCAGGGCCTTGGTGGCCCGCGAGACAATACCCTTGTCCATCGGCGTCACCGTGACAACCTCGGCGGCCGTGCGTCCCGGTGCCTCGGCGATGGCCGCCAGCACTCGCCATTGCGACAGGTTGAGGCCGGCCTCGCGCTTCACAATGGCCGCGGTCAGGCGGGCGATCCGGTCGGCGAGCACCGTGACCTGGTATGGCCAGTAGTCATTGAGGCGAATCGGCTCGAAACCGGTCCCGGCCCCGACCGCAGCCCCGACCACAGCATCGGATGCGACCGCCTCAGGATCGAGTCGCTCCGTGACGGATTCAGACTGGGCGGAGGCGCCGAAGGCATGGGTATTCATCTGGGTCATGCAAATAATAGTAGTTGCAATCACAACTTGACGCAATAGCAACCAGTAAGGTAATCAAGGACCAAGTTGAACACAGCACGCCGCCGCCCGGATCTCCGGAGCGGCCCGAAGGCGTCGCCCCGACAATCCTGGAGACAAGACATGGCTGACCTGTTCGAAAATCCGATGGGACTTTGCGGTTTCGAGTTCGTGGAATTCACGGCGCCTGAGCGCGGCATCATCGAGCCGATCTTCACCGCGATGGGCTTCACCCATATCGCCAATCACCGCTCCAAGGATGTCGAGCTGTGGCGCCAGGGCGGGATCAATTTCCTGATCAATTACGAGCCGGAGACCCAAGCCTCCTTCTTCGCCAAAGAGCATGGCCCGTCAGCCTGCGGAATGGGTTTCCGCGTCAAGGATGCGGCCCTGGCCTATGAAGAGGCCCTGGAGCGCGGTGCCGAGCCGGTCCTGACCGAGCCGGGCATTTCCGAACTCGTCATCCCGGCAGTGAAGGGGATTGGCGGCGCCTCGGTCTATCTCATCGACCGTTTCGAGGACGGCAAGTCGATCTACGACATCGATTTCAACTATCTTGACGGCGTCGACATCCATCCAGAGGGTTGCGGCTTCAACGTGATCGATCACCTGACCCACAATGTTTACAAGGGCCGGATGGACTATTGGGCCAAGTATTACGAGGACCTCTTCAACTTCCGCGAAATCCGCTATTTCGACATCAAGGGCGAGTATACCGGCCTGGTGTCGCGCGCCATGACGGCGCCGGACGGCCTGATCCGCATCCCGCTGAATGAAGAGAAGTCCGATGCGGTCGGCCAGATCGAGGAATATCTGCGCGAATACAAGGGTGAAGGCATCCAGCACATCGCGTTCTCCTGCGACAATCTCATCGAGTGCTGGGACCGCCTGAAGAAGGCCGGCACCCAATTCATGACCGCGCCGCCGGAAACCTATTACGACATGCTTGAGGACCGTCTGCCGGGCCATGGCGAGCCGACCGAGGAATTCAAGAAACGCGGAATCCTGCTCGACGGGACGACCGAAGGCGGCCAGCCGCGTCTCCTGCTGCAGATCTTCTCTGAGAAAGCCATCGGACCGATCTTCTTCGAATTCATCCAGCGCAAGGAAGACGAGGGCTTCGGCGAGGGCAATTTCAAGGCCCTGTTCGAATCGATCGAGCGCGACCAGATCAAGCGCGGCGTCATCCAGGCTGCCGAATAGGAGGACCCGATGTCCGTCAATCTCAAGCGCATCCACCACGTCGCCTATCGCTGCAAGGACGCCAAGGAGACGGTCGAGTTCTACCAGCGCGTCATGGGCATGGATTTCAAACTCGCCATTGCCGAGAATGAAGTCCCCTCGACCAAGGCACCGGACCCGTACATGCACGTCTTCCTGGACGCCGGCATGGGCAATGTTCTGGCCTTTTTCGAACTGCCCAACTCGCCGGAAATGGGCCGCGACGGCAATACGCCGGAATGGGTCCAGCACATCGCCTTTGAAGTCGAGGACATGGACGCCCTGAATGCCGCGAAGGCGCACATCGAAGCGGAAGGCCTGGACGTGCTCGGCCCGGTCAATCACGGCATATTCAAGTCAATCTACTTCTTCGACCCGAACGGCCACCGACTGGAACTCGCCGCCAATACCGGCACCGAAGAACAGATGGACGAACTCAGACGCGTCGCCCCGGCGATGATCGAGGAATGGAGCCAGACCAAGCGGGCCCCCAAGCACGCCGCCTGGTTGCACGAACAGGATTAGGGCCCGGACCTCTCCTCTATCCTCTATCCTCTATCCTCTATCCTCCCCCCAACCCTCACGTCCCGACCCTTGTCGGGACGTTTTCTTTTGTCCGGGAAGGCCGAGTCCTGTTCCTGACCGCCTTTCCAGTTCGCGTCTTCGCGGCAGGATACGGCGCAAGCGCATGGGGACAGGGCAATTGGTGGTTCCGCCCGCCGATGACCTTCGCGGGGATCTTGCCGGTCGGCGTGCGGGTCAGCCTTGTCTCCGCAGCCCTGCTGCGAAACCCTGAAATCCTGCCGCACCGCGCCTGATCGAGCCCCCTGTCGGACCCGGACAGGTTCGACAAGGACCGCCCCCCCTGCCATCCCCCTTTCACCCTTCGCGGTTTTACTGAAGAGTGACGCATGGCCGGCTGGGGAGACGGCGAAAATGTCTGATTTCGAACTGGCTTTGCTGTTCTCGGAATATCTCAACACGGCCAATTTCATCTTTTCCAACTTCATGGCGCTGGTCTTTGCCATGCTGACCGCGTCCTTCTTCCTGGCCCACAGGATGGAGCGCTGGGTCGCGGTTCTCTTTCTCGTGCTCTACTCGATCGGCGCGGTGATGACCGGGGCCGGCGTGCTCTTTGCCTTCACCGACTTTGCCGCCCTCGGCGTACACATCCACCAGACCGCCAGCCAGTCTGCCGACCTGGCCTGGCTGGGCCCGGCCGGACCCGGCGGAGCCGGCATGGGCCTCATGCCGGTGATGATCTCCACGCTCCTGGTCATGACCTATTTCGGCTCACTGGGCTTTTTCCTGGTCGTCCGCCGCAGACGCATGGACCGTCCCGACGCCGGGCCGGACGAGGCCACACCATGATCCTTGCTCGTATCACCCGTGCGCTGAAAGACCAGAACTGGTTCGCGGTCGCGCTGGAATTCATCATTGTCATCGCCGGTGTCGTGATCGGCTTTCAGGTCACGGCGTGGAATGACGGACGGTCCGAGCGCGTTATCATCGCCGGCCAGCTGCGCGAGGTCCGCGAGGACATTCGGGCGGACCTGATCGCGCTGGAGGAAACCCGTCAGGCAAGCCTCTGGCGCATGCGCGCGGCGGAATACCTGCTGCTGAGTATCGAAAATGAGGGCGAGTTGCGCAGGATTCCTGCCGTGCCTTGGGGCGATGGTCTCGACCGCTCCATCCTGCCCGTCGTCAGTGAGGCCGATCACTCAAGCCTTCTCGCCCGCGTCAATCTTATCCGCGGCGTCACCGGGCGAAGCACCGGGTACGACTCCCTCGTCAATTCGGGCAATATCCGCCTGATCGAAACCGATGCGCTACGCACCACCATCCAGCGTTATTACGCGGGCTATGAGGATTTCGAGAGCAATCTTTCCATCTTCCGCGATATTCGCGCCGCCGCCATTCCCATTCTCTATCGCCATGGCTTCTCCTTGTTTTCAGAACAGGACCTCGCCTCGGTGATCGAGGCAGCAGAAAATGACCCCGCCTTTATCGCCTATCTGCGAACCGGCCGGGAGCTTGGCCTGGGCCAGATCGGCGGCGTGCTCGAGCGCGAAGCGGAAGCGCGCGCCCTCCTCGCCCTCGTCGATGCGGAGCTTGCACCATGATCCTCGCCCGCATCACCGAGGCCCTCCGCGCGCAGAACTGGTTCGCCGTGGCCATCGAATTCGTCATCGTGATCGCCGGCGTGGTCATCGGTTTCCAGATCACGGCCTGGAATGGCGAGCGCGACGACCGCCGGCGTGAAGCCGCCTATGTGCTCGAAATCCGCGAGGATGTGCGGACCGAACTCGCGGAAATCCGGCAATCTCTCGAATCCGCTCGAATGAGGATTGCGAGCGTCAATGCGATTCTGGAAGCGGCGCTCGGGGAAGAGCCCCGATGGACAGTGTACGACGCGCCCGGCATGCCCGCGATGGAACCGGTTGTCCTGCCCGAAGGGATCGGTGACGACGCGCTAATCCTGTCGGCGGCCTATATGAGAACGATTGATCCGGTGCACGGCGCCTGGGACATGATGATGTCGACCGGCGACGTCTCGGTTATGACCGACGCAGATCTGGTCAGGCAGATCCAATCCTATCGCGCGCGTCTGACGAGCGTTGTCGATCTTGAACAGTTCATTCGCACCTTCATGCCGGGCATAGACGCCGAGCGTCGCGCGGCCGGATTGGGGCTTGGCCAAACCATGCCGCTGGATCAGCTCTCCGAGTTGATCCGGACGCGTCCCGAACTGGCCGCCGGATTGCGGACGACACGCAACTTCGCCTTCGTCCAGGTCGATGACCTTCAATCGCTCGAGGCCGAAGCCCTTTCGCTGGTCGATTCGCTCCAGGTCCGGGCCGGAGACGCTCCATGATCCTCGCCCGCATCACCCAGGCCCTGCGCGACCAGAACTGGCTCGCCGTCACCATCGAGTTCGTCATTATCATCGCCGGCGTGGTGATCGGCTTTCAGGTCACGGCCTGGAATGGCGAACGGGAAGCGCGTGCCCGAGCTGATATCCTGACCGCCCGCCTGATCGAGGATTTGCAGGCCGAGCAATGGCGTGTCATCGGCGTCACTACTTATTACGAACAGGTGGCCGATAATGCCGAGCGCGCGCTCGCCACGCTTGAGGGCCGGCGCGAAACCAATGACCGGACCCTGATCGTCGAGGCCTTCCGGGCCACGCAGATCTTCAGCTTCCCTGTCATTCGCACGACCTATGAAGAGCTGGTCTCGACCGGAACGATCGACCTGATCGAAGACGAGGCCCTGATTGCCGCTGCGGTGGAATACTATGAGACCGGTCTGGAAGACCTCAGTCTTCAGAACCGCAGCCGGCACTACCGATGGGCCTTTTTCTCGATCGCGGACCGGGGTCTTTACGACGCCCTCGCCGACACTTGCGCGGAACCGCGGACGATGACGATTGGCGACTATGAAGCCCTGCCCAACATTCTCGAATTTCCGTGCGAGATCGACGGTCATGATGCGGCGTTCGCGGAGATGGCGCAGCGACTGCGTGCCAGTGATACGATCCTGCCCCTGCTGCGTCAGCGCCTGATCGAAACCTCCGTCGAGAGCCGTTCGCAAGTTTACTGGCTGAGACTGTTCGAACGGATCCTGCCGCCCGTGGAGACAACGCCATGATCCTAGCCCGCCTCTCCCGCGCCGTCCGCGAGCAGAACTGGTTCGCGGTCGCGATCGAATTCGTCATCGTCATTGCCGGTGTCGTGATCGGTTTCCAGGTCACGGCGTGGAATGCGGAGCGTGCCGAAGTCCAGCGGGAAGCGGCCTATCTCAGGCAGCTGGAGGTCGAACTGACCACCATTGTCGAGGAACTCGAAGAGGGCGAGCAGGAGGCGGCCGCCTATTTCAGATGGGTCATGCTCTTCCTGGAAGGCGTGCGGACCGGCGATCCGGAGATGGCGCAGGAGGGCTCCTGGGGTCTCAACGCCATCACCGAGGTGGTGTGGGTCAATATGGAACCCGCCGCTTTGACCGAGCTGATCAGTGGCGGCGAGCTCGGCCTGATCCGCAATCGCGAACTGCGCACATCCCTGGCCTCCATTCCCGCCCTGGAAAACGATTCCCGGTCCCGGAGCGATCAGATGGCGGGTCGGCTGGCGCCGGTCGCGGGCGAGATTTCCCGCCATTTCCAGGCGCGGCTTGAAAACCTGGCCGACGCCGCCAACCCGAATTACACGACCGAGACCCTGCAATTCGACTTCGAAACAGTCGCGCAGGACGAGCAACTCCTCAGCCGGATCAATTACGCCGCGCTCCAGAACCGGTTCCAGATCACCCACCTGATGCGCCGGGGCGATCAGTTTGAAGCGATCCGCGACCAGATACGGGCGGAAATCGACGCGCGAGGGCTGCAATGATTCTCACCCGCGCCCTCACGGCGGCCCGGCAAACCGGTCGGACGCGGCCTTGCCAATCCGTGGATGGTAGAGACGGCCCGGTTCACGTAAGACTGTCCCCAGGGGGAAGATCATGAAAACTCTAATTCTTGTCGTGCTGAGCACGCTTCTGACCGGCGCTGCCCATGCGCATCCCGATCACGCCGAGATCGGCATGCAACGCGAAGCCGCCGGCATGGCCGAGGCCGCGGCGGACTTCCTTGCTACGCTGGACGAAGACCAGCGGGCCCGCCTTCTGTTCGACCTCGACGACACCGAGGCGCGCGAGGGCTGGAGCAATCTGCCAACATCGATGGCACCGCGATCTGGATTGCAGATCGCCACGCTCAGCGATGCCCAGCGCATCGCCCTGCACGGGCTGCTGGCGCGCGGCATGTCGAGCGAGGGCTATGGCGAAGCCATGCACATCATGACGCTGGAACCCTATCTTCGGGCCGGCGTCGAGGCCGCCATCGCCGAACGGGGCGACGAGATGCCCGAGGACATGCTGGCGCGGGCAAACGCCATCATGGAGTCCTATGATCCGGAAAACTACTGGGTCCGGATATTCGGGGATCCCGCCTCGGGCACCTGGTCACTCGTGCTGGACGGGCATCATCTCGCCGTGACCGCAACCGTGGTCGATGGCCGGATCGCCTTCACGCCGGTTTTCCTCGGCAATAACCCGCAAATCATCCAGACCGGCCTTTATGCCGGGCGCCGTTCCCTGCAACACGAGCTCGACCGCGTGGCCGATCTGATGGCCTCGCTCGATGCCGGCCAGATGGGTCAGCTGGTCCAGTCCGAGGATACGCAGGACTCCGCCGATTTCGCCGGGCCGGGCTGGGTCCCGGACATGGACGCGGCGCCAGAAGGATTGTCCGCGGCGGACCTGAACGCGGATCAACGGGTTTTGCTGTCCTATGCGATCCGGGAATTCATCGGTGTGGCGACGCTGGCCGCCGGCGATGCCCAGATGGCCCGCATCGAAGCCGGCGGGATGGACATGATCCGCCTCGCCTGGTGGGGGGATTACACGGATCTGTCCCGGCGCTTCATGCTGCGCATCTCGGGACCGTCCCTGCACATCGACTTCACGCGAACCGGTGGCGAGGACCGTCCCAATCATTTCCACATCGTCGTGCGGGATCCGTCCAACGAATACGGCTCGGACTGGCTGCAATCCCACTATGAAGAGGCACACGCGGACGAATGATCCTCACCCGCGCCATTCGCGAACAGAAATGGGTGGCCGTCGTGATCGAGTTCGTCATTGTCATTCTCGGCGTGGTGATCGGTTTCCAGATTACCGAACGGCGCGGTGAACACTGGACGCGCTTTTGACCAATGATCCGGAGGCGGTGAACGATACAGGTTTCGAATTGAGCGCCTCTGCCCGCGTCCGGACCAGCTCGCTGGGCCGCACCAGCCGCTAGCGCTAAGCCTTTTAAATCAGTGTTCGTTTTCTCCTGCGACGTGTGCTAGACGCATGGCCGGGGAGACGACCGGGCATGAATTCATTTCTCGCAGAACTGCGCCGCCGCAACGTCTTCCGCGTGGCCGCCGCCTATCTGGTCGCGGGCTGGCTGGTGATGCAGGTCGTGGCGACCATCGGAGCCGCCGCCGGACTGCCCGACTGGGCCGACAGCCTGGTGCTTGTCCTCCTGATCGGGGCTTTCCCGATTGTCCTGTTTATCGCCTGGGCGTTCGAACTGACGCCCGAGGGCACGAAGAAGACCGAGGCCGCAGACGCGCCCACAGGGTTCAAACCGCTCGGCCCCAGCGATTATGTGCTGATCG
>NZ_JADFAJ010000003.1 GCF_015665295.1 Maricaulis sp.
CCTGCTCAGGGAATGGGCCTACGCCATACCCTACAGATCATCCGATAGCCGGAACCGCGATCTCGCCCGATATCTAGACTGGTACAATACCGGCCGGCCGCACTATGCTCTCGCCAAACAGCCGCCAACCAAAAGGCTCAGCCAGCTACTGAACAACGTCTTGAGAAACGACACCTAGTCCGCCTCGACCGGCTGTCCGAAACGGGCCAGCGCCAAACCGGCCGCTGTACGGCCAATCTCTTCGGCATCCTCGTTCGAGAAACGGTAGTGAACACCGCCATAGAGCCGCGACATCGACATGCGCCGGCTGAAATCACCGAGATCGTCGATGGCCTCGATCAGTTCCGGCGCGTCCTCGGCGTAGACATCCACGCTCTCCCCCGCCTCGAGGGTGAAACTGGCCGTCAGCACGGCAGAAACGGCAGCACCGTAGGAACAGTGTGCACACGGATACTCCGGATGACGCGGCGTATTCAGGAGAGGTGCCCAATCGGCCACCACAGCGGTATCCTCGCGGCCGTCGAGATCGGCGTTGCGAATGGCGGTAATCGGACGCCAGAACTGGAAATGGTCCTTGGCCTCACCCGTCGCGAGGCCTGCATCCGATGTCGCCAGTGACATCAAGGCCATGACCCGCGCGGTATCCAGGAGATCAAGCTCCCGCCGCGCAGCCAGCTGGCGTACCAGCGGCTCCCAGTCCTTGGACACCCAGAAGCGCGCCTCCGCGGTCTGTTCTTCGGTTCGGACTTCACTGCCCAGGGCGCCCAACGTCATAACTTCGTTGAAGTTTTCGGCCCAGAGCTCGCTGTCCAGCGCGGGCGGCCCCGCCGGTCGCAGGTCGGACGAAGCCGCCATCACCCAGGGCCGGGCATTCAGTGCGCCGCGGAAATAGGGCAATTCGGTCGGGACCCAGCGACCGGCCGTGGTGAAGGGCCGATAGGGCGGGACATCACCGATCGTGGCACCGGCACGGGCCAGGGTAAGGTCAACGACGGCGTCGGCCAGCCGGCTGGCTGCGACCCGCGCTTCAGGCGTATGCCCTTCGCTCACAGCCATCAGACGAGCGTCGGTTTCGGCCCGCGCACTGTCTCCATAGAGCCGCGTCAGGAGAGCGGCTGCGGCATGATGCGCGGCCAGGTCTGCGTCGGTTGCACCATCGGGCAGGCCTTCGAAATAGGGTGTATAGCGCTTTGCCACCGCATTCGCGGCGCTGAACATGGCCAGATCCAGAGCGGCGCTGCTGCGGAAATGAGCCGGCGTCCTTTGCCCCCCCGCCTCAATGTATCGCTGCGAGACCTCCGACTGGATCTCCCGCCACGCAAACACATCCTGCCAGTCGTCAGCACAGGCCGAACCCGCTATGGCCACACCCAGCACGGCCGCGGCGGCCCATTTCAAGCCCCGTGTCACGATCAAGAAATCCCCCAGAGCTCATCCCTGCGGGAAACCCTAGTGCGCGATCACATACCTGTCACACGAATTAGGGCACGATACGCGTTGCGATCACGCATTCACGTCAAAGGCATAGCCGGCTGAACGGACGGTGCGGATGGGGTCGCGCTCTTCCTTGTTGTTGAGCGCCTTGCGCAGGCGACCGACATGGACGTCCACCGTGCGCGCCTCGACATAGACGTCCGAGCCCCAGACCGCGTCGAGCAATTGCTCACGCGAGAAGACCCGGCCGGGGTGCTGCATGAGATAATCCAGCAGGCGGAATTCGGTCGGTCCGAGATGGATTTCCCGATCAGCCCGGCGGACCCGGTGCGCGACACGATCCATCGTGATGTCGCCGGCCTCGATCACGTCCTCGGCCAGGCCCGGACGGATACGGCGAAGAACGGCGCGGATGCGCGCGAACAGCTCGGTCATCGAGAAGGGTTTGACGATGTAATCATCAGCGCCGGTATCGAGACCGCGCACCCGGTCGGTTTCCTCGCCGCGAGCCGTGAGCATGATGATCGGCACATTCGCCGTTTCCTGGCGCCCGCGCAGGCGGCGACAGACCTCGATGCCCGACACTTTCGGCAGCATCCAGTCAACCAGGACCAGATCCGGCGTGGCCTCTTCAGCCTGCATCAGGGCGTCTTCGCCGTCTCTGGCGACCGCGACCGTATAGCCTTCCTTCTCCAGATTGTACTGAAGCAGGGTGGCCAGGGCATCTTCATCTTCAACGACAAGGATTTGGGGTTTCATCGAACGGCTCCGGGCTTACGATCGTTGTCTGGCTCAGGAATGACCGTCGTCCACCAGAGGTGACGCGGTCACCATGAAGTGGACGGCTTCTGCAATATTGGTGGCGTGGTCGCCGATGCGCTCCAGATTCTTGGCGACGAACAGGATGTGGACGCCCGGGCCCACGAGGCCGGAATCCTCGGTCATCGCGAGCAGCATTTCGCGGACCAGCGTGTTGTAGCGCTCATCGACCTCGTCATCGGAATGCCAGACGCGCACCGCCGGCTCGATATCGGCCGAGGACTGGGCATCCAGCACTTCGCGCAATTGCTTGATCACGATTGCGCCCAGGCGCTCGACCTGCTGGGTCAGGGGAAGCGGGGCATAGCCGGCCAGATCGCCGGCACGATAGGCAATATTCTTGGCAAGATCGCCGACGCGTTCCAGATCGGAGGCGATCTTGAGTGCCGAGATCGTCATCCGCAGGTCCGTCGCCAGGGGCTGGCGCAGGGCAAACAGACGCAGGACGCGCTTTTCAATGTCCACCTGCAGGGCGTTGACCTGGGCCTCGCGGGCCTTGATGTCCGGCTTGATGCTGGCATCGCGGCGGACGACGGCCGCGATCGCCTTTTCCAGCTGCGTCTCGACAAGGCCACCCATGCGGGCGAGATCGTCGGCAAGCTGGTCCAGCTCTTCGCCATAGGCGGTAACGATGTGCGCAGTTCTTGAAAGCGCCATGACTGGCCCCCTTCTCGATGGATGCCCCGGCCTAGCCGAAACGTCCGGTGATGTAGTCCTGCGTGCGGGAGTCGCGCGGGTTGGTGAAAATGTCCTCGGTCGGCCCGTATTCGACGAGGTTGCCCATATGGAAAAAGGCGGTCTGCTGAGAGACCCGCGCTGCCTGTTGCATCGAATGCGTGACGATGATGATGCAGTAATTCTCGCGCAATTCGTCAATCAGCTCTTCGATTCGCGCGGTGGCGATCGGGTCGAGCGCCGAACACGGCTCGTCCATCAGGATGACTTCCGGATTGACGGCGATGGCGCGGGCGATGACGAGGCGCTGTTGCTGACCGCCGGAAAGGCTGGTGCCGGGATGGGCAAGACGATCGGAAACCTCGTCCCACAGGCCGGCCTTGCGCAGGGCGTTCTCGACAATCTCGTCGAGCTCCGGGCGCGACAGGGCGAGACCGTGAATGCGCGGTCCGTAGGCGACATTGTCATAGATCGATTTCGGGAAGGGGTTCGGCTTCTGGAACACCATGCCGACGCTGGCGCGAAGCACGACCGGATCGATCGACTTGTCGTTGATCTCCCGGCCATCAATGGTCAGCGATCCGCCGACCTTGGCCCCCTCGATCGTGTCATTCATGCGGTTCAGGCAACGCAGGAAGGTCGACTTGCCGCAGCCCGACGGGCCGATGAAGGCCGTCACCGAACGATCGGGAATGTCGATCGAGACATTGTGCAGGGCCTGCTTGCCGGAATAGCTGACGGTCACGTCGCGCGCGGCGACCTTGATCGGCAGCTCGGCAGGATTGTGGGATGCATCGGTCATGGATCTACCATCTCCGCTCGAAGCGACGGCGCAGATAGATGGCTAGGGCATTGAAGCCAATCATCAGCGCGAGAAGAACAAGGATTGCGGCGGCACTGCGGTATTCCCAGGCCCGTTCGGCGCCGTCGGACCACAGGAAAATCTGGACCGGCATGACGGTCGCGGGCTCGGTGAACCCTTCCAGCCCCAGCGTCGGTGCATCGGCGATGAAGGCGACCATGCCGATCATCAGGAGCGGTGCGGTCTCGCCCATCGCCTGGGCCAGGCCGATGATGGCACCGGTCAGGATGCCGGGTGCGGCCAGCGGCAGGACGTGATGAAACACGGTCTGGGTCCGCGAGGCGCCAACGGCCAGCGCCGCCTGGCGGATCGATTGCGGCACCGCCTTGAGCGCGGCGCGGGTTGCAATGATCACGGTCGGAAGGGTCATCAGCGACAGGACAAGGCCACCGACGAGCGGCGCCGAACGCGGCAGTCCGAAGGCATTGATGAAGACCGCCAGCCCGAGCAGGCCGAAGACAATGGAAGGGACCGCCGCCAGGTTGTTGATATTGACCTCGATCAGCGCGGTGAAACGGTTCTTCGGGGCGTATTCTTCAAGGTAGAGCGCGGTGAAGACACCAATCGGAACCGAGATGATGATCGTGATCATCATCGTCAGGATGGAGCCGAACAGCGCGCCCTTGACCCCGGCCAGCTCGGGTTCACGGCTGTCGGCATTGGCGAAGAGGTAGGTATTGAAACTCGCACGGATCGCGCCGCGCTCCTGCAGCGCGCGCGTCCATACGATCAGCTGGTCACTGACCCGGCGACGTTCCGCCGGCGTATCGATCACATACAGCGTCCAGTCAGCTGCCGCTGCGAGTGGTTCGGACCCGATCAGGAAACGCCCGGTCGCCGCGGCGCCGTTGCGGCCAAGCGATGTCAGCGCGACGGCGCGACCTTCGACCTCGACGATCACGCTGGGCAGGCTCGCATCCAGCGTCAGCGATCCGGCATCGGCCTCCAGCGTTGCGCGAATGTCTGCAGCCCGGCGCCGGTTCAGGTCAGCGTCGTAGAGCAGGTCCTCGGCTTCGGTGCCGGACAGGCCTTCGGCGAGACCGGCGAGCGTGTCGGCCTGGACTTCCAGAACGGTGGCCCGGGCGCGCAGCACGCGGGCGAGTTCGGCGGCCAGCTCGCGGAAATCCGTTTCCGTCGAACTGATCGCGACCTCATCGCCCTCGACCGCCAGGGAAAGGACGCCGCCGGTATCCAGCGTGCGATCCTCAACCAGAAGGCCCTTGAGGTAGAGATCGAGGTCATCGGCAAGCGGCATGGTGAAGTCGTACCGGCTGCCGATCAGGTCGGGATTCTCCAGCACATCATCCATCAGGCGCGTGGCATTGAGCGCGGTATAGAGACTGAACAGGTTGCGCAGATCACGGCGGGCCTGAACCTCGGGAAATTCCGCCCGTATGGCGTCCTGAAGGGCCCGGCTGTAGCCGCCCCGACGCAAGGATTCCTCGCTGCCATCACCGTTCGGATCGATGAGCTCGCGATCGAGTTCGACAGTCAGCTCCAGCTGGTTGACCGTAAAGGCCGGCAGTCCGCCAGAAATGATCGAGGCGAGCAGGATGACGAGAATGCCGACCGCCGCTGCGACCGCTGCGAGACCGGCCGCGCGAAAGCGCAACTCGGCCCGGTAGCGGGCACCGAGATTCTTGCTGACAGCAGACCGGATCGGCGAGATGTCGGGGGTATCAGTCATATTTTTCCCGGTATCTTTGCACGACGCGCAGCGCGAGGACGTTCATCAGGAGCGTGATGACGAAGAGGACCAAGCCCAGCGCGAAGGCGGACAGGGTCTTGGGGCTGTCAAATTCCTGGTCGCCGGTCAGCAGCATGACGATTTGCACCGTGATCGTTGTCACTGATTCCAGCGGATTGGCGGTCAGGTTCGCGCCCTGGCCCGCCGCCATCACAACAATCATGGTTTCACCGACCGCGCGCGACACGGCCAGCAGGATGGCGCCGACAATGCCCGGCAGGGCTGCCGGAATGATCACGCGGCCGATGGTCTCGGACTTGGTCGCGCCCATGGCATAGGAGCCGTCGCGCAGCGATTGCGGCACGGAATTGATCACATCGTCGCTGAGCGAGGAGATGAAGGGAATGATCATGACCCCCATGACCAGGCCGGCCGACAAGGCACTCTGTGTCACCACATCGTCAATGCCGATCATCGCAAAGAAACTGCGAATGGCCGGGCCGACGGTCAAAAGGGCGAAGAAGCCGTAGACCACCGTGGGAATGCCGGCGAGGATTTCCAGGATCGGCTTGGCAGTCAGGCGGAAACGCGGGCCGGCATATTCCGACAGGTAGATGGCCGACAACAGGCCGATCGGGACCGCCACGACCATGGCGATCAGCGTGATCATCGCCGTACCGGCAAACAGGGGCACGGCTCCGAAGGCGCCGGACTGACCGACCTGATCCGCCCGAAGCGCGATCTGGGGCGACCATTGCAGGCCGAACAGGAATTCGGTGAGAGGCACTGTCGAGAAGAAGCGGATGCTCTCGAACAGGAGCGAGAAGACGATGCCGATCGTCGTCATGATCGCGATCACGGACGACAGGAAAAGCATGGCCGTGACCAGGCCTTCGACGTGATTGCGGGCCCGGAAAGGACCGGCGATCTGGCCGCGTGTCCGGACCAGGCCACCGACAGCGAGCGCCAGGGCCAAACCGGCAAACAGGTAGCGGATGCGGAGGTCATGGTGCGCCATCACGGCCGCAGCAGCATCAAGCTCGTCGCTCGCCCGGCTGGCCAGGCCGTCCGTTGCGATCCGGCGGACATCCGACAGGAAGAGCTGTCGCCGTTCACGCGGCGCGTGGACGAGTTCGAAACCCGCCAGGGCGCGAACCTCGGCGCCGGACGCGGCGGCCTCGGCCGAGACCCGGTCGCGCAACACATCACGCCGCGCCAGCCGGGCGTCCTCGGTCGTCGCAATCTGGTTGACGAGGTCGGTTTGCTCCACGGCGAGCGCCTCAAGCCTTTGCGGGTCACGATCGCTGCCGCTGGCGCTGCGAAGCTCGGCCATGGAATCACTGATCGCATCGGCACGGGCGCGCAGCAGCGTCAACGCCTCTTCAAGCGCCAGGATCTCGGGATCCGAGGCAAGCTCGCTCTCGAAGCTGGATGTCAGCACGATCGCGTCCCGGCGCAGTTCGGCGGCCGTGATGCGGTCGACCAGTGTTGGGCCGAACATGCCGTAGACCGCTAGCAGCAGGAAGGCTGGCAGGCCGGTCCAGATCGCAACGTGATAGCCATGATAATTGGGCAGGGAATGCAGGCTCGCTGTCGCGCCCGATACCGCCGCGATCGCCCGCGAGCGGCCGACATAAAAGCCGCCGGCCAGCATCACGATGATCGCGAGAGCGACGATGGCGATAATGGACATTCAATTCCCCTCGGCTCGCCGATGGTGGTCTGGTTCCGTTGGCGCCGGTTCGAGTGGTACGCCCGATGCGCGCCCCGTATATGACAGTCAGGCTACGGTTTTGTGACAGCACCCAGCCTGCCCGCGGGAAAAATCGGATACCGGCGTCAACCCCCTGGCAATTCAGAAGCTTTTGACACGTGGCGCGCGACCGGCAGAAACACGCTGAAGACGGATCCCGTGCCGGGCAGGCTTTCGACCGTGAAGCCGCCGCGATGGCGGTTGACGATGTGCTTGACGATCGCCAGCCCGAGTCCGGTCCCCTCCTTCGGGCCGCTCTTCTGGCCATCGACACGATAGAACCGTTCCGACAGGCGCGGCAGGTTTCCCCGCTCGATGCCCTTGCCCGCATCGCGGACACGGACCGCAAGGAAGCGGTCGCCGGCTTCCGAGCTGGGGCCCGCCAGGGTCAGCCGGCTTGCGGCATCGCCCAGCACGAGGCCGGGACGCTCCGCCTGGTCCCGGGTGAGCCCGGTGCACAGCTGCAGGGTCACGGTCGATCCGGATTCCGAATACTTGATCGCATTCTCGACCAGGTTCATCACGACTTCGAGCAATTGATCCCGTTCACCCACGGCGACGGCCGGTTCAGCGTTGACCTCGAGCCTGATCGACTTTTCGGCGATCTGCGGCCGCAAGACGTCCACGACATCATCAATGATCGCCGCCATGTCGGCCGTGCCGCTTGGCGGCACATGCTCGTCCATTTCCACACGCGACAGCGAAAGAAGATCATTGATCAGGCGCTGCATGCGCTCGGTCTGGTCGAACATGATGGCCAGGAAACGGTCACGCGCATCCGGATCATCCTTGGCGTGACCGCGCAGCGTCTCGATGAAGCCGGCCAGCGAGGCCAGCGGTGTACGCAACTCATGGCTGGCATTGGCCAGGAAGTCGGCCCGCATGCGGTCAGCGCGCTTGATCGATGTTTCGTCCGACAGCACAAGCATGGCGCGCCACGGCAGGGCCGGGTCCTCCGGCGCGGCGACCGGCGCAACGAACGCCCGGACATGGCTCTCGACCGGCGCCATCATGGAGTATTCGACCGGCTCAACGGCGTGGCCACGAAGTGCTGCGCTGACAGCTTCGAGGACCTGGGGCTGACGCAATACAGACGACAGATGGCCGGTCACCGGACCGAGGCCGAGGAATTCGCGTGCCGCCGGATTGGCGATCTCGATGCGGCCACCCGAGCCGACCAGCAGGACCGGAATGGGCAGGCTCTCCAGCATCAGCTGGGCATTGGCCGAGCTGCCTGACGCACCACTGTCCTGGCCGCGGTGCGAAGCGGGGTCCGGGAGTGGATTGAGCGCCGTCCGCACGGTCAGGTAATAGAAGGTCGAGAGCGCCGCGATGGTGGTGATCGCGACCACTGTTTCCAGCAGGCCGAGCTCACCAAACATCCAGAACAGGACGAGGACCATGCTGCCAAGGCCCGCGACTGCGGCCGTATCCCGCCGCCTGATCCGGATCAGTGGCGCCTCGGAGTCATTTTTATTGCTCAAGTTTTAGTCGCCTTTGGACTTGTCATGCGTCATGTAGCGCGCCGAACGGGGCGCAGAGCGCAGTTTTGGCGCGTGGTCGCCATACGGGTTCTAGCGTGATTTGCATCCAAATGACGAGCCCGCGGCATCAAAGCCATAACGGCAGAACAACGACATCACGAATTTCGAGAGAGTTTTCATGCCATTCGCTATGCATTTAGTGTTTTTCGATAAAAATCTGTTGACTTTCGCTATGCCGCTCCTAGGATGCAGCTCCAATTCAGATCAAGACGTGCGGGGACAACGCATGGCAAAACGTTTGCTAGTAATCGCCACAGCACTGGCCACCGCTTCCTGCAGCACGCTGCAGGCCTTCGAGACCCGGGAATTCAGTGCCGAGGGAACACTTCCCTCGGCACCGGCTTCCTGGTCAGCCGGTACGGGCGAAGCCGGGGCCGAGCTGGCCCGCGACTGGGTCGCCTCCCTGGAGGATGCGCGCCTCTCGTCTCTTATTGATGAAGCCTTCGCGGGCAATCCGTCTCTGGCCCAGTCGCTGGCGCGCTTTCATGGCGCCCAGGCGGCGGCGCGCATCGACGGCGCGCGCTTCCTGCCGCGCCTTGACGGCAGCACCACCTACACACGCACCGAGCGCAACAGCGGTGCCGGGTCGGACAGTTTCGGCCTCGGCCTCTCCGCATCCTGGGAAACCGATCTGTGGGGCGCGCTTCGCGACAATTCACGTGCCAGCGGCCTCAACGCCGAAGCCGCAGCCGAGGACGTCCGCGCCGCGCAGCTGTCGGTCGCAGGCCTGGTGGCCAAGGGCTGGTTCTCGCTGATCGAGGCCCGCCAGCAGACCGAACTGGCCGAGCGCGATGTCGCGACGCGCCAGAGTTCACTCGACCTTACCGAACGCCGCTTTGCCCGCGGCCTGGTCCGCAGCTCGGACGTTCGGACCGCCCGCAGCGCGCTGGCCTCGTCGCAGGCCGCCCTCGCCTCGCGCCAGCGCGTCGAAGCTTCTTCGGCTCGCGGCCTTGAAACCCTGCTCGGTCGTTATCCGTCCGCCAGCCTGGCGCCGGAGGGCGATTTCCCCGAGCTTGCCGCCCTGGGCGGTCTGGGCAGGCCGGTCGACCTGCTCGGTCGCCGTCCCGATGTTCGGGCTGCGCGCGACCGCCTGGATGCGGCGGGCCTGCAATCGGACGCCGCCGCCAAGGCGCTCATCCCGAGCCTGTCCCTGCGTGGCTCGTCCGGCACCGGCGGTATCGATGTCTCCGACATGTTCGACCTGGACACGCTGGTCTCCAGCATCACCGCCTCGCTGGTCGCGCCGATTTTCGATGGTGGCACCCTGCTGGCCCAACGTGACCAGGTCTATGCCAATGCCGAGGGGCTGGTCGCCGGCTATGTCGCGACCGTGCTGACCGCCTGGCAGGAATCGGAAGATGCGATCCATGCCGACGCGATTCTCGCCCGGCGGGTCGAAAATTTGCGCCAGGCCTATGAAGAAGCCGCAGCGGCCGAGGACCTTGTGGTCCGCGAATACGCCCGCGGCGTATCCACCATTTTCGAACTGCTGACCGCCCAGTCGCGGCGGATCAGCGCTGAAAGCCAATACATCTCGGCGCGTCGCGAACGTGTGACCAATCGCGTCGATCTCTATCTCGCCCTTGCCGGCGATTTCTCCGCGGCCCAGTCCGCAGACCCGGCCGCGCACACAGGAGAATAATCATGGGTAAGTTTCTCGGACGTTTCTTGATCCTCATCGTTGTTGGCGCTGTCGGCGTCGGCGTGATTGTCAGCCTCTTCATGTCGCAACAGCGCCCGGAGCGCGCCAACGCCGCACCGCGGCCGGTCGCGGTCTTCGTCGACGAGGCCCGTCTGGACACGATCGCACTGCAGGTCTCCTCGCAAGGCGAGGCCCGTCCGCGCACCCAGATCAATCTCGTGCCCCAGGTCGCCGGACGTATCACCTTTGTGAATCCGGATTTCATCGAGGGCGGCTTCTTCGAGGCCGGTGAAACCCTGGTCCAGATCGACGACGCCGATTATCGTCTCGCCGTGACCCGGGCCTCCGCCCAGGTCGCACAGGCGCAACAGGCCCTGGTCCGCGAACAGGCCGAGTCCGAACTGGCCGCCAGCGAGTGGGCTGAGCTCGGCGAGGGCGAAGCCTCGTCCCTGACGCTGCGTGAGCCGCAACTGGCCGAAGCGCGGGCCCAGCTGGCCGCGGCGGAAGCCGCCCTCCAGGCGGCCCGCCTCGACCTGCAACGCACGCGGATTTCCGCGCCGTTCAGCGGCCGCGTCCGCACCAAGAGCGCCGACCTCGGCCAGTATGTGTCGCCGGGTACGCCGCTGGGCGAAGTGTTCTCGACCGATGCCGTTCTGGTGCGCCTGCCGCTGACTGATCACGAACTCGGCCTGCTGGGCATTCCGATCGCCTACAATGCCGGTGGCGACGGCGAAGGCATGCCGGTTGAGCTGAGCGCCGCCCTCGGTGGCAGCCAGCAGACCTGGCAGGGCCGCATCACCCGCACTGACAGTGCCATCGACCCGCAGACGCGCGTTCTCTACGCGATTGCCGAAGTGACGGATCCCTACGGGGCCGGTGCCTCGAACGGGACGCCGCTGGCCGTCGGCCTGTTTGTTACCGCCAATATCACCGGGCGTGATGTGGAAAATGCCTACATCCTGCCCCGCTCGGCCCTGCGCGGCCAGAACAGCGTCTATGTCGCGGAAGAGGGCGGGACCCTCTCGGTCCGCACCGTTGACGTCATCGACTCCAACTCGGAGCGGGTCGTGGTCTCCTCCGGGGTCCGTGGTGGCGAAATGGTCGTCATCTCGCCGATCCGCGGCGCCAGCGATGGCATGCGCATCCAGACATTCGATGCGGCCGGCGAGATGATCGCGGCCTATTCGGCAACCTATGACGAAGACGACACGGCCGAAGGCCTGGCTGAAACCGAAACCGGCGAAGCCGACAGCGATGCTGTCGCGAGCGCCGGTTAACCGAACAGCCCCAAGGGAGGAGAACGGCGATGACCGACCCGAACACCACTCATGACGATGCCCCGCGGGGCGGTATTATCGGCTGGTGGGCGCGAAATTCCGTCGCTGCCAACCTGGTGATGATCATCGCCGTTCTCGGCGGTTTCATTGGCTACAAATCGCTTAACCGCGAGGTCTTCCCGACCGTGTCGGTGAACGGCGCCAGCGTCTCGGTCGCCTGGCCGGGCGCCTCGCCGCAGGAAGTCGAAGAGCAGATCATTGTCCGGATCGAGGAAGCCCTCTCGGACATGGACGGTATCGAGACCATCACCTCGACCGCCCGCGAAGGCGGCGGCAATATCAATATCGAGGGCAAGCGCTCGGTCGATGTCGGTGAGTTCATCGACGCCATCAAGCTCGAGGTCGACTCGGTCAACAACCTGCCGCAATCGGCCTTCCGCCCCGTCGTGACGCCCTGGCGTTCCCAGGACCAGGTGGTCGGATTTGCCGTGCACGGCAGCCCGGACCGGCGTGAACTCCAGGCCATCGCCCGCGAAATCCGGGACGAAGTGGCCCAGCTGCCCGGCGCCTCCATTGTCAACATGTGGGCGACCCGCGGCGAAGAGGTCTCGATCGAGGTCTCCGAGGAGACGCTGCGTCGCTACGACCTGACCTTCGACGAGATTGTCCGCGCCGTCCGCTCCAGTTCGCTGAACGCATCGGCCGGCAGTGTCCGGACCGATCTGGGTGATGTGAACATCACCTCCCGCCAGCTGGCCGATACGGCGCCCGAGTTCGAGGACATCATCATCCGGCAAACGAGCGACGGCGGTACGCTGCGCGTTCGCGATATTGCCCGCGTGACCGACGGCTTCAGCGATTTCAATCTCGAAGCCACCTATAATGGCGAGCCGATGGTGCTCGTCGTCGTCGAAACCTCGCCGAACATCGATGTGGTGAACACCTCGCAGCAGGTTCGCGACTATATCGACCGCAAGCGTGCTGAACTGCCCGATGGCGTCCACCTGTCGCTGTGGTGGGACAATTCGGAAATGTACACGGGTCGCATGGAAACGATCGCCAGCTCCGCCCTGTTCGGTGGCATCCTGGTCCTGATCGTCCTCTTCCTCTTCCTGCGCCCGATGGTGGCGTTCTGGGTGACCATCGGGATCTTCGTTGCCTTCGGCGGCGCCTTCCTGATCCTGCCCATGCTTGGCGTCACGCTGAACATGCTGTCACTGTTCGCCTTCCTGCTGGTGATCGGTATCGTCGTCGATGATGCCATCGTGGTCGGGGAAAACATCCACGACCGCGTCGAACGCGGCGAACCTGGTCTGACGGCCGCGATCGTCGGCACGCAGATGGTGGCCAAGCCGGTGATTTTCGCCGTCATCACCACCATCATGATGTTCTCGCCCTGGATGCTGCTGACCGGACCGGAAGTGCAGTTCACCCGACAGATTTCGCTCGTGGTGATCGCGGCGCTGGCCTTCTCGCTGATCGAGTCCCTGCTCATCCTGCCGGCCCACCTGTCGCACATGAAGCCGCAGTCCAGTACCGGCTTCTTCGGGCCACTGATCGCTGTGCAGCGGATGATCGCCAACTCCCTGCTGAGCTTTGCCCGCGGTGTTTACCGGCCGGTCGCCAAGGCCTGCATACGCAACCGTTATGCGACGTTTGTCGGCTTCTTCCTGATCTTTGTCGCCTCGATTTCCATGATGATGACCAATCGGGTCGGTTCGGTTTTCATGCCGCAGATCGAGAACGAGACGATCCAGACCTCGATCACACTGGCCGAAGGCACGCCCTGGAACCGGACCGAGCAGGTCCGCCAGCAACTCGATCGGGCCCAGGACGAGGCGCTCAGCTATTACCGCGAGCAGTTTCCGGGTGAAGTGGACATGATCGAGAGCCGCTCCACGCTCGCCACCGACGGCCGGATCCGTGCCTGGATCACCCTGGCCGATCCGGAAGTCCGTCCCGGAAGCCTTCCGACCTCGGAAGTCGCCGCCCAGATCCGCGAGTATCTCGGGCCGATCCCGGATGCCGAGGAGATCCGTCTCGACTCCACGATCAATGACGGTGGCAACTCCATGAATTTTGCCCTGTCGGGGCAGAACCTGGAGGAATTGCGGGCCGCGGCCGACGATCTCAAGGCCCAGCTGCGCAGCTATGACACGCTCTACGACGTGGTCGACTCCATGCAGACCTCGACCGAGGAATTGCAGGTGCGCCTGCGTCCCAATGCCCAGGCCCTCGGCCTGACGCTGAACGATGTGACGCGTCAGGTCCGCCAGGCTTTCTGGGGTGAGGAAGTTCAGCGTCTGCCGCGTGATGGCCAGGATGTGCGTGTGATGGTGCGCCTGGACGAAGCTTCGCGCCGCTCACTCGACACCCTGCGCGATGTACGTATCCGCACCGCTGACGGGCGTGAAATTCCGCTGGCCGCGGTCGCCGAAGCCGACTTTGCGCCGGGCCTCAACCGGATCAACCGCCGCAATGGCATGCGGACGATCACGGTCAGCGCGGAATTGTCGGACCCGGCTGCCCGCGGCGACGTCAATGCCAGCCTCGGCGAGAACTACTGGGAGACGTTCGAGGCCCGCTTCCCGCATGTCTCGCGTGACGAAATCGGCCAGGCCGAGGGCGAACGCGAATTCATGTCGGAAGTCCTGGTCCTGCTCGCCTTCGCGCTGATCTCGATGTACCTGCTGCTGGCGATCGCCTTCCGCTCCTACTTCCAGCCGATCGTGATCATGATCGCCATCCCATTCTCGCTGACCGGCGCCATTTTCGGACACTTCATGTTCGACATGCCGATCGCCCTCTTCTCCTATTTCGGGGTCGGGGCCGCGGCAGGCGTCGTCATCAACGACAACCTGGTGCTGATCGACTTCGTCAACCGGCTGCGCGCCAATGGCGTGGGTGCCTACCAGGCGCTCGTCGATGCCGGCGTGCAGCGTTTCCGCCCGATCCTTCTGACCTCGGTCACCACCTTCCTCGGAATTTTCCCGATGATGGCCGAGCGCTCGACCCAGGCGGAATTCCTCAAGCCGATGGTCGTCGCCCTGGGCTTCGCGGTTATCTTCGCGCTCTTCCTGACCCTGCTCATGGTTCCGGCCATGTATGCCATCGGGGTCGACATCGCCCGCTTCTTCCGGATGGTGTGGACGGGCAAGAAGCAGCCGGCCCTCGGCGAGCACTACACCGACACCGATTTCGCCCATGGCGAACAGGCCGGTCATCTCGACCACGCACCTGCCGAATAATTGGCGTCCAAACGCCCCGCGTAGTAATCAACGCGGGGCGTTTTTGCGTCCTGGAACAAGAAACAAGGGGATCATCGCATGAAAAAGCTCTTGCTGAGCACCGCCGTCCTGGCGCTCACCGTCGCCTGCCAGCCGGCAGCGCCGACCGAAACGGCGACGGACACCGCTCATTCGACCGCCACTGCGAGCCCGGAAATCGGGACCTGGGGGTTTGACCTGACGGGCATGGATACCAGCGTCGTGGCCGGCAATGATTTCTACCGCTATGCGAACGGCACCTGGCTCGACGAGACCGAGATCCCGTCCGACCTGACCAATTTCGGCATGTTCACCGTGCTGGCGCTGGAAGCCGAGGAACAGGTCCAGGCGATCATCCTCGAGCTGGCGGCGATGAACGCAGCCGACGGCACGATCGAGCAGAAGGTCGGCGACCTCTATGGCAGCTGGATGGACACCTCGACCATCGACCAGCTCGGTCTCGCCCCGGCACGGCCCTATCTGGACCAGATCGCGGCCGCCGAGACGCATGACGACATCAACGCCCTGTTCGCGACCATCCATCACCAATCGCCCTTTGGCGTCGGCATCATCCCCGATCCGGCCGACACGACGCGCTATACGGTCTTTGTCGGCCAGGGCGGACTTGGTCTCCCGGATCGCGACTTCTACCTTGAAGAAGACAACCAGCGCTATCGCGACGCCTATCTCGCCTTCATCGCACAGATCTTCGACCTGGCGGGTATCGAGGATGGGGCAACCCGGGCCCAGGCCATTTTCGACCTGGAAATGCGCCTTGCCGAAACCCATTGGTCGCAGGCCGACAGCCGCGACATCCAGCGGATCTACAATCCGATGCCGATGGAACAGCTGGCCGCCCTTGCGCCACAGCTGAACTTCGAAGCCAGCATGGAACAACTCGGCCTCAGCGGTGTTGCCACCTATCTCGTGGCGCAGCCGAGCGCGATCGAGGCCGCCGGCCGGATTTTCGCCGAGACGCCGGTAGATGTCTGGCAGGACTACATGACCTTCCACTTCATCCGTTCGAATGCCGGCGCCCTGCCGGAAGCGTTCGACGCGGCCAATTTTGCGATGTACGGCACGACGCTGAACGGCGCCGAGGAACAGCGCCCGCGTGACCGCCGCGGCGTCAATCTTGTCGGTGGCCAGCTCGGCGAAGCGGTTGGCCAGGTCTATGTCGACCGCCATTTCCCGCCGGAATCCAAATCGGCCATGGAGTCCCTCGTTGCCAACCTGACGACGGCCTTCGCGGGTCGCCTCGATACGCTTGATTGGATGGATGACGAAACCCGGGCCAACGCCCTGCAGAAGCTGTCCACCTTCGAGCCGCGCATTGGCTATCCTGACGAGTGGCAGAACTACTCCGACCTTGAAATCAGCGCCGACGACCTGTTCGGCAATCTCATCCGCCTCAGCGAATTCGAATGGAATGAGCAGGTTGCCGACCTCGCCGGTCCGGTGGACCGGAACGCCTGGCCTTACCCGCCTCAGACGGTCAATGCGTCCTACAATCCGCTCATGAACCAGATCACTTTCCCGGCCGGCATCCTGCAGCCGCCCTTTTTTGATCCGAACGCAGATGCCGCGGTCAACTACGGTGCCATCGGCGCGGTGATCGGTCACGAGATCGGCCACGGCTTCGACGATCAGGGTCGCCGCTTCGACCATGATGGCTCGATCCGGGATTGGTGGAGCGAACAGACGAATGAGCGCTTCGAGGAGCGTGCCGACCGTCTCGGCGTCCAGTATTCCGGCTATTCGCCGGTCGAAGGACGCTCCGTGAACGGCGAATTCACGATGGGCGAGAATATCGGTGATCTCGGCGGCGTGCAGATGGCCTATACGGCCTATCATCGCCATCTCGATGCATGCTGCGATGGCCAGGCTCCTGTGATCGACGGTTTCACCGGCGACCAGCGCTTCTTCCTGGCCTGGGCCCAGGTCTGGCGGCGCCTGTATCGCGAGGACAACCTCATCAACCGGCTTGCAACCGATCCGCACAGCCCGTCGCAATACCGCACCAATGGCGTCGTCCGCAATCTGGACGTCTGGTACGAGGCCTTCGGTGTGACCGAGGACAATGACCTTTACCTGCCGCCGGAAGAGCGCGTCTCGATCTGGT
This sequence comes from Maricaulis sp., assembly GCF_015665295.1. Taxonomy (GTDB): domain Bacteria; phylum Pseudomonadota; class Alphaproteobacteria; order Caulobacterales; family Maricaulaceae; genus Maricaulis. Next base: position 17,082 of record NZ_JADFAJ010000003.1, read on the forward strand.
AGGGCGCCCCCTGATCCGATGTAACGGCCCGGCAGCAATGTCGGGCCGTTACATTACAGGGCTGTAAGAGACGGTGCCCGCGTATTGCGCCCCGGCCCTATCGCACTAGTGTTTCCACCAAGGATTTTGCTCTTAGGGGAAACACGATGAAAAAGCTTCTGCTGACCAGTGCCTGCTTGGCTCTGATGGCGGCCTGCTCGCCGTCAGGCGAAACGCCGGAAGCCGAGACCAGCGCACAGAATGAACCCGCCACCAGCGAGACCCAGGCTGTCGCGACCGTTGTCGGCGATCCGTCCGCCGGTGATCCGCGCCTCGGTAGCTGGGGCATCGAGACCCAGCATGTTGATACTACCGTTCATCCGGGTGACGACTTCAATCGCTATGTGAATGGTGGTTGGCTCGATTCAGTCGAGATGCCGCAAGGCTTCTCGCGCTTCGGATCCTTCACGGAACTCTACCTGCTTTCAGAGGAACGCATCAACGGCATCATCGAGGAAGCTGGCGCCGCTGATGCCGCTGCCGGGGAACCGCTGCAGCAGATCGGCGATCTCTACGCAGCCTACATGGATCAGGAAACGCTTGAGACGCGCGGTTTCGAACCGGCTCAGCCGATGATCGAACGCATTGCCGCAGCCAGCAACCATACCGATATCGCGACGCTGATGGGCAGCCCCGGCACGGCATCCATCTTTGGCGCTGGGGTGACCCGTGACCAGGGCAATCCGGATCGCTACATTGTTGGCGTGAGCCAGAGCGGTCTAGGCTTGCCCACCCGCGACTACTATCTGGAAGAGACCGAGCGTTACCAGGCGTTCCGCGACGCCTATCTGGCATACATTGCTGATACTTTTGGCTTCATTGGTATTGATGGCGGGGCCGAGCGAGCACAACGCATCCTTGACCTGGAAACAGCCTTCGCCGAGGTCCACTGGACCCGCGAAGACAGCCGCGACCGGACCCGCACCTATAATCTGATGACGACCGAAGAACTGGCAGCCAGCGCACCCGGTTTCGACTGGACCGCTTTCATGGAAGCACTCGATTTCGCTGACCAGACCGAGGTGGTGATCCGTCAGGATACCGCCATCCAGTCGCTGGCAACCCTGTTCACCGAAGTGCCGGTGGAAACCTGGCAGGACTGGATGACCTTCCGTTACCTGTCCAGTAATCGCGGGTCGCTGACACCAGAATTCTATGAGCGTTCCTTCGACTTCTACGACCGCACCCTGTCAGGCGTTGAAGCGCCGCGACCGCTTGAGTCCCGGGCCATCCAATATGTCAATGGATCCATGGGCATGGCGCTCGGCCAAATCTATGTCGAGCGTTTCTTCCCGCCGGAATACAAGCAGCAGATGGAGGTCCTAGTCGATTATCTCGGCATGGCCCTTCGCGAACGCCTTGAAACGCTGGAGTGGATGGACGAAGAAACCCGTGCCGGCGCCATCGACAAGTTCGAGAATTTCACGCCGAAAATCGGCTATCCTGATCAGTGGCCGGACTATTCATCGATCGAGATTCGTCCCGATGACCTGTTCGGCAATTCCGAGCGCATTGCGGCTTGGTTCCGCGCTGATAGTGGCGCCCGCCTGCGGGGACCGATCCGCGATTGGGAATGGGGCATGTCGCCGCAGACGGTGAATGCCTATTATTCCCCGACCGCGAATGAGATCGTTTTCCCGGCCGCCATCCTGCAAGGTCCTTTCTTTGACCCCTATGCCGACCCGGCCGTCAATTTCGGCGGCATCGGCGCCGTGATCGGCCACGAAATGGGTCATGGCTTCGACGATCAGGGCAGCCGCTCTGACGGCGATGGTGTGTTGCGTGACTGGTGGACCGAACTGAGCCGTGGGAATTTCGATGAACGCACGGATCAGCTGGCCGCCCAATACAGCGAGTTTTCCCCGGTAGAGGGCGAGTTCGTAAACGGTCGCCTGTCGCTGGGCGAGAACATTGGTGATGTCGGTGGCCTCTCAATGGCCTACCGGGCCTACCAGCTCTACCTCGCCGATCATGGCGGCGAAGCCCCGGTGCTGGATGGTTTCACCGGCGATCAGCGCTTCTACATGGCCTGGGGTCAGGTGTGGCGCAATCTGTACACCGAGCAGGCGCTCGTCCGCCAGCTGCGCCAGGGGCCGCACTCGCCGGCGCAATACCGCATCAATGGCGCGCTGCGCAATCAGGACGCCTGGTACGAAGCTTTCGGGGTGACCGAGGATCACGAGCTTTACCTGCCGCCGGAAGAGCGCGTCTCGATCTGGTAAAGCGACCTTCAAACGCATGACGAAACGGCCCGGCCCAAGCGTCGGGCCGTTTTGCATCTGACGCCTTGCCTTGCCGCGACCGGCTCCCGGATTGGCGTCGGCAGCGCGGTCTATGCGGCCTGGATCGCGGTCGACATCATCGTCGCCAGTATCGGGATGGCCTTCCGTCTGCTCGGGGTTGCGAATGCCAAGCGGATCGGCAAGGCGCTCAAGGCCGACACCAGCGCCGTCGATGCGCTGCACCCGATGGCGTGTTGCTGGCGGTGGTCGGCGATATGGTCGGGACCTGGGCCGCAAAGATGACCGGCTGCATCATGATGTTCATGATGGGTGTCAGCGTAACCCCTTGAGTTGAAAAGGCGTCTGACAATTCCCCCGTGAGTTGAAAACGAGGTCTGACGCGTATTATTTCTTAACGACACTCCCCGCTTCCGTTAACCTTATGTCATCGAAGCGCGCCTCAGGCGTGGCTCCGAACAGATTCCAAGGGGGGAATAAAGATGAAACACCAACTCCTGTGCGGCAGTGCCGTCGCACTGCTCACCGCCGCCACCGCACACGCCGGCGATCAGGAATGGTTCCCGCCGGACCCGCCGTCCACGGCAGCGACCGGCGAGTGTTACGCGCGCGTCCGCATTGCACCGGAATACGATATCTATTCCGAGCAGGTTACCACGCAGGACTCCTATGAGCGCTACAGTGTCGCGCCGCCGCGCCTGCGCGACGAGTATCGCGAGTACATTTCGCGCGAAGCCGGCATGCGCTACATCGTGCATGAGCCGGTCTACGAGACGGTGACCGAAACCGTCGAGATTCGCCCGTCCTATGTCGAATACGAGGTCGTTCCGGCGGTGCACGACACTGTCACCGAATCGATTCTCGTTCGCGAGCCCCGCATGGTCTGGCGTCGCGGCTATGTGCCAGGCGCGTCCATGACACGCTTCGACAGCGAAACCGGTGAAGTCTGGTGCCTGGTGGAAGAAGCCGGCGAATATCAGACCGTGACCCGCAACATTGTCGTGCAGCCGGCCAATATCCGCGAAGTCAGCCATCCGGCTGAATATGCCCAGATCACCCGCGACGTGCTGATCCAGGAAGCGCGCATCGAGGAGATCCCGATCGCCGAAGAGCGCGATACCTACCGGATCGAAGTGCTCGACCAGCACGCCACTGTCGACAGTCACGTAGTCCCGGTCGAGACGCAGACCATCACCCGCTACTCGCTGCGCACGGAAGAGCGTTGGGAATGGCGTCTGGTGGATTGCGAAGAGATCAACCTGCCGGGTCACAACCCGCCGATGAGCTCGGAAATCCCGCCGGTCGCCTCGCGTCAGCCGGCACCGTCGAGCCAGGGCAATACCTATCTCTACGGCACCGACATGCCGGCCGACGGCAATGCCTATTCGGAAGAAGTACCGGTCGCCCGGGCCTCTTACTCCGCTTCGTCCTCGGCGCGTTCGACCCGACGCAACCGCTAGGACCGGACGACGGGCTGGACACGGGCGCAAGCCCGACCAGAATGAAACGGCGCGGAGTGATCCGCGCCGTTTTCGTTTGCGGACCGGGATCGGAGTTTGCGTGTCTGACTACATGATCGGCTATGGCAGCCTGCTCTCGAGTTATAGCCGCCGCACCTATTCCGGCATTGTCAGTGCGATTCGTCCTGTTGTCGCGACCGGCTGGCGACGAGGCTGGACCGTGCGCTATGGCGACGAAGCCGCGACCTATGCCGGCGTCCGCCAGGCTCCCGGACAATTGTTGCATGCTGCGCTGGTTCCGACCCGGATCACGCCGGAGCTGCGGCATCGCGAGCGCGGCTATGTCTTCACCGAGGTGGATCCGGCCAGTGTCCATCCGGCCGGCGAGGATCGCGCCAGGCTGCCGGACGGGCGCTACTGGATCGTCGTCAATCGCGAGCAGGTTCGTGCCGATGATGCCCACCCCATCCCGCAGACCTATGTCGATACCTGTCTGGCCGGTTGCCTCGAGACCGGCGGCGAAGCCCGCGCGAAAGCCTTCATCCAGGCCACCGAGCTGTGGGATGCGCCCTGGGTCAATGACCGCGACAGCGCCGCCCCCCTCTATCCGCGCCGGACACCGCTGAATGCGGAGGAGAGAGCCGTCATCGATCAGATTCTGGATGCATGCGGCGTCCTGAAATTCAGGCAGGACGACTCGCCGGAACAGCCGCCGTTCAAACGTCGACCAGCTGGACATCCCGCGGGTCAAGCCCGGTCTCGCTGAACACGCGAACCATGTCGCGAGCCACCCGGAAAGGTTCTTCAAGACGATCACGCGGATCGGTCGGGTGCGGCTCTGGCTCCGCGTCCTGGCCGTTCCGGCGCGCGTCAAGCAGCCCCGACGGCCAGTCAGAACCCTCATCGACCGGGTCCCCCGCCCAGTGCCAGGCGCCGGTCTCCGGGTCGCGGTCATAAAAGCCGGCGAAAAATTCTGCGTTGTCGGCGAGGAAGCACACCGCATCGACCAGATAGTCGATTTCATCCTGGGACATGATCCAGTGCAGGCTGACCCGGCACCAGCCCGGCCGCGCACCGACATCGCCGGCCAGGACCCGGGTCCGGATGTCCTGCGTGGTGGCATCGTCAATGCCCAGCAAGTGGTGACCATAAGGGCCCGCACAGGAACACCCGGCGCGGGACTGGATGCCGAACAGGTCATTGAGCAGGAGCGTGACCAGGCGCGGCTCGATCATATCGCCATCGGCCTTGCGCAGGTTGAAGGCGACGATGCCGAGACGCCGGGCTGGCACCTGCGGGCCGAGCACATCGATCCGCTCGTGCCCGCACCAGCGCGAGAAGGCCCGCTCCAGGGCATTATGCTCGCGCTCGGCGATCACATCGGCGCCGATCTCGGTCTGGATCTGCATCGCCAGCGCCGCCCGGACCAGTTGCGGCAAGCCCGGCGTGCCGGCACGCTCGCGCGCTTCAATGCCTTCCAGAAAGTCATGCCCGTCCTGCCAGACATAGCGAACGGTCCCGCCGGCACTCTGGGTCGGCGGGAGGTCACGCCGGTAGAGCCGCTCATCGAACACCAGGATACCGCAAGACCCCGGTCCGCCCACGAATTTGTGGGGCGAGAAATAGACCGCATCAATCGCCGCCTCCGGATCGAGCTCCGGATGCATGTCGATGCGCTGATAGGGCGCGCTGGCCGCGCAATCGAGGCACAGAATCGCCCCGGCTGCGTGCAGGCGATGCGCCAGGCTGGCGATATCCGTGCGTATGCCGGTAACGTTGGAGGCGGCCGAGAAGGCGCCGATCTTGCGCCAGCCATCAAAGCGCGGATCGGCGAGCGCGGTGGCGAGGGCGGCAAGATCAATCCCGCCGCTCGCATCAAGTCCGATCGACACGACCTCGGCCAGGCTGTCGCGCCAGCTCAACTCGTTGGAATGGTGTTCATAGGGACCGACGAAGACCACCGTCTTCACCTTGGCACCCGCGTCGAGACCCAGCCCGGCACGGCTGGCCGGTGCGACCGCCAGCCCGAGAATTTCCTGCAGTTTGTGAATGGCACCGGTCGCACCGGCAGCACACGGCAACAGACAGTCCCCCGGCGCGGCATTGACCGCCTGACGGATCACGCGTTCGGCGGCGCGCATCCAGCGATTGCTCGCGCGTCCTGTCGCACTGTCCTCGGTGTGGGGATTGGCATAATCCTGCATCAGCCGTTCGACCTGCGCTTCGACCTGCTGCAGCGCCCGCCCGGACGCCGTGTAGTCGGCATAGAGGAACGGCTTGGTGCCGAACGGGGTGGCCAGCATCCGGTCAGCACCGATCAATCCCCGTCGGACGGTGTCGAGGCGGGCTGGGCCGACGGTCGGGTAGGACATGAGCAACTCCGGACAGTGATCCGCCATACAAACATCTGACCGGGGGCGATTTTCACCAAATTTCAGCTATACTGTTCGGACTCACTAGTGATTATTGCCAAGCTGGAGTGCCATTATGGTTTTTGACGATCATGACCGCCGCCTGCTGCGAGCGGTGCAAAGGGATTCCGACCGGACCGTGCAGGAACTGGCGGACCTGATCGGGCTGAGTGCGACGCCGACCGCTCGCCGTCTCAAGCGGCTCAGCGAAGCCGGCGTGATCCGCAAGCATGTCGCCCTGCTCGACCCGGAAGCCCTCGACCTGCAGGCCACGCTCTTCATCGCGGTGCGGACCAGCCACCATGATGCCGACTGGCTGAAGCGCTTTGCCGACGGGGTCGCGCGGATGCCGGAAGTGGTGGAATTCTATCGTTTGAGCGGCGATATCGACTATCTCATCAAGCTTTGCCTGCCGGATGTGCGGGCCTATGACGAGGTCTACAAGAAGCTGATCGCGATCGCGCCGCTGTCGGATGTAAGCGCCAGCTTCGCCATGGAAGCGATCAAGAACACGACGGAACTGCCGGTCTGACACCCCCGGCCCTTGCATGGCCGACAGCTCTGCCTGAAGCTGCCCCCTCGCCGCCCGGCTGACCGGGCTTCGCACCGCCACGCCCGACGAGCCCTCATGACAGCGCCCACGACAACCGCACCCGGAACCGACAGCTATCGCAATGTCGCGGCGATCGTTATCGCGCTTGCCATCCTGCAGGCCGCGCTGGGCGGATTGTCGGTCGTGGGTCCGTTGACGCTGCTGGCGCAAGGGGCTTCGCCGATGAAAATCGGTGCCATCGTGTCGGCCTACGCGCTCGGCTTCCTGCTGGGCGCCCGGCTGGCCCCGCGCGAGATCATGCAGATCGGCCATATCCGGGCGATCGCCGGCTTCGCGGCCGCAGCCTCGCTCGGCGCCGCCTCGCTCTATATCAGCGGCGCCATGGCGTGGTGGATGCTGGTGCAATTCATCATCGGCGTGTGTGTCGCCGGCTTCCTCGCCTCCGGTGAAAGCTGGATCGCAGACGCCGCACCGAGCCAGAGCCGCGGCGCCATTCTTGGCTTCTACCTGGTCACCTCGAAGCTCGGCTTCATGCTTGGTCCCTTCCTGGTGGCCGGCGCACCGGCCGGCACCGCAACCGGCTTCCTGATCGTTGCCGCCCTTCTGACCGCGAGCCTGATCCCGGTCTGTGCCACGCGGCGTGCCGAACCCGCCCTGCCGTCGACCAAGCCTTTCAGTCCGCTGAAAATCTGGAACTTCGCCCCGTCATCCATTATCGCCGCCCTGATCTCCGGCATGGTGTCCGGCGCCGTGCTCCAGCTCTATGCCGTTTTCATACAGGGATTCTCGACCGCCAGCGTCACCCAGACGGCGGCCCTGTTCAACGCCGCCATGATTGGTGGATCGGTGATCGCGACCTGGCCGGCCGGCATGCTGTCGGACCGGATCGACCGGCGGCTCGTGATCGCCGGGCTGGCCGTAGCCGCCGGCAGTTCGGCGCTGGTCCTGGCCCTGTTCAGCAGCCTCCTGCCGCAGGCGGCCATATTTGCCATCGCGGCCTTGTGGGGTGCCGGCGCCCTGTCCTATTACGGCGTTGCCGTCGCCCACGCGGCCGACCGGGCGCCGGACGGGCAGGCGACCAGCATGATGTCCGGCATTCTCATGGTCTGGGCACTGGGATCCATGATCGGACCGCTTGTCGCCAGCGGCGTGATGAGCCTGATCGGACCAGCCGGCCTGTTCTTCTTTGCATCCGCCGCCCTGTTCACGCTCGTCGCCCTGATGCTCGTCCGCCGGACAGGCAAGTCAGCGGTGCGCAGCGAGGACAAGGCCGATTTCGAGCCAACCGCGACCACCTCCGTAGCCGTCATTGAACTGACAGACCTCGCCAGCGAGGAACAGGATGCCTCCGATGAGCCGGATGCCGGCTTCGGCTCCGAATTCGATACCGAGTTCGAGGATGCCGGCGGGCGCGATTGATTTTCGGTGGTGGCACGGCCTGCGCAGAAATCCGGAACTTTTGGGTCATGCATCACCCGGAAAGCCGGTTTGGCTGCGAATAAATAGCTGAGACAATCAACAAATTAAATGTATAACAGCCGAAATCATGATTGGCGCTTGTCTCGATAGTCATGAATTACGCAATTAAATACGCGTTTTTATATTTCAGAGTTCCGGTGCAATAATTTTGAGACGCCGGAGCGATATATTTTAATGACATATGCGGCCCTTGATTCGACGCATATGATCATTATTCCTCTACAGCAATAAAACTTGGCGCCGGATGAACTGCGCCCGCAACAATGGAGAATACCCGCTTGATGAAACATGGTCCCCGCCCCACCCGCGTCGCGGCTTTCGTCGCCGACACCGTCAATGTGCAGCAATTGCAGACGGCCACCGACGCACTTGCCCGCCACAATCGACGCCTTGTCCTCGTATCCGGACAGCAAGCGCTGCTGCGCGGCAAGAATGGCGGCACGGAGATCAATTTCGCCGTAGCGGAAACCGTCGCCGAAATTGACGAGAGCGCCTATGATGCGCTGGTCCTGCTCGAAGACGCCGTGACGCAGCCCGACAGCGCCAGCGCCCTGGCGAAGCTGTTTGCTGACAAGGGCAAGCCTGTGATCGCCCTGACCGGCAGCGCCTCGATCATTGCCACCATGGCCGGTACGGCGACGCCGACCGAGACGACGGCGGCAGCCCTCATCGATGGTCATCTCTATGCCAGCGACGAGGCTGAGAGCGACTGGAAGATCATCGACGCCGTTGCCGGCCGCATGCAGCGAGAAGCGGCATCAGCGGCCTGATCAACGCCCGGACTCGCGCCGATAACAAAAAAAGGCCGGGCATGTTGCCCGGCCTTTTTCATTGCACTGCCACGACGGGTCAGCGCGCATGGGTCAAGACAATCCACTGCTTGGTCCTGTCGGCCGGTGAAAGCGGGCTTGTCCCGGACTGGTAATCGGCAAGCTGGAAGGACAGACCGACATCGCCCGGCAAGTCGAGGCTCAGCCAGGCATCCCATTCGCGCCCCAGATCACCGTCATTGCGCTGGCTCGTGAAATCCCGGTGCATGGCGCCGATCTCCCAACCGGACAGGAAGCCGAGCGCCAACCCGCCTTCATAACTGGCGCCGAAGCGCAGGTCTTCAAGCCCGTCCGCAGTCGATTGCGCCCCGCCGCCGCTGAACGCATCGGCCCAGCCATGAAAGCCGTGGCCGGAGCCCAAGGGCGTGGCGATCGTGTTGTTGCCATCACCCTCCAGCACGTCATAGCCGACCATGAGTGTCGCGCCCGAGCCGGAAATGCTGGCATCGAAACTGGCAAAGCCGAGATCGAAATCCGCCGTCGATGAAGCGTAATCACTCTGACGCGCCACCAGCGCCGCATAGCGCAAGCTGGCATCGCCTAGCGGGAGCGATCCGGTGAGGCGCCCGCCCCAGGTCATGTTCGAGACGTCCTGCGGAGCAGACGGGTCTGTCAGATCAATGAAATAGGCAAAACCAGTCAGGACGGCGGCCGCATTGACCGTATAGCCCAGATTGAGCAGGTGACTGTCGCTGTCCCAGTCGAAATCATCGCCCGGCCCCCGCAGCACGCGGTCATGATAGACATAGCTTGCGCGCCAGCCATCCTGGCTCAGATCGACCCGCAGCGCGTCATGGGAATTGCGGTCCTGCCGCCAGGACGGCGAGCCGATGAAACGGTTACCGTCAAAGGACAGAAGCTGGCGTCCCGCCGTTATGCGCACGTGTTCACCGGCCGCATAGCTCACCTGCAACCGGTTCAGCTCGGTGATGTCGTCATCCTTGATCGTGGCGAAGGCGGTCTGGCCATTGAGACCGGAATTGTAGTTGTCAGAGCCCAGGGCGATGACGTTTTCGCCTTCCACAAGAAAGGTGAAGCCCGCCCATTGCGGCGACTGCCAGCCGAGACGCGTGCGCAGCGTGGCCGCTTCGGCGTCCAGCTTGCCCGCCTGCTCCACGGCTTCATATCGGGCACGCATATCCAGCAGGATCGTGCCGTGCGGGTCATCCGTGGCGGAGGCCGTCGGGATGACTGCCGCGCTGACAATCAGGGTGGCGAGCACTGTTCGGGTCAGGTGTTGCATGGCCATCCTCCGCCTCAAGCCGCACGGATGGCGGTCAGGAAGTCTTCAAACTCGGCTTTCCAGGCTTCGTGCCGGGTGGCCCTTTCAGTCGATGCACTCAATACGGAGCGCGAGACCTCGTCGGTCTGTCGGGTAAATTGTGCGACCTGGTCGACATCGGTCGCGGCCCGCGTCGTGCCGTCCTGGGCCCGCTGGGCCGATTGTGCAATTTCCGACGTCGCTACACGTTGCTGCTCAATGGCCGACGCCGAAGCCACCGCCAGCTCGCCCAGTTGTGCGACCGCTTCCAGGGCCTTGGCGGAGGAAGCCGTGCAGGCTTCAGCCGACGACTGGATGCCGTTGATCTTCTCGGCGATCTGCTGGGTTGCAGACGTCGTCTGCTCGGCCAGCGCCTTGACCTCGGAAGCAACCACCGCAAATCCCTCGCCCGCCTCACCGGCGCGGGCCGCCTCGATCGTGGCATTGAGTGCCAGCAGATTGGTCTGCGAGGCAATGGTGTCGATGATCTCGACAATTGCGCCAATGGCTTCGGCGGCCTGGGCCAGCTGTCCGATCACTTCCGAACTGGAGCCTGTTTCGGTACCGGCGAGCTGAGACAGTTCGCTGGTCCGGTTCACCTGGGTCGAAACTTCGCTGATCGAGGCCGCGAGTTCTTCGGAGGCAGCTGCCACAGCCTGCACGCTGGAGGCTGCATTCGAGGCTGCACCGCGCGCCGAGTCCGACAGTGTCGCCGCCTCGCTGGAGGTCGACTGCATCTGGTTGGCCGAGGCTGACAAGTGCTGTGATGCTGCCATCACGCTGGCCAGAAGCTCGCTGGACGCCTGTTCGAACTTGCCAACGGCTTCCTCACGAGCGGCATGGCGACGCGCTTTCTCGTCGGCCTCCAGCAGCTCGCGCTCACGCATCGTGTCGGCGGTGCGAAGAGCATCCTGAAGCGTTGAAGTGGCGCGGGCGAGGTCGCCGAACTCATCACTGCGATTGATGCCGTCAATGTCGAGATCGCGGCGCCCTTGCGCCAGAGCACCGACAATATCGCGGGTTTTTGTCACCGAGGCGCGAATCGTGCCGCCAATGAGCCGGGTCAGCCCGAACAGGCCGATCGTCGCCCCGGCCACCGCGACAATGCCGGCCCAGAATGTGATCCGGGCCATGTTGTCCAGGCTCGCCCAGGCAGCGTCCAGATCCGCACTTGCACCGTCTCGCACCGTCTCGATGGCGGTGTCCATCCGGTCGTCATAAACCGCGAGACTGTCGACAAAGCGCGACACGCCCTGACGGTCCAGGCCCGCAATGTCACGGGCCGTGTCACTGATCAGCTGATGCAGGCCGGCATAGTCGGCCCGGACGCCCGACAGGGCGGTTTCATAGGCGGGAAGGACGACAATCTGCTCGGCCTCGGCCAGCGAAATTTCGAAATCGACAAGATTACCCAGCGCCGCATCGATCCGGTCCGGCGCCGGCTCGGCCGCCATCAGATAGGTGTCGCGCAAGAGGGAGGTCAGGTCTTTTTCCAGCTTGTTCGCGGCAATCAGGCTCGACGTGGAGTGTCGGGCTTCATCCTCAATGCCGGACACGGCGTGTCGCAGCAACCCGTTGGCAACGACGTAACCGAGCAGGAGAACCACGGACGTGGCGGCCAGCAAGGCCAGACGGGCTTTCAGTGAGAGGTCCTGGAGACGAAAGGGCATGGCGGTCAACCTTTGGCGCGTTCCGAAACATCCTTTCGCCTCGCCCCGCGGAGATTAACCCATTGCTGCCGCAAGCCTGCAGCAAGCTCGTGCAAAAGATTATATTTTATAAGCGCTTGCCGGAAACGTTGTTCGTGAACACGGTTCCCCCCACCGCAACCCGCGCCGCACACGATAGTCCTGGCTGAACAATCCGGCATGTGATGGCGGCGCGCAATTCACGACCGGCAACCGCCGGAAATCCGGTGAACGACATCGCGGCGCATGCGAGCGGGGACGGCGCGGCGGCACGACATGTCAGCCCCTCTCTCCACCACGCTCCGCGCGCACCGACCGGACAATAGAAGCGAAGTCGCGACGAATGATTGCCCGCCTCGAACGGTCGAGATCACACCCCGCAGCCTGGAGCGCGTTCGATGTGAGCATCGACCCCGGCACCGAAGACGGCATCCGGCTCGGGTCGAGCGGAACGGGAACAAGGGAAAAATGGCGCGCCTCGCGGGATCAGATCCGGACCCCTAAGCCTTGAGCGCGTTCCATGTGAGCATCGACCCCGGCACCGAAGACGGCATCCGGCTCGGGTCGAGCGGAACGGGAACAAGGGAAAAATGGCGCACCTTAGAGGCGCCATTTCGAACCCAACGGGTTCGCAAGCGCGACTGCGCGCCGGCCGGCCAGGCCGCCCCATCGGAGGCGCGAGCGAAGCGAGTTGCCGCGAGATCAAGGAAATGGCGCACCGGGGAAGATTCGAACTCCCGACCCCTAGATTCGTAGTCTAGTGCTCTATCCAACTGAGCTACCGGTGCAGGCCGTATGGCTTCGAGGTCTCAGCCCCGAAGAGGCGCGGAACCTAGCCCCGGCTTTGGGGGATGGCAAGTCCCCGATTGCGGCAATTGCACCGGCTTGTGCAGCGCATCTCAGCCGGCCGCCAGGCGCGCGGCGTGAACGCCTCGTGCAACGGCGCGGGCGAGGCAATCGGCAGCGGCCGAGCCGAGCCGGGCGAGCGCCAGCTCGCCGCCTTCGCCGAGCGGGCGGGCGGCGGTGGACAGGGCAAAGACAACATCCCCGTCGAAGGGCGTGTGGACCGGGCGGATGGCGCGGGCAAGCCCGTCCTGCGCCATGATCGCGAGACGTTGCGCCTGGGCCGGCGTCAGGGCGACATCTGTCGCGACCACGGCGATGGTGGTGTTTTCGCGCGGGCCGGGCTGCATCTTGGCAGCCCCCCAGTGTTCCGCATCGGCGCGCCAGCCGGCGGATGGGCGGGCACCGCCGAATTCGCTGTCGATCTCGTAAGGCCACGCCCAGTAGACATCATCGTCCCCGGGCAGGGTGACCGAGCCGAAACTGTTGACGCAGACCAGGGCCGCCACGCGGCCGCCATCGCCGGACAGCTCAAGGCTCGCAGTGCCCGTGCCGCCCGCATGCAGGCCGGCCCGCGCGCCATGACCGGCGCCGAAAGCGCCAAGCTCGACCGTGTCGGAGACTGCGGCGAGCGCCTGCCGGCCGAGCGCGCGATAGGGTGGCGCCTCCCCCCAGGCCTTGTCGCCACCATTGGCGAGATCATAGAGGATCGCGGCAGGCACGACCGGGGATTTCGGCACGCCCGGCAAGTCGAACAGGGCAAACCCGTCGCCGCGCGCGCCCAGCGCAGCGGCGACGCCATCAGCCGCCGCCAGCCCGTAGGACGAGCCACCGGCCAGAACGAGGGCATCGACCGCATCAACCAGTGTATGGCTGGCCAGGGCATCGGTCTCACGCGTGCCCGGACCGCCGCCACGGACATCGACGGCACAAACAGCACGCCGGTCCGGCAGGATTACGGTCACGCCGGTCTTTACCGAGGCGTCATGAACCTGTCCGACGCGCAGGCCGGCAATATCGGTCAGGCTGTTGCGGAATGCTGGCATTGACATGACCGGCCTCTTATCTCTGAGTTGTGGGTCCAGTCTGACCGGACATTGCTGAGGGGCAAGTTAGATGCTGCGTTTCCTGTTCGCCACCACCGCGCTCGCCGGTGGGCTCATTCTTGCCAGTTGCTCCGGCGCCGGGGAGACCGCTCCCGAGGCCCAGCCGGGCCCTGCGATGGTCGCCGCGGCCAATCCCCATGCCGTGGAAGCCGGGCTGGAAGCGCTGCGCGCCGGCGGTGATGCCATCGATGCTGCCATTGCCGTGCAGAGCGTGCTGGGCCTTGTCGAGCCGCAGAGCTCCGGCCTCGGTGGTGGCGCCTTCCTGCTCTATTACGATGCCCAGAGCGGCGATCTGACGGTCTATGACGGCCGCGAGACGGCTCCGGCCAGCGCGACCCCCGAGCTTTTCCTCGACGAGACCGGCCAGCCGCTCGGTTTCGCCGAGTCTGTCTTCTCCGGTCATTCGGTCGGGGTGCCAGGCGCGGTCGCCATGCTGGCTCTGGCCCATGCCGACCACGGCGTGCTGGACTGGGCCGACGGATTTGCGGCCGCCACCGGGCTGGCCGAAAGCGGGTTTGAAATCTCGCCGCGTCTCGCCGGCCTCATCGCCGGGACGGCGCCGCGCGGGCCGCTTGATGAATGGCCGGCCTCGCGCGATTATTTCTTCGCCGATGACGGCACGCCCCTGCCCGCCGGCCATCTGCTGCGCAATCCGGCCTATGCCGAGACGACACGCGCGCTGTCTGCCGACTGGCATGCCCTGTATGAGGGGCCGATCGCGGCCGCCATTGTCGACGCTGTGCAGGCCGAGCCGCGCCCGGGCGGGCTGACCCTGACGGATCTGGCCGCCTACCAGGCCATTCGCCGCGACGCGATCTGCCGTGACTATCGCGAATGGACGGTTTGCGGCGCGCCACCACCTGCCTCAGGGGGGATTTCGGTGAACGAGATCCTCGGCCTGCTCGAACCCTATGACATGGCAGCCACGGGGCCGGACACGCTGGAGGGATGGCGCCGTTTCATCGAAGCCAGCCGTCTCGCCTATTCAGACCGCGACGCCTATGTCGCTGACGCAGACTTTGTGACCGTGCCGGTGGCGGGCCTGCTCGACGCCGACTATCTCGCCGAGCGCGCGCTGGGCGTTGATCGCACGACCGCCCTGCCGACCTCGACACCGGGCATTCCCGACGGCATTGCAGTGCCGGGCGCCGATGCCACGCCCGACTCGCCGGGAACCAGCCATTTCGTGATCGTCGACAGTGATGGCGATGTGGTGTCGATGACGACAACGGTGGAAAGTGTGTTCGGCAGTCACCGCATGGCCGGCGGGTTTTTCCTCAACAATCAGCTGACCGATTTCTCGCGCACCCCGACCGATGCCAACGGCGCACCCGTGCCCAATGCACCGGAAGGCGGCAAGCGGCCGCGCTCGTCCATGTCACCGACCATCGTGTTCGACCATGATGGCGAATTCGTGCTGGCGACCGGCTCGCCTGGCGGTTCCTCGATCATCGCCTATACCGCCAAGACGCTGATCGGCATGCTCGACTGGGGTCTGACGCCGCAGCAGGCGATCGAATTGCCCAATGTGGTCGCGCGCGGCGATATTGTTCGCATCGAGGACGGAATGGACCCGGCCATCGTCTCGGGGCTGGCCGGTCTCGGTTTCACGCTGGATGCCAATCGCGGCGAGATTTCCGGCCTGCACATTGTGCGCCGGCTCGAGGACGGGACACTGATCGGCGGCGCGGATCCGCGTCGCGAGGGTCAGGCCCGCCAGCCCTGATCAGACCAGCGGACGGCTGGCAGCCGGCAGGCGAACGGCGAAAACCGTCCCGCTTTCGCCGGTTGCCACCAGGTCCACATCGCCGCCATGCGCCCGTGCCAGTTCGCGGGCAATCGACAGACCCAGACCACTTCCGCCACGCCGGGTCGAGCCGCTGAACGGCTGGAAAAGTCGCTCCCGGGCCTTGGGCGGCACGCCCGCACCGGTGTCGGAAATCTCGATCCGGATCTCTCCGGGCCGGTCACCGATCGGCGGCACCGGCGTCGCGCGGGCGGTGAGCCGACGCGGGCCCTCATTCGCCTGCATCGCCTGGATGGCATTGCGGCACAGATTGAGAAAAAGCCGGTGCGCCTGGTCCGGATCGGCGTCGAGCCAGAGTTCGTCCCCGATCTCATTGGTCCAGCTGACATCACCTTCGGCGAGCATGGCGTCGCCGGCCACCTCGTCCAGCAGGGACCGCGCAGCGATCGGCTGCCGCACCGGAGCACTTTCCTCGGCGCGGCCGAATTCGAGCGTCGCCTCGCACAGCCTGACGCCGCGATCGACCGCCCGCACCAGTCGCTCACCCATGCCGCGCACCCGGTCGTCGCTGTCCATGGCAAGCCGGTCCGAGACGAGTTGCGCGCTGGCGAGCACATTGCGCAGGTCATGATTGATCTTGGCGACCGCTCCGCCGAGTGCCGCGAGCCGCTCGCGCTGCAGAAGCGCCTGGCGGATATCGGCCTGCATGCGGGCCAGTTCGTGCTCGGCCTGGCCAATCTCGTTGCGCCCCGCACCGGGCGTGATCATGCGCGCCGGATCGGCCGGGTCCTCACGAAAATGGGTCATGGCGCCGGCCAGCCGCCGCATCGGCCTCACGAACAGGAAAAAGAGCGCAAAATACAGGACTGCGCCGACAATGAATGCCGCCAGGCCGGCATAGATCAGCAAGCGGCCGGAAAACTCGCGCAAGGCCGTATGCAACGGCGCTTCGCGGACGATGACATCGATCAGCTCGTCCGGCGCGCCCATCGGGTGGGCACGGATACGCAGCAGGCGATCGTCCGAGGCATTGAGCGTCTCGATCGTGTCGCGGATATGGGTGAACCAGGTCGCCTTGCGCAAATCGCTTTCAACAAGCCCCTCTCCGATCGGACCGGAATAAAGGACCAACTCGTTCATGCCGTCGCGGACACGGGCCACGGCGACGGCATCAGCGCCCATCAGCAGCGCCCTGACCTCTTCCTCACCCAGGGCCCCGCCGGGTGCGACGTCGGCTGCCAGCGCCGCCAGGTGCGCCGCCTCGGCCCGGTCTGTCATCCATTGCAGCCTGAAACTGGCGGCCGCCGGGAAGTAGACGAGGACGAGGCCAGCCGTGACCAGTCCAAGCGTGACCATCAGGAGCTGCGCCCGCAGATTGTCGAACACGCCGGGGGGCGGCGTTTCGGACGGGCGAACAGGATCGCTGGGGGGTTGGAAATCAGTGGGCATTGTTCAACGCCGATAGCCTAGTGCGATTTGCCCGACAAGGCGCCTGCCTTTCGCCGCCTTTGCCAGCGACGCCAGAGAAGCGGTGCCAGGGCGAGCGGAATGATCATCAAGAGCGGCAGGAAGACTTGCGGTTGCAGGAGCGCGGCAGGTCCCGGCAAGGCGTCCATTTCGCTCAGCGAACCCAGACCGGCCCCGAAACCGGCATAGAGGATGATCGAGGGCACGGATCCGATGATCGTCCCCAGCGCAGTCGCTGCCAGCGACACCCGCGACAGGCCGGCGGCAAGATTGACCCCGAAATAGGGCAAGGGGAGCAGCCGCAGCAGGATCATGTAGGTCAGCTGGTCGCGCTCGAAACCGGCCGCCAGGCGCCGATACCGTTGGCGCAAGCGGGCCCGGCGGGCATCACCGGCCAGAAAGCGCACCAACAATAGGGTATTGATTGCGCCCAGGGTGAGCCCGATCAGCGAGACCGGGATCGCCCAGGCCTGGCCGAGCACGAATCCCGCTGCAATCGTCAGCCAGAGCGCACCGGGAAGCGCCAGACTCGCGAGGACGACATAGCTGAGCGTGCAAAGAAGGAGGGCCAGAGCGAAATGACGGTCGATCACCGCCTGCGTCAGCCCCCGGCTTTCGCGCAGCCAGGCCAGCAGGTCGAGCGGGGTCCTGCCCGTCAGCAAAAGCCACGCAATAACAAGCAGCAGCGCGACCAGAATGAGCCGGCGCAGCCCGCGCAGGCCCGTGGAGCCCGGCCCGGGCGGGATTTGCGGCGGCTGGTTTGCGGCGTTTGCCATGTCATTCTCCTGCTCAGTGAGGGGCATGAAGCCTTGACGCCGCCGCTTCAAGCGCGTAATTGCCGCCGCTCTCGAATTAACGCCAATGGAGCGCGACCGTGAAACGTACATTTCAGCCGTCCAAGCTCGTCCGCAAGCGCCGGCACGGCTTCCGTGCGCGCATGGCGACGAAATCCGGCCGTCTAATCCTGGCTCGTCGCCGGGCCAAGGGCCGCAAGCGTCTGTCCGCCTAAGGACGATGCCTACGCCGCTTCCTGCCGTTAAGCGGCTGAAAACGCGGCGCGAATTTTTGCACGTCGCAAAAGGCAAAAAAGCCGTCCGATCGGGCGTGGTCATTCAGGCCCGCTCGCGAGACGGCTCTTTGCGTTTGCAGGACGCGCATATCGGGGCCGGTTTCACCGCGACCCGCAAGATCGGCGGTGCCGTTGTCCGCAATCGTGCCAAGCGGCGCCTGCGGGAGATTGCCCGGCTGCTTCTCCCCCTCCACGGACAGCCCGGCAACGACTATGTATTCATCGCACGCGCGGCAACGCCCGACAGGGATTGGTCGCGCCTGGTGGGGGATGTCGAAAGCGCATTGGTGAGTCTGGCCGACGGCAGGACCCCGGGCGATCGCGAACACAAAGCGCAAGAGGCCTGATTTCATGGGCGAAGACCAACGCAACCTGTTTATCGCACTGGGCCTGATGGGCGCGATCCTGATCGGCTTCCAGGTCTTCGTGATGGGACCGGCCGAGGAAGAGCGTCGCGCCGAGCAGGCCGCGATCGAAGCCGCCCAGCAAATTGCAGACCCCGACCTGCCGGCCTCGTCGATCGAACCGGCCGCTGCCGCGACGGTCGACCGCGAAACTGCCCTCGCCGGCAATCAGCGCGTCACCATCGATGCCCCGGCCGTTCTCGGCTCGCTGTCACTGACCGGTGCCCGCCTCGACGATATCCGCCTGCGCCGCCACAGCGAGACCATTGATGACGATACGCCGGTCGCTTTGCTCAACCCGATCGGCAGCGACCATGTCTTCTACGCCCGCGACGGCTGGACCTCGGGCACGCAGGGCTTTTCCGACCTGCCGGGTGGCTCGACCGAATGGGCCCTGTCCTCCGGCTCGACACTGACGCCGGACACGCCGGTCACCCTGACCTATGACAGCCCGTCTGGCCTGCATTTCGAACGCGTCATCTCGGTCGACGACAATTACCTCTTCACCCTGACCGACGTCGTGACCAATAATTCCGGCCAGGAAGTCGAGCTCTCGCGCTACGGCCTGGTACGCCATGAAGGCCGCCCGGAAGACGAGACCCGCAACATGGCCGTCTTTGAAGGCGCACTTGCCGTGGTCGACGGCGCCCTGGTGCAGAGCAGTTTCGGCAAGCTGGAAGATGGCAACCAGACCGAGGACAATGGAATCGGCGGCTGGGTCGGCATCACGCAACGCTACTGGATGGCCGCAGCGATTCCCGACCAGGACCGTGCCTTCACCGCACGCTTCCGCACCATCGAGCGCGGCGAGATCGATGCGTTTGAAGCCAGCTATGTCGAGCAGGCGATCGCCGTTCCCGCCGGTGAAAGCCTGGCCTCGACGACCCGGATCTTTGCCGGTGCCAAGGAACTGGACGTGCTGCAGCAGGTCCAGAACGAGGTTGGCATCGAGCGTTTCGACATGGCCATCAACTGGGGCTGGCTGTGGTTCCTCGCCCGCCCCTTCGTCTGGCTCCTGCACATGCTGGAAGGGCTGACCGGCCAGTTCGGCCTCGCCATTCTGGCCCTGACCCTGATGGTCAAGATCGTCATGTTCCCGCTCGCCAACCGCGCCTACGCCTCGATGGCGAAGATGAAGGCGGTGCAGCCGAAGATGGCCGAGATCAAGGAACGCTATGCCGCTGACCAGCAGAAGCAGCAGCAAGCCCTGATGGAGCTGTACAAGACCGAGAAGATCAATCCGCTGGCCGGCTGTCTGCCGATCCTGCCGCAGATCCCGATCTTCTTCGCGCTCTACCAGACCCTTTTCAACGCCATCGAGATGCGCCACGCGCCCTTCTTCGGCTGGATCCGTGACCTGTCGGCCGCCGACCCGACGAATATGTGGAACCTGTTCGGCCTCATCCCCTACGACCCGACCGGCATGTGGCTGATCGGCGGCGTCCTGGGCATTGGTGCCTGGCCGATCATCATGGGCCTGACCATGGCGGCCCAGCAGGCGCTCAACCCGCCGCCGCCGGACCCGATGCAGGCGCGCATCTTCGCCTTCCTGCCGATCGTCTTCACCTTCATCCTGGCCCCGTTCGCGGCCGGTCTGGTGATCTACTGGGCGTGGAACAACTTCCTATCCGTCCTGCAGCAATACATCATCATGCGGCGCCACGGGAATGAGACGCAGGTCGACAAGCTGGTCGCCCGCCTGTTGAAGCGTGGCGGAGGAGACGCGTCCTGACCGACGGTAGCGACGAGCTCGACCCCGGCCTCGGGCGCCGTTTCTTCGCGCGGCCCTGCACCTTCCTGATGGGAGCGGTGGCGCTTGATCATTTGCCCGAGCCAAACAAGCTGGAAATTGCCTTCGCAGGGCGCTCGAATGTCGGCAAATCCTCGCTGATCAACGCCCTGACCAACCAGAAGGGCCTTGCCCGCGCCTCGGGAGAGCCGGGCCGGACCCGCGAGCTCAACTTCTTCGAGGTGGCGGACAGCGATCTGCGCATCGTCGACCTGCCCGGCTATGGCTATGCCAAGGCGCCCAAGCCGGTGGTCGAGAAATGGACCCGCCTGACCAGAGCCTTCCTGCGCGGCCGGGTAAACCTCAAGCGCGTCTACCTGCTCGTCGACAGCCGTCACGGCCTGAAAGAGGTCGACCTGAAGATCATGGACGTCTTCGATGAAGCCGCCGTGAGCTACCAGGTCGTTCTGACCAAGACCGACAAGATCAAGCCACCAGCCGTGGTCCGCCTGATCGGCGAGACGGCAGAGAAGATCGCCAAGCGACCGGCAGCCTTCCCGCGCGTGGTCGCCACCTCAAGCGCCAAGCAGGACGGGGTCGACCAGCTGCGGGCCGAGATTGTCGCCCTGCTGCCCGACATGGGATGATCGCGCATGTTGCGTTTCCTGCTTGCCGGCCTTGTTGCCCTGCCCGTCCTGTTCCTGACGTCCGCACCGCGCGCCGATGCAGCCGAACTGTGCAACGAGACAAGCTACATCGTCGAAGCCGCCGCCGCCTGGGCGGTTGAGGGCGGGGTCGCCATCGAAGGCTGGACCCGGCTGCGGCCGGGCAATTGTGTCACCATCGCCAACGATGTGGACCTCGATAGCGACCAGCCGATCTTCTATTACGCCAAGTCCTCGATCGCCTATCTCGGCGGCGTCCGCGAATGGCGCGGCACTGTCCCGCTCTGCGTTGATGAATCCGACTTCGAGGTCGTCGCCAATACACGCTGCTCCTCGCTTGGCATGGCGTCCCGCGATTTCTTCATCCGCGAGGGCGATGACCGCGAGCGCACGGTGCTGGTCGAACCGGTCAATTTTGGCAGTCGGGCGGGCATTGCCGGCATCCAGCGCCTGCTGCAATCGGCGGGCTATCCCATCACTGCGGTCGACGGTCTGAGCGGTCGCTCGACCTCGCGTTCGGTCAGCAGTTTTCTGAGCGATGCCGGCCTGACCAGTCGCCCGTCTGATGATGCATTGATCGACGCGCTGGAAGCGCGCGCGCTTGGCCGCAACGCCGGGAGCGGGCTGACCATGTGCAATGAAGCCGATGGCGATATCGCCGTGGCCATCGGCTACCAGCTCGGCACGATCTGGCAGTCACGCGGCTGGTGGCGCATCCATGCCGGCGAATGCGCCCGCGTGCTGGCGACCCGGCTCGAGACCGCCAACGCCTTCTACTATGCCGAACGCATCAACACGGCCGGACGACGCGGCCTGGTCGAGGGCAATGAATCCTTCTGCATCGCGCCGGCGCGGTTTGTCGCCGAAGGCCGAACCGATTGCATCGACCGCGGCTATACGGCCGCCAGTTTCCGCCGCATCGCCCAGCCCAGCGAGGGCGGTGCCCGCATCACGCTGGGCGAGGGCGACTTCCGGAGGCCCTGACATGGCCGACCTGAGACATATCACCCATTGGGTCTTCGACCTCGACAATACGCTCTACCCGTCCGACGCCCCGATCATGACCCAGGTCGACCGGCGCATGACCCAATATGTCGCGCGCACGCTCGGCCTGCCGGAGGACGAAGCCCGCATCGTCCAGAAGTCCTACTGGCGCGATTATGGCACCACGTTGAACGGCATGATGGCCAACCATACGGTCGACATGCGGGAATTCCTCGACTTCGTGCATGATGTCGACCCGACCGGGATCATCACCCATCCCGAGCTGGCGGCCCGTATCGAAGCCCTGCCCGGCAAGCGCCTCGTCTATACCAACGGCTCGCTCAGCCATGCCGAAAACATTCTCAGTCACATGGGGCTGACCCATCTCTTCGACGACATCTTCGATGTCGAGGCGTCAGGCTTCCAGCCCAAGCCGCACCAGGCCGGCTTCGACAAGTTCGTCTCGCATTTCGACTTGCCGGTGCGCCAGTCGATCTTTTTCGAGGACAGCGTGCGCAACCTCAAGACCGCGCACGAGATGGGCTTCACAACCGTGCTCGTTCGCGCCAAAGAAGGCCCGCGCGACGAAGAGAGCGCCGCGCCGGACGAACATCCCGATCACGTCCACCACGCCGTGGACTGCCTGCCCACCTTCCTCGGGTCCATCCGGACCGCTGCCACACCGGACGACGCCTCATGACCGACACCGCCCTCATCACCACGATCGAAACCGCCTGGGAAAACCGTGACTCGGTATCGACCGACACGACCGGCGAGGTCCGCGAGGCCGTCGAGACCGCGATCAGCCTGCTGGACAGCGGCCAGGCGCGGGTCGCCTCGCGTGGGGATGATGGCAACTGGGTCGTGCACCAATGGCTGAAGAAAACCGTCCTACTGGGCTTCCGGCTCAATCCGATGGGCCTGATCGAGGGCGGGATTGCCGGTGCGCGCTGGTGGGACAAGGTCCCATCCAAGTTTGAAGGCTGGGGCGAGGCCGAGTTCAAGGCCGCCGGCTTCCGCGCCGTGCCGCCCTGTGCGGTCCGCCGGGGCGCCTATATCGCGCCCGGCGCCGTGCTGATGCCGTCCTATGTCAATCTCGGCGCCCATGTCGGCGAAGGCACGATGATCGACACCTGGGCCAGTGTCGGCTCCTGTGCGCAGGTCGGCGCCAACTGCCACATCTCGGCGGGTACCGGAATTGGCGGCGTGCTGGAACCGCTGCAGGCCGACCCGGTGATCATCGAGGACAATTGCTTTATCGGCGCGCGTTCGGAAGTGGTCGAGGGCGTGATCGTGCGCGAGGGCTCGGTACTGGCAATGGGTGTCTATATCACCCGCTCGACCAAGATCGTTGATCGCGCCACCGGCGCGATCAGCTATGGCGAAGTCCCGGCGTATTCGGTTGTGGTGCCCGGCGCCCTGCCCGATCCGAAGGGCGGGCCGAGCCTTTACTGCGCCGTCATCGTCAAGCGTGTCGATGCGCAGACGCGGGCCAAGACCTCGATCAACGATTTGCTGCGCTAAGGGTTCACCAGGAAGGCCTCGACACCCCGCGCGGCGGCCAGACCGGTCGCGAAACTGGCCTGCAGCAGATAGCCGCCGGTCGGGGCATCCCAGTCCAGCATCTCGCCGGCTGCGAACACGCCCGGCAGGGCGGTCAGCATGAAGCGCTCATCCAGCGCGGTGCGGGCAATGCCGCCGGCGGACGAGATCGCCCGGTCGAGGCCGCGCTGGGCCGTCACCCTCAGCGGGACGGCCTTGATCAGCCGCGCCAGCGCGGCAGGATCACGCGGCAGGTCCGGCACGGCATCGCGCAGCACCGAGATCGCCTGCGGTGTCAGACCGGCCTTGCGCAGCGTATTGGTCAGCGACTGCCCCTTCTTCGCCTTGCCGAGCCAGGCGGCCATGTCGGACACGTCGCGATGCGGTTTGAGATCGAGATGGAGGGTCACAGGCCTGCCAGCCGCCATCGCCGCACGGATTGGCGCCGACAGGGCATAGACCGCACCGCCCTCGAGCCCGTAGCGCGCGATCACCGCCTCGCCGGGGACGCGGTCCTCACCCAGGCTCAGCGCAATCGTCTTCAGCGGCGCGCCGGCAAACCGGTCCTGTGTCACCGCGCTCCAGGCAATCTCGACCCCGCAATTGGCAGCAGAAAACGCAACCAGCGCGACGCCGCGGCCGGCGAGATGTTCGGTCCAGCCGCCGTCCGAGCCCAGACGCGGCCAGCTGGCACCGCCGAGCGCCAGCAAGGTGGCGTCAGGCTGCATGGCGATCGGGCCGTCCGGCGTCGAGAATTGCAGCGCGCCCTCATCATTCCAGCCGGTCCATTCATGGCGCAGATGAAAGCGCACGCCGAGCGAGTCCAGCCGGGCCCGCCAGGCCCGCAACAGGGGCGAGGCCTTCATCGCCTCGGGGAAGACCCGGCCAGAGGAGCCGACAAAGCTCGCCTGTCCCAGGCCTTCGCACCAGGCGCGCAAGGCCGCGGGTTCATGCTGCATGATGGTCGGGCCGAGCCAGTCGGCCGCTTCGCGATAGCGGCCCAGGAAGGCGGGCAGCGGCTCGGAATGGGTGAGGTTGAGCCCGCCGCGTCCGGCCATGAGGAATTTGCGCCCCGGCGTCGGCATGCGTTCGAAGATCTCGACCTCATGGCCGATCGTGGCGAGGTGTTCGGCGGCGATCAGCCCGGCCGGGCCGGCGCCGATAATGGCGATGCGTCTGGGTGCGATGGATGACATACCCCCTGTCTAGCGCGCGCCGCGCCGCGCCGCCATCGCCCTGACCGCAAACCCCTGCTTCACCCGAAGCCCGGCCTGCGCTGATGCGCCGCTACCGTTTTGCCGTCGAATCTGGTCACATGGGCCAAATCACTCTCGAAGGGGCGCGCGATGACTGACGACACGATCAAGGAAAAGCCGGCAGCAAAGAATCCGGCGGCCCCATACGGCTCGGCCGACAACCCGTCCGAGTTCGACGTGCTGCACCGGATGGGGTCGGAAGAACCCTATTTCATCATCCGTGGCGGCGACCCCCTGTCGGACGCCCTGGTCGAACTGCACGCCTATATCGGGGCCGGCCAGTCCGGTGCCGCGCATGACACGCTCGAGCGCATTCTCGCCCTGACCTCGCAGAAACCGCCGCGCCCGGTCGGCTCGCCGAAATATCGCGAAACCTTCAAGATCTCGGTCTCGATGGAACGCTTCCGCGAAACCCACGGCCGCTCGCACTAGCCTCACGGATGCCACCATGGAAACGCCGATCCTGATCCGCCGCGGCAGCGCAGCGGACCATGTCGCCTTGGGCGAAGTCATGTATGACGCGGTCCGCAACGGGCCGAGCCGCTACACCTCCGAGCAACGGGCGGCCTGGGTGCCCGAACCCCGCAAGGGCCCGGACTGGGACGAGCGCCTCGGCCAGCAGATCATCATCATTGCCGAACAGGCGGGAACCATCGTCGGTTTCATGACGCTTGAGGCGCCGGCCTATGTCGACTTCGCCTATATCCGGCCCAGCTGGCAGCGCAAGGGCGTGTTCCGGGCCCTGCATGACGCCATCGAGCAGGAGGCGCGCCGCACGGGGCAGACGCGCCTGCACGTCCATGCCAGCCTGATGGCCCAGCCGGCTTTCGCGGCCCTGGGCTATTCGGTGACTGCGCCGGAGGATGTCTCGATCCGCGGCATCGCCTTCAAGCGCTTCGCGATGGAAAAGGCGCTGTTTGGCTAGACCGGCGATCCGTCCTTGCGCGTGAACAGTCCGGGACCGGAATAGCGGCCCGGCTTCGCCTCCAGATCGATATCCGGATAGTGCGCCCCGTCAGCGTCCAGCCGTGACCCCACGACCAGAAAGACGCAATCGGCCTGCGACCGGTTGATCAGGCAATGGCCGTCAGGCTCGCCGGCCGGAAAGCCGGCGCAATCACCGGGGCGCATCACGGTTTCGCCCTCGTCGGTCACCAGCCTGGCCTCGCCCTCGACCAGCCAGACGAATTCATCCTCATGTGTGTGCCAGTGACGCTGCGCCGACCAGGCGCCCGGCTTGAGCCGGACCAGGTTGACCCCGAACTGGGTCAGACCGGCCGGGCCGGTCAGGCGGCGCGCCTGGCGACCGTCCACAACACCGGCGAATTCCGGCGGGTAACCGGTCCCGCCGGTTTCTTCGATGTCGTCGAGCGAGAATTTCGGCATGGCTGCGTCCTTGATCTGGCCTGAAAGAGCGAACTGGCTATGTTTCCCATATGAGAACGACCGCCGACCTTTCCAACCCGTTGCCGCTGGCCCAGGCGCTGATCCGGCGCCCGTCGATCACGCCGGCCGATGCCGGTGCGCTGGGCGTGCTGGAAGCAGCCCTGGAACAACTGGGCTTTGCCTGCCGCCGTTATCCGTTTGGCGAGGTCGACAATCTCTATGCGCGGCGCGGTTCGGCCTCGCCCTGCTTCCTGTTTGCCGGCCATACCGATGTTGTCCCGCCCGGCGCGGACGCCGACTGGACCCGGCCGCCCTTCGGTGCAGAGGCCGATGACGGCCTGTTGTGGGGACGCGGCGCGGCCGACATGAAAGGCGCGATTGCCGCCATGGTGGCCGCGGTGGACCGCTTTCTGGCCAAGGCCGGCGAGCCGGACGGCTCGATCGCCTTCCTGATCACCGGTGATGAGGAAGGCCCGGCCATTCACGGCACCAAGGCCGTTCTGGTTGCCCTGGCCGAAGAGGGCGAGCGTTTCGACCATTGCCTCGTCGGCGAGCCGACCAATCCCAATACGCTCGGCGACACCATCAAGTCGGGGCGGCGCGGCTCGCTGAACTGCAGGCTGACCGTGACCGGACGGCAGGGCCATGTCGCCTATCCCGAGCGGGCCGAAAACCCGATCCCGCCACTGCTCACCCTGCTGGGCCGCCTGACCGCGCGCGAGCTGGACACGGGCGTCCCGCATTTCCAGCCATCCAATCTGGAAGTCACCTCCGTCGATGTCGGCAATCCGACCACCAATGTCATTCCCGCGGCCGCGGTGGCGCGCTTCAACATCCGTTTCAACATCGCCCATACCGGCGATGCGCTGAGCCAGTGGATCCGTGACGAGGTGGCCAAGGCGAATCTCGATTTCGACGGCCGGGTCGAGGCTGATATCCATGTTACCGGCGAAGCCTTCCTGACCCCGGCCGGCGCCTTCACCACCCTGTTGCAGGACTGCGTCGAGGCCGAGACGGGCCGACGCCCGGCCCTGACCACGGGCGGTGGCACCAGTGATGCCCGCTTCATCCAGCTTTACGCACCGGTGGCCGAGTTCGGTCTCGTCGGGGCCACGATGCACCAGATCGACGAGCGCGTGCCGGTCAGCGACATTGAGAGCCTGACCTCGATCTACACGCGCATCCTGACCCGCTATTTCAAGGATTTTCCCGCATGATCGGCCTTGTCATGGAAGGATGGCGCGGCATGCTGGGCGCCCTTCGGCTGCTCACCTTCCGGCCCGGCGGCGAAGCGATGTTCGACGTCTCGCTGCGCGGCTTCTGGCGCTCGTTCGGCGGGATATTGTTCGCCCTGCCGCTGGCCATCCTCGCGCATGTCGAGCGGCAATATATCGGCACGTCGGTCGACGCGACGACCTATTTCCTGATCTTCTTCGGGACCTGGCTGAGCTTTCCGGTCTCTGCCGCTGTCGCCGTGGCGATCGCCGGCGCCCGAAACCGATACATGCACTGGGTGGTCGTGCACAATTGGGGCGTTGTCTGGCTCTATGGCGTGATTGCCGGCATCCTGGCGCTGGAAGTCATCGGCATCATCAATGCCGAGTTCCGCGACTTCCTGTTCTTCCTCTACGGCTATCTGCGCATCCTGGTCCACTGGCGCCTGGCCTATGTGACGCTGGGCCTGCCGACGATCACCGCGGCGCTGACGGCGACCATCCCGGCGATGACATCCTTCCTGGTCCTTGTGGCGATCAGCCAGGCCTTGTCCGGCGCTCAGGCCGCGGCCGGGTAGTCGACAGCCGTCAGATACAGACCGTCAGGCGGAGCGACCGGGCCGCACTGGCTGCGGTCGGCGGCATCGAGGGCCTGCCGGAAGTCCCGCGCCGACCATTTGCCCACGCCGACCTCGACAAGCGACCCGACCATGGAGCGCACCTGGCGGTGCAGGAAGGACCGCGCCGAACAGGTCAGCTGGACCTCCTCGCCATAGCGCGAGACCGAGATCGCATCGATCGTCTTGACCGGACTTTCAGCCTGGCACTGGGCATCGCGGAACGTGGTGAAATCATGCCGGCCGAGCAGCGCCTTTGCCGCATGATGCATCGCCTCGGCGTCGAGCTTGCGCGGGACACGCCACACCTGGCCCTTGTCGAGCGTCAGGGGGGCGCGGCGGTCGATCATCCGGTAGAGATAGTGACGCTGGGTGGCGGAAAAGCGGGCATGGAAGTCCGCGCTCACTTCTTCGGCCTCGAGAATGGCGACCGGGTCAGGCCTGAGGTGGAAATTGATCGCATCGCGGACCTTGTCGGCTGACAGATCCTTGGCGAGGTCGAGATGGGCGACCTGGCCGAGCGCATGCACACCGCTATCGGTACGGCCCGCGCCATAGACGAGGACCGGCGCGCCATCGAGCTTCGCGGCAGCGCGCTCCAGGCTTGCCTGCACGGAAGGAGCATTGGCCTGGCGCTGCCAGCCGGCAAAGGGGCGACCGTCATACTCAATCGTGATCTTGTAGCGCGTCATCAGCCCAGCACCGTCCCGGCGGGGACATGATTGCCATTGAGAAAGGTCGCCGCATCCATGGCGCCCCTGCCCTCGCGCTGCAGCCGCGTCAGCGACAGCGCACCCTCACCGCAGGCGACCGTCATACCCTGCAATACGGTCCCGGGAGCACCGTCGCCCTCGACAGTTTCGGCCATCAAGACCTTGGTGCGGACCGGCCCTTTCTCGGTGGGCAGTTCGAACCAGGCGCCCGGGAAGGGCGAGAGGCCTCGAATATGGGCCGACAGCTCGTTTGCCGGGCGCGACCAGTCGATCCGGGCCTCGGCAGCAGAGATCTTCTTTGCATAGGTGGCGCCCTCGTCGGACTGCGGCACGGCTTCCAGAGACCCGCGTTCCAGCGCCGACAAGGCGCGCGGCCACATCAGGGCACCGGCATCGCGCAGCTTGTCGTGCAGAGTGGCGGCGGTGTCGTTCGGAGCAATACGCACGGTCTCCGACAGCAGGATCGGACCGGTATCCAGACCGGCCTCCATCTGCTGCAACTGCACGCCGGTCAACGCGTCACCTGCCATGATCGCCCGCTGGATCGGCGCGGCACCGCGCCAGCGCGGCAGCAGGGAGGCGTGCAGGTTGAGACAGCCCAGACGCGGTGCGTCCAGCGCGGCCTGCGGCAGGATCTGGCCATAGGCGACCACGGCCGCCACATCGAGGTCGAGGCTGGCAAACTCCGCGATCACGTCCGGATCGCGAAAGCTCTCGGGTGTCGAGACAGGGATGCCCAGGATTTCCGCCAGCTGGTGAACCGGCGTCTTTTGTTCCGACTGCCCACGTCCGCGCCGGCGCGGCGGCTGGGTGTAGACACGGGCGATCTCATGGCCGGCAGCCGCGATTTCAGCGAGCGAGCGCGCCGCGAAATCGGGCGTGCCCATAAAGGCAAGGCGTAAGGTCATGGCGCGGGTTTGAGCGCGAACAAGGGTCCGCCGTCAAGCCGGTTTGCGCTTATTCTGCGCCCCAGGGCGGCGGCGGCGCTTGGACCGGCATGGTCAGATCGAAGACGGCTTCGAAATGTCGGTCGGGGCGATCCAGGCCGTAGGTGAAGGTGGTATCGGTCAGGGTGACGGACCAGACATTGGCCATGGACACCGCAATACCCTCGCGATCGAACAGACCGCGCGAGAACTGGTCGGCCGGGAATTCGGCCCGCGTCTCGGTGGGCGCGGTGATCGTCATCCCGCCATACTGCGTGAGCGTATCCTCACTGCCATCTTCATGACGATGATCATGCTTGAGCTGGAGGCCCGCCGCTTCCCGGGTGATGACCCAGGTCCGCGACCGGTCCTCACCGACATGGAGGGGAATACGGATTTCCGAAGAAGAGCACTCACGTACATGCAGGGTCAGGACTTGTGACGCCCAGTCGGCATCGCGCGGATCATCACTGACAACCTCGCCCTCAAAAGCCTGGCCACACAGGGCGGACAAGCGATCGAACAGGTCGGCCCCGGCCGCCGGTTGATCGTTCGAACAGGCAGCAAGGGCCAGCGGCGCGGATATCAGAACTGCCAGGCGCATGATTCACTCCTCAGATTCACAGCAACCTGCCTGATCGCTTCCACGATGGAAACAATCTCTTTCGGCTGTTTCGGTGGCGCTCGCGCGTAAAATCCCTATTTTGTGTAGCGGAAATGCCCTCAGACGGGTGAAGGACAGGATCCCAGCTCCATGACCGCGACCGATACCCTCACCAAGACGCGCCGGATCACCAGGGTTTCGCGCGGCCTTCCGACCTCGGACGGGGCGGGCGTAAAGCTCACCCGCATGCTCGGGCATCGCGGCCTGATGGAGCTTGATCCCTTCCTGATGCTTGACCAGATCCGCTCGGACGACAGCGCCGATTACATGGCCGGCTTCCCGAACCACCCGCATCGCGGCTTTGAAACCGTGACCATCATGCTCGACGGCAAGATGCGCCATGGCGACAACAAGGGCCATGCCGGCGTGATCGAGGGTGGCGGCATCCAGTGGATGACTGCGGGGCGCGGCATCGTGCATTCGGAGATTCCCGAGCAGGACAATGGCCGGCTCTGGGGTTTCCAGCTCTGGGTCAACCTGCCCGGCGCGCTGAAGATGACGGAGCCGCGCTACCAGGAATTCGACAAGAGCGAGATTCCGGTCGAGACCCGACCCGGCGCCAGCCTTCGCGTGCTCGCCGGATCCAGTTCGACC
Organism: Maricaulis sp.; assembly: GCF_015665295.1. Classification (GTDB taxonomy): domain Bacteria; phylum Pseudomonadota; class Alphaproteobacteria; order Caulobacterales; family Maricaulaceae; genus Maricaulis. The sequence goes on from NZ_JADFAJ010000003.1 coordinate 47,969, forward strand.
GGCGTCACCGGCCCGGCCACCTCTGTCGCCATCCAGCCGACCCTGATCGATATCGTGCTCAAGCCCGGCGCCACGCTGGAAGAGGATATTGATCCCCGCCACACCGCCTTCATCGCGGTGTACAAGGGCTCGGTCTCGTCCGGCGAAGGCCGTGTCGATGATCCCGATCTCGGCGTCCTGGAAGACGGTGACCGGATCGCGCTCAAGGCCGGACCTGAAGGCGCCAGCCTGCTGCTCGTTGCCGGCAAGCCGATCGATGAGCCGGTCGCCCGCTACGGCCCCTTCGTGATGAATACCGAGGCCGAGCTGCACCAGGCGGTGCGTGACTTCCAGGCCGGCAAGTTCTGAACCTGATCGGGGACAGGTCCAATTAGCGCGCCGGTCTCCGGACCGGCCAAGCGTTCCGCACAGCGCGTTAATTGGACCTGTCCCCATTTCGCTGACCATCAAACAGAAAATCGGAGGGATCCATGGGTCTGCTCGTCGACGGCAAGTGGCATGATACCTGGTATGACACCGACAAGTCCGGCGGGCGCTTCGAACGTTCCGAGGCCCAATTGCGCAATTGGGTGACTGCGGATGGATCGGCCGGTCCAACCGGCCGCGAGGGCTTCCGCGCCGAGCCCGACCGCTATCACCTCTATGTGTCCTACGCCTGTCCCTGGGCCCACCGCACCCTGATCTACCGGGCGCTGAAAGGGCTGGAAGACATGATCCCGGTCTCGGTTGTGCACTGGCACATGGCCGACAAGGGCTGGACTTTCGAAAGCGACGAGGACGGGATTGTCGGCGACCGACTGCTGGGCAAGGATCTGATGTATCAGGTCTATCTGCAGTCCGAGCCGGATTATTCCGGCCGGGTAACCGTGCCCGTCCTGTGGGACAGGAAAACCGGCCGCATCGTGTCCAACGAGAGTGCCGAGATCATCCGCATGTTCAATTCGGCCTTTGACGGCGTCGGCGCGAAGCCCGGCGATTATTATCCGGCCGACAAGCGGGCCGCGATTGATGCCCTCAATGACCGGATCTACGAAACGGTGAATAATGGCGTCTACCGGTCCGGCTTCGCGACCAGCCAGGCGGCCTATGAAGAAGCGGTTTTCCCGCTGTTCGAGACCCTCGACCATCTCGAACAGGTGCTGGACGACACCCGCTATCTGGCCGGCGACACCATTACCGAGGCTGACCTGCGCCTATTGCCCACGCTTTTGCGCTTCGATCTGGTCTATTTCGGCCATTTCAAATGCAATCTCAGACGCCTGGTCGATTATCCCAATCTCTGGGCCTATGCGCGCGACCTCTACCAGCATCCCGGCATCGCCCAGACGTGCAATTTCGAGCATGCCCAGAAGCATTATTACGCCAGCCACGGCACCATCAATCCCACCGGCATCGTGCCCGCCGGACCGATGATCAATTTCGCGGAGCCGCACGGGCGGCGCTAGGCCGCGTCGCGGTCCTTGGACTTCTCGACCTTCTTTACCTTCTGGACAGCGCGCTGGCGCTTGAGGCGGGAGAGGTAGTCGATGAAGAGCACGCCTTCGAGATGGTCCATCTCGTGCTGGATGCAGACGGCGAACATGCCCTCGGCAATCTCGTCCTGCGGCTTTCCGTCATAGTCGAGATAGCGGATGCGGATCCGGTCCGGGCGCTCGACCTCGTCATAGACGGTCGGCACCGACAGGCAGCCCTCTTCATAGGGTTTGAGCGTGTCGGACGGGTCGGACAGGACCGGATTGACGAAATAGCGCGGCTGCGGCTCCTCGTCCCGACCGGCGAGATCCATGACAATGACGCGCTTGGCAACGCCGACCTGGATCGCGGCCAGGCCAATACCATCCGCCGCATACATGGTCTGCAGCATGTCATCCATCAACGCGCGGAGTTCGTCGTCAACCTGGTCAACAGGTTGCGACACTTCCTTGAGCCGCGGATCGGGAACGGTGAGAATATCGAGAACAGCCATGACCCCTAGATAGTCGCCCCGGCTTAAAGGATCAAGAATCGACCGCTTCCGGGGCGCCAATCGCGGGCAGGTCCTCGACACCCGCCGCATCGAGGTATTCCGCCGGCAGAGATTTGCGAGTCTTGGCGCCGAGGTCCTTCAGTTTCTGAGCCTGGCCGACGAGATTTCCCGGACCGTCGATCAGTTTACCTTTGGCATTACTCCAAGCATTTTCCGCTTGATTGATCCGCTGGCCGATTTCTTCGATGTCCGACACGAACCCGTGGAACTTGTCGAACAGCTTTCCGGCACGGTCCGCGATGTCCAGCGCGTTGCGGTTCTGGCGGTCCACGGTCCACAGATTGCCGATTGTCCGCATCGCCATCATCAGCGTCGTCGGTGTTGCGATCATCACATCCCGCTCAGCGGCATAGACGGAGATGTTGACGTCATTCTGGAGCGCCAGAGAAGCCGCACCTTCCAGCGGAATGAACATCAAGGTAAACGACACGCCAGTGTAGAGTTGGCCGTAATCCTTCGCGCCCAGCGAATTCACATGATTACGCACCGACTGGATGTGTTGCTTCAGGGCGAGTCCGCGTTCTTCTTCGGTCTCGGCATTCACGCATTGATCAAAAGCCTTCAGGGACACCTTGGAGTCGATGACCAAGCGATGCCCGCCCGGCAAGTCAACAACGATATCGGGGCGCAGCCGGCTGCCGTCCTCCAGGGTTTCACTCTTCTGCGTGTGGAATTCATGGCCCTCGCGCAAGCCGGAACTCTCGAGAATTCGTGCCAGTACCAATTCCCCCCAATCGCCCTGCACCTTGGACGATGAGCGCAACGCGTTGGCGAGCTTCTGGGCATCGTCGGACATGCGCGCCGCATCCTTGCGCACGGTTTCCATCAACTGCTTGATTTCGCCGGCATGGCCGTGACGTTGCTCGGCATCCTTCTCGACCTTGGCGCGGAAATCGGTGAGCTGTTCGCGCAAGGGGTTGAGCAGGGTCTGGAGGTTGTCCGTGCTTTGCTTGTTGAGCTCGGCGCCGGAGGTCTTGAGGATTTCGGCGGCGGTCAGCTTGAACTGCTCGCTCAGGCGCTCGCGGGCCTTGTCCAGCTCGGCCAGCTTCTCGTCATGATGGCGCTGGGTCGCGTCATGTTCGGTCTTGAGCGCCTCATGACGGGCATTGAGCGCATTGCGCTCGGCTGTGACGGCCTCCAGGGAGGCGCGCAACCGGTCACGCTCTTCCACGACGCCGTCAAGCCGGGCGACCGCCTCGCGTGCGGTTGCCAGATCAGTCGCTGCCTGTTCCTGGCGTTCGCGCCAATCATCGCGCTCGGCGCGCAGCCGGTCGAGTTCGGCGGTATCCGGCGATGTTGTCGCGGCCGGTTTGCGGGTCAGCAGCAAGCCGGCAAGCACTGCGAGCGTAACGGCCATGCCGCCGAGAACGAGCCAGGTTTCCGGGGAAATATCTGTAAGGGTCACGGTGTTTGTCGCCTTCCTGCTGGCCGCCATTCTGGATGAGTCGTCCGGGTGCGGCCAGCCGCCCGCCCCGCACCGCCGCAAACCTGGCACGCTGCCCGGACAAAACCAGTCACCCCGCCGACTCCCTGCCTCACCCCGATCCGGCCTGAAGCTTGCTTGGAACGGGGTGAACGTCTTGGGAGGGACACGGTGCGCACGCAAATCGTTTCAATCGAGGACATTTCCGCCGGGCAGATCGCGCAATGGAATGACTGGGCGTGCCCGGATGGCAAGCTGGTCAGCCCTTATCTGCGGTTTGAATTCGCGCAGACGGTCGCCCGCGCCCGCGCCGATGCCCGCATCGCGATCATCGAGGATGGCGGTGAAACGATTGGCTATTTTCCCCATCATGCTGCGCATGGCGGCATTGTCCGCCCGATCGGCGCCCCGATGAGCGATTATCAGGGCGTGATCGCGCGCGACCCCGCCCGCATCATCCCCGAGCGCCTGGCCCGGGCCGCCGGCGGTTCGGCGCTGGTCTTTGAGAACTGGCACGGCCCGCTGAGGGAAAACCGGTCTATGCAGCGCCAGCGCTGCGGCAGCCATATTGCCGATCTGGGGCAGGACGGCACCGCCTTCCTGGAGGCCCGCCGCGCCCTGCACAAGGATCATTTCAAGAAGACGGCCCGGCGCCAGCGCGCCGCGATACGTGATTTTGGCGAGGTCCGCGTCACGCTGGGCGATCCGGACGGCCAGGCCTTCGCGGCTCTGAGCACCTGGAAGCAGGCGCAGTATCGCGACACCGGCAAGCTCAATGTCTTCGGCGTCGACTGGGTGCAGGAGGTTCTCCGCGACCTGCGCCAGCGCGAGGGCGATGAGTTTTCCGGGCTCACGGCTGCGCTCTGGTTCGGCGACCGGCTCGCTGCGGTCGAGTTCGGCCTCGTGGCAGGTGATATCTATCACTCCTGGTTTCCGGCCTATGATCCGGAACTGGCGCGCTACTCGCCCGGCCTGCTGCTTCTGCACGGCCTGTTCGAGCAGGCCCCGGAACGCGGTCTGAACCGGGTTGATCTCGGCCGCGGCGGCGATCACTACAAAAAACACTATGCCAGCCATTCCGTGCCGCTGGCTGATGGACGCGTCCTCGCACCCGGCATGGCAGCCCTGGGAATCCGGTCCTGGGAATTGGCCGAACAAGCCCTGGCCCTCGTGCCGGGCCGGGTTGGCGAGCTTCCCGGCCGGCTGCGTCGCCGCTGGTCACAGGTGAGCGCCTTCCAGCCCCGCCTTGGCTCCCGCCTGGCCAGCTTTGCCGGCTCAATCGCGCTTTAACGCCAAGGCGAAAATATCCGGATCGTGATGCAAACACCGCTGCCCCGGCAGCCGGCATGCGCTAGTCTTTGTCCGACCGCGCCGGGTCGGGAGTGGACACATGCGTATGCTTGCAAGCCTTGCCGCCGCCGCCTTGCTGGCCTCAGCCAGCTGGGCACAAACGACAATCCACGAGACCGAGCAGGCTGATTTTCGCATCGAGACCGTAGCGGACGGCCTGGAATTTCCCTGGTCAATCGCCTTTCTGCCCGATGGGGACATGCTGGTGTCCGAGCGCGCAGGCCGGCTTCGCCTGATCGAGGACGGCGTGCTGCGCGGCGCCCCGATCGCCGGATTGCCCGACATTTTTGCCGCGCGCCAGGGTGGTCTGCTGGGCCTCGCCCTGCACCCGGATTTTGTCAGCAACCGGCTGGTCTATTTCGCTTTCTCCGAAGGCCGCATGAGTGCCAATCATACGGCGCTCGCCCGTGGCCGGCTGAATGAGGCGGCTACGGCGCTGGAGGGCGTCGAGACCCTGTTCCGGGTCAATTTCGCCAAGGCCCGCGGCCTGCATTTCGGCGGCCGGCTTCTCTTCCTCGGCGACGGCACCCTGCTGCTCACCCTGGGCGAAGGCGGTCTGCATCCCAATGAGGCCCAGAACCTGGCCAACCATCTCGGCACCATCGTCCGGCTCAACGATGACGGCACGGTCCCGTTCGACAATCCCTTCGTCAGCGTTCGCGGCGCCGGGCCGGAGATTTACAGCTACGGCCACCGCAATGTTCAGGGTATCGGCATCAATCCGCAGACCGGCTCGGTCTGGGCCAATGAGCACGGCGCCCGCGGTGGCGACGAGATCAACGTGATCGAGGCCGGAAACAATTATGGCTGGCCACGCATTACCTGGGGTGTCGATTATGACGGCACGCCGATTTCCGATGCCACCCACGGGCCGGGCATGGAACAGCCGATCTGGTTCTGGGACCCGTCCATCGCCCCGTCAGGCATGGCGTTTTACCAGGGGGACGGGTTCGAGCGCTGGCAGGGTGACCTCTTCGTCGGCGCCCTGGCGGGCTCCATGCTCATACGCCTGGAGATCGAGGGCGATCGCGTGATTTCGACGGAGGAGCTCCTGACCGATCCGGGCGAGCGCATTCGCGATGTGGCGAGCGGGCCTGACGGCCATCTCTATGTCCTCACCGACGCCACGGACGGTGCTGTCCTGCGCCTGGTGCCTGTCATCCCCTGACCGGCGGCATGAGGACGCCTACCCGGTGAGATCGGTCAGCTTTCGACCTTCTGCGATATTGCGCAGGAGATAGACCAGCGGCGTATCGATGGCAGCAACAAGCAGCTTCACAATCACCTGGCCCAGCACCAGACTGCCGATCACCGCCCAGGTCTGGTTGCCGGCGAAGGCGACCGAGATGAAGATCGTGCTGTTGAAGATCTGCGACACCATGGTCGAGACATTGTTGCGCAGCCAGAGCCGGTTCCTGCCGGCATCCTTTTCCCGCAAGTGATGAAAGATCATCACATCGGCAAGTGCACTGATGCCAAAGGCGACAAGGCCCGCAAAATTGGTCCGGTTGCCGGATGAAAAGACCTCGACGAAAGCCGCCTGCTGGGCATCGCTCCAGGTTCCGCCCGTCGTGATGAAGGGGAAGACCGCCTCGGCGTGCATGGCGTAGAGCAGCAGCAGCAGGATCACGAAGCGCATCAGGACGCCAGTAATCACCACACACAGCGCATAGCCCCGCCCCCAGACCTCGGAAATCACATCGGTTGCGAGATAGGTCAGGCCGAATGCGAGGGTTCCAGCCGGAACGAGCACCGTCAGCGGACCGAGATGAAAGGCCTGTATCTTGACTGCCGTGATGGCGGCAAGAACCAGGGAGACCATGAACAGGCCGGTGCAGAAAAAGAGCACGAAGGCGCGGCGTGTCACGCGCGCCGGATTCATGTCTTCAAGGCTTTCCGTAGGTCTCTCGTCCACAGCCGTCTCCCCGATGCCCTCAAGGACAATAGTCCGAATCTGTCCGTTGAATAGGCTAATTCAGACGCTTGACCGGCTGCGGAAGGCTGCGGCCAGGGTCCCGTCATCGAGATAATCCAGCTCGCCACCCACCGGGACTCCCCGTGCCAGCGAGGTGACCGCCACGCCGCAATCAGCCATCCGGTCAGCCAGGTAGTGCGCCGTCGTCTGGCCATCGACCGTCGCATTGAGCGCCAGCACGATCTCGGACACCTCCTCACGGGCGGCGCGTTCCACCAGTTTGGCGATGTTGAGGTCTTCCGGTCGAACGCCGTCCAGCGCTGACAGGACACCGCCGAGCACATGATAACGCCCCTTGAAGGCACCGGCCCGCTCGAGTGCCCACAGGTCGCCGACAGTCTCGACCACGCAGATTGCGGCGTCGAGCCGGTTCGGCGCGGCGCAGACGGTGCACGGGTCGGCAACGTCGAGATTGCCGCATTCCGTGCAGGCCCGGATCTTGTCGGCGGCGTCCGCCAGCGCATCGGCCAGTGGACGCATCAGCGCGTCTTTCTTGCCGAGCAGATGCAGCGCGGCGCGGCGCGCCGAGCGCGGTCCCAGGCCAGGCAGTTTGGCGAGCAATGAGATCAGCCGTTCGATCTCGGGTCCGGCGGAAGCGGTTTTCATTCCGGGCGGGGCCTAGAAGGGCATCTTCATGCCGGGCGGCAATTGCAGGCCGCCAGCCGCTTCCTTCATGATCTCCTGCTGGGCTGCTTCGCCCTTGCGGCGGGCATCGGCATGCGCTGCCTTGACGAGATCCTCGAGGATTTCCGGCTCTGACGGGTCCAGCACGCCCGGATCGACCTTGAGCGACACCATATCCCCCTTGGCGGTCAGCGTGACACGGACCATGCCGGCCCCGGCCTCGCCCGAGACCTGCGTTTCGTCGAGCCGGGCCTGGGCTTCGGCCATTTTCGCCTGCATGGCCTGCGCCTGCTTCATCAGGCCCATCAGATCGGTCATGCGCGTTTCTCCGTGGTCTCATCATTTCGATCAGCATCCGCCGGCGCAGGATCGCGCACGGCGGTGATTTCGGCGCCCGGGAAAAGGCGCAATGCCTCGGTAACGGCCGGGTCGCGGCGAGCCGCCTCCAGGCGTTCCGCCTTAAGGCGTTCACGCCGTTCGGCCCAGGTCTCGCCGCCGCGAAGACCGGCATCAGCGAGGATCATCCAGCGCTCGCCGGTCCATTCCAGAAGTCGTCGGGACAGGCGCTGGGCGAGATCGCGCGGCGCGTCCTCGATCGGCTGAAAGCTGAAGGAGCCGGGCTTGAACGCCGCCGGACGCACATAGCGCTCCATGTCGGACTGCAGACCGATATCGCGCTTCTCGCGCAGCATTTCCATCAGCGCTTCCCAGGTCTGCGGTCCGCAGATCGCAGCCTCATCCTGTTCAACGGCGCTGGCCGGTTCCGCTTCCTGCAGCGCACGATGGCTGGAAGACAGGCTGGACGGATTGCTGGCGGCAGGGGCCGGGTCCGGCGCGGTGGCCGGCTCAGGCTTTCCCGGCGCCTCCGACGGTGCGCCGGTGCGCGGCAATCCGGCGAGAACGCGTGCGGCCTCCTCCGGCGGCGGCAGGCTGGCGGCGGAAGCCAGGCGCAGGACCGTCATCTCCGCGGCAGCCAGCGCATCCGGCGCGGCGCGGACATCATCGAGTCCGGTCAGCAAGATCTTCCACATCCGGGTCAGCTGACCCAGAGTCTGGCTCTCCGCCAGCGTCACGAGGCGGGTCACCGTGTCGGCGGCTTCACCAAGGTCGGCCTTCGGTCCCGCTGCTTTCACCCGCGCCGTGGCATGGACATAGTCCAGCAGGTCCCGGGTGATCACCACCGGATCACCACCGGCATCATGCAGGGACGCCAGCTCGGCCAGGGCATCGGCTGTCCTGCCGGTCAGCGTCTGTTCCAGCAGGTCGAGCACGCGGGCCCGGTCGGCCAGCCCCAGCATATCGCGGATCTGCGGCGCGCTGACCGGTCCGTCGGCGTCGCTGCCCTGGACGATCGCCTGGTCCAGAAGCGACAGGGCGTCACGCACCGACCCTTCAGCCGCACGCGAGATCAGCGACAGTCCGTCACGCTCCACCGACGCGCCCTCGAGGCCGCAAATCCGGTCGAGATGATCGGTCAGGACTTCGCGCTCGATCCGCTTGAGATCGAAGCGCTGGCAACGCGACAGCACCGTCACGGGAACCTTGCGGATCTCGGTCGTCGCGAAAATGAACTTGGCGTGCTCGGGCGGCTCCTCCAGCGTCTTCAACAGGGCGTTGAAGGCGGAGGTCGAGAGCATGTGCACTTCGTCGATGATGTAGACCTTGTAGCGCGCCGACACCGGGGCATAGCGCACGCCTTCCAGGATCTCGCGGATATCGCCGACACCGGTCCGCGAGGCGGCGTCCATCTCCATCACATCGACATGCGCCGAGCGGGCAATGGCCTCGCAATGACGGCCGGTTTCGGCCAGAGCCATGGAGGGGGCGTCGATACTGTCGGTCTGGAAGTTCAGCGCCCGCGCGATGAGGCGGGCCGTTGTCGTCTTGCCGACCCCGCGCACCCCGGTCAGCATGTAGGCATGGGCGATGCGACCGGCGGCGAAGGCATTGGTCAGGGTGCGCACCATGGCGTCCTGGCCGATCAGGTCTTCGAACGTGTTCGGGCGGTATTTGCGGGCCAGCACCTGGTAACCCGGCTTGGGACCGGTGTCCGGCAGGTCGAGCCCGGGCATCAGGACGTCGCCCGCTCCGTCGGCATCGTTCGGGAGCGGCGTATCATCCATGACAGCTCATCGGGTTTGCGGTTGCCGGCGGCGGCCTCGAAACACGGCGGTCACGGGCGCACGATAGAGTGGAAGACCGGACAGCGACCCGAGCGAAACTCGTTACGGCTGCTTCCTTCCGGACCTGACCGGGTTGGCGAGGCGCTCGTCCACCGCCGATCTTCCACCCCCTATATCGCGTGCCTGAGGCTGGGGTGCAAGGGATGGCGGCAGACATTCCGGCGCCGCGTCAGGCCGACCGTCCGGACCGTGGGGACAGGCTCGTTGACGGCTTGATTTCACCCTCGCCGATATGGGCGGCGGCGCGCAGAAACATGGCATGTGCATCGAGCGCCGCGATCAGCGCCTCGTCGCCGCCGGAGGACAAGAGGAGGTCGCGCCAGTAATCGGTGACCCGCGACTGTGTTTCCAGCCAGTCGCGCACGACGAGGCTGGCCTGGTTAGCCTGAAGCAGGGACGGGTCGGAACAAGCAGACATGGGCAATACCTCCGGATCAGCCCCGCCATTTAATTGCGAATCATTCTCAATAGCAAGGGCAGGATGACAGCCGAACCTGCCGCGGGCAGTTTGTCGGCACGCCATCGCTCCGGGAGACCGCCATGACCGCCAACCTGCTTGGAAGCGCGGCCATCCTTTTGACGCCCGGCCTCGCCTCTGCCGTGCACTGGTACCGGTCCGCGCCGGGCTTTGCCTGCGATTTTGACCCGGCCACAAACCAGGCCTTTGCCATCGCCGAGCGAGACGGCGCCGCAATCATGCTCCGGCAGGCCGACACTGCGCCGCCACCCCTGCGCACCCACACGCCGGGTCTCGACCTATTCGATGCCGATGTCTGGGTTCGCGACATCGCGATCCTCGCCGAAGACCTTGCGGCCCGTGCAACACCCCTTGTTGAAGGCCCGGTCAAACGTATCTATGGCTGCACGGAGATCGCCGTCCACGATCCGGACGGCCACCGCATCGTATTCGGATATTGCCCATGAATGACCGCTCCCTGCTGGCCGACCGAGACCCGCTCGTCTTTGCCGGATCACCGCTCGATCGGGGCGAGTTGTTGCGCCGCGATGAAAGCCGGGTCGCCGGTTTGCTGGGCGGCAATGAGGGCTGGTGGCTGGGCCTGGTCGAGGGCGATCCGGTCCTGCAGGGCCAGGGTGGCCTGTTCTGGTTTCGGCGCGATGAGATCGCCGCCCTGGCGGATATGGAATGCGGCCTTTTCCTTGGCCATTACAGGGGATCGCCCTGCTTCGCGGCCGCCATCACCGCGCCCGACAGCCTGCCGCTTGGCACGCAGGTCACGCCGGCCCGCCAGGCAGCCATGGCATTGAGCCATGACGAGGCCGCGATCTATGCCCAGGCCAAGGCCTTGCTCGCCTGGCATGCGCGCCACGGCTTCTGCGCCGCATGCGGAAGCGCGACCCTGATCAGGTCCGGCGGCGGGCGGCGCCAGTGTCCGGCTTGTGAAACCGAGCATTTTCCGCGTGTTGATCCGGTCGTGATCATGCTGGCCACCGATGGCGACCGCTGCCTCTTGGGACGCCAGGAAGCCTGGCCGGAAGGCATGTGGTCGGCACTCGCCGGTTTTGTGGAACCGGCCGAGACCCTGGAAGAGGCGTGCGCCCGCGAACTCGAGGAAGAGGCTGGCGTCAAGGCCGACATCGCGCAGATCCGCTATGTCATGGGCCAGCCCTGGCCCTTCCCTTCCTCGCTGATGATCGGGCTGGTCGCCCCGGTCAGCGATGCCACCGTGACTGTGGATCCGCACGAGCTCGAACAGGCCCGCTGGTTCAGCCGCGACGAGGTTCGCGCCATGCTCGCCGGCACGCATCCCGATGCGGCCATGCCCCCCTCGATCGCGATTGCGCGCCGCCTCTCGGAGCTCTGGGTCGACGGCGCGATCTGATCAGGCGCAACCTTGCCGCCGGCAGCCGGAGTAAGCCGGAGGGAGCCGGAGAGCCGGCCCCGCACCGGGCGACACGCCCGTGCTCAGTCGGCATGCTGAAGGATGGGCTTCGACCAGGCCATGGCCTGGAATGCGTCATCCAGCTCGGTCTCGGCGATGTGATTGACGTAGTTGGACATCGTTTTCATCGTCACGCCTGTCATCACGTCCAGAATGTTGGCCCTGGTAAAGCCGGCGGCCAGGAAGGCGTCGATATCGTGGCGCTCGACGAGACCGCGATTGCGCACGATGGACGCCGTGAATTGCCGCAACGCCTCGAGCCGCGGGTCGCTGTCGATCACCGTCCCTTCACGCAGCGCTGACAGGACCTGACGGTCGAGATCAGTGTTCAGCGACACCGTCGAATGGGCCGCGACGCAATAGCCGCAATTGTTCTCGCGGCTCGTGGTCAGCAGCACGACCTGCTGTTCGGCCGGGGTCAGCCCGCTCTGCCCGTAGAGGCTGGACAGGGTGGCATAGGACTCCAGCGCCGCCGGCGACGCCGCCAGTTCACCCATGAGATTGGGGATGAAGCCGTATTTCGAGCGGACCGATCTGAGGATCGGCTTGGCCTTGGCCGGCGCGGTCGTTTCGTCGAAAATCATCAGCTTGGTCATGGTGTTGCCCTTCGTTTTGCTGCAAGCGGATAACCGCCCGAGCGAGCATGCTTGCGCATGCGGGCCCAGGGTGTGCCGTCATCAAACCGGGTGCCTTTCGGTCGCGGCTGCGGGTGGTAGGACCGGAGCGGCCGCCCTCATTCGTGTGGCACTGGAACGCAAATGCCGATCTGATGCAGCGCACGCATCGTACCGTAACGAAACCATAACACAGACGGTCCACGCAACCGAATCGGACGCATGGTCAGCGGTAGCCGGAACCGTGATCCAGGCCCCGGTCCCGGTCCCGGTGCGGGTCCGGGTCCGGTCAGCCATCGAAGCGGTGGACCCAGGCAAGGTCCAAGGCATCGCCCTCGCCAAGCCCGTCAGGGTCGGTCCGGATACAAGCGACGCGCAAACGCGCGAGGCCGGGTCTGCGACAGCTCGGCCCCGCCAGTTTGCGGTCCGGACAGGCCGAAACCGCGGCGTCGAGACCGAAATCGTCAGAGACATTGTCCTGTGCCCCGGCTGAACCGCGCATGGCCAGCCGCCCTGCCGCAGTCAAGCGAAGCCTCACGCAACATCCTGATATTTCTGGTAAATGCCTCTCACGAGAAGACTGGGGCCTGACCGCTGATCCCGGTCTGGATGCCGGGTTCATCTCGGTTGCATGCCGCCAATCCTGTGACGGCTCGGCAATGAAAAGGGCCGCGGCGCTGATGCGCCGCAGCCCCTTCCCGGCCCGGAGGCAACCGGTTCAGCCGCCGATGCGACGGACGTAGGAGATGCCGTAGAAATCGGCTTCGCCACCATCGTCATAATCATAGCGGGTGTAGTCGACGCGGACGCCGTTGCGGGCATCGAAATAGTATTCACCACCCACGCCATAGGCCCAGGCCTGGTCATCGGCGCTGAAGCTCAGGCCGGCGGCCGAGGCTTCACCTTCGGTCGTTGTATAACCGGCCCGCAGGAAGACGGAGCCATTCTCATTCGAGAACGGGCGTACAACACCGAAAACGCCAGCAACATAGTCGAGGCTGACATCGCCGGTCACGGCGCCAACGGTGACGCTTTCATCGCCTAGGCCGATATTGAGCTGACCTTCGACACCCAGATACCGGGTGAAGTCATAGCTGCCGCGCGCGACAACGGTATCGAAATTCGCACCGTCAAAGTCGGCGGCTTCATAGCCAACGCCGACGCGGAACTGACCGTCCTGCGCCGAGGCACCGGCAGCGAGGGCGAGAACGGAGAGGGAGGAGACAAGCACTGTACGGAACATTTTGGATCAACCTTGATTGGTAATTGTTAGCTGTACGCCATTGGCGCCCCCCAGCCGTCTGGTAGTTGGTGAGCAGACAGGGCCGGATCAAGGCCGCTCCAGCCCGGTCTGCAGTCCGGCATGCACAGGGCACCGACTGGCGCTTCGCGCACACACCCGCGCGGTCCGAAAAACCCCGTGCGTCGTGTTACCGCATGCAGTTGAACGCGTTGCGGTGTTGCCTGCGCGCGCGGCGCGTGCCAAACACGGATCGATTTTCAACCTGAATGAATTTGGGGGCGTCCATGGGCGAACTCTTCTGGAACAAGGTTGCCGGCGTCGTGCTGGCAACAGTACTGGGTGTCCTGGCCATTACCGAGCTGGGCCATCTTCTGGTTCCGTCGCATGCCGCGCACGAACTTACCGCTGAAAACACCGCCTATCCGGTGGATTGGGCGGCCATCGGCTCCGGTCCCAGCACCGAAGTGGTCGAGGAAGGCCCGACCGATTACGGTCTGGTTCTCGCTGCCGCCGATATCGGTGCCGGTGAACGCGCTGCCCGTCGCTGTGCCGCCTGCCACACCTTCAATGAAGGTGGCGCCAACGGCGTCGGCCCCAACCTCTGGGGCATCGTCAATGCGGACATCGCCAACCATGCGGGCTTCAGCTATTCCGCCGCACTTGAGGGCCTGGAAGGTGCATGGACCTATGCGGCACTCGACGCCTTCATCGAGAATCCGTCCGGCTATGCCTCGGGTACGGCCATGTCGTTCCGCGGCCTGGGCAATGACGATACCCGCCTCGAGCTGATCGCCTATATGCGGTCGCTGTCGAACAATCCGGCGCCGCTCCCGGCCCCGCTTGCCGACACCGCCTCGCTCCGCGCTGTCGATGATGCCATGGGAACAGCCATGGAGGCCGTCGAAGAGGTCGTCGAGCATGCCGATGACGCCGGCGAAGACCATGAGGGCGAGCACTAGGCGCCACCCGGTTTCAAACAGATCAAGCCCCGGCATCGTCCGGGGCTTTTTTCTGTCTGCCTGTGAGATTGTCTGCCTGTGAGATTGTCAGGCTGCGAGGCTGTCAGGCCTGATCAGACGGGCCGGTAGATTGCCCGCACCGGATTCTCGGCGGCCCGGATGCGGGCCGCGGCTGCCGCGAAGGGCTCCAGCGTGACATCCATGCTCGACGCATTGGCATGCAGGAGGTGTTCGCTGTCGGTGAGGATGCCGACATGGCCCGGCCAGAAGACGACATCACCACGCTGGCGCTCGGCCTCGCCGGTGACATCGCGCCAGCGCGCCTTGAGCAGGGCCTCCTGCTGGTCGGCATCGCGCGGCATGTCCTGGCCGGCGGCCTGCAGCGCCATCTGCACCAGGCCGGAGCAATCCAGTCCCAGGCTCTCCTTGCCGCCCCACAGATAGGGCGCGCCAAGAAATGCCTCGGCGACGGCCACGAAATCCGACGCGGTCTCGCCGCGAGGCGCGACATGCGCGGCGATCACCCAGCCCAGGCCAATCGCCTCGACAAAACGGCCGTCCCGGCGCCCGGTCGCAATACCGGCATTGAGGCTGAGCAGATGGTTCGGCGCCGTCTTGATGTTCGGTTCCGAAAAGGCGTAGGTGCGCAATACCGCAATCCGGTGGTCGACCGGATGGATCTCGCGCGACAGGCCGGCCAGATCGACCCAGCCAACATAGCCATCGCTGCGCGCCTGACCCCAGGCCCAGCCGTCACGCGTTTCCAGAACGGCGAAGAGATCACCCGCCAGAAGCTGGTCGTCCATCGCCCCGTTCGGCTCCGGCGACCGACGGATCGGCGCGGCCGGGACGATGGCCTGGTATTCGACGGGGTCGACGAAATGGTCGGCTTCGACCCGCCCCTTCAGTTCAGAGGATGCGAGGTCGGGCCTGGCGGCGGTGATGCGGGGATCCAGCTGGGACATGTGCGTGTTTCCTCGGCACGATGAGCGACGGCTTCGCCGTAATCGTACAGGAAAACCGCCCCCTTTACAGTGCGATGCACCGAGACATCACGCTTGTCGTCGCGGTCGCGCTTGCGCCGCACAAAGCCCTGGCGTTCGAGCACGTCGAGCGCCCGCGTGACGGCCGGCTTGGGCAGGTCCAGCTGACGGGCCAGGTCGCGGATCGCGTGCGGACCCGGCTTCATGAAGATCGACAGCAGGAGTGCGAATTGTCGCGCGGTCAGGTCGGCCGCAGCGCCTCGCACCGCATCCGCCGACACACGTCGCATCATCTCAAGCGATGTCATCGCCTGTGACGGCATACCGGTCTCCAAGAATCAGTCTGATCCGATTGATCAGCCCCTATTCTGGAACCGCTCCTTGAGCATTTGGTAAACGGCGCGTGCCGCATGCATGTCGCCGCCCTTGGGGCGTCCGGGTCGCGGCTTCGGGTTCCAGGCGAAAATGTCGAAATGGACCCAGCGCGCGGTGCCCACAAAACGGCGCAGGAAGAGCGCCGCCGTGATCGAGCCGGCCATCGGCGTGGCCGCGCTGTTGACCAGATCGGAAATCTCGCCGTCCATTTCGCTTTCATACCCGTCCCAGAGCGGCATGCGCCACAAGGGATCGGCGACCGCCCTGGCGCAGCGGGCAAGGTCCGCGGCGACATCGTCATCATCGGTGTAGAAAGGCGCGACCTCCGGGCCGAGCGCGACCCGTGCGGCACCTGTCAGGGTCGCAAAATCGAGCAACAGATCGACGTCCACCTCGGTCGCGCGGGCCAGCGCATCGCCCAGGACGAGCCGTCCCTCGGCGTCGGTATTGTCGATCTCGACGGTCAGGCCCTTGCGCGAGTCGATGATGTCGCCGGGCCGGAAGGCGCCCGCGCCGACCGCATTCTCAACCGCAGGGACGAGAAGGTGGAGACGGACCGGCAGATTCATCGCCATGACCAGGCGGGCGAGCCCCATCGCATTGGCACCGCCGCCCATATCCTTTTTCATCAGGCGCATGAACTGCGCCGCCTTGAGATCAAGACCGCCGGTGTCAAAGCATACACCCTTGCCGACAATTGCGAGGCGGGGATGCGTTTCATCACCCCATTCCAGCTCGAGCAGGCGCGGCGATTCGGCTGCGGCACGGCCCACGGCGTGGATCATCGGATAATTCTGCGCCAGGAGGTCATCGCCGCGCGTGACATGAACCGCGGCGCCGAATTCCTCGGCCAGTCTGCGGAATGCTGCTTCCAGGCCTTCCGGGCCCATGCGGTCGGCCGGCGTGTTGACGAGGTCGCGGGTCAGGTGCACCGCCTCGGCGATCGCCTTGGCCTCGTCAAGGTCGGCCCCCTCCGGCGCGACCAGACAGGCGGCCGCGCGCGGGGCCGGCTTGTAGGTGGTGAAACTGTAACTGCCGAGCGCCCAGGCGGTAGTGGCCAGCGTTGCGTCCCAGGCCCCGGGAAGTGTCTCAAGCTGCCAGTTTCCCTCCGGCAGGGTGAGCGCCGCCGCGCCCAGCACAAAGGCGTCTTCTGCCTTGCCGGTTCCGAACAGGGCACCGGCATCCGCACCGTCGGGCAGCAATACGAACTGACCCGGCTTGCCCTTGAAACCGGCGGCCAGGCTGCGGTGCTCCGGCGCCAGTTGCGCAATCGCGGCATCGGCACCCGCCTCGTCGACGAGGCGCAGTATCCGGGCGTCCGAAGCGGTGGCGATAAGGGCGGTCATGGGTATTCCTTTCATGGCTCCGGTCATGGCTCCGGACGGGATCATGTCGCAGATCCGGAGAGGACGGGCGGGTTAACCCATTCTTGACCGGCGCAGCGCAGATTCAAGCCATGCTTGACAGTGGCCCGGTTTGACCATGCGTAATCTTTTCCTTCTCGCCCCGCTAGGCGCCCTTCTGCTGGCCGCCTGTGCGACCACTGCCCCGACCGAACAGGAACAGGCCGTCATCGACACGATGAACGCCAACACCATCGTGCCGGCCTCGGCCAGCGAACGCCAGGCTGTACGCAGCCAGGACATGCTGACCCAGGCCGCCTTCTGGGCCGAGGCCTATGACCTCAACCCGTCCGATCTGGAAGCCGCGCTGGAATTCTCGCGCGCCCTGCGCCAGCTGGGCAATCACCAGCGCGCCAGCGAGGTCGCCCGCCAGACGCTCGCGCTTTACCCGGACAATGCAGACCTGCTGCTCGCCCATGGCAGCGCCCTCGCCGCCGCCGGTCGCGGTGCGGCCGGGATTGAATCGCTGCGCCGGGCCAGCCAGATCGACGGAACCCGCTGGCAGATCCACAACGCGCTCGGCATCGCCCTCGAACAGGCCGGTCAGAGCGAGGCCGCCCGCAATGCCTTCCGCCAGGCGCTCAACCTGTCGCCCGGCGAGCCGGCCATCCTGTCCAATCTCGCCATGTCCTACGTCACCGCCGGCGAGCCCGACACCGCCGAACGCATGCTGCGCGAGGCCATGGTCCGCCCGGGTGCCGACGCAACCGTCCGCCAGAACCTGGCCCTCGTGATCGCCCTGCAGGGCCGTTTCGGGGAAGCCGAGGAATTGGCCCGGGTCGACGTGTCGCCGCAAATGGCGGAAGCCAACATGGCCTATATCCGCGCCATGCTGACCACCAATCGTCGCTATGACGCGGTACGCGAGAACTAGCGCCGGACCGGACGTCCCGTCAAAAGCCCCATCGTCGTGATCAGGATCACCGCCGACAGGGCGATGAGATTCACGGTCACGCCAAAATATCCATTCATGCCCATGCCGATGAACGGATTGCCGACCAGAAGCAGCCAGTCGGTCATGGATGCAAGGAAAAAGGCGCCATAGGCATAGGCGGACCAGCGCGAGCGCATCAGCAGCATGAACCACGCGACCAGGGCAACAAAGAGGGCCAGCAGGAAGACCGTTTCCTGCAGGAACGACATGCTGGCGACATAGCCATAGGCGTCGAACTGAAACCGGTCTCTGGGCCAGGTCCCGGTCCGGACCATGAGATCAAGCACACCCCAGCGACCATAGGTGAAGGCACCATAGCCGCACAACAGAACCGTCGCCCAGTAAAGCGCAACGTCGCGCGAAAATTTCATCTTGTGATCCCGTTCAACCGCGTCGTCGTCTCGCTCCCGGTACACTTGTAGACCGGCACGGCAGACAGACGGAATACAAATATTCAGCTGCTCTCGCTGGGCACGGGCGGTGGCGGCGGCGGTGGCGGTGGCGGTGGCGGTGCGATCTCCGCATCTTCCAGAGTCTTGAGCGGGAAATCCTTGCGCAACAAGGGGGTAACCAGTGTGTGGTCGAAGCGGAAATCCTCGACCAGCTCGCGCAGCTCGACCGGAGCCCGACCGTCCTTCGAGGCTTCGCTACCGCGGTAAAGGGCATAAAGACGCAGGTAATTCTTGTCGTCACGCGAAAGGGAGGTGTCATCAAGGCGCGAGCACACGGCGATCAGCTTCTGCAGACCCTGCTTTCGCTTGCCGGCCTTGAGCTCGATCATTGCGCCGGCGAGACCGACCTTCCAGCCCATGTCGACAAAATGCGTCTTGGGCGCATGCGTCAGTGCCTGCCGGGCCGCGTCGATGCGGTCGGACGCAAGCGCGCTCATCGCTTCACCCACGGCGGAATCAGCGCTGCGGATTTCCTCGCGGAGCCTGTCGGCTGTCTTGCGCCCGGAAAACATGGGCTGTGTCCACCTGTTCAACATGCACGATACCATTCAAGTAGCGCGCCAGAACGGATTCGTCACATGCTATTGAAGCGGATGATGGCCGGGCCAAGGATGACCACGAACAGGACCGGCAGGAAAAAGACGATCATCGGCACGGTCAGCTTGGCCGGCAGGGAGGCTGCCTTCTTCTCGGCAGCGGACAGGCGCATGTCGCGATTTTCCTTGGCCATGACCCGCAGCGCCTGACCCAGCGGGGTGCCATAGCGCTCGGCCTGGATCAAAGAGGTACACACAGCCTTCACCCCGGGATGATTGGTCCGCTTGGCGAGATTCTCGTAGGCGGTCCGGCGGTCCTGCAGATAGGACAGCTCGGCCGTCGTCAGCGACAACTCCTCGGCGAGCTCGATCGATTGCGAGCCGACTTCGCTGGAGACCTTGTGAAAGGCGGCCTCGATCGACATGCCGCTCTCGACGCAGATCAGCAGCAAATCGAGGCCATCGGGGAAGGCCCCCATGATCGATTGCTGCCGCTTGGCCGCGAGATTGGAGAGGTAGAGGTTCGGCGCGTAATAGCCCAGCAGGCCCAGCCCGAAGGAGAAACAGACCCGGGTAATCTGCGGCAGGCCGAAATCATTGATCATGAAGACGTAGAACAGGGCCATGCCAAACAGGATGAAGGGCGACAGCAGGCGGAAGAAGTAGAAGGTCACCGCCGGACGGCTGCCGCGCATGCCCGCCTGGGCCAGCTTTTCCTGCAGCGCGGGATCCTCGAACGCCTTTTGCAGGTTCAACGCATCGACGATGGAACGCACGAGGCCCTTGGCCTCGGCTCCGCGGATCGAACCCTTGGCGCCACGCGCATTGGCTTCCATCGCCTCACGGCTCTTGCGCCGCAGCTCCTCGCGGCGGTTGTTGACCGACTTGATGCGCTTGTCGAGCTTGTCCGAGCTCAAGGCCGGCGCCGACAGGGTAACGATCGTCGCGAAGACCAGGATCGCCGCGAAAAAGGCGATCAGACTCTCCGGATCAGTCAGGAAGTCGCGTATGTCGGTGAAGCCGATGCCGAACATGCCCGCCTCAGATCTTGAAATTGATCATGCCGCGCATGACCATGATGCCGATGAACATCCAGGTCACACTGCCCAGCAGCATCAGCTGACCGGTCGGGTGGGTGAACATCTGGCTCATGTATGACGGGGTTGTGGCATAGACGATGCCGAGTACGGCCGGCGGCAGCGAGCCGATAATGGCGGCCGATGACTTGGCTTCCGACGACAGGGCGCCGATCTTCTCGCGCATCATCTTGCGCGATCGCAGCACGGTGGAGAGATTGCCCAGAGTCTCGGCCAGGTTGCCGCCGGTCTTCTGCTGGATGATCAGCACGGTGCGGAAGAAATTGAGCTCGGGCAGCGGCATGCGTTCGCACATCCGGTCGAGGCCGTCCGGCAACGCCACGCCGACGGCGATGCCCTCGACCAGTTTCTCGAACTCTGTGCGCACGGGCTCCGGGCTCTCGACCGACAGGATTTTCAGACACTCATTGAGCGGCAGGCCGGACTTCACACCCCGGGTGATGACGTCGAGCGCGTTGGCAAATTCGCCGGAGAATTTCTTTTGGCGACGCCCGCGCAGGAATCCGAGATACCAGCGCGGCAGGCCGAGGCCGCTGATCAGTCCGATCGCACCGGTCACGATGAGATTCTGGCCCGTGACAAAGGCAATGACCAGACCGGCAATCGCCATACCGCCAGAGACCATCCAGAATACGGTCGGGGTAAACGACATGCCCGCCTGTTGGATCAACGCCTTGATCGACAGGGATTTCTTCCGCTGGTCACGCTGGCGCTGCTCGAGGTCCTTGAGCGATTCCTGGACCTGGCGCTTGCGTTGGGCGGCCTGGTCGAGCGCCGAAGTCTGACGTCGCCCGCGCTGCAGCCCGCCCGTCCCGACGGCGCGGTTCATGCGCTTTTTTGATTGCGCATCGCCGGCCGCGCCGACGACGACCCACCCGACACCGCCGACCGCCATGAAGGCCGCCGCTGCGGCAAAGATGAAGGCCATGTCACCGTTCATCGCGTCACACCTCCGATGCGTCGAGCGCGTTGGCGAGCTCACGCTCCAGGCCGAAATAGCGGGCGCGATCCCAGAATTTCGGGCGCGCAATCCCGGTCGAGGCGTGCTGGCCGACAATCTTGCCGTGCTCGTCCTCGCCCTTGATCTCGTAGAGGAAGAGGTCCTGGGTGACGATGACATCGCCCTCCATGCCAACCACCTCGGTGATGTGGGTGATTTTCCGCGAACCGTCGCGCAGGCGGGCCGCCTGGACGATGACGTCGATCGAACCGACGATCATTTCGCGGATTGTCTTGGCGGGCAGGTTGTAGCCGCCCATCGTGATCATGGACTCGATCCGCGACATGGCTTCGCGCGGCGAGTTGGCGTGCAGCGTGCCCATCGAGCCGTCATGGCCGGTATTCATGGCCTGCAGCAGGTCGAACGCCTCCGGCCCACGCACCTCACCCACGATGATCCGTTCCGGACGCATGCGCAGACAGTTCTTGACCAGGTCGCGCATGGTGACCTGGCCGGAGCCTTCCAGGTTTGGTGGCCGGGTCTCCAGGCGCACCACATGCGGCTGTTGCAGCTGGAGCTCGGCGGCGTCTTCGCAGGTCACGACGCGCTCGTCTTCCTCGATGAAGCCGGTCATGCAGTTCAACAGCGTCGTCTTGCCCGAGCCGGTTCCGCCCGAGATCAGCACATTACAGCGCGAAGCCCCGATGATGGAGAGAACCTTGGCGCCTTCCGGCGTGATGGAGTTGAACTCCACCAGGTTCTGCATCGTCAGCTTGTCTTTCTTGAACTTGCGTATGGTCAGCGTCGGACCGTCCAGCGCCAGCGGCGGGGCGATCACGTTGACACGCGAGCCGTCCAGCAGGCGGGCGTCACAGATCGGCGAACTTTCATCGACCCGGCGGCCGACCTGGCTGACGATACGCTGACAGATATTCATCAGCTGGGCATTGTCGCGGAAACGGATATTCGTTTCCTCGAGCTTGCCGTTGACCTCGATGAAGACCTTGTCGGCGCCGTTGACCATGATGTCGGCGATATCATCGCGCGCCAGCAGCGGTTCCAGCGGGCCGAAGCCGAGGACATCATTGCAGATGTCCTGGAGCAGCTGTTCCTGCTCGGCGATCGACATGGCGACATTCTTGATCGAGATGATCTCGGTCACGATGTCGCGGATTTCCTCGGCCGCGGTTTCATTGTCCAGACGCGCCAACTGTCCCAGATCGATGGTGTCGATCAGGGCGTTGAAGATCGTCGTCTTGATGGCGTAATACTCTTCCGAGCGACCGTTCGGCTCAGCGGCCCGCACCGTGCGCTTGGCGGCTTGCGGACCGGCATAGGCACCCGGGGCCGGCTTGGCGACGGGCTTGGGCGCCGGGGCAGCCTGTTTCGCGGCCGGACGCTGTGCCGGCGCCGACAGCGCCTCACGCCGCGACGCTTTTTCCGGACGTGCCTCCGCCTTCGGCGCAGCCGGGGGCGGCGTCAGCGGTGCGGTCGTGGGTGTCGGGCCTCCGGCACGCTTGCCGAACATGGGCTAACTAGCCTCCAAACAATTTCGAGATGAAGCTACGTTTCGGCATCGCCACAGGTGTCCGGCCGGAGACGAGGCTGGCGAGATGCGAGAAGCCTTCCGCCGCTTTCGATTTGGGATCGAGTTCGGTGATCATCTGGCCGTTATTGGCGGCCTTCCCGAACAATTGCGGCTCGAAGGGCAGAACCAGGGTCGGCGGCGTACCCAGCGCCTCGGCGAAATCCTTGATCGGGATTTCCGGGCGTTTCGGCATGCCGGCCATATTGATGACAACCCGCGGCGGCTCGTCATTGGGACGGGCGCCCGCCACAAGATCGAACAGGTTCTTGGCATTGCGCAGTGAGGCCAGATCCGGTGCTACAGTGACCACGACCTGGTCGGCCCCGAGCAGGGTCTGCTTGACCCAGGGCGTCCACATGTGCGGCAGGTCGAGCGCCACATAGGGTGCCTGGCGGCGCACCTTTTCCAGCACGGTCTCATAGTCCTGGGCGTTGAAGTCCCATTCCTTGTCGAGCGTGGCCGGGGCGGAAAACAGGCTCAGCCGGTCGGTACAGCGCACCAGGAGACGGTCGAGCAGTGCATCATCGAGACGATCCGGCTCGGCCAGGGCATCGCCCAGGGTTTGTGCCGGATCCTGGTTGAAATCGAGACCGGCCGTGCCGAACGACAGGTCGAGATCGACCAGCACGGCATCCGACTGCATGCCTTCGGTCATCGCCCAGGTGCAGTTGTGGGCAATCGTCGACGAGCCGACGCCGCCCTTGGCGCCGATGAAGGCAATCGTCTTGCCGGCAAAGGGCTGGTCCGGGTCGAGGAAAAGCTCGGAAATGGTGCGGATGACGTGCATCGGCGTCATCGGCGGCACCAGGTATTCGCTGACACCGCGCTTCATCAGCTCGCGATAGAGGCTGATATCATTGGCCGCACCGACGATGATGACCTTGGTATCGGGATCACAGACGCCGGCCAGTTCTTCGAGCTGATCGAACAGGCCGCGACCGCGCATGCCGCTCTCGATGATCAGCAGGTTCGGCGTCGTCTCGTCATGATAGCGCTCGATAGCCGCCGGCAGACCACCCAGCTCGACCGTCACATGCGCCTTGGCGAGGCGACGATCATTGGCCGCATTGTGGATCAGCGCGCCGGTTTCCGGACGCTCGCAGAAGGCACCGACCGAGATCCGCGGGACCGGCTGGTCAGACACGTCGTTATCGACCTCGCCATAAAGCGACTCGCCGACCGACATCGAGGCCACTTCCTCCTGCAGGTCCTCGAAGACCGGATCGACCACACGTTCCTGCCTGACCGGTGCCGGGGCCGGCTCCGGATCGGACAGGAAGGGGTCGTCGTCCCCGAAATCATCGGCGATATCCTCGCCCGGCGCCTGGCGCGCCGGTGCACGGTTCATCTCCTCGCGGGTGGCTTCACCCAGCAGAAGGCGTTCAACATCGGCGGCATCCAGGAAGGGATCATCGCCATCGAGGAACGGGTCCTGCTTCATTGCGCGACTGGCATCGGTCATGGCTGGCCCTCCCTAGTTTCCGTTGCCGACGCGAGAGACCGCGCCGCTTTCATGATCACTGCGTTCGCTGGTGGTGGATTCACCGGCGCGATAGCCGTCGATCACCGTCTGGCGGCGACCGGTATCGCCCGGCTCCATGTCCCGCGGTGCGACCAGGTCGCGCGGATCGGCGACCATGGCGGCCAGGTTCACAGCCATCGCACAGCCGAAATTCGTGTGGTGCCGGTTGTCGAACTCCATCGCCATATTGTCCCAGCTGCCATCGCACTCGGCGGGCGCCCGGGCGGCATAGCGGGTGAAGGAGAAGATGAGCTCGCCATTGTGCTGGCCGCGCGCATCGTAGGCGCCGCCGGCGATCAGGCGCCAGTCGATGCCCTGCTCGTAGAAGAAGGTGCGCGCCTCGGCGATGGCGCCGATGGCGGCGTCCTCATTGATTGCGCCCTGCGGATAGCTGATCACCAGCGGGCCGTGGCCGCGGGCCTTGTACTCGTTCGCTATGGCGGCCAGCAGGTTTTGCTGCGCCCAGGTCAGACCATTGTCACGCGGATCGACTGCAAATTCGGCACGATAGGTTTCCGCAACCGCGCTGGCCTGTGGCACACCGAGGCCCGACGGGGCCGTCGAGGCACAGGCGCCGAGCGATACGAGGCCGGCCAGACCGATCAGGGCACCGATTGTTTTTCTGTATGCCACCATCACCAACTCCACTACTCGAACAGGAAGCCGACCGGGCCGCTCCAGCCGCGCTCGCCCGTATCCGATCCGGGGACCGAATAGGCACGATTGATGCGGCCAAAGAGCAGGCTCGAAGCCTCACTGGCATTGCGGAATCCGTCCGCAGGCGTCTGCATCTGGTTCGGGTTCGTCGGATCCACCAGATAGGGCGTCACCAGCACGACCAGTTCGGTTTCCTGGTTCTCGAAATCCCGCGAGCGGAACAGCGAACCCAGCACCGGCAGGTTCTGGACACCGGGAACCCCGTCGAGATTCTGGCGCGTTTCTTCCTGGATCAAACCCGCCAGGACGAGACTGCCACCGGACGGCAATTCCACAGTGGTCTCGGTCCGGTTCACATTGAGGGCCGGAATGGTCAGGCCCGGCACCGTGCCGATGATGTTTCCGTCGTCATCCGTGACATTGTTCGACTGGAAGGTCAGCGATCCCTGGCTCGTCAGCTCCGACACTTCCGCCGAAATGCGCAACGAGATCCGGCCTTCCGACAGGACGACGGGCGTGAAGCCCAGACCGACACCGAAGGGCTTGTATTCAATGATGATATTGCCGTCACGGTCGCGCCCGACCGGGACCGGGAACTCACCGCCGGCGAGGAAGTTTGCACTTTCCCCCGTGATGGCGGTCAGGTTCGGCTCGGCCAGGGTGCGGACCAGACCGACCCGTTCCATCGCCTGCAACAGGGTCGAGACGCTCTCGACGCCGCCGACATTGCCGCTGACCCAGTCAATCGCCGCCGAGGTTCCGCCGAGGAAGCGGCCAACGCGGGAGAAGTCCGGCGAGGTGGCAATGTCGAAGCCGAACTCGCCCGAGCTGCCGGCAGTCGACAGGTTGACGCCGAGCTGGCGCACGATGGTGCGCTGCATTTCCACGATGCGGACCTTGAGCATGACCTGCTCGCGGGCCTCGACCGTGATCATGGACAGGATGTGTTCGGGATTGTCGACCCAGCGCTGGGCGATGCGCAGCGCAGCATCGGCGTCGGCGGCGCTCGGCGCCCGGCCTGACAGCACGATATGATCATTCATGGCTTCAACATCGACCCGCGCATTCGGCAGGAAACGGTCGATCGATTCCTGCAGGGGCGAGAGATCGCGCTCGACCCGCAGGTCGAGATCGAGGATCAGCTGGCCGTCGGCGTCGAAAAAGAAGGCATTCGTCTGGCCGGTGCCCATGCCCATGATGTAGGCCCGGCGCGGCGTGCGCACGATCGCCTCGACGATCGAGGGATTGGTCACCAGCACGTCGGCGACATCGACCGGCAGGTGAATGACGGCGGCCTTGGACAGCGGCAGGTCGAGGCTCTCTGAAACCGGCCCATTGCCCGGCTCGCGGATATAGACCTGCATGGTATTGCCGCGCTCGGTTCCCGCTGGCTGGGCGGCGACCGGAGCAGCAACGGCCAGGCTGGCCAGAAGGAGCAGGGTGCGGATCATCATCGCGGTCCTCATTCGTCCCCACCCAGCGCAACTTGCTGGGAGCGGCCATAGCGGATCAGGGTGACGGAGCTCGAACGGCGCTCCTGGAAAGACGGGTCAGGGACTTGCGGCAAGTCGCCGCCGGAGACGAGGACAGGCGCTCCGGTATTGTCCGTCAGGCTGCGCAGGACGAGCGCGATCTCGCCGCGAGCCACGGCGACGGAGACGGCGCGGGCCTGGTCCGGCGTAAGTTCCAGCGTGGCGGTCTCGCCGACCGCGACCTCGTCTTCACCATCGCTGGAGAAGGATTGGTCAATCGCCAGGACGCGGGCGTTCTCGACAATGGTCCGGGCCACGAAGCTGCGGCTCGAACCGCGGCGCCCCTCGGATTCCTCTTCAAAGGACACAATCACGTCGACGCGGTCATTTGGCAGGATGAAACCACCCGCCCCTGTTTCCGCAGAGATCGGAACGGCTACGGCGCGCATGCCCGGCGTCAGCACCGCGGCCATGAAGCCGGCATCGCCGGGCTGGACCAGCCGGCGTCCGGTGATCGGCTCGCCCTGGCTGATCGGGGCACGAACCACCGAGCCGGCGAAGTCGGCAATCGACTGACCGCGGTTTTCAACAATATACCCCGGCGCCACGGCCTCGTCGGGCCAGGCCTGCCAGTAGAAGTCGGCGGCATTGATTCGCTCGCCGATCGCGACATCGCGACGGGCGGCGAGGATGCGGACGGCGGGCCGCTCCTCGACCTGCACGACTTGCGGGGAATCATTGCTGGACATGGCCTGGCGGACAAAGAAGGCGACCGCGACCGCAGCGATGGCGGCGGCAGCAAGAATGGCGATGCGCACGGCATTCATCAGGCGTCTCGAACCTCTCAGGCACACGAATACATGTGCTAGGAGACGCTGAATTCCTCAAAGTGACGTTAATGCTATTGGGACAATGCCCTCTAACGGAACCTTTTTTCAGGGCCCGTAAAACACCGCTCAAATGCGCTTAAAACGCGCTCCAGAAGACCGTGTTTGGCAGGCTCCAGAAAACCCCGGCTGCAATCGCGATTCCGTAAGGAACCGGGGCGCTTTTCGCCAAGGCCGTGCCCTCCAGCCGACCGTCCAGCGACGGAATGCGCGGCGCCAGCCATCGCAGGGCCAGAAGGATGATCACCAGAACCCCGCCTGCCACTACGGTATGGACAAGAAATGCAAGGATTTCGGGCCAGCCGAACCACAGGGCTGCGGCGGCAAAGAGCTTGGCGTCACCGCCGCCGATCCAGCCCGGCGCAAACAGGGCGAAGCCAATGACCAGGGCGATCCCGCCACCGAGCAGGTGATTGCCGATTTCTGGCCAGCCAAGTCCGGCGGCCAGCACGGCGACCGGAAAGGTGAGCACGACGAGCCCGCACAGCCAGTTGGGAATGATGAACTTGCTCGCGTCGAACATGGCGGCCGCCAGCATCAGCCCGGCCAGAACCAGTATCGTGATCTGCATCACCATGCGCGCTTCCCCCGCTTCGTCAGTGCGGCGCAGAGTGACCGCGAAGACTTAATGAGGGGTTGGCAAAACGAAACGGGGCCGCCCCGTGTGGAGCGACCCCGCCATTCGTCTCACGTGTGACGGACGCTTAGAGCGCGCCGGCAACCGTGTTGAAGTTGTCGCTGACGCCCGTACCGAGCGCCGTCACGGCACCGATGATCACGACGGCGATCAGGGCGGCAATGAGGCCGTACTCGATCGCGGTGGCGCCGGATTCGTCTTTGAAGAAGCGAGAAATCATTTTCATTTGTTTACTCCCGTGTAGGTACCCAACCATCAGGAGCCGATCCGTCCCGACCTCTCCTGAACGCTGACCAATAAACACGAGAAGGATTTCATCCGAGTAAAAATTCGTGGTTACCAAAGTATATATTTGCCGGAACGGTCGCTATAGTTAACATTCGAATAACACCTCCCTCCACCAAAGCATTCAAATAAATACAGCCCCGTTTAGAAAAGATTCAGACGCGCGCGCGAGGATGGGCTCCAGATTCACACAGCGGCACGGAGCGCCTGCGATGTTCAACCGGATTGCGACAGCCTTCACCCTGGCGATTGTCTGCGTCGCCCCTGCTGCGGCCCACGACCTGGCCGTCCCGGTCGAGCACGCCGAAGTCATTCGCCTGCCCGCCGAGGCCTCCGCCATCGTGGTCGGCAATCCGTCGATCGCCGATGCCCTTGTCCATGACGGCCGCACGCTCGTCGTCACGGGCCGCCTGCAGGGCCGCACCAATGTGATCGCCATCGATCGCGTCGGCCGCATCATCTATGAGCGCGACATTGTCGTGTCCAATCCCGTCGCCGGCCAGGTTGCCCTGTTCCGCGGCCCGAACCAGTCGACCCTGTCCTGCGGCGCCGTCTGTGACGAGATCCCGCGCGTCGGCAGCGACACCGCCCGCGCCGAAGCCCTGACCGACCAGCAGCGTGGCCGCCTGTCGACCGCCGACATGGCGATGTCCGGCGACAATCCCCAGTAGCAAGGACCGGCCCGCTTGCGAGCAGGCCTCACAAGGGGACACCAGATGACCACCGCGTCGACCACCGCCTCACGAACCGGGACGACCTCCCGTCTCGCCCGCTTCTGCCGCGCCCGCTCCGGCGCCACGGCGGTCGAGTTTGCGATGATCGGGGCGCCCTTCTTCCTCCTGCTGTTTGCGATGATCGAAATCGCCGCGGTCTTTTTCACCGGCACGGTGCTGGAAAACGCGGTGCTGGAAGCCGCGCGCAAGATCCGCACGGGTGAGGCCCAGACCGGCGGCATGTCGCAGGCCGGCTTCCGCCAGGAAGTCTGCGACCTGATCTCCGCCGTCGCCGATTGCGACAATCTGGAGATCGACGTCCAGGTGTTCGAGGATTTCGACGGGGTCGACCAGTCCAGCCCGGTCGACGGCAATGGCGCCATGGACACGTCGAATTTTGGCTGGGAACCCGGTGATGCCGGCGACATCGTCCTGGTCCGCGTCTTTTATCGCTGGTCTCTGATGACGCCGAATTTCGGCGGCGCCCTGTCCAACATGGAAAACAACCAGCGCCTGATCACGGCCGCGACCGTATTCCGGAACGAGCCCTATGATGATTAAGCCGCTCATCCGGAAACTCGGACGCTTTCTCGATGATTGCCGCGGCGTGTCTGCGGTCGAATTCGCGCTGATCGCGCCCTTCATGATCCTGCTCTATCTCGGCTCGGTCGAGATCAGCCTGGCCCTGTCCATCGACCGCAAGATCACCTCGATCTCCAGCGCCCTGGCCGACCTGGTGGCCCAGGATGATGTGATCACCGATGACGAGATGACCGACATTCTCAATGCCGGCGCAGTTATCGTCGCGCCCTTCGACCCGACGCCGCTGGAAATCCGCATCACATCGGTGCTGATGGACGGCAGCAATAATGTCGAAGTGCAATGGTCCGACGCGATCGGCATGGCGCCCTATTCCGAGGGCAGCACCATCACAATCCCGTCCGGTGTTCTCGAACGCAATCGTTCGGTGATCATGGTCGAGGTCGACTATCAGTACGACACGATGTTCGGCGAACTCGGTGTCAGCCAGTTCAATATTTCCGAGATCTTCTATCTGCGCCCGCGTCGCTCGATCGTGGTCTCGCGGGGCTAGCCGCTAGCCGAAAAGCGCCCTGATCCGCGCCGGCAGCTCGCCGGAGCCAAGCGACCGGCCATCCAGCGAGGTCACCGGGACGGCACCGAAAGCGGCATTGGTGACAAAGACCGCCTCGGCGCCCTCCAGCACATCCAGTCCGAAGGCGCCGGCCTCCACCGGCATCGAGTCGAGGATCTCCGCGCGAACCGTGCCGGCCAGCACGCCGCAGGCGGTTGCCGGCGTGTAGACGTCGCCCGCGATCAGCCAGAAGACATTGGCGCTGTCAGCCCCCGACACATTGCCACGCGTATCCAGCAGCAAGGCCATGTCGGCCCCCTGGCCACGCGCCTGCCGCCGGGCTTGGACATTGTCCATGTAGGACAGGGTCTTGTGGCGAGCCGCGACGCTGGCCGGCGAGCGGCGGATCTCACTCAGGGCCAGCGCGACCGAAGCCGGCGGCGCGGCCCGTGGCGAGGCGGTCAGCGTCAGCGAGGGGACAAGTTCCGCCGGCCGTTCCAGACCGCGCGGTCCCGGACCGGCGGTCAGGGTCAGGCGGACCATGGCCTCTTTCAGTGCATTGCGGGCGACCAATTCCTCGACCAGGCCGGCCATGCCGTCCGGATCGCGCGGACCGGGCAGGCCCAGCTCCGCCGCGCTGCGCGCCAGGCGCGCCATGTGGCGGTCAAAGCGTACCGCCTTGCCCTTGATGACATGCATGGTCTCGAACAGGCCGTCGCCCAGCAGTCCACCCCGATCAGCAAGGCCCCACCCGGTGCGGCCGGTTTCGATCCAGTCGCCATCCTTGAAGGCAATCCCGTTCATGATGTCCCCGCCCCCAGCGCCCGGCGCAGGGCCGAGACCTTGGTCAGTGTTTCCTCATATTCCGCGACCGGTTCGCTGTCGGCAACAATGCCGCCGCCCGAGCGCAGGCTGGCGCGCCAGCTGCCATCATCGCAGCGCAGGGCGGCGGTGCGGATCATGACATTCAGGTCCATATCGCCGCGATCCATATCGATCCAGCCCAGCGCGCCGCAATAGGCACCGCGCGGCTCGCCCTCGAGTTCGGAGATGATCTCCATCGCCCGCACCTTGGGCGCACCGGTGATCGAGCCGGGCGGAAAGCTGGCGGCCAGGAGGTCGAACACGTCCAGACCGTCGGCCAGTTGTCCCTCGACCACCGAGACCAGGTGATGGACATTGGCATAGGTCTCGATCTCGCACAGGACGGGCACGGTGACCGAGCCCGGCTCACAGACCCGCGACAGATCATTGCGCATCAGATCGACGATCATCAGGTTTTCCGCCCGGTCCTTGGCGCTGGCCGAGAGCTCGGCCGCAAGGGCCGCATCCTCGCGCGCATCCGCGGCCCGGCGACGTGTGCCCTTGATGGGTCGCGCCTCGACATGGCCGGCCGCAACCCGCAGGAAACGTTCCGGCGAATTGGTCAGCACGACATGATCGGGATCGAGGCAGAGATAGGCGGCGTGCGGCGCCGGCGACGCCTCGCACAGGCGGGCAAAGACCTGCCAGGGTGTCTCTGCCGGATCGAGGCGGACGTCAAAAGCCTGCGACAGGTTGACCTGGAAGACATCACCGGCGTGGACATAGTCCCGCGCCCGCCGGGCCGCTGCGAGATAGGTCTCGCGATCCCAGCGCGGTGCCCAGTCAGCCACTCTGGCTGACACTGGCGGATCGGTCCGGGCAGCCGGTATCGCGCCAAGCGTCCGGACCAGGCTCCCAACGGCCTCGCTCGAGCCCCCCCGCACCCGGATCGTCGCAGCGTCACGGTCAAACTCGGCCCAGGCCGGATAGCGGGCCAGCGCCAGTGGCGGCCAGCGCGGATCGAGATGCGGCAGGCGTTCAAAGGCGGCCGCCAGGTCATAGCCGAACAGGCCGGCCCAGACCCCGCCCGAACGTCGCGCCTCGACTGCAAGCGCATCGAACTCGACCCGCCCCTGCCCGGTCAGCACCCGGTCCGGCTGGATGAAGAGACGCGCCCGCCCCTGTCGCCCGTCATGCAGGAGGAGTGAATTCGGGGTCGCCGCAAAGGGCGCGAAGAGGTCCAGCGGATCGCGCCAGGGCAGACAGGTTTCGGAGACGGAATCGGCCATCGGGCGCGGCCGGATCAGCCGGTCAGCCAGCGCGCGCGCAAGGCGGCGCGCTCATCCTCGGAAATGCCGAGATGGGCGCGCACATAATGATCCACACCGCCCATCGTCTCGAAGGCCTGGCGCAGGTAATCGCCGTCAACGCCGAGGAAGATGCGCATCATGCCCGGCTCCATCGCCTGACCGTGATCGGCCAGCACACGCTCGCGAATGCGCGGAATGATGGCGTCGAAATCGACCGCCTGATTGGTCATCTCGTAGTCGGCGATGACGGTATCGCGATCAACGCCCAGCTCGTCGAGAATGAGGGCACAGAAGATCCCCGTCCGGTCCTTGCCGGCCGCGCAATGGACCAGGAAAGCGCTGTCGGCATCGCCCGTGGCCAGGGCCCGGTAGGCGTCGCGATAGACGTCCTGATTGCCGGCCTCCATCGGGATGCGGCGATAGGCCGAGAGCATGTAGTCGCGCACGCCTTCCGGCGTATGCGGCCCGGTGCGCAAAAAGCGCAGGTGCGGCGGCTCGCCGGCATCGCCCTTGTCGGAGGCCAGCACACGCGGCGCGATCGGGTCGGGCCAGTTGGACGGCTCGTTTGTGCGCTCGCGCGGCTTGCGCAGATCGGCCACGACCTGGATGCCCAGCCCGCCGATATGATCCCAGTCGGGAGCACTGGCACGCGAGAAATGTCCGGAGCGATAAAGCCCGTCCTTCACGCGTGCGCCATCCAGGCCTTCATAGCCGTGGAAATGCCGGAAATTGTGGACGCCTTCGAGCGGTGTGATGCGAGTCATGTATCGGAGGTACGCAATCACCTGCCCCGCGGCAAGGCTGCAGCCCGACTATTTCCGTTCACGGCTGAATGCAGCACCAACGGATCAGCATGATCACGGCGCATCCGCTTCGCCCGACCGCTCCCGCAGGCGCCCATGCTGGCTGATCGGGAAGCGCTCCCGGGAAGCCCGTTCGGCAATGCCGATACGGGTGAAGCGCAGGCTGGGGCGCGTTCACACCGCGCGGCAGGCGCCGGGGGACTTTGTCGAGCCGCACCGCAAAGACGATCGAAACACCCTCCACGCAGGCGCAAGCAATCGAGGATGGCAGGGAGGGGTATTGGTGGTCGACATGGGCAGGTCCCGTGTTGTTCCAGACGAGACTGAGCAGACTTGCGGTGGGACAGGAACCGGAAGGACGACACCGGTGAGATCAGCGCCCGGCGCAGAGGCGTCCTTGAATCGCTTGTCAGCCAGCGGGCCGTATCCGGTTCTTGAGGTCAGGCGTGCGCCAAGGCGCTGGGATTAAACGCCAAAAATCAGCCGCACCTTTCCTCCCCATGCCATGGGGAGGGGGGACGCCGGAGGCGGCATCACGGCGCTTCATTTCGGCGCTGCGCGCCGCCCCATCGTCCCGATGCTGCGCCCAGACTTCGTCTCGGCTTCGCAGGGCCACTTCCCCACGAGGTGGGGAAGAAAAGTGATGGCGACGGCTTCCCTACCGGAAGGGCGGCTCGTCAAAGCTTCGCAGCTTGCGCGAATGCAGGGCGGCCCCCTCATCGCGCTTGAGGATCTCGATGGTCTCGATCCCGGCAGCGAGGTGTTCGGAGACCGAGCGCTGGTAGAAGAGATTGGCCGCGCCCGGCAGTTTCAGCTCGCCGTGCAGCGGTTTGTCCGAGACGCAAAGCAGCGTGCCGTAAGGCACACGCAGGCGCAGGCCGTTGGCGGCGATGGTGGCTGATTCCATGTCCACCGCGATGGCGCGGGACTGGTTGATCCGCTTGGCCTGGGCGGCGTAGCGAAGCTCCCAGTTGCGGTCGGCATAGGTGGCGACCGTGCCGGTGCGCAGGCGCGATTTGAGCGTTTCGCCGCTGTCACCGGACACCGAGGCGACACCCTGTTCCAGCGCGATCTGGATTTCCGCGATCGGCGGGATCGGCACTTCCAGCGGCAAATCCTCGTCCAGCACCGCGTCATAGCGCAGATAGGCGTGGGCCAGCACATAATCGCCGAGGCGCTGCGAGTGGCGCAGGCCACCGCAATGACCGATCATCAGCCAGCATTGCGGACGCAGCACGGCGAGATGGTCGGTGATCGTCTTCGCGTTGGACGGGCCGACGCCGATATTCACCAGGGTGATGCCGCGACCGCCCGGGGCGATCAGGTGATAGGCCGGCATCTGGAAGCGGCGCCAGGGCGCACCCTCGACCACCGCATGGGCGTTCGGTGTCGAGGCATCGACCCGCACATTGCCCGCCGCCGAGAAGGCCTCGTAGTGATTGTCTTCCTTCAGCTGGCGGATGGCCCAGGCGGTGAAGGCGTCGACATAGCGGTGATAATTGGTGAAGAGGATGAATTGCTGCGTGTCTTCATAGGGCGTGCCGGTGTAGTGGCGCAGCCGCTGCAGCGAATAATCCACCCGCGGGGCTTCGAACAGGGAGAGCGGCTTGACCACGCCCTGCTGCATCACCTTGAGACCGTTCGGCAGGTCGTCATTGACCTTTGAGAGGTCGGCATAGGGAAAATGGCGGACCAGTTCGGCCGGCGAGGCCGCGTCCATGTCCAGGTCATCGGCGCCGTCGAGCACATAGGAGAAGGGAATCTCCGTCTCCGAAGGTCCGGTCTCGATGGTGATCTCGTACTGGTCGGCCAGCAGGGTGAGTTGTTCGATCAGATAATCGGCAAACAGGGTCGGATGCGTGATGGTCGAGGCATAAATGCCGGTATCGGTGAACTTGCCGAAAGCGCGACTGATCGGCGGCGGCGGGCCGTCCGGCTCATAGGTCACACGCAGCTCGGGATAGACAAACGCGCCAGACTTGCGCGCGTCATGGGATGGCGGCGGTCCGCCATCAAGGAAGGATTTCAACGCGGTCTGGAGGCGTTCAACGGACGATTGGTAGAGCGCTTCGAGCTGCTCCACCGCTTCAGCGGGTGTTCTTGCAACCTTATAGTCTTTTTTCATCGCCGCTCTCATGCCCGAATTCGCGCCCGGGATAAAGGGCAAAGCCGCTTCCCGAAAATGCAGGCTGCCAAAACGTCGTGACAATCGTAATCAGGCATTGGCCTTGCGCCGCTTAGCGGATATGCACGCCGGTTGCCCGACAAGGGCCGCGATACGGAGATTTCAACATGGAACATGCGCAAAACTGGGTCGTCCTGAAATTTGGCGGCACCAGCGTCAAATCGCTGGCAGATTGGCGCGTGATCTCCAAACGCATCGAGGCCGTGCGCGCGGAAGGCAAGCGCGTCCTTGTCGTCCACTCTGCCATTGCCACCATTTCCAACCTGCTCGACGCCCTGGTCACCCGGGCGATCAATGGCGAAGGCGAGGACGAGCTGGCTGCCATCAAGTCGCGCCACCTCGAGCTCGCCGCCGAGCTTGGCGTGAACGGCGAGGCGCTGCTGGAACCCCATTTCGAGGCCCTGACCCGGCTGCGCGCCGGACTGGCGCTGACCGGCGATGCCAGCCCGCGGCTCAAGGCCCGCATCATGGCCCAGGGCGAGCTGATGGCGACCCGGCTCGGACAGGCCTGGCTCGCCCAGGGCGGTACGGACTCCATCTGGCTCGACGCTCGCGACCATCTCGCCGCCCTGCCCGCCTCCGGCGCCCGCGGCTACCTCGCCGTTGATTGCGCGCATGACCGCGACGAGACCCTGTCGCGCCTGTGCGCTGAACTGCCACCGGTCATCGTCACACAAGGCTTCATCGCCCGCCGCGAGGATGGCGATACCGCCCTGCTCGGGCGCGGCGGATCGGACACGTCGGCGAGCTATTTCGCCGCCAAGCTGGGCGCCGACCGGCTGGAGATCTGGACCGATGTACCCGGCTTCTTCTCGGCCGATCCGCGTCTGACCGGTGCGGCCCGGCAGATCCGCTCGCTCGCCTATGCCGAAGCCCAGGAGCTCGCCTCCATGGGCGCCGGCGTGCTGCATCCGCGCGCCATCAGCCCGGTCCGCAAGGCCGGCATCGAGATGCAGGTGCTGTGCACCCACCGGCCGGACATGTCCGGCACGAAAATC
This sequence comes from Maricaulis sp., assembly GCF_015665295.1. GTDB lineage: Bacteria > Pseudomonadota > Alphaproteobacteria > Caulobacterales > Maricaulaceae > Maricaulis. The sequence continues at coordinate 83,941 of NZ_JADFAJ010000003.1, forward strand.
TCGGAGACCCCGTCGGAAGACGCGCCGCGCCTCAAGGCGGTCTCGGTGAAACAGGGCGTGCGCCTGATTACGCTGGAGACGGACGGCATGTGGCGCGCCTCGGGCTTCCTGGCCCGTGCCTTCGAGCCCTTCTCCCGCCATGGCGTCTCGATCGACCTGGTCTCGACCTCGGAGACCTCGGTCACCGTCTCGCTGGACGATGATCCGGGTCTGACCCCGGACGTTCTGGCGGCGCTGGAGGATGATCTCGGCGAAATCGCCCGCGTCGAGATCATCGAGAATTGCGCCGCGGTCAGCCTCGTCGGTCGCGGCGTGCGCGCCCTGCTGGCCCAGTTCGGCCCGGCCATGGAGGCTTTCGCCCACTATCCGGTGCGCCTGGTCAGCCAGGCCGCCAATGATCTCAATCTCACCGTTGTGGTCGATGGCGACCAGGGCAAGCCGCTCTGCCGCCGCCTGCACGACCAGCTCATCCAGCCCCGGCCGATGGACAAGACTTTCGGCCCGTCCTGGCGCGAGATCGGCGAGAAAATGACCGGGACCGCCCCGGTTGGCTCCGGCACCTGGTGGCGGGCCAAGCGCCAGGCCCTGCTCGATCTCTGCCCGGTCGATGGCGCGCTTTATGTCTATGATCTGGAAACCGTGAAAGCCCGTGCCTCGGCCGTCGCCGGTCTCAAGGGGCTGGACCGCGGCTGGTATGCGATGAAGGCCAATGGCCATCCCGACATGATCCGCACGGCGGTTGACGCCGGGCTGGGCGTGGAATGCGTCTCCATCCATGAGGTCAAGGCGGCCCTGAAAGCTGTGCCCGACCTGCCGATGGACCGCATCCTGTTCACGCCCAATTTCGCCCCGAAGGCGGAATATGCCGAAGCGCTGGAGATGGGCGTCCATCTCACCCTCGACGGCCTGCACCCGCTGCGCGCCTGGCCGGAGATTTTCAAGGGCCGCAAGATCACGCTGCGGATCAATCCCCAGCGTCCCGAAGGCCATCACAAGCATGTCCGCACCGCCGGGCCGGAAGCCAAGTTCGGCCTGCATGCCGACGAGCTGGTCGAGGCCAAGGCGCTCGCCGCCGAGGCAGGCGCCATCATCAACGGCCTGCACGTGCATTCCGGTTCGGGCATTTCCGACCCGGATCACTGGCGCCGCGTCGGCCTCTTCCTGGTCGAGACCGCTCGCGACATGCCGGACGTCGAGATCCTCGACCTGGGCGGCGGTCTCTCGGTCGATGAAGCCTCCGGCGTGCGCCGGATCGACATGGACGCGCTCGACCAGGTCCTCACCGACCTGAAGACCGCGCACCCGAAATACCAGCTCTGGATCGAGCCGGGCCGCTACATTTCGGCCGAGAGCGGTGTGCTGCTGGCCCGCGTGACCCAGCTCAAGCAGACGCCGGATGCGCGCTTTGTCGGCATCAATACCGGCATGAACTCGCTGATCCGCCCGGCCCTCTATGGTGCCCGCCACGAGATCGTCAACCTGACGCGGCTCGACGAGGACGCCGCTTATATCGCCGATATCGTTGGCCCGATCTGCGAGACCGCCGACCGTCTCGGCGCCCAGCGCCTGATGCCGGAAACGCAGGAAGGCGATGTCATCCTGATCGGCAATGGCGGCGCTTATGGCCGCGTCATGGCATCGAGCTACAATATGCGGGAGCCGGCGGGTGAGGCGGTGATTTAGGGCGTACGCGCCTGCCAGGCTGCCAGCTTTTCGCGGGCCTTGTCCGACGCCTCGGACTCCCGGCCGGGAATGATGGAATGCTTGCGGTTGGTCTTCGGCTCGAACATCCAGGCGATCGTGGCACCGAGATAACCGAGCAGGGAGAGGCCGCCGACCGGCAGCAGGATGTAGAGCAGGAGGCCTTCCTCCAGCATCAGCCAGCCGAAGGCGAGAATGGCGAGCGAGACGGCGATGCCGATCAGATGGCCTTGCAGCGCCTTGCCGTGCGCGGCCTTCATCTCCGGATTGAGTTCGCCGCAGGCGGGACAGGGCGCGACGCCGACACCCTCCTCGACCGCCTTGCGCACCTTGGCGTCGAACTTTTCTCTGTCGTCGCCATTCACCTCGACGGAATGGAAGTAGTAATAGCCCGTGCCGCAGGCGGCACAGACTGCGTCCCGGCGAATATCCGCCTCGAATTTCAAAGCCATGCCCTGTCTCTCCCCTTGCGCACCCGGCGCTCCGCCAGGCCGAGGATCAGCCAAGGACGTGACCGATGAAATCGGTCATTTGCGGGGAAGGTCAAGCGGGAAAATTGCGCCTTGTGGACGCGCGATTTTTCCCGGCGGAAGCGCCGGATCGCGCTGATGCGCGTCCGGGAAAAATGAGTGAGGACGGTTTTGGTAAGAGGCGTGCTGCGCTCCAGACAAAAAAGCCCCCGGCAGCTGCCGAGGGCCTTTGATCGCGTCCGGGCAACGGCGAAGAATTACTCCGCCGGCTCTTCCGCCTTCTCCACTTTCATCTTGTCGAACATGCCCCACACGCCTTCATCGCCGTGCCAGTCGCCCTTGGTGGCGCCCTTGGAATATTCGGTGGCGCGGGCTTCGAAGAAGTTGGCGTGCTCGACGCCGTTGAGGATTTCCGACAGCCAGGGCAGCGGGTGTTCCTTGACGCCATAGATCTTGGGCAGGCCCAGCTGGCCGAGGCGCCAGTCGGCGATATAGCGGATATAATTCTTGATATCGTCCGGCGTCATGCCTTCGACCTCGCCGGCCTCGAAGGCCAGGTCGATGAACTTGTCTTCCAGACCGACCACGGTGCGGCAACACTCGGTGATGTCGTCCTTGACCTCCTGGGTCAGGGCACCGGTCTCCTCGGCAAAGGCGTGGAAGAGCTTGATCATGCCCTCGCAGTGCAGGCTCTCGTCCCGGATCGACCAGGTCACGATCTGGCCCATGCCCTTCATCTTGTTGAAGCGCGGGAAATTCATCAGCATCGCGAAGGAGGCAAACAGCTGCAGGCCTTCGGTGAAAGCGCCGAACATGGCCACGGTGCGCAGGATGTCGGCGTCGTTCTCGACCCCGAAACGCTGCATGTAGTCATGCTTGTCGGCCATGGCCTGGTATTCCATGAAGGCCGAGAATTCACTGTCCGGCATGCCGATCGTCTCCAGCAGGAGCGCGTAGGCGGCGATGTGGATCGTCTCCATGTTGGAGAAGGAGGCCAGCATCATCTTCACCTCGGTCGGGCGAAAGACGCGGCTGTAGCGCTCCATGTAATTGTCGTTCACCTCGACATCGGACTGGGTGAAGAAGCGGAAGATCTGGGTCAAGAGGTTGCGCTCGCCATCATTGAGCTTGGTCGCCCAGTCCTTGCAGTCCTCGCCGAGCGGGACTTCTTCCGGCATCCAGTGGACCTGCTGCTGCTTCTTCCAGAAGTCATAGGCCCAGGGATAGCGGAAGGGTTTGTAGGAATGAGACGTGGTCAGGAGGCCTGGCAGGTTCTCGGTGGCAGTGGTCATGGTCTCAGCTCTCCTGCTTGGCGCTGGCGGCCTGGATGGCGCGCGCCCGAATCAATGCGACGAACACAACATATTGTGTTCGTGGTTTCCAAATCGTCTACAGCTTGATCAGCGCGGACGAATTGCGACTGTGGAAACTGCCCGATTCTTGCCGCAAGGGGCAGACCCGGCGACATCACGTTTTCTGTCCGGGCGACTTATTCCGCCGGCCGGACCCGCAACGCCGCCTGACTGCGCAGGGCCCCGGCCCGCATGACATGGGTCAGGCTTCGGTAATGGGCAATATCCACCCGCGGATCCTCGGCCAGAACCACGAGATCCGCCATCAGCCCCGCCTGCAGCGTACCGAATTCATCGGACGCCGACATCGCTTGCGCCCCGCCCCGGGTGGACAGGGTAATGATCTCGGCCGGGTCGAGACCGGCCGCCTGCATCGCCTCCATCTCCCACAGGATGGAGGAACCATGCACGGTCAGCGGATTGCCGCTGTCGGTTGCGGTGGCGATCCGGCCACCGGCTGCATGCACGGCCATGAGATTGTCCTGCATGATGACCATCTCGGCGCTTTGACCCTCCAGCGCGGGATAGGCCCAATCGCCTGTCAACCAGTCCGGCGCTCCGTCGCTCATGCGTTCGGGATGCATCAGGCGATCCATCAGCGCCGCATCGACACAGCCATTGGGATCATCGATCGGCGCCGCCACGCCGAAGGCCACACTGGCGAGAGCCCGCGTCCAGTTGCCGCCGACGACGAGGGTCGGCGCATAGACCGCGCCGCTCCCGGTCAGAAGATCAAGGAATTCCGCATCGACCGGTTGATCCGACACGCTGTGGACCAGCATGAAGGCGCCGGCCCGCAGGGCCATCTTGGCTTCCCGCAGCGAGGTGGCGTGCACAATCATCGGCAATCCGGCTTCGCGAGCCGCCGCGCCGGTTGCCATCAGGATGGCGTCGAGCCGTTCGCGATCGTCCTCGCGCGGCGCCAGATACCAGACCTTGACTGCATCAGCACCGATCTCGACCAGGTGCGCAATATCCGCCTCGACATCGGCAACGCTCTGCATATCGAGAAAGAGCGGTTGGTCGGCTGCGCCTCCGGTCACAAAGGCCTGATTGCGTCCGGCATGGGTGATCAGGGGCCCCGCCGCACGGACGTGAACACGGTCCGCACGCGCAGTGTTGACGGATTGCTCGCCGGTCACGGTCCAGTCCGGGCCGCCAACATCGAAGACGGCAGTAATACCCGAGCACAGCCAGGCGCGGTGCCAGCGATCCGGATTGGCCCGCAGCCCGGCCACCACATCGGAATAGGCGTAGACGTCCCGCACCTCGAACGCATCCGGACGACCATCGAGCCATCCGGTCTGGGCAAAGTGGACATGGGCATCAACGAGGCCCGGGGTGATGTAGTGACCGGCCAGATCGACGCGCTCGGCCCCCTCGGGCACCGGACAGTCCAGCACCGTCCCGACACAGCCAATCCGGTCGCCTTCCACCAGGATCACCCCGTTCTCGATCGCCGCCGCACCGGTCCCGTCGATCAGGGTCGCGCCGGTCAGGGCGGACAAGGGTCCGTCGCCGGATGGTTGCGCCTGGCAGGCCGCGCCCGCGAGCGCGAGCACGCAGGCTCCCGCCAGTGTCTGGATACGTGTCATGATGATCCCCCGATCATGGTGCAGTATTGCGGTACATCAAGCCTGACATTCCGGCCGGACCGCGTCAAAGCCTACCAGCGCCAATTGACCGTGACGGCTCCGAATTCCTCGGTTTCATCGAACGAGCGCACGCCGGCGACGTGACGGTATTCGCGGCGCACATAGGCCAGCGACAGGTCGGCATCGCCCACCCGCACCGCGATCCCGGCCTGGGCATCACCGACCACTTCGCGCTGCGTCAGATACATGGCGTTCTGGAAGTCGACGCCGGCGGACGGATCATAAAGCAGGGTCCGCCGGTCGGCCCCGGCAAAGACGTACCAGGACGGGCTTTCGGCCAGGTTGTCGCTGAGATACTGCCCGATCCGAACCTCGGCACCGGCGCCCGCCGCCGAGCCGCCGGGACCGACACTGATGGCGGCCCGCGGCGTGATGCTGACATCGAGATCCTGTCCGGCACCCGCGGTCTCGAAGGCCCGCTCATAGGCGACGGCGATCGTCGCCTCGCGCTGGCCACGATCGAGGACCACCGGCGAATAGGCGTCACTGCGGACGCCGAACAGCTGGCGGGTCCGGTCCGGTCGCTGGTCGTCGAGCACCGCGACCTCGATCACACCGGCCTCGCCGAGATCGATCCGGTTGCCGCCGACCGGTGTCAGACCGGCCAGGGCATTGCCGTTGACCGGATCAGCGCTGAGTGCCAGCGCCGACAGGGCCACCCGGGCTGCGTCCGGAGACAGCGGACGGACGTCGCCGTCGGCGACGATCTGCTGGTTTATCATGCGCGAGGACGAAACCCAGGCAGACTCGGCCTCGCCGGGCTGCGTCATCACCCAGCCTGCTCCACCCAGTGCCACAAGACCGGCAGTCAAGACCTCGGCGGTGCGTCCCAAACTCATCACGCGTCTCCCCTGGCGCGACAAAGAGCAGATCAGCCAGCTTCACGCATGCTGATTCACCCCGTAGGCGAAAAGGTTAACGCTGCTTGCGGGGGCGGTCTAACGAAAGACATGCTGCATCGCAAAAGGCCCATTCCGGGCACAAAAAAGGGGCACCTTGCCGCGCCCCCCTTTTCGGCCGGTTCCCCCCTCGGTCGAACCGGCTGCCTTATGGGTCGCCTACTGGCAGGCGAGGCATTCCTCATAATCGGTCGGTGCGGCATCAGCCATGGAGACCACGGCCTCGGCCTTCTTTTCCGAACCGGCATAGGCGGCCCGCTGGATCGATTTCGAGCGGCAGTAGTAGAGCGACTTCACGCCCTTCTCCCAGGCCGTCCAGTGCAGCATGTGGAGGTCCCACTTGTTGATGTCGCCCGGCAGGAAAATGTTCAGCGATTGCGACTGGCAGATATAGGGCGTGCGGTCGGCAGCATGCTCGATCACCCAGCGCTGGTCGATCTCGAAGGCCGTGCGGAACAGCGCCTTTTCGTGCTCGTCCAGGCAATCAAGGTGCTGGACAGAGCCCTCATGCTCGAGAATGGAAGCCCAGATACCGGGCGTATTCATGCCCTTTTCTTCCAGGGCGGTTTCCAGCTGCGGGTTCTTGACCGTGGTCGAACCGGACAGGGTCTTGTGGGTGTAGACATTGGCCGGGATCGGCTCGATGCCGGCCGAGACGCCGCCACAGATGATCGAGATCGAGGCCGTCGGGGCGATCGCCAGCTTGTGCGAGAAGCGGGCCTTCACGCCGGAGGCCTCGGCATCCGGGCAGGCGCCGCGCTCTTCGGCCAGCTTCACCGAGGCAGCATCGGCCGCCGTACGGATATGCTTGAAGAGCTTGAGGTTCCAGGACTTGGCCATGGCGCTCTCGAAGGGCGCATTCATCTTCTGCAGGAAGGTGTGCATGCCCATCAGGCCGAGACCCACAGAGCGTTCCTGGATGGCCGAATAGACGGCACGGTCCATTTCCGCCGGGGCACGGTCGATGAAGTCCTGCAGCACATTGTCGAGGAAGCGGTAGATGTCCTCGATAAAGTCGGGCTCGTCCTTCCACTCCAGGTATTTCTCGGCATTGAGCGAGGACAGGCAGCACACTGCGGTGCGCTCCTTGCCGTTCTGGTCGAAACCGGTCGGCAGCATGATCTCGGCGCACAGGTTGGACTGGCGCACCTTGAGCCCCAGCTTGCGCTGGTGGGCCGGCAGGGCGCGGTTCACCGTGTCGGAATAGATGATGTAGGGCTCGCCGGTCTGCAGGCGCAGCTCGATGATCTTCTGCCACAGCTTGCGGGCATTGACCGTCTTCACCACGTCGCCGGACTTTGGCGACTTCAGTTCGAACTCGGCGTCATCGCGGACGGCTTCCATGAAGGCGTCAGAGATATTGAGACCGTGGTGCAGGTTCAGGGACTTGCGGTTGAAATCGCCTGACGGCTTGCGGATCTCGAGGAATTCCTCGATTTCCGGGTGGTGCACGTCGAGATAGACCGCTGCCGATCCGCGGCGCAGCGAGCCTTGCGAAATCGCCAGGGTCAGGCTGTCCATCACGCGGATAAAGGGAATGATGCCGGAGGTCTGGCCGATCTCGCCGATCTTCTCGCCGATCGAACGGACATCACCCCAATAAGTGCCGATGCCGCCGCCATTGGAGGCCAGCCAGACATTCTCGGTCCAGGTGCCGACAATGTCGTCGAGACTGTCACCGACGGAGTTCAGGAAGCAGGAAATCGGCAGGCCGCGATCCGCGCCGCCATTGGACAGGACCGGCGTTGCCGGCATGAACCACAGGCGCGAGATATAGTCATAGAGACGCTGGGCGTGCTCGGCATCGTCGGCATAGGCCGTGGCAACGCGGGCAAACATGTCCTGGTAGCTTTCGCCCGGCAGGAGATAGCGGTCTTCCAGCGTCTTCTTGCCGAACTCGGTCAGGAAGGCATCGCGCGAACGGTCAACCTTGACGCTTTCGACCACGCGCAGATGGGTCGCGCCGTCGGACTTGCCGCCAGCCGTTTTGGGTTTGCCGCGACGCGTCGTCGAGACGGTCTGCCGGACAGTATCCAGTGTTGTGTTCGCGGCTGTATCCAGTGGCGTCATGGTAAGTCTACTCCCCAAGCCCGAGGCAAAAAATTCCTGTTGCGCCAGCCCCAATGCTGCGCACCGAACAAACCCAAAGGTCGCTAGAAAATCTGTATAGTGTGCCGCTGTCGCCAGCCGACCCAACATATAGTGGATCAAAGGCGGGGCACTGGTCAACGGGGAGAATGATCCTTGAGCGGATTTTTTGGTTAACAAACGCCTAATAAGATATGCGCCCCGTCACACATCGTTAACGGGGCGCATCTCCGCGACCAACAAGGATTAACAGCCGTTAACCCTGGACCTAGTCGAGGTTCAGCAGCTCCGGGTCGCCGCCCTGGGCCGCGATGTTGATTGTCACCGTCCGCTCGCCGGCAAAACGGTGCAGATAGTGCGGCCCGCCCGCCTTGGGACCCGTGCCAGACAAGCCCTCTCCGCCGAACGGCTGGACCCCGACAACGGCCCCGACCATGTTGCGATTGACGTAGATATTGCCCGCCGGAACCAGCGACTGAATTTGCCTGTGGAAAGATGCAAGGCGCGAATGGATGCCCAGGGTCAGGCCATAGCCCTTGTCCGCGAGCTCGGCGGCAATGGCCGCCAATTCCTTGCGCTTGTATCGCACAATGTGAAGAATCGGCCCGAACACTTCCCGCTCCAGCAGGTCGAGCGAGGGCAGTTCCACAAGGGTCGGTCCGAAGAAGAAACCGCTGTCGAACCGGTCACCGACATCGATCTGCTTGATCACCTTGGCCCCGGCCTCCATGCGCTCGACATGGCGCAGCAGGATCTCGCGCGCCTCATTGTCGATCACCGGTCCGACATCGGTCGCCGGATCCGACGGGTCGCCGACCTGCAGCTCGTCCATGGCACCGGCGAGACCTTCAATGATCTCGTCTGCCGTATCTTCCGGCAGAAAAATGACGCGCAATGCGGAACAGCGCTGGCCGGCCGAACCGAAGGCGGAACTGATGGCGTCGTCAACGACCTGCTCCTTGAGCGCCGTGGTATCGACGAACATGCCGTTCAGCCCGCCGGTTTCGGCGATCAGCGGTGCGATCGCGGTCTCGCGGGCGGCGAGGGAGCGGTTGATCAGACGCGCCACTTCGGTTGAACCGGTAAAGGCCACGCCCGCCGTGCGCGGATCGGTGGTCAGCGCCGCACCGACAATCTCGCCGCGCCCCGGCAGGAGATGAAGCACGTCGGCCGGCAGGCCGGCCTTCTGGAACATTTTCACCGCCTCGAAGGCGATCAACGGGGTCTGCTCGGCCGGTTTGGCGAGCACGGTATTGCCGGCCGCCAGCGCCGCCGCGACCTGGCCGGCGAAGATCGCCAGCGGGAAATTCCACGGGCTGATGGTGACGAAGACACCGCGCCCCTTCATGCCGAGATGATTGGTTTCGCCGGCCGGTCCGGGCAGGCGCACCGCGCTGTCGAACTCACGCTCGGCCTGGGCGGCGTAATAGCGACAGAAGTCGACCGCCTCGCGCACTTCCGCGATGCCGTCCGTCAGCGTCTTGCCGGCTTCGATGGCCATGATTGCCAGCAAGCGGTCCATGTCGGCTTCCATGGCATCACCCATGGCCCGCAGGATGGCGCCGCGCGCCTTGCCGCCCCGCCGGTCCCAGCCGGGCTGCGCCGCAACCGCGCTGTCGAAGGCGGTGTTCACATCATCGACCGACGCATCGACCACCGAGCCGACCTGGCGCGCCATGTCGACCGGCGACATGACCTGGTGGGCGGCCCCGTCGACCTCATGCCCGGCCACCAGCGGCGTGGCGTTCAGCTGGTCCTCGCGATTGAAGGCCGCAAAAGCCCGCGCAACCCGTTCGCGGGCTGCGGCCTGGGACAGGTCGAGGCCAACCGAGTTGGCACGCTCCTCGCCATAGAGGTCTTTCGGCAGGGCAATCCTGGCGTGGCGGTCGATGGTGCGGGCAATTTCAAACGGGCCGCTGGCGACTTTCTCGACGGGCACCTCGGGATCGAGGAAGGAGTGCACAAATGACGTGTTGGCGCCATTCTCCAGCAGACGCCGGACGAGATAGGGCAACAGGTCCTCATGGCTGCCGACCGGGGCATAGACCCGCACCGGCGCCGCCGGATTGAGCTGGGCATCGGCGTGGTAGAGCGCCTCGCCCATGCCATGCAGGCGCTGGAACTCATAGCGCTCGACGCCGGCCTGCTGGGCCAGTTCACGGATCGCCGCCAGCGAATGGGCATTATGGGTCGCGAACTGACCGTATATGGCGTCCGGAGCCCCCAGGATGACGCGGGCGCAGACCAGATAATTGAGGTCAGTCGCCGGCTTGGTCGTCCAGACCGGAAAGTCCGGCCAGCCATTCTGGTGTGCGAACTTGATTTCGCTGTCCCAGTAGGCGCCCTTGACCAGGCGCACCATGAAACGGCGATCGGCGGCGCGGGCCAGTTCGACCAGCTGTTCGATGACCCGGCGGGTGCGCTTCTGATAGGCCTGTACGGCAAGGCCGAGGCCGTTCCAGCCGGCGAGCTCGGGTGCCCGGGCCAGCTTGTCGAGGAGTTTCAGCGACAGGACGAGCCGGTCGGCCTCCTCGGCATCGAGACAGAAGCCGATATCATAGGCCTTGGCGGCCATCGCCTGTTCGAGCACCAGCGGGTAAAGCTCCTCGAGCACCCGCTTTTCCTTCACGGCCAGGTATTTGGGATGCAGGGCGGACAGCTTGACGGAGACCCCGTGCACGCTCTCGACGGGACCCTTGCCGCGCGCCTTGCCGACCGCCTCGATCGCTTCCATGTAGCGCTTGTGATAGCGCGCCGCGTCCTTCGCAGTGCGGGCGCCCTCGCCCAGCATGTCAAACGAGCACAGCTCGCCCTCACCTTTTCTGGCGCGCTTGAGGCCTTCCTTGATCGAGCGACCGAGCACGAATTCCTCGCCCATGATGCCCATGGCGCGGAAGACGGCAGCGCGGATCACCGGCTCGCCCATTTTCTGGGTCAGCTTGCGCAGATAGGTGCCCGGGCTCTTGCGCGCTTCCGGATCGACATCAATGAGATTGCCGGTGAGCATCAGGCCAAGCGTCGAGGCATTGACCAGCCAGCTCTCGGAGCGGCCCATGTGCTCGGCCCAGGCGCCGTCGGATATCTTTTCCGCGATCAGCTTGTCGGCGGTCGCGGCATCGGGCACCCGCAGCAGGGCCTCGGCCAGGCACATGAGGGCCAGGCCCTCACGATTGGACAGGGTGAATTCCTGCAGGAAGCTGTCCATCAGCCCGCGCGCCTTGGTCGTCCTGCGCGCCGTCCGGACCAGCTCGATCGCGGCCGTGCGCACGCGCTCCTGCGCCGGATCATCAAGACCCGTCGCCGCGGCGAGGTCACGGACCGCCGCTGTTTCATCGGCGAATTTCGCCGAATCAAGATCATCCCATCGCATCATGTCACGAGCCTGGACATTCATGGCTGAAACTCCCTATTCAGCAAATGAACGGCGCGGACAATGGTCCGGCGTTTTGACAAGGGCAAGCGAAGTCTTCCGCTCATTTGTCTTCAGGTTCAGATGCCTTGAACGGTCCAAACAGGGAACGCCCTTCGACTTCGAGCCAAACATTGCGCGACGCCCCGTTCAAGCCCCGCGCGATCACAAATTTCTTGCCCGCCGGGGGCCTGCCGGAGCGGATGTCTCCCAGCGCCGCTGCGCTGCTTTTTTCCGCCGCCCGGTGGCAACCGCTTTCTTCGCTTCAAGCCGAGGCATTCACCGCTATGCTGGAGGCTGACATTGTGAGCTCGCTCGGCTACACGCCGCAGATCACAACCCGCACTGCCCGGCGCGACGCGCCCGACCGATACAGGATGCCATGACCGACGCAATCGCCCCCCCGTCCGAGGCCCCCGAATCCGAAATCGATCCCGAGATCGACAGCGATAATGGCGAGGAGCGTCCCCAGCGCATCATGCTGGTGACCGATGCCTGGGAGCCGCAGGTCAACGGCGTCGTGCGAACCCTGTCGCGCACCGTCGAGGAATGCCGCGCCATGGGGCACCAGGTCGAGGTCATCCATCCGGGGCTCGGTTACAAGACCTTCCCGCTGCCGACCTATCCCGAGATCAAGCTGGCGCTCGGCGCCCGCAAGGACATTGCCCGGCGCTTCAAGGAATTCGAGCCCGAGGCGATCCATATCGCCACGGAAGGCCCGCTCGGCATGGCGGCGCGGCGTATCTGCGTGAAGTGGAAACTCCCCTTCACGACGAGCTATCACACCAAATTCCCCGAATACATCAATGCCCGCTTCCCGCTGATCCCGCTGGCGGCCGGCTATGCCTTCATGCGCTGGTTCCACAATGCCTCGGGCCGGATCATGGTGACGACACCGTCAATGCGCGACGATCTTGCGGCCCGCGGCTTCAGGAACCTCACCGCCTGGGCGCGCGGCGTCGATATCGACATGTTCAATCCGGACAAGCGCTTCATCGGTGGCGAGGACGTCTATGCCGGCCTCGCCCGCCCGGTCTTTGTCAATGTCGGCCGGATCGCGGTCGAGAAGAATATCGAGACCTTCCTCAAGCTCGACCTGCCCGGCACCAAGGTGGTGGTCGGCGACGGACCGCAGCGCGAGGAGCTGAAGGTGAAATATCCCGACGCCGTTTTCCCGGGACCGAAATTCGGTGAGGAGCTTGCGCGCTGGTTCGCCGATGCCGACGTCTTTGTCTTCCCCAGCTGGACCGACACGTTTGGCCTGGTGAACCTGGAAGCCATGGGCTGCGGCACACCGGTCGCCGCCTTCCCGGCGCACGGCCCCAAGGACATTATCCCCGGCTCCGGCGGCGGCTTCATCAATGATGATCTGCGCCAGGCCTGCCTCGATTGTCTCGACATCGACCGCGCCGCGCCGCGCGCTCATGCCGAAAAGCATTCCTGGCGCCAGTGCGCGATCGACTTCGTCGAAAATCTCAAACCCCATCCCAAGCCGGAGCGCCGCCGCTTCTGGCGCCGCTTGCGCAAACGCAAGACGCTGTATTGAGGCGTTAGCGGGCTTGGGGACAGGTACAATTAACGCGTCTCCCCCGCGTGTCTCCCGCAACGAAAACGGGGACGGCCTCTCGGCCATCCCCGCATACATTCGCGCCTGAAGACCAGGCTTATTCCGGCGACTGGGCCATCGCCGTCAGATTGACGGCACGGTCACGGGTTGCGTCGCGATCGGAGTCCGGCAGCGGGATCAGGCCGCGATCGGTGAGATAGCCGAACTCGCCCCAGGCATCCTCGGAGGTGAACTCCTCGACGAATTCCACCAGGCCCGGAATGATCGCGGCATGCTGGTTCTTCACATAGAAGAAGAGCGAGCGTGACACCGGATAGCTGCCATCGGCAATGGCTTCGAACTCCGGCGCGACACCGTCGATATTGACGGCCGAGATGCGGTCGGAATTCTGGTCGAGGAAGGAATAGCCGAACACGCCGAACGCGGTCGGGGTGTTGACCAGGGTCTGGACAATCGCGTTGTCATTCTCGCCGGCATCGATCCAGCGGCCATCCTCGCGGATGCGGCTGGCGATCTGCTCGAACCGGTTGCGGTCGCTGCTGCGCAGCTCGTTCATGCAGGCGATCTCACGCGCGCCTTCCTGCATGGCCAGCTCGACAAAGGCGTCGCGCGTGCCCGAGGTCGGCGGCGGGCCGAACACTTCGATCCGCTGGCGCGGCAGCGACGGGTCAATATCGGACCAGCGCTCATTCGGGTTGGGGATGAAGCGGGAGCAGCTGTCATCGGCCGGCACTTCGGCCGCGAGCGCCAGCCAGATCTGCTCGCGCGAAATGTCGACGCTGGCGGCAGCACGGTCGGCCGCACCGAGCACGATGCCGTCAAAGCCGATCCGCACTTCGGTGATCTCGCGCACGCCATTGCTCTGGCAAAGTTCGTATTCCGAGCCGTGCATGCGGCGCGAGGCGTTCACGATATCGGGATGCTCGGTGCCGACGCCGGAACAGAACAGGCGCAGGCCGCCGCCCGAACCGGTCGATTCAACAACCGGGGTCGAAAAGCCCGTCTTGGCCCCGAAGCTTTCTGCAACGGCGGTCGAGAACGGGAAAACGGTGGACGAGCCGACGATGCGGATCTGGTCGCGCTGCTGCGCCTCGGCGCCACCCGCGATCGCCAGGACCGCAAGCGCGGCCGCGAGTTGAGCTTGGAGTTTCATGTCTTCAATTCCTTGCCACTAAACGATGCAGGCCCGGCATGACCGGGCCCGCGTTGATCAGAAATCCCATTGCAGTCGAACTTGTGCGCCCGACACGTCGGTGTCATTCGCGCCCGGAACCGAGAGCGTGCCATCGACGAGATTGGCCATGATGCGGAAATGGTCCTCAAGGTACCAGTTCACACCCAGGGTCAAATTGGTGAGTTCGCCGGCCGCGACGGTGTCGAGGTCGGCGCGGTCCAGACGGACGGCGACTTCCCAGGCGCCCGGCCCGCCTTCCGACACCGTCGTCGTCGGACGGGTGCGGCCGAACTTGCCGGAGCCGGCCGAATAGCTGCGCGTCTCGCCGGTCAGGAACCAGCCGAAATTGGCAAACTGGGCGTTGAAGTCCGGATTACCGGCCGGGCCGTCGACCGTCATGTTCATCCACTCGGCTTCCGCATGGAAGGGTCCGTGGATGACCGCGGCTTCGAGGCCCCAGAAGAAGGAGGTGTCAGCTTCGCCGAGCGGACGGCCCGGGCGGAAGTCGGCGGTCACGATGCGGTCGGTGATATGGGTCTGCGGACGGACGCGGACGCGGGTCCCGGCCCCGCCATAATCAAGGTGACGAACCGAAGCGCCGAGATGGACCGTGGTCCCCTCGCCGACGAAGGCACGGGTGGCCCGGGCCGAGATCGCCGAGCTGTCATCAAGCTCCAGGGTCTGGGACAGATCGCCCGGACGGCCGCCATAGATGCCGGCCGCGAGGCTGTAATTGGAACCGCTGTGCATCACCGTGACGCCGACCCGGCGATCAAGGCCGAACAGGTCGGTGCCGAGGCCGCGCTCCATGAAGGTGATGTAGCGCGAGGAGGTGATTTCCTCGGCCGAGTTGGTGGTCTTCATGTGACCGACCATCACGTCGAAATTGCCCGCATCGAACGTCAGATAGACGTCGTTGGCAGCGATTTCCTCGTTGATCCAGTCAAACTCGGCGACGTAGTCAACGCCGCGGAAGCTGCCGGTGACGCCGAGGCGGGCCGTGCGCAGCTCGCTGTCGTTAAAGCCGGTGCGGGTGCCGCCCGACGTGAAATCGATATCGCCATAGTCGAGGAAGACTCGGCCACGGAAGGTGAAGCTGTCACCGCTGTCCGGGTTCGACCAGGACGGTACGCCGTCAAATTCCCAGCCCCCCGCCTCCTGGGCAGTTGCTGTGGCGGTGGCGACAAGGGCAGCGCTGGCGGCCAAGAGGGTGCTCGCAAGAAAACGTCGGGTCACGATGGTGTTCCTGATGTTGTCAGGACACCTGTCTGATCCGTGCGCTATAGGCACAATGTGTCAAAGAGGCGTCCGTTGAGTGAAGGTTTTGCTACGACTTCGTTGTTTCGCGAATTTTCGTACCTCGACTCGATGACGGTTTTGCTACAGCCTCGTGACACCTTTGTTGCATTTCATTGCGCGCACAAAAAAGCCCGGGACGTCAGTGCCCCGGGCTTTCTTCGATTATCCTCGTAAAATCAGGTCAGTCGCTTGCGGAGCAATTGCGACATCATGTCGATCGCGCTGACGGCGATGACGATCACAATCACGATGGCCGCGGTGCGCTGGTAGTCAAACGCCCGGACGGCTTCGAACAGGATCTGTCCGATACCGCCGGCGCCGATCAGGCCCAGCACCGTCGCCGAACGCGCATTCGACTCGAACCGGTAAAGACCGAAGGAGGTCCACAGCGGTGCGACCTGGGGAATCACCGCCCAGATCACCTCGTGGATCGGCCGTGCACCGGTCGCCCGGACACCCTCGACCGGACCATGATCGATCGACTCGACCGCTTCCGAGAACAGCTTGGCGAGGACGCCGGTGGTGTGGACCGCGAGCGCCATCACCCCCGCCAGCGGGCCGAGGCCCACCGCGGCGATGAAGACGAGGGCGATGATCAGCTCGTTGATCGAGCGGAACACGTCCATCAGGCGGCGCACCGGCTGGACCAGCCAGCCCGGCGCGACGTTGCGGGCGCTGAGCAGGCCGAAGGGGATCGCCGAGATGACGGCGATGAAGGTCCCCCAGATCGCGATCTGGACGGTCACGATCATCTGCGGAATGGCTTCCTCGAAGCCGTTCGACAGGGCTTCCCAATAGGTCGCGCGGGAGGCGCTGTCGGCGATGTCATCGGGCAGGAAACCGCCAATGAACTCGCCCATATCGCCGGCGTTCTCGACCAGCAGGTAGGACCGGTCCATGTCAGCGGAGTCGAAGCTCCAGACCAGAATGACCACGACGCCAGCGGCAATCACCGCATTGGCGATGCGTTCCATCAGCGGCACCTTGGGGCCTGGTCCGCGCGGCGCGGACGCCCACAGCAGCAGGACCAGCCCGCCCACCGCGACGATCATCAGAACGCCGCCCATCACCCAGTCGACGCCGGCGGCCTCGGCATGGACCTGGCCTTCGGCCTCACTGGTGATCTGCTCGAAGGAATTGGCCTGGCTGGTCAGGCCGGAATTGCCGGCCTCGACTTCCGCCAGCCGGGCCTCAAGCTCGGCAATGCGGCTGGCCCGTTCTTCGTCCGTCAGATCAGCGTCGTGCCGCACATTGGTGAGATCGCGGACGATTTCCAGCTGCACGATCGGGTCGAGATGCGCATTCGACGCTGGCAGGAAGGTCCCGAAATAGAGCGGATCGAGCACGGCCCGCGCCTCGGCAACCTCTTCCGGCGTTCCCATGCGACCGTAATTCATGAAGAAGTATTGCAGGCGCTGCTTGGCCTCGATGTCGAGATCGGCCCGCCAGATGATCGGATCCGTGCCGATCATCGGCGAACGCCAGATCTCGCGCAGCCGGTTATACATGTCCGGGCGCGAGCGCTCGAGCAGGATCATGTTGGTGGTATTGTTGGTGCCGACATCGATCAGGCCATTGGCCACCGCGACCGCATTGGCCTCGTGATTGGCGTTGCGGACCGAGTTGTAACACTCGTTCGGATCGATCCCGCGCGGCGCGAAGATGAAGGCCGAGGGGACGAGATAGCCCGATGTCGAATTGGGATCACCCATGCCGAAATCGAGCGAGCGATCACAGACGAGTATGTCGTCCAGGGTCTGGATCGGACTCTCATTCGGTACCAGCAGCACCGAGTGATAGCCTTCCGATCCGTCCGGATAGGTCGCCTTGGCAAAGACTTCGCCACCGGCGCGACGCACCGCCTGCAGGCCGGAGAAGTTGGAGAACCAGGCGAACTGGACGCTGTCATAGCGCATGGCCTGGATCACGCCGGCATAGTCGGAAGCGTAATAGGGCTGGATGTCATAACCGGTCCAGTCCGACATGGCGTCGATGAAGGGGCGCCAGTTGGTTTCCTGGGTGGAGGAGGACTCGGTCGCGATAATGCCGAAATTGAGCACGCGGCGTTCGCCGTCTGCCGCGACGGGCGCGCCGGACAGACCGCTCGACGAGCGCGGCTCACTGGCCGATCCGGAGCAGGCGGTGAGGGTCAGGGCGGCGACCAGGAGACAGGCCTTGGCCAGGCCGCGGAAAGACTGGGTCAGCACGGTTTTCATCACGCCTCTCCCCCTTCGAAAGCGGTTTCGAATTCGGGGCCGTAGATTTCGATCAGCTTGTCACGCGACAGGCCATCGGCCGGTCCGTCATAGACGATGCGACCCTTGTTGAGAGCCACGATGCGGTCGCAGAAACGCTGGGCATAATCGACCTGGTGCAGGGTGACCACAACGGTCAGCCCGTCATCCTGGTTGAGCTCGCGCAGCGTCTCCATCACCTTGCGGGCGGAGACCGGGTCGAGCGAGGCGATCGGCTCATCGGCGAACAGGACTTCGGCGCCCTGGACCAGGGCACGGGCAATCGCGCCGCGCTGCTGCTGACCACCCGAGAGGTTGGAGGCCCGGCGCGCGGCAAAGCCCTCGACACCGACACGGGTCAGCGCGTCCATCGCCGTCTGCTTGACCGCATTCGGGAAGATCCCGAGCACGCCGCGCCAGGTTGGCAGGCGACCGAGCGCGCCAACCAGCACGTTCTGGAACAGGGACAGGCGGCCGACCAGGTTGAACTGCTGGAAGATGAAACCAAGCTTGATCCGGTTGCGTTGCACGCCGCTGGACAGTCTGCCCCGCTGCTGCATGGTGCGACCGAGTACGGAGACCGGCCCGCTGTCGCTGTCAGCAACCTGCAGGGCTGCGGCGACACGCAACAGGGTCGACTTGCCCGAACCGGACGGGCCGATGAGTGCGACCATCTCACCCGGCTTCACTTCCAGGCTGACATCGTCGAGCGCCCTGGTTTCCCCGAATGTCATCCGGAGATTTTCGGCTTGGAGCGCCAGCGCGGCGTCTGTCATTGTGTCTGTCCTCTGTTGAGCCTCGACCTTGTGGCCCACGCGTATTACACTTTTGTGACAGGACGGGAATGATTCACATTCACCTCGCCACAGTGGTCCTCGTTCTCGCCCTCGGCGGACTGGCCTGGATCGACGCCCGCAGCTTCCGCCTGCCCGATCTGTTGACCCTGCCATTGATCGCCGCTGGAGTCCTCCTCAACGCTATCATTCTTGGCACGCCCTGGGCCTCACTGGTCGGTGCCGGGCTTGGATATGGCATTTTTGTCGCCATCGAGATCGCCTATCGGCGACTGCGCGGGCGCGACGGGCTGGGGCGCGGCGATGCCAAGCTGCTGGCGGCAGCCGGGGCCTGGTGTGGCGGCTGGTTGCTGCCGATCATCGTCCTCGTCGGGGCCCTCTCGGCCCTGCTTTTCATTGCCACGATCGCGCTGATCCGGCGCCAGGCACCGGCTTCGGGTCAGCCCTTTGCCTTCGGGCCCTGGCTGGCGCTGGGATGTCTGGTCGGCTGGATTCACCGCGCCTACGGACCCGGCCTCTATCCGGCGTTCTGACAACCGGTTCCTACCCGCCAACCCCGGCATAGCTTTCCTGCCCCTCGGCCTGCCAGGCGGACCCGTCACGGCGCATGCCGGCAAGGGCCAGGGCGTCGGCCATGTCGGGCCAGTCGGTCTCGATGCGCGCGGTCCAGTCATAGCCGTCCGCGCGAAAGCGGACCTGGCCCCCGGCGGTCAGCCCGTCGACCTCACCGGACCAGTCGAGCACCAGCCGGTCGCCATCACAGCGCCAGTCGCCGTGGAGCACGGGCAGGGTGTGGCCCTCAACCAGGGCAAGACCGGTCAGGGCGCCGGAACTCGCTGAACCGCTGGCCGCGATGCAGGCGCCGTCACGCATGTCCAGCTCGACAATCCGGGTCCGGATCCGTTCGGTCGGCCGCACGCCCGGAGGCAGAGGAACCCCCAGCGTCGCGAGGCTGAGATCGAGATCCGTATCAATGAGGTGGAGACGGCCCGGTGACAGGCTGACCCGGCCGTCACCGCGCAGGCTGGCATCGGCGATCCGCCAGTCCCCGCTCAGTCGACCCGTCGCCAGCGCGAACGGGTCAAGCGAGACTTCCAGCTCGCGCACCGGCACGCCATTGAGGTTGAGGCCATAGACCCGGCCCTGCCAGATCGTCCCGAAAACATCGCGATAGCCCAGTGCCGCACTGCCACCAGCGGCCAGCGCAACGGCCTTGAGCGGCAGCAACACGATCAGCCAGACGACAAGAAGCGCCAGGACAAGTCCGGTCCGCGCCAGCATCACGACCCACCCCGGCTCAGGACGAAGGCGGCCGAGACATGGCCGTCCGCATCACGATCCATCGTCGAGGCTTGCGGGCGGATGCCGTAGCGCTCCTCCAGATCAACCAGCCATCGCAGGACAGCGGCGGTTTCGGCGCGGTCGATATTGACCGTCAGCCGGCCATCCTCGCCGGGCACCATGCGGGCCAGCGCGATGTCATGGCGCAGCGCCATTGCGCCAGCGACAGCGCGCAGGGACTGGGTGGGTGCTGCGCCAGCTGGCTGCTCGGCGGCCAGGACACGATAGCGCTCGGCATCCGCCTCAACCGCCCGATAGAGCCGCATCGAGGCGGCATAATCCTGGCGGGCCCTGTCGTGCAGACCCAGCAGCGGCTGGACGATCAGCGCGGTGACCGCGAGCACGACCGCCAGGGCCGCTGCGATGCCAAGCATGATCTTCTCGCGCAGGCTCAGCCCGTCCCACCAGGCCGTTACGGGTGTCATCAGGGCCATCATGGCAGCCTCACCACAAACTCGCCCTCAATGCCGGACGTGCCTTCGCGCGCGCCGCCATCCTCAAGCCGCAGCCCGAGCCGTTCGGCGCGAGCACTCAGGGCATCAAAATCGGAGAAATCGGTATAGGTCGCGCCGACCGACAGGGCGCCGCGCGCCGGGTCAAAGCGGACATGATCGACGCGGACGCGCTCGCTCTCGGCGGTCAGCTCGTCGAGCGCGGCCAGCAATTGCAGGAAGACAGACGGGCCTGTCCCCTCCAGCCGCGCCACCCGGTCAGCCAGGAAACGCTCGGCTTCGGCCGCGATAACGGGACGGCCGAAATCGGGGATGGCATGATTGAACTGGTCGATCGTTGCCGCCTCGAAACGATCGGCCTGAAGCCGGAAGTACGCGGTTTCGCCACCGATCAGCAGGCAGAAGGCGAGGAGGAGGCCAGCCGCCATCATCGCCGGGCGACGCAAGGGGCGGATCAGGGCCGCCCCGTCAAAGGTCGAGACCAGGGCATCACCCAGAAGGCGCGGCAGCGTCGCCAATCGCTCGGCTGGCACGGCGCTCGCCCGCATGTCGATCCCGCCCTGGCCGATGGCACGGAAATTGGCGCCCGTCAGTCCAAGCGAGCGCGACACGGCGATCTCGCCGGATCCGGCGGCCTTCACCAGCGGCTGGATGACCGACCCGAACAGGGCGGTGTCCATCACCCCGGCGACCGGCCCGGCGCCGCTGCCGCTGTCGCTGTCCGGATCATGGGCAAACAGGACGGCGTCGCCGCGATCATAGAGTGTCAGCGCCGCCCCGGGTTCGGCCGCAACCAGGCTGTCGGGGATGACATGGGCCGGACGGATGGCCAGCGGCACCAGCCGGTCGCGCCATTGCATCAGCAGAGCCGAGTCAACGGCCGCGATCCAGCGCCGCTCATCGCCGCCACGCGGACCGGGCAACACCGTCGTCTCGGCCAGGCGTGAGGCGATCTCGTCTTCGACCAGGAAGGGCGCCGCCTGCCGGGCCTCGCGCTCGGAGCGGGCCGGAATCGCCAGCCGGGCCAGATGCACATGCTCGCCCGGCAACAGGATGAGAGTCCGGTCAACAGAGCCGGTGAGCGCCCCATCGAGGCTTTCATCGGCCGCAAGCCGGCCCTCGTGCACACGCTTGCCATCGCGCCGGTCGACAACCGACCAGGCAACGGCGCCCAGCGGCCCGGGCTTGAGGATCAGGTCGCAGCTCATTCAGCGTATCCGTATCTCTGGGTCAGGCGGTGGAGCGTGGTCCCGCCGCGCCATTCGTAAACCGCATCAAGGCGGTAGCTCTGGCCGTCATGGCGCACATTGACGGCGACGTCAAAATAGCGCGTCTCGATCCCGACCGTTTCGCGCAGGGTCACATCGGGCGCCAGCGCTGCCACGGTCTCCAGCGTCCAGAACTCCGCAGCACTGGCAAAGCCGGTGGCGGGCCGGCCCAGCAGAAGCCCCTCAACCGCGACCCGGCCGAGTTCACCATCGAGAACGGCGAAAAGCAGCGGCCAGTCATCGGTTGTCAGCGTGTTGATGTTGAGCGGCAGCGGCGCCGCGACCGGGCGGGCGCAGACATGCGGCGCGAGGCGCTGGTAGATCGCCGGTGTCATCGAGGCAAGCGCGAGGATTTCCTCGCGCTCGGCCATCAGCGTATTGCCCGTGCGGTAGGGCGTGGAACGATCGGCATAGACCGCGTCCTCGCCGCCGCCAGCCAGCGGACGATTGTCGCTGTCGATCCAGTCACTGGCTTCCGCCGCGATCCGGCCGGCTTCGGCGCCCGGCACGCCGAGCGCCGACATCAGGTGTTCAAAACGGCGACGCTGGACGGGATCGGCGATCAGCCCGCCCTGTCCGTCAGCAACGACCAGCGCGTTCAGATTGAAACAATTATTGCCGTCCGAAATGCGGCCCGAAAGGGCGCCGCGTTCGATCGGGAATTCGCGGGCAGAGCGCAGCCAGTCAGCATCAGGCCGCAGCGCCCGGGCCGGCTCGCGCATCGCGGTAGCGATCAGCCCGCCCGCATATTCGCGCGCGCCGACCGCATACCAATAGGCCTGGTCACGCCCTTCCATATTGACCGAGCGCCGCATGGCGACCCGCAGCTCGCCAGCCAGCATCATCGCCATCGACGCCATCACGGCGACCAGCAGCAAGGCGCTGACCAGCGAGGCACCGCTCTGGCGCGACGAGAAGGCCAAGTCGGAACGGCTCATCCCCCGGCCTCCGAGGTCAGCACGACATGTTCCATGTCGCCGAGACGCGGCGCGACATAGCGCAGGCGGACGGCGCGCGGCAGGGCGCTTTCGACCGCGCCGGACCGATAGCCGATGCGGCGGGTCCAGGCGGCGCCAATGAGAAATTCGAGTTCAACATCGGCAAGGCCCGCCGCGAGCACCGTCTGCGACGCCTCCGCCGGGTTGGCGCCGTCGGGATAGGGCAGGACGCGTCGAACCAGCTCGCCTTCACGCAGGACATAATCGACCCGGGCCAGGCTTGAGCGTGGCCGCAACAGGCCGGGATTGGCCCGCCCGCGCCGGGTCAGGCTGAGCAGGACCCGTTCCCCATCACCGCCAGCGGCGAACGGGCCGGCCAGCCCGTCGGCATCGCCCGCGAAAATGAAGGTCTCGCGGCGTCCCTCGCGCGTCCGCACGGGGCGCAGCACGACCTGTCCCAGATCCTCGCGCAACAGCGTGCGCATGAGATCGATCTGTCCGGTCTGGACGAGCACATCGGAATTCTGTTCGCGGGCATTCAGGCTGGTCGACATCAGGCCGACCGAGATCGTGCCGATCACCGCGAAGATGAAGACCGAGACGAGGACCTCTGTGAGCGAGAATCCGGCCTCGCCCTGGCGGTCAGCCGGAAGCACCAGGACGCTCATGAGGGCACCCGCCGGAATGTATCCAGCTCGGCGAGGACCTGGTCCTGCCCGCTTTCTGAAAGCTCGATGTGGACGCGCACGAGACCGGCCTCACCGGTCTCCGCGATGCGGGTGCTCCAGTCATAGGTGACTCCGCCGAGCTGGTAGCGGCCTGACCGGGCTTCCGGTGCTCCGGCCCGCAACCATTCGGTGTTGAGCAGGTTTTCCGCCGCCAGGGCCGCCAGCGCGCGGGTTTCGACCGCAGCGGTATTCTGTGTCGTCGCGCGGGTCAGGTTGATCAGCGCGAGGCCGGCGATCGCGACGATCGCCAGGGCGGTCATCATCTCGATCAACGAGAAGCCGCCGTCATTGTGCTGCCCGGCCATCCTCAGAGTCCTGCCTGCCGGGTCAGCCCGCCATCGGGCTGCCAGTCGAGATCAATGGCGGCCTCGGCAGTTTCAAGACGCAGTCGGAAGGGTTCGGTCAGACCGGCCGGGTCGAACCAGATCACCGGAACGGCTGCCGCATCGTCGCGCGCGAACATGACATCGCGGGCGACCAGCCGGACGCTGTCCGGCAATTGCCGCGCCCGCAGGGCGGGATGATCGGTCAGTGGCCACCAGCGCCGGTCGACATAGCGGTGGAAGGCATAGCCGGCGCCGAACTCCTCGATCACCAGGCCGACCGGCACACCTGACGTGACCGCCTCCTCGCTGGCGACCTGCAGCCGTGCCGCGAGGCGGTCGGCGGCCTCGTCCAGCGGCGGGCGGGTCGGCTGGAAGGAGAGCGAGACGACAAAGGCCACCGTCGCCAGGATCGACACCCCGACGAGAATTTCGATCAGCGACAGTCCGGCTTCGCGGCCGCGATATGTCCGGCCTTGTCGCATCAGCCCTGCCAGTTGCCGATATCAGCGTCCAGGCCCTCGCCGCCCTCGCGGCCATCGGCGCCCAGCGAATAGATGTCGATCATGCCGTGCTGGCCGGGATAGGCGTACTGGTAGGGATTGCCCCAGGGATCATCCTGAAGGCGGCGGACATAGCCACCGCTGCGATAGCGCGATGCATCAACCCCGCGCGGCGGCGTGACGAGCGCCTGCAGGCCGGCCTCCGAGTTGGGATATTCGCGCATGTCGAGCCGATAGGCATCGAGCGCCTGTTCCAGCGTCGCGATATCGGTGCGCGCCTTTTGCAGCAGCGCCTGGTCCTGGGCCGGCAGGACATTGAGCAGGACGATCGTGCCCATGATGCCGATGATGACCACGGCGATCATGATCTCGAGCAGTGAGAAACCGGCCTCGCTGTCGCGATCATCGTCCGGTCGGGTGTGAGCGAGTGGGTCGGTCATCGACGCCTCCCTAGCCAAGAGCCAAAGTGTTGAGTTGCAGGATGGGCAGCAGGATCGACAGGACGATCACCACCACCACGACGCCCAGGACCAGGATGATCCCGGGTTCGAGCAGGTTGAGGCCGACGGTGATGGCGCCGTCAATTTCCTGGTCCATCTGGTCGGCAGCGCGGCGGAACATTTCCCCCAGCGCCCCGGAGCGCTCCCCGGCGGCGACCATGAACAGCATCAGCACCGGAAACCAGGCCTGGGCCCGCAGCGCATCGGTCAGCGCCCGGCCGCTCTCGACCTCGCCCAGCACCCGGTCGAGCCGGATCGCGAAAGCGCGGTTCGACGCCGCCCGCCGGGCCGCCCGCAGCGCGTCCGGCAGGAGGGCGCCGCTTTCGATCAGAATGCCCATGGTACGGGCAAAGCGGGCCGCTTCGGACTTGCGCAGGAAACCGCCCAGGCCCGGCAGTCGGGCCAGCCCGCCATCGAGCGCCAGACGCGCCGAGGGCTGCCGCAGCACAAGGCCTCCCCCGATGACCAGCGCGGCCAGTCCGGCCAGAATGAAAGGCCAGCCGGCGGTCAGCGCGCCGGAGGCGGCGATCATGAAACGGGTCAGGGCCGGCAGGTCCATGCCCATGCCGGTGAACTGCTCGGCGATCCGCGGCACAACGAAGGTCATCAAGAGGGCGATGACCGCGATGGCGACCGTCGAAAGCACAACGGGATAGACCAGTGCCCCGGTGATCCGGTTGGCGACGGCCTCTTCCTTCTCCAGATAATCGGCCAGCCGGGCGAGCACATGCTCCAGCCCGCCGGCGCTCTCGCCGGCCGCGACCATGGCGCGATAGACGGCGGGGAAGGATTTCGGGAAAGCCTGCATGGCGTCCGACAGGCGCTCGCCTTCGGAGACCCGCGCCCGTACGGCCATCAGCACCCGGCGCATATGGTGGCGACCACCCTGCTCGGCCAGCAGGCCAAGACTTTCCGCGACCGGCATGCCGGCGCCGAGAAGACTGGCCAGCTGACGGGTCACCAGCATGCGTTCGCGCGAGGACAGGTCCTGCCGCCGCAGGCGGTCCATCAGCCCGCTTGCCTCGCCGGAACCCGGCGTGCGCCGCGCTTCGGCCTGGCGGATCGCGAGCGGCGCCATCGCCCTGCCGCGCAGGGCGCGCCGGGCCGCCAGCTCGCTGTCGGCGGTGATCAGGCCACGCGCCTTCTTGCCGCGGGCATCGAGGGCTTCATACTCAAACGCCGGCATGGCGCTCGCCCTCCTCGCGGCAGACGCGCAGCACCTCGGCCAGGCTGGTCGTTCCGGCCAGGGCCAGCTCGACGCCGTTGCGGAACAGGGTCGGCCGATTGGCGAAGGCCTGCGCCGCCATCTCGGACTCGCGGGCCTCGTCATGGATCTGCTTGCGCAACCCGTCATCGACCATGACCAGTTCATAAAGCCCGGTCCGGCCGTCATAGCCGGTCTGCTTGCAATGATTGCAGCCGACAGGCCGGTAAAGGGTGACATCGCTGCGCCCGGCCAGGCCGAGCAGGTCCAGCTCGGTGGCGTCCGGCACACAGGCCTCACGACAATGCCCGCACAGGCGGCGTACCAGGCGCTGGGCGACAATGGCGGTCAGGGTCGAGGCCAGCAGATAGCTCTCCACGCCCATGTCGCGCAGGCGGGCAATCGCGGCGATGGCGGAATTTGTGTGGACGGTCGACAGGACGAGATGGCCGGTCAGGCTGGCCTGCACGGCGATGCGCGCAGTCTCGGCATCGCGGATTTCGCCGACCATGACGATGTCGGGATCCTGGCGCAGGATGGCGCGCAGCCCGGCCGCGAACGTCATGCCGACCTTGGCGTTGACCTGGGTCTGGCCGATGCCGTCGATGGCGTATTCGACCGGGTCCTCGACGGTCAGGATGTTGCGGGTTTGCTCATTGAGCAGGTTGAGCCCCGCATAGAGCGTCGTCGTCTTGCCGGCGCCGGTCGGGCCGGTCACCAGGATGATGCCATTGGGCTGGGCCAGCGCCTTGGTGAGATCGGCCAGCATGGCACTCGGCATGCCCAGGTCACCAAGCCGGAAGCGCGCCGCCGAATTGTCCAGAAGGCGCAACACGACCCGCTCGCCATGCCGCGATGGCAGGGTCGAGACCCGCACGTCGACGGACTGCCCGCCCAGCGTGATCGACAGGCGACCATCCTGGGGGATGCGCTTTTCGGCGATGTCGAGCCGGGCCATCACCTTGATGCGGGAAACCAGGGGCGGCGCCAGACGCGGCGGCACAGAGGCGGTCTCGTGCATGACCCCGTCGACCCGGTAGCGGATCGAGACACGATCCTCGAAGGGTTCGACATGAACGTCGGAGGCGGCCGTGCGCACGGCCTCGGCAATCATGCCATTGATCAGGCGGATGATCGGCGCATCGCTGTCACTGTCGAGCAGATCCTCGGTGCGCGGCATCTCGTCGATCAGGCGGGTCAGGCTGTCATCGCCCTCGCCTGCACTGTCAATCGCATCCGCCCCGAGCCCGGAATAGGCATAGAGGTCGGACAGGGTGCGGTCATAGACATCGGCCGCGATCTCGCGCACCGGACAGGTCCGCCCGACAACCCGGCGCAGCTCCAGAAGTGCGCGCCGGTCCGCCCCGCTGCGCAGCAGGAAAGCCGCCGCCGCGCCATCCGGACCGGCCGGCTGGTAGGCGACGCCCTTCTGGCGCGCGAAAGAATAGGTGACCGGATTGCGGTCAGCGGTGGCGTCAGGGGCGCTGTCGAGGGTCTCAGTCACCCGCGGTCTCCGCTGTGGCCGGCGCGGCCTGGCCCATCTCGACCATCATCATCTCGACGATCGACTCCAGCGAACTGGTACCGTTTTCGCTGCCGGCGATCTGCTGGCTGCGGATGAAGTCGTAGCGGTTGTCGGTCAGCGCCTGCATGTCGGCTTCCGAACGAATGATGGTCGGACGGATGAAGACCATGAGATTGGTGCGGCGGACCTCGGTACCTTCCGAACGGAAGAGACGGCCGACCCCGGGCAGGCGGCGCAGGCCCGGAACGCCGGAATTGGACTCCTCGTCCTCCTGGCGGATCAGACCGCCGAGCACGATGATCTCGCCATTGTCGGCCAGCACCGTGGTCGCGATTTCACGCTTGTTGGTAATCAGGTCCGTCGAGGCGGCGTTGACCACACCGGCGACCGAGGAGACTTCCTGCTGGATATAGAGGCGGACCGTATTGCCCTCGGTGATCTGCGGCCGGACGGTGAGCTTCACCCCCACTTCCTGGCGATCGACCGTGCGGAACGGGTTGGCATTGTTCGAGCCGAGCGCCTCGCCGGTGGTGACCGGGATTTCCTGGCCCGACAGGAAGGAGGCTTCCTCATTGTCGAGGGCGAGGATGGAGGGCGTTGCCAGCACGTTGGAATTCACATCGCTCTGGACGGCATTGAGGACGAGGCCGAACAGGTTGCCGCTGCCGTTCTGGCCGCCAAACCCGAGCGTGCCGCCGGTCGCACCGAGGAGGGAGTTGATCGCGGCCTGGCGCAGCGTGGTGTTGAGATCGCTGTCATCATCACCCGGCGAGGTGACGGCACCGGTCAGCGCCAGCAGGTCCGGATTGTTGGAGGAAAAACGGGTCATCGCCAGCGGCGTGTCACCCTCGCCGCCCGCCAGCAGCATCTGGACGCCAAGCTCCTGGGCCGTGGTGTCGGACATTTCGACGATGATGCCTTCAACGAGGACCTGCGGACGGCGGATGTCGAGCTGGCGGATCACCAGTTCAAGCTGGCGCTGCACGTCGGGCTCGGCATTGATCACCAGAGAATTGGTCGGCGCGTGGTGCGAGACGGAAGGCGAGCGGGTGACGCCATCGGTCGAGGCCATGGTGTCGACCACTTGCTGCAGGATGGGCAGCAGGCCCTCGCCATCGGCATGGCTGAGATAGATCACCCGGAAGCTCTGATTGGACTGGCTGACACTGTCGACCCGGCGAACCAGCGCCATCATCTGGTCGACCGCCTCGCGATTGCCGCGCAGAAGGACGGTGTTGGACGCCGGGATCGGCGCGATGGCGACATTGAACAGGGTCTCGTCCTCGCCCGCGCCGGAGCGGGTGCGCATTTGTTGCAGGATGCGGGTCATGTCGGCGGCCGAGACATTGGTCAGCTCGACCATTTCCACCACCGAGGTATCGCGATCGAGATCGCGGATCACCTGGCGCAGGCGGGCGATGTTCTCGGCATAATCAACCATCACCAGCACATTGCCGGTCTCGGTTGCATTGACGCTGCCCTGGGCCCCGACCAGCGGTCGGACCACGGCGAGGGCATCGCGCGAGGCGACATGATTGAGACGCACCACGGCGGTGACATACTGGTCGCCGCGCAGGTTGGAATTGACCGGGTTGGCCGAACGCGCGCCGGCCTGGTCGGGCACGATCTGGTAAGCGCCCGAGGCCGTCGGCACGACGGTGTAACCATGCACCCGCATGGTCGACAGGAAGACCTGGAAATACTGGTCCGAGGTCAGCGGCGCCTGCGAGGTGATGGTGACCCGTCCGCGCACATTGGGATCGACAATGAAGGTAAAGCCGGTCACCGCAGATACATCGTCGATGACGGCCTGGATCTCGGCCTGGTTGAAATTGACCACCTGGTCCTGGGCATGCGCGCGCGACGCAGGCGCGGCGACAAGGACGAAAAGGGCGCACAGCGCCGTCAGGGCATGTTTCGCAGACAGGGTCATTGCGGCAGTGTCCTCGACAGGGTCAGGGGCAGGCCGCCCCGGGAAATGGAAAAACGGATCGCCTCACGGCCGTCCTCGCCGTCCAGCAAGGCGGACAGGTCGGTGATCGCGCCAACAGGCCGGCCTTCAATCGCGGTCACGACATCGCTGGTGCGCAGGCCGAGGACCGACAGCATGGCCTCATTGCCGCTCTCGATGCGGTAGCCGGTCATCGTGTCACCGCTGTAGATCGCGCGGACCTGGAACAGGCCGCCGACATCCTCCAGCTGACCGCGCCGGTCGGCGACGGGCTGGCCCGATAGGGGGGTTGCGGCGTCCGGTGTGGTCGCTGCGCGGGCAGCGGCGGCATCCTCGGGGCGCAGATAAAGATGCTCGGCAATACCGCGGCGGGAGATCCGGACGTGGTCGACAAGCACCGCCTCCAGTGTCACCCCGTCGAGGATTTCAGCCCCGACCCGGAAGAAGCGCTGACGGTTGTCCGGCGTCTGGATGATCGCACCGCCGGCCTCGGCGGTTGCACCGCGACGGACGCCGCGCAGGACGAGTGCCAGGCGGGTTTCGGGAATCTCGGCGGGTGCGCCGGCATCGGCCGGCCTTGCGCGCGGGTCATTGAACAGGCGGGTATCGCGCAGGCGGGACAGATCAGCGGCATAGTTGCCGACGGCCGGCGCTCCGATGGCGCGGTCCAGGCTGTCCTGCTGGAAATCACTGGCACTGGCCCCGAAGGCGATCAGCCAGATCAGGCGCGCGGCGACGAAGGTCAGGGCGATCAGAAGGCCCAGTTCGGCGAGGCGGATCGCGACGCGGACCGGCATGGGCATTTGTGTCCGGTCACGCCGAGCCTGCCCCAATGTCGGTGTTTGCGTCATAAGTTCCAGCGCCCGCCTGCACGCCCCGGAGCCAGACGCACAGATGGCGGCTGCATGAACAGGGACCGGTTTCGGATACACGCGCTGCACGTCAGTTTTACGACGGTTCGCCGTTAGTTTTACGACGTTTCGCGGTTTATCGTCGGGTTGTTTGGATCAAGTCGAAAACGGGGCGAGCCGGTCGGCTCGCCCCGTTCTGATTGACTACCAGGTGCGGCTCACTGAAAGGCTCAGCGAGGTCCCGATATCGTAGGTGTCGACCGGCAGTTCGACACCGCCGGCGGACTGGGTGGCTTCATAATCGCTACCCAGGATATTGCGGACGGAGAAACCGAAGTCCCAGTCATTTCCGCCCAGTTCGAGGGTGCGCGAGTAGACGAAGTCGAGCGAGGACGGCAGCTGTTCGACGATCTCGGGGAGATCATCAGACAGGTTGGCCACGGCACGGGTACGCTCTCCGGTATAGTTGTAGAGCAGTGCGCCGCGGGCCCGGCCGTCGAAGGTTTCGAAACCGACCTGCAGGTTGAACAGGTGCTCCGACTGGCCTTGCAGGGCACGGCCATCGTCCACGAAACCGGCAGCATTCAGCTCGATCGCGGACGGGCTGCCGAAGGCACCCTGGGCGATCGTGACCGTGCCATCCGCGGACACGTCCGACTGGATGTAGGTGTAGTTCGTCTTGATGAACCACTCGCGGTCATTGAAGAAGGCACCGTCAAAGCGATCCGAGAAATCAAAGGTCTTCTCGAACTCGAACTCGGCCCCCGTCAACGTCGCTTCCGGCGCGTTGATGAAGGAGGTGTTCAGACCGTCGCCGATCGGGATGATGTATTCCTCGACCGGGTTGTCCAGCACCTTGTAGAAGGCGCCGACCGTGACGAACTGGTCGCGACCAAAATAGTATTCCAGACGCGCGTCATAGCTCTCGATCTCGGTATTGACGAGGAACGGGTTGCCCTGGAAGCGCTGATCCGTATCGGTGTTGAAGAACTCGGCGAAAGCAAGCTCGCGGAACTGCGGGCGGGCGATCGATTGCGAGTAACCGGTGCGGAGCTGGAGATTGTCGGCAAAGGTCCAGGTCAGGGTCAGGGCCGGAAGCACATAGTCTTCCGAGATCCGGGTCTCGACGAGGCCCGAGTCAGCCGCACTGGCCGGGAAGGCGTAGGTGTCGACTTCCTGGGTGCCCTCTTCGAAGCGTGCACCCACAGCCGCCCGAACGAAGTCGGTCAGACCGACATCGATACCGGCATAATAGGCCTCGACATCCAGGGTACCGTTATAGGCTTCCGGGAAGGTCAGACCGCCGGTTTCGACGAGACGGAGACGCTCGTCGACGATGTTCTGCTCGGCAAAGATGTAGTCGATGCGCGAGAACAGGAGGTCGGCCGGGATCCCCTGCGAGCCCTGCTCGAAGGCGAACTGGCGGGTATAGGCATCA
Organism: Maricaulis sp.; assembly: GCF_015665295.1. Lineage (GTDB taxonomy): Bacteria > Pseudomonadota > Alphaproteobacteria > Caulobacterales > Maricaulaceae > Maricaulis. The sequence goes on from NZ_JADFAJ010000003.1 coordinate 115,605, forward strand.
CGCTCGCGGCTGGTATTGGCGTAACCGGCTTTCAGCTCGGCATCCAGACCACCGAAGGACACCGGCAGGGTGACGTCGAAACCGGCATCCTGCGTGCTGTCCTCGATCTCCGAGAAGCGCGTGAAGTTGTCGTTGATGTCGCCCTCGTAGCGATAGGTGCCGACAGAATCCTCGAACTGGTAGTTCACGAAACGCTGATAGGGCGCGTCGCGCGTTGCGGTCGCATCGGACAGGCGCCAGTCCAGCGCCAGGCCGCCAAGGCTGTCGAACAGGTGTTCGCCGCGCAGCTGGTTGAAAATGACTTGGCGTTCGAACCACTCGGTGTAATCGCCACGCAGGACCGCCGAAGAGCCGGCGTTGAACTGCTCTTCGATCCGCGCCTCTTTCGAGGTGGAGCGCAGCGCCATCGAGAGGAAGGAGATGGAGTGGTCGTTGTAGAAGTCCACGCCAACCGAAACCAGGCCCGAGGCTTCGATGGAATTCTCGGTGCCGAAGAAGTTGTTGATGCCTTCGCCGAGCGGGGCAAGGCCCGTACGGTCTTCGCTGGGCGGACCGTTTTCATAGATCAGCACGCCGCCGGCACCGATGGCGCCCTTGCCGCGCTGGCCTTCGCGGGTTTCCCACTCGTTCGAGTAGGAAGCCGAGGCGAGAATGCCGAGCGAGAAATTGTCGAAGTCGAAGCGCTCACCGGCCTCGAGCGAGATCGAACCATTGGCGTCGGTATCGATCTGCTGGACGACCCAGAGTTCCGAATTGACCAGCGAGCGACCAATGGCCTGCTGCTGGGTTGCGGGCAGGTTGTTGCCGACGCGGGTCGTGTTGAACACGGCGGCCAGTTCGGCCGGCATGTCGCGAAGACCGTCATCATAACCCATCCAGTCGGTATCCGAACCGGCATAGGTCAGGCCGTGATTGCCGGTCGTGACCGTATCGCCGCTGGCACCGATCGAGACGCTGAAGAAGCGGTCATCCGGCAGGGTTGCGGTTTCGATACCGATCACGCCACCACCGAACTCACCCGGGAATTCCGGCGAGAAGGTCTTCTGGACCAGCACGTTGGAAAGCACGTTGGTGGGCAGGAGGTCGAGCGGGGCTGCACGCCGGAAGGGTTCCGGCGACGGCATTGGCGAGCCGTTGAGCAGGGTGTTGGAGTAACGCTCATTGAGGCCGCGAACGACCACGAAGCGACCGCCCACGGTGGACAGGCCGGTCACGCGGACCAGGGCCGAGGCGAGATCGCTGTCGCCTGTGGTCTCGAGATCGTCGATCGAGAGCGAGGCAGCGACTTCCGAGGTCACCCGGCGATCGTCAGGAATGTACTGGAAGCGGACTTCGATGACATCTTCATCATTGTCCTGGGCGAGGGCGCCGACCGGCACGAGCGTCGTAGACGCCAGCAACGCAGCCGAGAGCGCAAATCGAGTGGTTTTCATCTTCATCACCATGTGACTGCGATTGACAGACACCATCCCCGGCCGGCCCGAAGGCCGACCGGATCAGGCTTTTGCGTTACTGCGTGCGGCGGAAGGTCCAGCCCTGGTACCAGGTGTCGTTGGCATCCTCGACGGCGCCGATGTAATCGACGTCGACGAACCAGCTGTCGAGACCATTGATGTCGAAGGCGGTGACCGCTTGTTCGGTCGCGCCCGGCACGACACCGGTATTGCCCGGGATGAAGGCGAAGCCCGTCATCGTGTGGGTGATCTCGGCATTGTTGGCCTGACCCAGGAACCAGGTCGAAACGTCGACGGTGTCGCCGGCGCTTTCGTCGAAGTTCGTCGTACAATCCAGAACGATGGACTGCATGATGATGTCTTCATCGCCGGCAGCGCCGGAGGCGCCGATACGGTCGAAGGTTTCCTGGTCGTCGATGTCGAGGCAATCCTCGCCAAAGTCGACCACGATGCCGTTGTAGAGCTCACCGGCAGTACCAGCGCGGAGCAGCATGCCCTGGTCGCTTTCGGCCGCGCCGCGTTCACCGATCAGGGTGAAGTTGGAGATACGCGGGTTGGAGCGCGGCAGGAGCGTGTTGTTGGAACCGCGATTGTCGAACTCGAAACCCTGGTCGGCATCATCGCCAGCCTGGGCAACGATCACGAACTGGGCCCGGCCGATCCAGCCATCGGTGTAGTCGAAGCTGTCATCACGGATACCGGTCAGCACCAGGTGGCTCACATCGACCGCGCCGCCGAACATCTCGACGCCGTCATCGGCATTGTTGTGAACCTGGACATAATCGACTTCCGTCGCCGAACCGACGCCCTGGAAGGCGATGCCGTTCAGCTCGTCCTCATTGTTGATGAGGAAGCCGGCATATAGGAGGCGCGTGTAGAAGATATTGCCCGAGTCGTCGGTCGGCGTGGCGCCGCCGAAGAGACCGGAGGAACCCTCACCCGACTTTTCGCAATCCACGCTGCCGCCGACAGCCGTGCCGTCGATACAGGCATTGATCGGTGCGCGACCATTGATGATCAGGCCGCCCCACTGACCGCGGTCATTGGCGCCGACGGTACCTTCGATGTCGGACCGCGAGGTCAGCGTGACCGGTGCGGTGCGGGTGCCGTTCGAGCGGATCGTGGAACCGCGGGTGACGACGATGTAGTCCGAACCGGCCGAACCGAAGACGGTCACACCCGGATCGATGGTCAGCTCGACTTCGATGCCGGACGGCAGCGGGCTGGCCGGATCGGGACCGCGGTCAACACCGACGAAGACCGGCCCTGCCAGCTCGTAGATCGAGCCACGGGTCAGGCGCAGGTCGGAAGTGACATTGCCGGTCAGCTGGCAGATGCGCTGGCCGTTGAGCGTCTCGGCAGATTCCGTGGTGCCCGTCGGGCAGCCCGGATCGGCGAACAGGTTGAACGTCCAGCCGGCAGCCCAGTTCGAGGCAGCCGTTTCAGCACCCGAGAAGGCGCCGATGTAATCAACATCGGTGAACCAGGTGTCGAGACCATTGATGTCAAACGCCGTGACGGCCAGTTCGACCGGGCCCGGGAAGACATCCGACATCGAGTTGTCGATCTCGGCATTGTTCGGCTGACCCAGGAACCAGGTCGAAACGTCGACGGTGTCGCCGGCGCTTTCGTCGAAGTTCGTCGTACAATCGAGAACGATCGACTGCATGATGATGTCTTCATCGCCGGCAGCGCCGGAGGCGCCGATACGGTCGAAGGTTTCCTGGTCGTCGATGTCGAGGCAATCCTCGCCGAAATCGACCACGATGCCGTTGTAGAGCTCACCGGCGGTACCGGCGCGGAGCAGCATGCCCTGGTCGCTCTCGGCGGCATTGCGCTCACCGATCAGGGTGAAGTTGGAGATGCGCGGGTTGGAGCGCGGCAGCAGCGTGTTGTTGGAACCGCGGTTGTCGAACTCGAAACCCTGGTCGGCATCATCGCCGGACTGGCGGACGAGGACGAACTGGGCGCGGCCGATCCAGCCATCGGTATAATCGAAGCTGTCATCGCGGATATTGGTCAGGACGAGGTGGCTGACATCGACCGTACCGCCGAACATCTCGATGCCGTCATCGGCATTGTTGGAGACCTGGACGTAGTCGACCTCGGTGCCGGAGCCGACACCCTGGAAGGCGATGCCGTTGAGCTCGTCTTCATTGTTGATCAGGAAGCCGGCATAGCGGACCTGGACATAGCGCAGGATGCCCGAATTGTCGGCCGGATTGTCGCCGCCGAACAGGCCCGACGAGCCTTCGCCGGACTTTTCGCAATCGGCCGAACCGCCAACTGCCGTGCCGTCGATACAGGCATTGATCGGCGCGAAACCATTGATGATCAGGCCGCCCCAGAGGCCGCGATCGAGCGGCGCTGCCGTGCCTTCAATGTCCGAGCGCGAGGTGAAGACGACCGGAGCGTCAGCCGTGCCGACCGCTTCGATCTGCGAGCCGCGCGTGACGACCAGGTAGTCCGAGCCGGCCGAACCGAACAGGGTGGCGCCAGCGCCGATTTCCAGGGTCACCGAGGTGCCGCCGTCGAGACCGACGAAGACCGGGCCGGTGATGATCACGCCGGCATTGGCGGCGATCACCGTGTTCTGGGTGATGTTGCCGGTGATCTCACAGGCATTGATCGTGATGTCGTTATTGGTGACCGAGGTCTCGCGAACCGAACCGGTACCGCAGCCGCCGGCCGGGATCAGATCGATCGTGGTCTGGCTGCCGCCACCGCCACCACCACCGCCGCCGCCCGGAGGCGTACCGACATTGGTATTGCCAGGCGAAGAGATGGAGGTGTCCGCGCAGGCTGCGAAGAATGCGCAGGAGGTGGACACAAGCAGAAGCTTGCGGAAGTTTTTCGTCACCGACATGAAAGTCCCCCGGGAAGGAATGAATTAGACCGTTGATCGGGGGGACCCGTTCCGCCCCGTTCGCTCGGGAGGCGGATAGACATCAGCATTGTTACGGCCGCGTGACAACGAAGGCCGGATTCCGAACCGGACGCTGGCCGGAGCTGCCACCAGCACTGGGGCGGCCGCGGGCTCTGACCCGCTAGATGCTGTCCTGACAGGGAAATTCGACGCGGTGGCAAAACCACCACAACCGAAGTATTCGCGTTTGAAATTTTTGTGACATCGCGGAATGTGACAGGCTCTTTGCTGTCATTACGATTATACGCGAAATAAGAGACTTTCGAGTCTCAAACTGTACTTCGTTCCGGGTACGGATTTATTCCTGCGGGTTGCGTTACAGGGAGCAATGCGCGACCGTCGTCCGGCCTCGCCCTGCCTCGTGCAGCCTGCCCGCTCCGACCCGGAGGACGCCATGACGAAGCCAAAATTCGGTCGCCGCAAATTTCCCGCTTTACACACCCGAAATTTGACTTTAATCGCGCTCTTCCCGGCGGAGGTGACGATGCCGGATTGGGTTAACAACGAGCAGGGGGTCACGTGAATTGCACACGTACCATACTCCCCTGGACCTGGTCCGTTCGCGGCACGTAGAAAGTCCGGTCGTCTGTGTACGCCCGGACCGCGTTGCCGAAGCAGGGCGCTGGTTCCAGGACAATTTCCCGGGCGAAGTCCTCTACGCTGTGAAAGCCAACCCGGCACCCTGGATTCTCCAGGCGTTGCACAAGGCCGGCACGCGCTTCTTTGACGTCGCCTCGATTCCGGAAATCCAGCTTGTCGCCGAGCATTGCCCGGACAGCCGCATGGCTTTCCTGCATCCGGTGAAGAGCCGCGAAAGCATTCGTCGCGCCTATTATGAATTCGGCGTGCGCATCTTCGCGCTCGATTGCGAAGCCGAGCTCGCCAAGATCGTCGAGGAGACCAATCACGCTGATGACGTCACGCTGATCGTGCGTCTGGCGGTGTCCAATGACGGGGCGATGTTCTCGCTCGCCGGCAAGTTCGGCGTGCCCGCCTATGAGGCGGCCGAGCTGATCCGCAAGGCGCGCGCCCATGCCTTCGAGCTGGGGGTGAGCTTCCATGTCGGCAGCCAGTGCATGCAGCCTTCGGCCTATCGTTCCGCCATGCTGGAAGCCTCGCGCCTGATCGTGCAGGCCGGTGTCACCGTCGACATTGTCGATGTCGGGGGCGGCTTCCCCTCCATCTATCCGGGCATGACCCCGCCGCCGCTCGACGATTATGTCACGGCGATCGAGGACGCCTTCGAGGAGATGATGGTGCTGGAGAATGCCGACCTGTGGTGCGAACCCGGCCGGGCCCTGGTGGCCGAGGCCGAGTCCGTCCTGACCCGGGTCGAGCTGCGCAAGGGTGACGCCCTCTACCTCAATGACGGCGCCTATGGCCGCCTGTTCGACGCGGCGCATGCGAAATGGCCCTTCCCGGTCCGCCTGCACCGCCCGCGCGGGGATATCGACGCGCCGACCGCCTCCTTCCGTTTCTTCGGTCCGACCTGTGACAGCCTGGATGCCATTCCCGGCCCGTTCGAACTGCCGGCCGACATTCGTGAAGGCGATGTCATCGAGATCGGCATGCTCGGCGCCTATGGCACCGCCCTGGCGACCGACTTCAACGGTTTCGGCGCGATCGAACGCGTCGCGGTTGAGGATATGCCGTGGCCGTCTATGTTCGAGGCCCAGTCCGACCTGGCCGAGGATGACGACGCCAAGGTCATCAGTTTCGCCCGCGCCCGCCGTCGTCGGCCGCGCCTGCGCCGCCGCGCCTGACCATTTGCGGCCTGATCTGACAGGCCCGAGGAGCTACACATGAGCGAGAACTCAAACCGCAAGGCCGAGCTGCTTTCCAGCCCGGTCGAACATATCGACATCACCGCCTTTGACGGCCGTCACATGATTGACGCCTGGGAGAAGATGTCCTTCACCTCGCGCGATGCCGCGCGCGCCGCGCGCATCCTGGAACAGGCTGTCGCCGATCCGGACTGCTCGGTCATCCTGACCCTGGCCGGCTCGACCTCGGCCGGCGGCTGCATGCATGTCTGGCGGGACATGGTGCGCAACAACATGGTCGACGCCATCGTCTCGACCGGTGCCTCCATCGTCGACATGGACTTCTTCGAAGCCCTCGGCTTCAAGCACTACCAGGCGAAGGAGATCCCGGACGACCGCGAGCTGCGCGACCTCTATATCGACCGTATCTACGACACCTATATCGACGAGGAAGAGCTGCAGGCCTGCGACCATGCCACGCTTGAGATCGCCGACATGCTCGAGCCCGGCCCGCGCTCCTCGCGCTCCTATATCAAGGCGATGGGCAAATGGCTGGCCGACGGCAATGCCAAGAAGCCGGGCTCGCTGGTACAGGAATGCTATGAGCAGGGCGTGCCGATCTTCTGCCCGGCCTTCTCGGACTGTTCCGCCGGCTTCGGCCTGGTCAAGCACCAGGTCGAGCGGATGAAGGCCAACAAGCCCTATCTCTCGATCGACAGCGTCGCCGATTTCCGCGAACTCACCGACATCAAGATCAAGGCCGGCAAGACGGGCCTCTTCATGGTCGGTGGCGGCGTGCCGAAAAACTTCGCCCAGGACACGGTCGTCTGCGCCGAAATCCTCGGCGTCGAAGTCCCGATGCACGCCTATGCCGTCCAGATCACCGTCGCCGACGTCCGCGACGGCGCCTGCTCCTCCTCCACGCTCAAGGAAGCCTGCTCCTGGGGCAAGGTCGACGTCGCCCTGGAACAGATGGTGTTCGCCGAGGCGTCCACCGTGGCCCCGGTCATCGCCTCCGACGTCTACCACCGCCGCGACTGGGAAAAGCGCCCGCGTCACCGCTATGGCGACATGTTCCAGGACTAGGGCTTCGGCTCAGCCCTGACGAGAAAGCCCCGGCGATAACGCCGGGGCTTTTTTTGTGCTCGCACGAGTTTCCTGTTGTCATCCCGGGCGAATGGCCCGCGAAAGCGGGCCGCAGACCCGGGACCCATACGCCCGGTGCGGCGAGCCTTCGCGACAATGGGTCCCGGATCTCCGCCCGGCTCAGGGCCGGGCCTGCGTCCGGGATGACAGGGTGGAGTTGGTATTGCAGCGAACGCCCACGCCATTTTCCCCGGACGTGCGTCAGCACGATCCGGGACCGACGGGGGACTCATCGCCTGAAAGCTCGCTCCGTCGGCCCCGGGTCTTCGCCCGGCAAAAATGGAGGGTGAGTTTGGCGGCGCAAGTCCGACGCGGTGCTTCGTCCTGACCGGAAAGATAGGCAGCTTATCCCCGCCTTGCGCACCCGTCCTTCTCCCTTGGGAGAAGGTGCCCGAAGGGCGGATGAGGGGGATTCCTCCTGCGGTCACAGGGATTTACCCCTCACCCGGCCTGCGGCCACCCTCTCCCCGGGGAGAGGGAAAACGCGCCGATTCACAAAACTTATCCGCCCCCCTTCTCGCCTGCCCCATAATCCTCCCGTCCCGCGTCACTCGAGGCCCGGATTGGTGATCCGGGGGCGTTGGGAGGACGGAGCTCGTCCGGTTGCCTGGCATCACCACCAGACCAACCCGGCGCGCCGCCAGGGCGGCCTGGTACAAGGCCGTCGGCGCCAGCGTCGAAGAGGTCGAGCTCGACCTGCAGATCGAGGAGGATGCCGAACGCATCCGCCGGGCCCGGCAGGCCGGCGGGCCTGTGCCGGAACCGCGCTGGGAGGAGAGCTGGCTGCTGGTCGAGGGCCGGCGTGAGGGTGAGGCGATCACCCCCGGCTGGCATGACTCCCCTACTCCGTCTCCGCCACACACAGCCAGCGGCTCTGATTGATGCCCGCCGGATTGGTCACCCAGCCGGTGACGCGGGGGGAGACGAGGCGGCGGGTGGCTTCGATGAAGATGGGGGTGGTCGGGTGGGCGTCGAGCATCATCTGCTCGGCCTCGCCGAACAGGGCCGAGCGGCGGACCGGATCGACCGTGTGCAGGGCTTCCTCGGTCAGCGCGTCATAGGCGGGGTCATTCCAGCCGGTATAATTGATCTCGCCGGCCCGCGTCTCCCATTGCAGGAGAATGCCATAGGGGTCGAGAAAGTCCGGCACCCAGGACGTGGTCCCGGCCTGGTAATCGCCGACGCGCATGGCAGCATAATGGATCTGGCTGTCGCGTGAGGACACCTCGGCCTCGACCCAGGGCGCGATCAGGCGCCAGTCCTGCTGCACCACCGGGGCGACGCGCGGCCAGCCGGCGGCGGGCTGGTAGAAGAGGGTGAAGCGCAGCGGATTGTCCGGTCCGAAACCGGCGGCTTGCAGCAGGTCCCGCGCCTCGGCACGGCGGGTCTCGATATCGGTGTCGGCATAATCCAGGCCAACGCCCTCGGCCCGGCCGGGAATGCCCTCGGGCACTTGGCGCCAGATCGGCATGTCGTCACCGCCGAGGATTTCGTTGGCAATGAAACGGCGGTCGATCGCCAGGGAGAGGGCCCGGCGCACACGCAGATCGTCAAACGGGGCGGCCCGGGTATTGAAGTCGATGCCGCGCATATAGAGGCCCGGCACGGTCTGCACGATCTCGGGATTGCGCTCACGCAGGAAGTCGGTACTGGCGGCCGAGAATTCGACGTTCAGGTCAAGCTCGCCGCTGCGGACCCGGCGTTCGGCGGCAGCCGTGTCGATGGTCGGATAGAAATATACATTGTCGAGGCAGACCTGGTCGGCGGCGTAATAGACCGGGTTGGCGGCAAGGTGGATGAAATTCCCGGTCCGCCAGTCGGCCAGGGTGAAGGGACCGCTGGTCACGATATTCCCGGGACGGACCCAGGCCGGGCCGTGTTCGGCGACCGCATGGCGCGGCATGGGCTGGCCCCAATACATCAGGATACTCGGCAAGTACGGCGTCGGGTATTCCAGCGTGAGCTCGACGGTCGCATCGTCCAGCGCGACAGCGCCCAGCGCGTCCGGTGTCATCCGGCCGGCATAGACCGCCTCGGCATTGGCGATCGGGAAAAGCGGCGCGGCATACTGGTTGGTCGTGGCCGGATCGAGCGTCCGGCGCAGGCCGAAGACGACATCCGCCGCAGTGATCGGCAACCCGTCTGACCACACCGCCTCGCGCAGGGTGAAGGTCCAGACCAGCCCGTCCGGCGAGACAAGGACCTGTTCGGCCAGGCCTGTGGTCGGCAGGCCGTCGGGACCGGCTTCATACAGGCCGACAAACATGTCGGCGACGATGGTGCGCTCATCCATGATGACGGCGATCGCCGGATCCAGACTGCCCGGCTCGAGACGATTGCCGCGATGCAGGGTCAGGCCATCCTCGGCCGCCGGAGCCCCGCAACCGGCCAGTCCGGCAAAAATGCCGCCAGCCAGAAGCAGCCCGGCCAGAGGCCTCGGCCGTGTCAGTCCAGTCATGAAGAATTCCCCCGTTTGTTCAAGCGTGGACTGCCCCCCCCTGTCGCGACAAGACAATTCGGCGCTTTCCGGTCGTTTTGCTTTATTGCATGGCAAGCCTGCGCCGCCCTGCACCAGATTTTCCGTGACCTCGCCCGTCGGCCCGGTTATGCGGGCGGCTCAGACAGGACTGATTGCCATGCTCGAGATTTTCACCTCCGCCCTGGTCACCTTCTTCGTGGCCATCGACCCGCCCGGTGTCGCGCCGATTTTCGCCGCGCTGACCGAAGGCGCGCCCAAGGCCCACCGCCGGGCCATGGCCATCAAGTCGGTGATCATCGCTGCCGGCGTCCTGCTGGGCTTCGCCCTGGCCGGCGGCTGGCTTCTGGACGCCATGCATATCAGCCTCGACGCCTTCCGCATTGCCGGCGGCGTCCTGCTTTTCCTGATGGCACTGGAAATGATTTTCGAGAAACGCACCGAACGCCGCGAGGAACGGGCCGAGGGGATCATCGGCGAGCACGATGCCCATCCGGAAACCTGGGAAGATATCTCGGTTTTCCCGATGGCGATCCCCATGCTGGCCGGTCCCGGCGCGATCGCGACCGTCATGCTCTACATGTCGGATGCCGGCGGCTGGATGGAAAAATGGGTGGTACTGGGTTCAGCCGGTGTGATCCTGGTCTTCTGCCTGGTCACCTTCCTGCTGATCGGCCCGGTGATGCGGGTGATCGGCGACTCGATGGCCGCCATGATCACGCGCATCCTCGGTGTCATCCTGGCCGCCCTCGCCGCACAATTCATCATTGACGGCATTCTGGGCGCCCTGGTGACCGGCCACGGCTAGTCGAGGCGACGGGTCAGCGTCATTTCCAGGGTCGGGTAACACATGCCCTGCGGGTCGCAATACTGACCCGTCTCGACCCAGCTCTGACCGTCGATCACCGCGTCAAAGACAACCCGGCCCTGTGGTCCCAGCGGGATTTCCCAGTGATAGCCGGTCTCGGTGATCGTCATGGCATGGCTTTCCGGCCCGCCCCGGGCAGTGGCCGCGAACATGCGGTAGCCATCGCTCCCAAGGCTGACAAAACCGGCGGCATCGTGAACCGGGCGACCGTCGCGGCCGGACCCGGCCGGGGCAAATCCCTCGCCTCGGATCATCACGACATGGCCGCCGGCGGCCCGCTCGACACGCTCGAAAATGTCGAAATTCTCGCGACTGCCATCCGGCATCGCCGACCAGCCCGTGCCCTGCCATTCCCCGATCAGGCTGGCCAGAGCGTCGGCCGGCAAGGCAGGCGAAGCGGCCCCTTGCGCTGCGGCGCCGGCGCCCATACCTGTCACGACAAGACAGGCCAGACTGACGGCAACGGCCATCCGGTTTCGACCTGTCTTGTGCAAGCGCCAAAAGGTCGGCGTCGCTTTGCCATTCGCATTGATCCCGATCTGCCTGTCGGTCTGCCTGTCTGTCTGCATGTCGGTCTGCATGTCGTTCTCCTCTGACTGATGCAGCTCGACTTTACATATCAAAGTTCTTTTCAGAACGGGGATTCACAAGCCGCCTGTCCACCCTCACGCCCGCCCCTGTCCAACAGCGCCGCGCATCCGGAAACCAAGTGTTAGGCGATTTCTGCCATGGTAGTGCCACAGAGGGGTCGATCGTAACGACCACACGGGGGTGTTGGAGGAATGCATGGGCTACAGCCTTGCCATGCTGCTCACGGCAGCAACCGTAACCGCCGGCGGATTGACCGCCTCAGCTCTCAGCCTGACCCAGGGGCAGACTGACCAGGCCATCGCCTTTGGCTGGCCGGCCATTGCTGTCGCCTTCGTGGTGGTGATGCTTCTGCCGACCGGCCGCCGCCGGGCGAGTGCCCGGCGCGAGCCTGCCGATCAGGACGAGCGCGGCGTGAAATAGGGCTCGTAGAGATCGGGACGCCGGTCGCGGAAAAACCCCCAGGCCGCGCGATGGCGCTGCAGGTAATCCAGATCAAACGTTGCCGAGACGATTCCGGTCTCGCTGCGACCCAGCTCGGAAATCTTTTCGCCGGCATGACTGGCGGCGAAGGACGATCCATAGAACAGCTGACCCTCCTCGTCACCGATCCGGTTGGCGGCAATCACCGGGATCACATTCGACACCGCATGCCCCTGCATGGCCCGCTGCCAGCGTGCGGCGGTATCGAGACTGTCATCATGCGGCTCGGACCCGATCGCGGTCGGATAAAGCAGGACTTCCGCCCCCAGCATGGTCATGGCGCGGGCCGCTTCCGGGAACCACTGGTCCCAGCAGATACCGACCCCGACCTTGCCGAACCGGGTATCCCAGACCTTGAAACCGGTATTGCCCGGCCGGAAATAGAATTTCTCCATATAACCCGGCCCGTCCGGGATATGGCTCTTGCGGTAGACACCCAGCGCAGACCCATCCGCGTCCAGCATGACCAGTGAGTTATAGTAGTGCGGCCCGTCGCGCTCATAGATCGAGACCGGGATGACCACACCCAGCTCGGCCGCCAGCGGTTGCAGCGCGGTGACGCAAGGATGCTCCATTGCCGGCCAGGCGCTGGCGAAATGAGCCTCGTCCTGGACCTTGCAGAAATAGGGGCCCTGGAAGAGTTCCGGCGGCAGGATGACCTGGGCACCCTTGCTGGCGGCCTCCCTGATCAGCGCGCTGACCGTGGCGATATTGGCGTCCATATCGGTGCCGAAGGCGGCCTGGAGGCCGGCAACATTAATGGTTCTCGCCATGGCGGTCAGTCCTCCTCGAAACGGTCGAGCCAGGTGCCCGGGCCGTTCCCCGTTCGCAGATCCATCACCGTCGGCCAAAGCCACCAGGCCGGCCGATTATCGGAATTCCAGAGCGCCACAAAGGCGAAACCGGTCTCCGGTTCAAGCACAATTTGCGCTCCATAGCCCGACAGATAGCCGGAATGCAGCACCAAGGTGCGGCCCTCCCAGTCATAGATGCGCCAGCCCAGCCCATACCAGGTCTGCTCGACCCGGGACCGCAATTCGCCGAGGCGACGCGTCTCCCGCAGGGTATCGGTCAGCGGCGCATGGATGCGGGAGCGCACCGCATCCGGCAGGCCGGGCCGCGAACCCAGCTGCAGCTGGGCCCAGACCACCATGTCATCCAGCGACAGATTCAGGCCGGATGCCGACGGGATGCTGTCATAGGGCGAGGTCGGGTCGCCGGGCCTGTTGGTCAGGCGGCGCCAGCCGGAGTGCGGCCGCGCCCACGACGGTGAAGCGGTCAGCGCCGCGGTGCCGACCGAAGCGGCGGGCAGGCCCAGCGGCTCGATCAGCCGCTCACGAAGCGCCGAGGCGAAATCCCCGCCCGTTGCTTGCGCCACCACGCTCTCAAGCGCCGAAAAGGCGACATTCTGATAGGTGTAGCAATCACCGACCGGGCACATCAGATCGACCCGTGCCAGCCGTTCGCGGATGCGCGTCGGCGCCTGGCCGGCCTCCAGGTCGAGATCATAGGCATTGGGCGGCAGGCCGGTGCGATGGCTGGCGATCTCCTCCAGCGTCGGCTGCCGTGCGCCCTGCAGGCGCAGCACATCGCCCGGGACCGGTTGCGAAAGGTCAACCAGGCCATCGGCCTCCAGCAGGCCCAGCAAGGTGCCGGTGAAGGTCTTGGACACCGAGGCGGCGCGGAACAGGGTCTGCGGCGTCACCGTCTCGCCATTGCCGGCCGCGGTTTCACCGTGGGTGTAGTAGAAGACCGGCTCGCCGCCTTCGATCACGGCCGCAACCAGGCCGACAACGCGCCGGTCGGCCAAGGCCCGGTCGAGTCGGGCTTCAAGCATTTCCAGATAGGGGAAAGTTATCTGCGCGGCGGCAGGGTCAGTCGGGCTTGTCGTCTGGGCAATCGACACACCCGTCATGACGGGCAGGCTTGCGAGACAGACCAGCGCTGTCAGGGCGGATCGGATCAATCCCTATTCTCCGGCTTGGTGACAGGTCACACAGTGAAATGCCCCCCCGCCTGTGAGTATGGCACGCGCCGAGGCCGCGACCACCTCATGATCAGGAAAAATTCCGCGCAAGGCCTGAACGGCCGCGTCGCCGCCATCGGTGCCGTAGGTCGGGACGACGACATGGCGCGGCCCGATCACCCAGTTCATGTGACTGGCCGGAACCACCTCGTCATCGCCGAGATCAACGCGGCCCGGTGACGGAATACGACGCACATCGAGGCGCCGCCCCCGGGCATCGGTCATGGTTTCCAGCTGGGCCGCGATGGCGTCCAGCACCACGGCCTGGGGATCATCCTCGCCCCACGCACTCTGGCACACCACGACACCGGGGCGGGCAAATCGCACGATATTGTCGATATGCCCGTCCGTGTGGTCGGCGATCAGGCCTTCATCGATCCAGAGGATTTTTTCGATCCCCAGCGCCGCCTTCAGACGGGCCTCGACCCCGGCTTCGTCGAGATCGGGATTGCGATTGGGGTTGAGCAGGCATTGCCGGGTGGTGATCAGCGTGCCCTCGCCATCAAATTCGAGCGCACCGCCTTCGGCCACGAGGTCGACAGGCCGCTCGGTTGCCCCCGCGAGACGGGCGATCACGCCGCCGATCGTGTCATCGCCGGGCAGGTCATACTTGCCGCCCCAGCCATTGAAGCGGAAACGCACGGCGATTGCCTCGCCGTTTTCCCGAATGAAGACCGGACCGGTATCACGGGCCCAGACATCGCCGAAAGGCGCCCGCACCACTGTCGCGCGATGACCGAGCGCCCGCTTGGCCGAGGCTTCGGCCCGGGCGGTTGCGGCGAGGATGGTGAGGTCCAGCGTCCGGCCCGTTGCCGACGGGGTGATCACCGCTTTCAGGAAGGCGGCAAACTCGGCCTGGGCCGGTTCGAGATTCTCCTCCCACAGCTCGGCATCCGAGGGCCAGCAGGTGAAGAGGCGGGACTGGGGAGCGGTTTCGTGGGGCAGGTCAATCGTCATGGCCGCGCAATTATCACGCAGCCGGATTCTTGGCGAGAAGCAATTGAGCCGAAACGGCGCGCAAGAAAGCCCGTGCGACGCGCAAAAAAAGAAGGGCGGCCCGAGGGCCGCCCTTCCTGATCGTACAGTCGTTCGAGTGACTAGAACTCGTAACGCAGACCCACGCGGACCTGGTAGACCGAAGCGCCATTGCTCTGGAATGCCGTGTCGCTGTCGCGATAGGAGTTGTAGCGATACACGCAGTCACCAGCCGAGAGGCAGGTGGTACGCGGCGCGTCGCCGGTGAGAGCGGTCGCACCATCAACACCGTTTGCTGCAACGTCGGCCGCGCTGACGAGGTCAGCACGCACAACGCCCAGCTGACCATTGCCCGGACCATTGGTCTGGGAGCCCCAGTCGCTGTTCAGCAGGTTCGGGAAATTGATCACGTCGAGGACGAAGGAGAAGTTGTTGTCTCCAACCCAACGATCAACACCCGGGATGCCCGGCAGCTCTTGCGAGACGCGGAAGTCCCACTGCTGGTTCCAGGCAGACTGAGCCGAGTTGACCTCGTGAATGCTGCCACGCGAGGCATCAATCGCATCGACGAAGGTCGAGAACGAGGTCTGATCAAAGCCGCTCGCATAAACCACAAGCGGATCATTGCCGGACAGCGGGATGTAGAGCGGGTTGTTGTCGAACGGACCTTCGCCGTCACCGGCACGGCCGAAGAGCGCGTTGCCGTTGTTGACGTCATAGGTCAGCGTGTAGGGCGAGCCCGACGTGATCTGGCCGAAGATGTCAAAACGCGTGGTCAGGTCGCTGACGAAATCACGCTCGTAGGACAGTGCGACGTTGAAGGCGTCCGAGATCTGGTAGGCAGACGTCCGAACTTCCGGATTGTTCCGGTCGATCGCCGTGATGCCGCGCCAGTTCGAGATGCCGCGCGAAGAGCTGCCCTCGGAGACGTACTGGACGTCCTGGTAGGCGTAGGACACGTAGAAGCCGAAGCCGTTGTCGTAATCCTTGGCGAGGCTGACAGAGAAGACGTGGCTATCGCTGCCGTCTGCATTGCCAAGCTCGGTCAGGTTACGAATGCCGAGATCGTCGAGGTCGGCATAGATGGTACGACCATCCGGTGCCACGCCCGTCGGCAGGGCTGCCGCCAGATCGGTCTGGGCCAGGTTGGTCCAGATGAAGGCATCGCGCGGCGCGGTGTAGAGGTACTGCGCCGAGAAGTTGTAGCCGTCACCCAGGTTCATGCCGAAGCGGTTCAGGTTCAGCTCATGATCAACACGGATCGAAGCCTTCCAATCGGACGGGATTTCGAAGTCCGGAGAGATCACGTCGATGGCATTGCCGGTCGACGCAGCTACAGAGTCGAGGAGAGCCTGCGGGATGTTGAAGCTGGTGATTGCCGTGCCGGCATTCTGGCGCGCAAAGCCGGTCGGGCTCTGGAACGCGTTCGAAATCCAGACATTCGGCTCACCGCCCGCGAACAGACCGAAGCCACCGGTAACCGTGGTGCGCTCGCTCGGGGTCCAGCGGAAGCTGGCACGCGGCAGGATCAGGTCCTTGCCGTCGAGATTCTCGGTCGAGGACTGGCCGTAGGTCGTCAGGATGGACGGGTCATTGGCCGGACGGTCATCTTGCGTGAAGCGCTCGTAGCGGATGCCGAAGCCGAGTTCGAGGTCAGCGTTGAACTGCCAGGTGTCCTGAAGGAACAGGGACATCTGGTCGTAGCCCCAAGCGGCGGCGCCGTCGGAGGCCACATTGCTCGGCACGTTGACATAATCGATCTGCGGCGTGTTCGTCAGGATCTGGTCGACATCATTGTAGATGAAACGACCATTCGAACCGGCGACGAAGAGGTTGAACAGGTTGAACTGCTCATACTCGGCGCCGAAGGTGATCAGGTGGTCACCGAAGGTGTAGTCACCCTGGGCCAGGATCTGAAGACGATCATCATTGTATTCGTTGGCGTGACGGAAGCGGTCACAACCACCGACAAATGTCTCTTCACCCGGAGCCGTCAGGAGACCGTCGAGTGCGGTACCTGCAATGTCGGCCTGCGACAGACGGAATTCCAGGTGCGGAGCGCCGGCACCACCGCCACAAATCTGGCCGCGTGTGAATTCCTTGTAGTTCACGCGCAGGGTCGTCGAAAACTCCGGCGTCCAATCAGAGAAGAGCTGACCGGTGTAGGCCGTGAGTTCAACCGGGACGTCATACCAAGCGGTGGTGAAGTTCTGACGGCTGACCGAGCTGCCGCCCTCTTCGGTCGACTGGTAGGTGAACGACGCACGGTGATCGGCGTTGATGTTCCAGTCGATCTTGCCGAGCAGACGCTCGGAGGTGACCGGGAGGGAGACCGTATCCGGGCGACCACCCATGTCGAAGCCGAGCTCGTTCTGAACCAGCGAGTTCAGCGCCGAGTAGAAGCCGAGGTCGATGTCATCATTGGCATCGGCGACCGTGAAATCAGATCCGGAGCCAGATTCGAACTCGTCGTAGGAGACGAAGAAGAACAGCGTATCTTCGACGATCGGGCCGCCGAGCGTGACGCCCCATTCCTTTTCATCGAACGGTGCGATCGTGACCGGCGTACCGTCGATTTCGTCACCGAAATACTCTTCGTTCTGGCGGTAGTAGTAGAGCGAGCCGTCAAACTCGTTCGTACCCGAACGGGTCGTGATGTTCACGAGGCCGCCGGTGAAGCCCGACGCCGTGACCGAGTAATCGGACACTGCCAGCGAGGCCGACTCGACAGCGTCGAGGGAGATCGGCGAGCGTGCGGTCGCGTAGGTGTTCGAGCCGAGGCCGAAATCGTCCTGCTGCAGCGAGCCGTCGATGGACAGGCCGTTGAAGCGCGGGTTCACACCGGCGACGGTCAGCTGACCTTCAGCGCCGGAGAAAGCGAGCGGGTCGCGGGCGATCGTGGCAAGCACGTCACGGTTCGCGGCCGGCTGGTTCGCAATGTCGCGAGCCGAGTAGTTCGAGCCAACGCCATTGTTCAGATCAAACATGTTGATCGCGGCGCCGGTGATGACGATCGTCTCGACGCTGCTGTCGAGGGTCAGCGTCAGGGCCGCCTGCGGGCCAGGCTGCAGGTACATGCCGTCAAGGGCCTGACCATTGAAGCCGGGCGCGGAAACCGTGATGGTGTAAGGACCACCGACGCGAAGGCCGGACTGCACGAAGCTGCCGCTGGCATTCGACGACGCGACAGACGCGGTGCCGGACGGCGTATGGATGATCGTGATCGAAGCGTCCGAGATTGGCGAACCGCTTGCGTCGAGAACGACGCCGCGCAGCTGAGACGATGTCTGCTGTGCGTAGACCGCAGCCGGAGCCGCGGCGAGCAGGGCGATGGCCGCCGTGCCAAGAGAGAGTTTCTTAGTAAAAGACATTGAACATGTCCCCCGATAAACCGAAAAGCAGGGACACATGTCCCCGTACGAAGCAGGGGCCGTCTACGCCGGGCGGTCGAACTTTCCAAGACACCTTGGCGAAGCTTTTGTGACAGTCGACGGCCCGCGCAGCGCACTGTCGGGCGTTCGCGACCGCAGCAAACCGCAACATATGTGTGTGCAGCCGCACAAAACCTCAAAATCCGCCCCTTCGAGACCTGTCGCCCGCGGCTTTTTTATCCACGCGGCCCTTTACGGCCGGAGTCGAAAAGCGCATAGGCTGCGGCGAAAATGTAACACTTTTGGACAGCCCGACGGACCGTCATGACCGAGTCGCCCACCCTGCCTTCGCCGAGTCGATTCTCCTGGATGCCAGCCGCCCTGCTCCTGATCGCCGGCTTTGCGGTCCTGCGAATCCTCGCCCTCGCCTTCAGCCCGGTCTCGCTTTACCAGGACGAGTCGCAATACTGGGTCTGGTCGCGCGTCTTCGACTGGGGCTATTACTCCAAACCGCCGATGATCGCCTGGCTGATCAGCCTCTCGACCTCGCTGTTCGGCGACAGTGATTTCGCGATCCGCCTGCCCGCCCCGCTCCTGCATACCGCAACCGCGACTTTCCTGATGCTCAGCGCCCGCCAGCTGTGGGATGAGCGGGCCGGTTTCTGGGCGGCTGCGCTGTACCTGACCATGCCGGGTGTCTGGCTGTCCGGGGTCGTGATCTCAACGGATGCCGTGCTGTTCTGCGCCTGGTCGGGTGGCCTGTTCGCCCTGCTCAAACTGCGCGCGGGCGGCGGCTGGGGCGCGGCGGTCGGACTGGGCGCTGCGCTCGGTTTCGGCTTCCTGTCAAAATACGCAATGATCTATTTTCTTGCTTCAACCGGTCTCGCCCTGGTTTTCGACCCGGCAATCCGGACGGCCCTGCTGAGCCTGCGCGGGGGTGCCGCCCTGGCGATTTTCATCGCCATCCTCGCACCCAACCTGGCCTGGAATGCCGCCAATGACTTTGCCACGGTCAGCCATACGGCCGCCAATGCGAACTGGGGTGGCGATCTCTTCCATCCCGTCGAGCTGATCGAATTCCTGCTCGCCCAGCCCGGCGTGTTCGGCCCCGTTACCTTCGCGGTCCTGCTGACCGTGTTCGGCCTCAGCCTTGGCCGCTTCCTGAGACTTGATCCCGACCAGCGCCTGCTGGTCCTCTACGCCCTGCCGCCGCTCGCTGTGGTCGCGGTCCAGGCCTTCATCTCACGCGCCCATGCCAATTGGGCTGCCGCGACCTATGTCGCGGGAACCCTGCTGGTCATCGGCTTTCTCTTGCGCGGTGCAGCATGGCGCCGCTGGGCCCTGTTCGGCTCGATCGGCCTGCACAGCGTGATCGGCCTGTTCGTCGTTGCCCTGGCCGCCAGCCCGGCCCTCGTCGAGGCGATCGGCGCCGGCGACGCCACCAAGCGGATCCGCGCCTGGGATGTCACCGCCGAAGCGATCACCGAAGCCGCCCAGGGCGATGACTACGCAATGATCGTGTTCGACGACCGCAACGCCTTTCACCAGATGCAGCGTTACGCGCCGGAACTTGAGGGTCGCATGGCGATGTGGCTGCGCCATGCCGGCCCGACCAATCATGCCGAGGACGTCTGGCCGCTGGCCGAAGAGCAGGCGGGCCGGCTGCTGATCGTCTCGAACCGGCCGCGCGAAGTGGCCCGGATCCGCGAGGACTTCAACAGCTTCGAGCCGGTCGGCACACTCGCCATCCCGCTCGACGGCGGCTATACGCGCGACTTCACGCTGTGGCGGGCCGAAGGCCATCAGCGGGTGGAGCGTGACGAGGCCTACGAGACCCGCTGGCATGCCCATGACGAGGCCGACACCACGACCCCGCCGCGCGGCTATAGCGGCGAGGACGAATAGGTCCCTTCCGGCAGCCCCAATGCGAGGGCCAGATTCTGCATCGCCTGCACCGCGGCTCCCTTGAGCAGATTGTCGAGCGCCGAGACCACGACCAGTTTGCGGCCGCTGTCATCCAGCGCAAAGCCGCCGATCACGGCGCCCGGCTGAAGGGCCCCGTCACGCACTTCCGGGATGCGATCGATCACGCTGACCAGGGCTTCGCCGGCATAGAAACGGGTATAGAGCGCCTCGATGTCGGCCCGCGTCCGCGGCATGTCCAGCGTCAGATGCGTGGTCGCGACAATGCCCCGGAAGAAGGCGGCTACATGCGGCGTAAAGCGGACACCCTCGCCCATGTGGCGGGCCATTTCCCGCTCGTGCAGGTGACCGGACAGCGCATAGGGCATGAGATTATCGGCCAGCGCCTCGGTGTCATTCTTGCGCGACGGCGTGGTGCCGGCCCCGGAATAGCCCGACACACCAAAGACATGGGCGTCGCCGGCCAGATGGCCGCGCAAGGGCGCGATGGCCAGCTGTCCGGCGGTCGCATAGCATCCCGGGTTGGCGATGCGCAGGGCTCCGGCGAGGCGGTCGCGGCCGAGGATTTCCGGCAGGCCATAAGTCCAGGCATCGTCGAAGCGATAGTCGGCCGACAGATCGACGATCACCGTCTGCGGTTTGATCGCCGCCACGAAGGGCGCCGCAGCGCCATTGGGCAGAGCGAGGATGACCGCCTCGACATCGCCGGCGCCGACGGCCTCCGGGTCGAGCGCTTCAAAGCGCAGATCGGTCACGAGTTCCGGCGCCATGTCCGAGACGCGTTGCCCCGCCAGTTCGCGTGAGCTGGCAAAGGCAAGCTCGAGATCATCGCGCGCGCCAATCAGGCGCAGGAGTTCCCGCCCGGTATGGCCGCGCGCGCCGACCAGGCCGACCCGCCGGGCGCTCATTGCGGCGCCTTGAGGGTTGGCGGCAGGGCAAAGGCCTTCTCGACCACACCGGTTATCGAGGCCGGATCCATGTCGCCGCGCCAGAACACGGTCCACTCATCGCGCCGGATCGCGCCGTCGCATTCCTCGAAATAGAAGCCATTGACCGGATTGCTGGTGCGCGAACGCCAGATCAGCTCCGGCGCATAATCCACCAGCCGGTGCCAGACCGTGCGTCCCAGACCTTCACCGCGCGCCTCGTCGAGCACGGCGAACTTGTCGAGATAGGCATAGCCATCGAGCCGCGTGGTGATGGCTGCCGCCCGATAGCTTTCGGTGACGAAGGCACGATCAATCTCGAGCCCGTCCCAATAGCCGGCGACGGTCGGGCGGCCGAACGCGGCCCGCACCAGCGAGTCGAGCCGGTCGAGATCGAGCTCGGCCTTGCTGTCAGCTGACATGATGCGTTCGCCACGCCGGATCAGGGTCCCGGCGCCGGCATGGGTGAAAAGCTCTCGGGCCAGCTCGGCCGGGCGCGTGATCGAGACCGAGGAGGACAGCGGCAGGTCGTCGAGCAGGCGCTTGATCTCTTCCAGCTTGAGCCGCATCCCGCCATTCACCCAGTCGGCCTTCATCAGGTCGGCGAAATCGGTGGCCAGGTTGATCGAGGACAGGATGTCGCCATCCGCGTCCAGCAAGCCGCCGGTCCCGGTCAGGAAGACAACCTTGTAGGGCTGCAGCGCATGCACCAGCGCGCGCACGGCGACATCGGCATTGATATTGACCAGCTTGCCGTCCGCCGTCTCGCCCAGGCAGGCGAGGATCGCTGCCTGACCGGCGCGGGCGGCCGACCCGACCAGATCGAGATGGATGCGACTGGGTTCACCGACCCGGCCCAGGCGGGCCTCGTCGACAATATCCGCCTCGAACACACCGCGCGGCACGGCGGCGGCACGGCCGCCGGCATCGCGGATCGCATCGACCAGGGTCAGGTTGGCCTGGGTCAGCGTATCGCGGATGATCGGAATGGCCTCATCGCGGGTCACACGCAAGCCGTCGACGCGCTCGGTCGGGATATTGGCCGCCGCGAGCGCCGCATCGAGCTGCGGGCCGCCACCATGCACCACGACAGGCGTCAGCCCGACCGTCTGCAGGAAGGCGAGCGCCGCCGCGAGGCCTTCCAGATCGTCCTGGATGACGGCGCCACCAACCTTGATGACGGCAAAGCGTTCCTGGTCGATGCCGGAGAAGCGATGGAGATATTCGCGGATCTCCTTGCCGTCGCGCATGTGCGACAACAATTGGACGATCGTCTGCCGGACGCCCGGCCCGTTCGTGCTCATTCCACCCCTCCGGCCTGCTTGGCGAGGGCTTCCATCACCGCCATCTGCACCGGCAGGCGATTGGCCGCCTCCTCGATACCCATGAAGGCCGGGCTGTCGACCACTTCATCGGCGATCTTCACATTGCGCCGCATCGGCAGGCAGTGGCTGACGGCGGCATTGTTGGTCAGTGCCATCTTCTCCGGCGTGATCATGAAGTCGGCGCCCTTGGCGCGGAAGGGCGCTTCGGCGCCCCAATTGCCATAGAAGGGCAGCGCCCCCCAGCTCTTGGCATAGACAATGTCGGCGCCGTCATAGGCAGCCTCGACATCAGTGGTGAGGCTCACCGAGCCGCCGCCCTCGGCGGTGAATTGCTCGGCCGCCGACATGTAGCGCTCGTCCAGGCGATAGACCTCGTCCGGCACCAGGATGCGGACATTGGCGCCGAATTTGGAGGCAATCAGGAGCGAGGAATTGGCCACCGCCGTATTGAGCGGCTTGGGATGCGGCACCCAGGTCAAAAGATAAGTCTTGCCGGCGATCGGGCCCATGCGCTCCTGCAGGGCCAGCATGTGGGCCAGTTCCTGACAGGGATGGACAATCGTCTCCATATTGATGACCGGCACCGTCGCATGCCTGGCGAAGGCCTCGATCATCGGATCCTCGCGCTCGGACTGCCAATCCTTGAATTGCGGGAAGCAGCGGATGGCGATCAGGTCGACATAGGTGGACAGGACGCGCGCGGCCTCGCGCACATGCTCTTCCTCATCGCCATCCATGACGGCGCCGTCGCCGAATTCCAGCGGCCAGGTCGCGCCCTTGGCGTCGAGCACGATGGCATGCCCACCGAGACGATGGGTGCCGATATCGAAGGAGGAGCGGGTGCGCAGCGACGGATTGAAGAAAACAAGGGCGACCGACTTGCCTTCGAGCGATCGGCTGACCACACCGGACTTGAAGGCACTGGCTCGGTCGAGCAGACCCTGAAGTTCGTCACGGGTCCAATCGGCGGTCGAAAGAAAATGGCGCATCTCAAGGTCTCTTCGGAGGCTGACGGGCATGAAATTGCAAACACCCGGCCCATGGGCCGGGTGTCATTGCGTCTCATATGCCCGAACTTGCAACGATGCAAAAGAGCCTTCGCATCAGGCTCAGTTCGTCTCGTCGGCCTCATCGACCGGAACATTCTCGCAAACCCGCTCGCGACGATTCGTGCCCAGCACCGGCTCGGTCGTGCACACGCGGCGCATGCCATCCGGCGCCTGCGTTTCACGGAAACGCTCTCGCGGAGACTGGCCTTCCCCGTCAGTCCCTTCGTAGGACGCGCATCCCGTTGCCATCACAGCTAGCAGGCAAATCAAACCGAGACGCTTCATGTGGAATACCCCTGACTGACCACCCATGCGGCCGCCTTCGGCGACCCATGGCAAAACAGCGCGGAACCGTTAAGCTTTGCTCACCCCTGCCAAGCCAGCCCGCTGATTATTACGGTTTTGTAATTAATCGGAGGCGGCAATCCCCGCTGGCCGGATATGGCCTTTGACGCAATCATGTGGAACAAGCCGCTCATCGTGAAAACCGGGGATCATCCATGTCCGTTCTCGCCGTCATTCCCGCCCGTTACGGCTCCACCCGTTTTCCCGGCAAGCCCCTGGCCAGGATTGCCGGGCAGCTGATGATCCAGCGGGTCTGGCGCATCGCCGCCGCCGCCGAGGGTGTCGACCGGGTCGTGGTGGCCACCGATGACGCGCGGATCATGGACGCCGTGACCGCCGCCGGCGGCGAAGCGGTGATGACGGATCCGGCCTGCCGCAATGGAACCGAGCGCGCGCTCGACGCGGTGCGCCGGCTCGAGAGCGATGCCGGGATCATCATCAACGTCCAGGGCGATGCGCCGCTCATCCCGCCCTGGGTGATCGGAGGCGTGGCCGAAACCTTGCGTGCCGACCCGTCCCTGCAAATGGCAACGCCCGCCATTGCCCTGCCGGCGGAGACAGAGGCCCGCATGCGCACCGACAAGGCGAATGGCTCGGCCTCGGGCACGACCGTTGTCTTCAACAAGGCCATGGATGCGATGTATTTCTCGAAGAATGTCATTCCCTTCCGCCGCAAGCCGGGCGAAGGCGCGCCGACCTACCAGCATATCGGCCTGTACGGCTATCGCCGTGACACGCTGGAGCAACTGGTGGCCCTGGAGCCGACACCCTTCGAACTGACCGAAAGCCTGGAGCAATTGCGGGCGCTGGAGAACGGCATCCCGATCCGCGTGGTGCTGACCGATTATCGCGGCCGCTCGGCCTGGTCGGTGGACTCGCCGGAGGACGCCGTGCGCGTCGAGAACATCATCGCACGTGAAGGCGAGCTGGTCTGATGGGCCGCGTCCTGCTGGCCCGCCACGGCAATACATTCGGCCCGGGCGACACCCCGGTCTGGGTGGGCGCAAAGGAAGACCTGCCCCTCGTCGAAAGCGGCGAAGCGCAGGCCCGCGCGCTGGGCGAGGCGCTCGCCGAAAAGGGTTTGACGCCGGCGCGCCTCATCTGCGGCCCGCTCAAGCGTACCCGCCGCGCCGCGGAGATTGTTGCCGAACTGACCGGTTTTGCCGGACCGGTCGAGATCGATACGCGCCTGACCGAGATCGACTACGGATCCTGGGGCGGCAAGACCAATGACGAGATCGTCGCCGAATTCGGCCAGGACACACTGGACTGCTGGGACAAGCGCCATACCCGCCCGGACGGTGTCGACTGGTCGCCCCCGGACGACGAGCTCAAGGCCAATGCGCTCGCCGCCCTCGCTGACGCCGCGAAGACGGACGGCCTCGCCGTGGTCATCACCTCGAACGGCATTCTGCGCTACATGCACGCCGCGCTCGCCGGTGAGGACGCGAATGCCAAGGTCAGGACCGGGCATGTCTGCGGTGCCCGCTTTGATGACGGGACCGGCACGCGCATCTGCTGGAATGAAGCGCCGAACGCGTCGGTGATAGGCCGCTATTTCAGCTGATCAGTCGCAATCAGCGAGGAGCGCCTTGATCGCGGCCCAGGCTTCCGGCTCGGTCATGAAGGGCGCGTGCCCGACATCGGGCACTTCCACCATGCGCAGGTCCGGTTTCTGACGCTTCATCTCGGCGACGGTCTGCGGGGTCAGCAGGTCGGAAATCCCGCCGCGCACCACCAGGGTGGGGATGTCGGCAAAGGGTGTCCAGAACGCCCACAGGTCAGGCAGCGGTGCATCGCCATCCATCTGCTCGACCAGGGCGCCGTCATAGGCCAGCGCGATCATGCCGTCCTCGCGCTCGACCCAGGTCTTGCGCGCGAAATCCTCCCAGAAGGCCGCATCATCGGCCCGTTTCGGGAAGGCGGCGAGATTGGACTGGCGGGTGCGGGCAGCTGCCTCTTCCCAGCTCTCCACCGGGTCCCGGCTGGCGACATTCGACTTGATGCGGTCGAGCCCGGCCTGGGCGATCTCCGGGCCGATATCATTGATCACCGCGGCGGCAATCCGCTCG
The DNA here is from genome assembly GCF_015665295.1 of Maricaulis sp. Lineage (GTDB taxonomy): Bacteria > Pseudomonadota > Alphaproteobacteria > Caulobacterales > Maricaulaceae > Maricaulis. The sequence continues at coordinate 141,321 of NZ_JADFAJ010000003.1, forward strand.
GGCTGGAGGCCGGCGATGATGAAGGTCATCAGCCCGCCCATCGAGGTGCCGACAAAGACCGCGCGCGGCAGGTCGATCGAGGCCATCAGGGCCAGTACATCACCGGCATAGGTCGGCGGCTGGTATCGCTCGGCCACCGGGTCAGGATCGGACTGGCCGCGACCCCGCGCCGAAATGACGATCACCCGCCGCCCGGTTGCCGCGATCATCGGGGCGAGGTCCTCGAAATCGCGGACATTGCGGGTCAGCCCGTGCAGGCAGATCACCGGCAGGCCGGTTGTCTCGCCGACGGCTGGATAGTCGCGCCAGTGAATGCGCGGACCATCCGCCGTGGTGAAGTGGTGATCGGTAAAGGTCGGTTCAGCCATCAGACAGGTTCGGCCTCCGTCGGCGGTTCGGCCTTCTGGACAGGCACGGCCTCGCCATCGCCCTCCCAGTCCCTGGCCAGATAGCGTGAGGCCCAGAACATGAAGAAGGCAGCGACAAGATAGAGGCAGGCCCCGATCACGATCGAGATACGCAGCGACCCGTCGCCGAAGGTCGGCTGCAGGACGGTCGAGACCCGGCCCAGCACATAGACCCCGCCGCCAATGCCCAGAAGATTGTTGATCAGCAGGAAGACCGAGGACGCGCTGGTTCGCATGTGCGGCGGCATCAGGTGCTGGAAGGCTGACAGGACCGGCCCGAGCCAGGCCAGACCCAGCGCCGTCGGGATGAAGAGGATGATCACCGCCAGCAGCGGCGAGGGTGCCATGATGCCGGCCCAGTAGAGCGGCGCGCTCAGCAGGAAGGCGATGGCAGGCACCATGGCGAAGGCCGAGCGCTTGGCCTTGCCCATGACATCCCCCATCACGCCACCGAGGAAAATCCCGAGACTACCGGCGACAAAGAGCACGCCCCCGAACAGCCAGCCGGTCTCGACGAGGCCGAGCTGAAAGCTGCGCGAGAAGAAAGAGGGCAGCCAGAAGAAGACGCCATAGCCCATCATCGAGGATGCCGAGGCGCCCAGGATCATCAGCCAGAAGCTCGGCTTCTCGAGCGCCAGCGACATGAAGTCCCGGAAGGCGGCGAAGAAGGCGCCCAGCAGGCCGCCGACCACAATATGACCGATCAGCCAGCCAATCGCCGCGCCACCGAAGCCGGCCCCGCCGAGGGCCGGAACCATCCATGCGACCAAAGCGGACAACGGCATGAGCACGGCAAGGCCGATCATCAGCATGGCCGGGCTGGTCGTGCGGGCGACCCAGCGGCCAGCCATCCAGCCGGACAGGGCACCGACCACCGCCGCAACCGCCAGCAGCGGAACCGACTGGATCGAGGTCGCGCCGAAAACCAGCACGTTGAAGATCGACAACAGGCTCGGCAGCGCAAAGATGACCGCGCCGGCAATCGACAGGATGCGCGCCTTGCGGTCGGTATAGACGCCGACCATCTGCTTGTTCTCGGCCTTTTGGGTCGGGACGCTGTCAAACTGGCCGCGCTTGGGTTCCTTGACGATCAGCTTGAAAATCGGCGCGAGCACGACACCGGCGATACCGACGATGAAGAAGGCTGAGCGCCAGTCGAGCGCATCCGAGATGCCCCCGCCGGCGATCTGCGATCCGGCGATCACACCAAAGGCCGAACCGACGGGAATGCCCAGCGAGTAGATCGCCAGGGCGCGCGAGCGTTCGGCCGGCGGATGATAGTCGGCGATGATGGTATAGGCCGGGGCGACGCCGCCCGCCTCCCCGATCCCGACGCCGACACGCGCCAGGAAGAGCTGGGTGAAATTCTGGGCGAAACCGCTGAGGGCGGTGAAACCGCTCCAGACGGTCAGCGCCACGGTCATGATCCAGGTCCGGCTCATGCGATCGGCAAACCAGGCGATCGGCACGCCGAGCGTCGAATAGAGGACGGCAAAGGCGATGCCGCCGAGCAGGCCAAGCTGCTCGTCGGTCAGGCCGAGATCTTCCTTGATCGGAATGGCGAGGATGGAAATGATCTGGCGATCAAGAAAGTTGAACGCATAGACCAGGAACAGGAGCAGCATGACGAGGCTGCGATATCCCGGGCTGACTTTCTGGTCAGCGCCAGGCGCGCCGCCGCTGGTTTCATTCGCCATGATCTTTTCCCCTCAAGGCCTGCCGGTCGTTGTCCGACCGTGCAATGCGTCTCTCTCCGTCGACGCAAACATGAATGGTCATTCAGGTTTGGTCAAACCCGATTTCCATGCCGTGCCTGTCTGCGATAGAATGCAGACAGCCACGATGCGTGCACGATGTTGCACAGAAACCGGGCCATGCCCAATAATTGATAGGGGGTTGAGATGAAACATACCGGATTCCCCGCTGCGCTGGTCGGGCTGATGCTCGCCGCCTGCTCGCCCGCTGCCGAGACCGGCACAGAAACGGTTGCCGATGCCGGCCATCAGGCTGACGCGGCCCATACCGAAAGCATGACCAGCGCCGCGATCAGCGAGGCCGACCTGCGTTATCGCATTTCAACGCTGGCCGATGACAGCTTCGAGGGCCGCGCCCCGGCGACGCTGGGCGGCATCGCCGCCAGCCAGTGGATCGCCGACGAGATGGCCCGCATCGGGCTCGAGCCGGGCCATGGCGACAGCTATTTCCAGCCTGTCGCCCTGCTGGCGGTGACACTCGATACCGACCAGTCCAGCTTCGACATCGCCTTTAACGGCGAACCGCTGGGCCTCTCCATGAGCGAGGATGTGGTCTACTGGTCGAAGCTCAATTCCAGCGACATCACGCTGGACAATAGCGAGCTGGTCTTTGTCGGCTACGGCGTCGTGGCGCCGGAATATGGCTGGAATGATTATGAAGGCCTCGACGTGGAAGGCCGGACCGTGGTCATGCTGGTCAATGATCCCGGCTATGGCAATCCGGACAGCGGCCTCTTCAACGGCAATGCCATGACCTATTACGGCCGCTGGACCTACAAGTATGAGGAAGCCGCGCGCCAGGGCGCAGCCGGTGTCATCCTGATCCACCAGACAGCCCCGGCCTCCTATGGCTGGAACGTGGTTTCCGGCTCCTGGACCGGCACCCAGCTGGATCTCGCCCGCGCGCCGGGCGAAGGCCAGTTCGCCAGTGTCGAGAGCTGGGTCACCGAGGCTCGCGCCCGCCAGATGTTCGATCTCGCCGGTCTCGATTTTGACGCGCTGACGGCGGCCGCCGCCGAGCCGGGCTTTGTCCCGGTCCCGATGGCCGGGCTGACCGCCACCGGCCATCTGGTGAATTCAACCGAGACGCTGGAGTCGCGCAATGTCGTCGGCGTCGTGCCGGGTACGGCGCGTCCGGACGAATACGTCCTCTACACGGCGCACTGGGACCATATCGGCATCCGGGACGTGCCCGAAGGCGAGGACGGCCTCTATAACGGCGCGGTCGACAATGCGACGGGTACCGCCGCCATCCTGGAGATTGGCGAAGCCTTCGTGGCCAATCCGCCGGAGCGCTCGGTGATGATTCTGGCCGTGACAGCGGAGGAATCCGGCCTGCTCGGCTCGGCCTATTACGGCGAAAACCCGATCGTGCCCTATGACCAGACCGTGGGCGGCATCAATATCGACGCCATCCTGCCCACGGGCCGGGCGCGCGACGTGGTCGTGGTCGGGCATGGCGCATCGCAGCTGGAGGACATCCTGACCGAGGCGGCCGCCGAACAGGACCGTTACATCGTGCCGGACCCCAATCCGGAAGCCGGATACTTCTACCGCTCGGACCATATCTCGCTGGCCAAGAAGGGCGTGCCGATGCTCTACGCCGATGGCGGGTTTGACCTCGTCGAGGGCGGCCGCGAAGCCGGTGAGGCCATGGGTGCTGACTATCGCGCCAATCGCTATCACGGGCCGGCGGACGAGTATTCCGAAGACTGGAACATGGATGGCATGGTCGAGGACACCACGCTTTTCTTCAATGTCGGGTCCCGCCTCGCCAATTCGGACGCCTGGCCGAACTGGTATGAGGGCAATGAATTCCGCGCCCTGCGTGACGCGCAGCGCAGCGAGTAGGTCGCCGGGGATCCGGATGAAGGAAGGGCGGCCCGCCATGCGGTGCCGCCCTTCTTGTCTGGCCTGACAAGCCGGAGGACCGTCCCGACCATTGCACACAATCTCAAGCACCGGGCGTCAGGATCACACCGAAAAACCGCCAGGGGAAACAGGGCAGAATGGACGGATCGACACCGGCATTGAGCCTGGCCGGGCTGGTACTCGCGCTTGCGGGCACGGCCCAGGCCCAGGATTTCGGCATGCCGCAAGATGATGATTACTTCACCGCCCTATCGCCCGATGGCGCGACCGTGCAATTCCTGTTTGGTGGCCCGAGCGGGAGCATGAGTCCCACTCCGGGGCCCCGCTCCGGCAGTGTTCAATTCGGAACGACAGACGACTTTCCGGGCTTCTGGGCGGTGGACAATGAGAGCGGCGAAATCACGGTGCCAATCATCGACCCCTACTCGCTTGCCGGCACGTGTGATCGCTGGCCGGACTACATAGTCGGCGAAACACTTCCGACGGCATCCGAGCGGGCCTGCTGGCTGCCGGAGCAATTCAGTCAATACACATTGACCTATCACGGCCGGCAATAACCGGCCCGGCGACTGGCCGGCGATAAGACCCGATCGAAATGTCAGAGAAGGGCGCCTGTCGCCACGACCTCAGAAGGTCCGGCGCACCACGACCTTGTCACCGCGTTCTTCCAGCCGTTTGGCATAGCGCTTCTCGTCCAGCGTGGCCCCGGAATGGATGCAATAGACGGTGCGGGCCTCGGAGATGCGCGGCCAGTGGATGAAGTCGCACAACAGCGACTGCATGCCCGAGGACACATTCACTTCCAGCGTGCCAAGGCTCTGGGCGAAGGCGAGATTGTTCTGGAACATGCCTTCGGCGCGCAATTGTTCGAGCGCGGCCGTGAAGTCGCCACCGAGGAAGTTGCGGATATTGCGGCCTTCGATCTCGTTGCGACGAAGGCCGAACAGATCGAGTGCGCCGAGCGAGATCGCCTTGATCATGCCCATGGAGTCGGTGACGAATTCGACGGACGGATTGAGGGAGACCAGATCGACCCAGGTAGGCGCCGGCGCGATGACGAAGGCATCCTGGACCAGTTCCGCCATGCGGCGCTTGATACGTTCGGGCGGTTCGCTGTCGCCGTTTTCCCAGCGCGAGATCATGGCCTGGGTCACACCGAGATCGGCCGCCAGTGCCGCCTGTTTCAGCCGCTTCGACATTCGGAAATTGCGAATGACCGAGGGCCAGTTGACCTTGCTCGATGTCATCGACAGCTTGATGTCTTCCACCAACTCCGCTCCCCCCCTTGCGGGCCTTGCGCTTACCGGTGCGCGTGTCCGGTGACCGCAACCTGTCCGCCCAATTCTCCGCGCAGCACCTCAAACTCCTGCAGGCTTACGCGTGCGCCGGTCAGCATCCACCGAAGCGATCCATCTTCTGCCTCATGCGGCCAGTGCAGTCCATGCACCGGCCCAATATCGGGTTTACCATGTGAAAAGGCAAAACAATACCGGTCTGCACTTTCAGCGCTTTCAATCGCGCCCTCAAAGAAGCCTCTTTCCGCCAGCGTGTTGAACAGATCAACCAGATCTCCCGCAAACATCGCTTCAAGCCGGACGCCTTCCATTTGCGGGCGCGCCAGGCTGGCATCCCGGGCGAGGCCGAGGCTCGCGGTTTCGATCACGCCGTCGCGATTGAGCACCGCGGCGATGCCCGGCTGGAAGGCGACATGATTGCGCCAGCCGACCAGCGGCGACGCCATGTCCCCGGTCATTCCGGCGAGCGCCCGAATGCGCGCCTGCATATCAGCGGCCGGTTGCACGGCGCCGGATTCCCAACGCGACACCATCGCCTGGGTGACGCCCAGATCATGCGCCAGCGCCGCCTGCTTCACATTGTTCGTGAAGCGGTAGCGACGCAGCAGATTGCGCCAGAACTGGGGATCGGTCGGGGCAGGTCGCCCGGCTATTGCCATCAGCTAGATCGCCTTCCGGATGACTTTCGCCCCGCCGAGGCGCGCCACCACGTCGGCATGGACCCGCTCGGACACGTCCGCGCCGGACAACAACCAGACGATCTCCGGACCCGGCAGGAAAGTCGGCCTGTGCAGCCCGTGCACAAAGCGCCGGCGACGCTCTCCGCCCGGGGCCAGGAAGGTGATCGCATCAATGCTTTCCGCCGAAGCCACGCGCCCCTCGAAAAACCCGGACGACACCAGGGCGCCATGCAGGTCTGGCCAATCGCCGTCAAAGGCTTCGTGTATGTAGCGACCCTCCAGCGCGTGCCGGCTGCAATCCAGGCTGCGCTGAAAGCCGCGACTGGCCCGCAGGATACGGCCATCGGCGTTGATCACGCCCACCACCGCCGGGTGGCGGCCGATCCGGTCCATCCAGGCGTCGCGCGAGACCGAAGCCTGCGAGGTCCAGTAAAGATCGACGATGTGTTCCTGGATCCGGTCGGAGGGTATGGCAGCGGCGGACTCCCAACGCGACACCATGGTCTGGGTCACGCCAAGATCGTGCGCGAGGGCGGCCTGCTTGAGCCCCTTGGACAGGCGGTAATGTCGGATAACGGAAGGCCAGTGAATGGCCTGGACGTCGAGTTTCAAACTCGTATCGGTCATGAGCGCTTCTCCGGATCGAGAGGGCGCGCCGGTGCCGGCCATCGGCGACTATATTAAATAACCTGCTTTGGTGGCCCTGTGAAGCCTGATGCTTAAAGCAACCAGTTGGACGCAAATGCATGCCCATTTGCGACACTTGTGTGAAAATGCGGCGTGGAGGTGAGACGCTGATTGATCGATGGGTCAAGGGTTTGCTACCTGCCCCGGCGTTTCAATTCCAAAGGGGTGCCGGCCATGGCCGATCTGAACACTGCGGTCTGGGTCTTCTCGATTATCGGCTTCCTCATTGCCGCCTATTCCATCGTCGCCAATGACGCGATCCAGACCCTGGGTACCTTTCTCAGCTCCAATGCCAAACGCCCCTGGTATGTGCTGTGGGCCTATGCCTGCTCGATCATTGTCGTGGTCATGTTGTGGGGGTATTTCGGCGGCGATGGCGATATCGCTTTCGACCGGCTCAACTCCCTGCCCTATCCGGAAGGCGGGGTTCAGTGGTGGCATGCCATCCCGCCGCTCTTCCTCCTGATCCTGACCCGCTATGGCATCCCGGTTTCGACCACCTTCCTCGTCCTGACCATTTTCGCCCTGACCGGCGGCGCCAATACCGAAGGCGTGCTGCCGAAGATGCTGATGAAGTCGGCACTGGGATATCTGGTGGCGATCAGCGCCGCCTTCTTCGTCTACATGATCATTTCGCGCATCTTCGAACGCTGGATCGATCGCACGAGGGACAAGCCGCATCACCCCTTCTGGTTCGTCGCGCAATGGTGCGCGACCGCTTTCCTGTGGGCGCAGTGGCTGATGCAGGACCTGGCCAACATCTTCATCTTCCTGCCCCGCACGACGGAACTCATCCCGGTCCTCGACGGCGAGGGTTTGCCGCTGATGCAGGAAGGCGTCGCGGTGATGCAGACGCAGGTGACCTTCTCGCCCGTCCTGCTGGTCTTCGCGACCGTGGTGATGCTGGCGCTTCACGCGATCATTTTCCGCAATCGCGGTGGCGAGATCCAGAAAATCGTCCTGTCAAAGACCAACTCGACCGACATCCGGGCGGCAACCGCCATCGATCTGATCTATGGCGTGATCCTGTTTATCTTCAAGGAACTCAATGACGTGCCGATGAGCACGACCTGGGTCTTCCTCGGCATGTTGGCCGGCCGCGAAATCGCGATCGCCTATGTCGCCGGACTGCGCTCGAAAATGGCCGCCCTGTGGGATGTCACCTCCGACGTGCTGCGCGCCTTCCTCGGCCTGATCATCAGCGTCGTGCTCGCCATCTTCCTGCCAGCCTGGGCGCGCGGCGAGCTTGGCGCACTGATGTCGGACCTGCCCGGCTATGTCGCGCGGGCACTGGGTCTCTAGCCCCGCCCATCAGCCGTTCGTGTGTGGGTTATTCATATTATATGAGTGCTGATTCATGCCGGATGGGCGCCAAGATAACCTCTAAATTCAAAGGGGTTAGATTTCCGTCTTGGAAATTGACTGGGCAAAGACTGTACGTTCGCTGCGTCTGCGGCTGAGGCTCAAACAGGGCGCGATGGCAGAGCTCATCGGCGTCAGCCAGACCTATGTCTCACGCCTGGAAACCGGTCTCGTCCTGCCGCCGCCCGCAGTCGCCGAGGCCGTGCTCAGACTGGCCGAAGACCCGCGCACCCGGTCCCTGTTCGACGATCTGCGCGCGACGGTCCATCACAGCCCCTTTCCCTGCCTGCTGCTGCAGACCGGCCCCGGCGGCCGCAGCGTCGAAGCGGCGAGCGCCGACATGGCGCGCGACTTTCTGGCTGGCCGCAGACAGATTGATGACGCCCCGGCGCTTGACCGCCTGATCAGTGATCTCGACGCCATGGCGGGTCAGGGCCTGCATGACGGCAACATTCTGGGGGCCTCGGCCGTATGGATCGACATCAACCGGTCCGACCGGTTCTGGCAGGTGCGCTACACGCCGATCCGCGACGAGACCGGAGCCAGCTTCATGCACGTCACCCTGGCCGGCCTTGCCGACAGTCCCGCCGCCCGGGCTGCCGCCAATGACGCAACACCCCGGGTCGAGCGCTTCACCGGAAACTAGCGATAGCGCGACTGCAGCTTGGCCAGCGCCGCCTTGCCCGGTGTCAGGCGCTCATAGGGCACCTGGTTGAGCGGGATTTTCGGCAGCTTGTTGGCGGCCTGCATGTCCGGCAGATCGCTGTTGAGATACAAAAGGCCCGTGCGGATCTCGCCTTCGGTCTTGTTCATCAACAGGGTCTCGATCGCCTGCGCCCGGTCGCGCGGATCATAGTCATCCGCCGTCTTGCGCATGAACAGCTCACCGCCATCGGCCATCGCCACCCGCATCGCCCCGTCCTTGTCATAGGACCCGGTGACCTCGTCGGCATGGGCGACGAAGTCGGTGTGCACGAGCGGGTGATAGTATTTGTAGGTATGGGCATAGCTTTTGGTCGAGCCGGCATGGTCATTGAAGGTCACGCAGGGCGAGATCACGTCGATCAGGGCAAAACCCTTGTGCATCAGCCCGGCCTTGATCAGCGGGATGAGCTGCGACTTGTCACCGGAGAAGGCGCGCGCCACGAAACCGGCACCCAGCGTCAAAGCCTGGACGCAGGGATCGATCGGCATCTGGTCGTTGGAAACGCCCTTCTTCGACTTCGAGCCATAGTCAGCGGCCGCCGAAAACTGGCCCTTGGTGAGCCCGTACACGCCGTTATTCTCCAGGATATACAGCATGTTGAGATTACGCCGGATGGCGTGGGCAAACTGCCCGAACCCGATCGACAGGGAATCCCCGTCACCGGAAATGCCGATATAGTGCAGATCGCCATTGGCCGCATTGGCGCCGGTCGCCACGGAAGGCATGCGCCCGTGCACGCAATTGATGCCGTGCGACTGGCCCATGAAATAGGCGGTCGTCTTGGACGAACAGCCGATGCCGGAGACCTTGGCCGCGCTTTCCGGCGCCAGGTCCAGCTCCCAGAAGGCCTGGACCAGGGCGGCAGTGACCGAGTCGTGGCCGCAACCGGCGCACAGGGTCGACATCACGCCTTCATAATTACGCACCGACAGGCCCAGCTTGTTCTTGGGCAGATGCTTGTCGATGAAGGGTTTGCTCATGGAGGTCATGCGACGTCTCCCAGGGCTTCCAGATGGGCTGAAATGCCCTCGATGATGAATTTCGGATTGGCGGCCATGCCGGCGTAATCGAGGATCGAGACCAGCTTGTGCTTGGGCGCATCGGTCTCGTTGACCAGAAGCGAGCGCAACTGGCCGTCACGGTTCTGCTCGACCACGAAGACCTCGTCATACTGGTCGATGAAAGCGTCGACCTCGGCATTGAAGGGGAAGCCGCGCACCCGCAGATAATCCAGGTTCACGCCATTTTCGGTAAAGCGGTCGAGCGCTTCAAGGACAGCGCCATCGCAGCCGCCCACCGAGATGATCGCCCGCCGGGCATCCTTGCCACAGCGCGTGATCACCGGCGCTGGGACAGCATTGGCGGCGTTCTTCCACTTGGTCGTCAGCCGATCGAGCACGACCTTGTACTCCTCGGCATCCTCGGTATAGCCGCCCTTCCAGTTATGCCCGGAACCGCGGGTGAAATAGGCGCCCTTGGGATGGGTACCCGGCAGGGTCCGCCAGGCGATGGCATCACCGTCGCGGTCTTCGTAACGGTAGAATTTCTCGAGCGTCTCGATCTGGGCGGCGGTCAGAACCTTGCCGCGATCGGGCTGGTAGCTGTCATCCCATTCCAGTTCCGGGATCATCCAGTCATTCATGCCGATATCGAGATCGGTCATGAAGAAGACCGGGGTCTGGAAGCGCTCGGCAATATCGAAGCTCTGCACCGCCATCTCGAAGCATTCCTTCGGATTGGCCGGGAAGAGAAGGATATGCTTGGTATCGCCATGGCTGGCATAGGCCGCCAGGGTGAGATCGCATTGCTGGGTTCGCGTCGGCAGGCCGGTCGAGGGGCCGGCGCGCTGCACGTCGAACAGCACCACCGGCACTTCGCCATAATAGGCAAAGCCGATGAACTCGCTCATCAGCGAGATGCCGGGACCCGAGGTCGGCGTGAAGGACCGCGCGCCATTCCAGCCGGCGCCGATCGCCATGCCGATCGAAGCCAGCTCGTCCTCGCCCTGGATGATGCAGAAATTCTTCTCGCCGGTCTCCGGATCGACCCGGAATTTCTCGCAGAAGCTCTTGAAGCCATCCATCAGGGAGGTCGACGGCGTGATCGGGTACCAGGCGCCAAAGGTCGCCCCGGCATAGACGCAGCCCAGCGCCGCGGCCGTATTGCCATCGATCATGATGTGGCCGGCGGTCTTGTCCATCGGCTCGATGCGCAGCGGCAGCGGGTCGGGAAAATGCTCGCGCACATAGTCCAGACCCAGCCCGATCGCCTTCATATTGGCGTCGATGAGGTGTTCCTTGGTGCCGAACATCTCCTTGACCAGGCCGCGGATGACCTCGACATCGAGCCCGGTCAGACCGGCCACGGCGCCGACATAGGCCATGTTCTTCATCAGCACGCGGGTGCGGGCATTGTCGAAGGCGGCATTGACCAGGCGGGCCAGGGGCACACCGATCGCGGTGACATCCGCTCGGGCATGCAGGTCCGGCCTCGGCCAGGTCGAGTCATACAGGAGGAAACCGCCCGGCGAGACTTCGGCGAGGTCTTGGCGGTAGGTCTCGGCATTCATCGCGACGATGAATTCCGCCGTCCCGGAGCGGGCCATGTAACCGTCCCTGGTGAGGCGGATCTCATACCAGGTCGGCAGCCCCTGGATATTGGAGGGAAAGAGGTTTTTCCCCACCACCGGCACGCCCATGCGGAAGATCGCCTTCATCAGCAGGCCATTGGCCGAGGCCGAGCCGGTGCCGTTCACATTGCCGATCTTGATGACGAAGTCGTTGACCCGGACTTCGCCTGACACGTCCACGAGATCCTTCATTCGGCAGCCACTTTCCTCGTTTCATCGTCGACATGCGGGATGAAGATGTCGGCATCCTGCATGTCCCAGGCCGCCGTCGGGCAGCGCTCGGCGCACAGGCCGCAATGCAGGCAGAGATTTTCATCCTTGATCATCACCCGGCCGGTATCTTTCAGCGGCTCGGAGACAAACAGCGCCTGGTCCCTGTTGCTGGCGGGCACCCGCAGCGACTGGCGCAGCTCGGCCTCTTCGGCATTCGGCACGATCGACAGGCAGTCGACCGGGCAGATATCCATGCAGGCATCACATTCCTTGCACAGAGGCGCCTCGAACACGGTCTGGACATCACAGTTCAGGCAGCGCTGGACCTCGGTCGCGATCTGCTCGGCGGTGTAGCCTGTCTCGACCTCCATCTTGCGATTGGACAGGCGCGCCGTGAGTTCGGCCAACGGCATCTGCCGGCGATGCTCGCCGGTATAGCTGTTGGAATACATCCACTCATTCACGCCCATCTTGGCGGATTGAAGGTTCACGCCGCGCGGCAGGCGCTGGTCGAGTGCCGTGCCCTCGCAATGCTTGTGGATCGAGATCGCCGCCTGGTGGCCATGCTCGACCGCCCAGATGATGTTCTTGGGGCCAAAGGCGCTGTCGCCACCGAAGAAAATACCCTTCCGCGTCGACTCATGGGTCTTCTCGTCGACGACCGGCACGCCCCATTTGTCGAACTCGATACCGATATCGCGCTCGATCCAGGGGAAGGCGTTTTCCTGGCCGATGGCGAGGATGACATCCGTGCAGGGGATGATCTTGGTGCCGGCAATCCGGGTGTCGGTGATCCGGCCGTCCTCATCGAGCTGATACTCCATCAGCTCGAATTCCATGCCGGTCAGCCGGCCATTCTCGACCACGAAACGCTTGGGCGAGTGATTGACCAGGATTTCGACATTCTCGTCCTCGGCATCCTCGAGCTCCCAGGGGGAGGCCTTGAAGAATTGCCGCGGCTTGCGGGCCATCACCTTCACATCATCCGCACCGAGGCGCAGCGAGGTCCGGCAGCAATCCATCGCCGTATTGCCGACCCCGATGATCAGGACCTGCTTGCCGATCCTGTCGGTGTGCTCGAAGGCGACGCTTTCCAGCCAGTCAATGCCGATATGGATGTTGGCAGCCGCCTCGTCGCGGCCCTCGATCTTCAGATCCTTGCCCTTGGGAGCACCGGTGCCGATGAAGACAGCGTCATAGCCGCTCTCGCTCAGGGCCTTGAGGCTCTCGATCCGGTGGCCGGTCTTCAGCTCGACACCCTGGTCGAGAATATAGCCGATCTCCTCGTCCAGCACTTTTTCCGGCAGGCGGAAGGAGGGAATGTTGGCGATCATCAGCCCGCCGGGCCGGTGATGGGCTTCGAAGATCGTGCACTCATAGCCCAGCGGGGCGAGATCATTGGCCACGGTCAAGGACGCCGGACCGGCGCCGATCAAGGCAATCTTCCGGCCATTCGTCGTTGCCGGCTTTTGCGGCAGGAGATGCTTCACCTCGTCGCGATGATCGGCCGCAACCCGCTTCAGGCGGCAGATCGCAACTGGCTCTTCCTCGACCCGGCCACGCCGGCAGGCCGGCTCGCAGGGCCGGTCGCAGACCCGGCCGAGAATGCCCGGGAAGACGTTGGAACGGCGATTGACGAGATAGGCTTCGGTGAATTCACCTTGCGCAATCAGGCGGATATACTCGGGCACCGGCGTGTGTGCCGGGCATGCCCACTGGCAATCCACGACCTTGTGATAATAGTCGGGATCGCGCGTATCGGTCGGCTTCATGCTCCTCACCCCGGGCTTGCACCCGTTCCGTATTATGGGCCGGCGACCGTCGAGGGCCGCAGAATTGCGTCCATTCTCACATGGTGAACGCCGCAAGGGTCAAGCGATTTCCCCTTTAAGCGACCGATTGCGCACGGCTTTGTTTGTTAGTGCGAAGCAAGTGCAAAATGGTGGCGGTAACGGAGGGGGTTGAGCATTTCGAACCATCATTTGTCATCCCGGCCGGAAGCCTGCGAAAGCAGGCTGCAGAGCCGGGACCTATACGCTCGGCGTGGCAATCATTGGTGGGTATGGGTCCCGGATCTGCGTCCCGCTTCCGCGGGACCTCCGTCCGGGATGACAACGCGTTGGACAAGAAGTGGATTGCGCGCTTCGCCCTCCCGCACCAACCTCACCCCATGACACGCCCTTCCCCGCTCCGGAACCGCGTCGCGCCGACCGGCGCGATCTGCGCCCATACCGCCCGCGGCACGCTGATGGGCAATCGTGGAATCCTGCATGACGCGCAGCAACAGCTCGGCACGGCCCGCTGGAAGCACCAGGCCTGGGTCACCTGCACGCTCGCCTTCAAGGCGCGCCGCCGCGAACTGATGGCGCCGGGCAATTACACCGAGCTCTTCTTCACCGACGAGGTCGTCGCCCTCGCCGCCGGTCACCGCCCCTGCGCCGAGTGCCGGCGCGACGATTTCAACCGCTTCCGGGATGCTTTTGCCAGGGCGTATCCGGACTTGCCGCATCGCGCACCGGACATGGACAAGGTGCTGCACAAGGCCCGGGTGGTCTCGCGATCACGGGAGCAGGTGACCTATGCGGCCGCACTGGCAGGCCTGCCGGAGGGCGTGTTCTTTCGGGCCGCGCCCGACGGGGAGCCGCTGGTGCGATGGCGGGGCAAGGTCTGGGCCTGGTCGTTCGAGGGCTATGCGGCCGGGCCGGATGCCTTGCCGGAGCGGGTAGAGGTGCTGACGCCCGAGCCGACGGTGAAGACGATTGCGGCGGGCTATGTGCCGGTGTGCCACGCCGCCGAATAACCCCCTCCCATTTTTCCCGGACGCGCATCGCGCGATCCGGGACCAACGGGAGACTCATCATCACCGGAAAGGCGAGTTGGTCCCGGCTCTGCGACCTGCCTTCGCAGGTCTCCGGCCGGGAAAAATGAGCGTCGGACAAGCGGCGCCTACAACTCATCCACCGAATGCTCATGCACCCGCGCTTCCGCCTTCAGCCAGGCGATGAAGGCCTGGGCGTCCGGGCTGAGGGGGCGGTTGCGCGCGGTGACGATATGATAGGCCGAGCGGACCGGGGTGGTGCCGTCGGGGAAGAGGGCGACGAGGCGACCACTGGCCAGATCGTTCTGGACCAGGGCGCGCTTGGCGAGGGCGACCCCGCGCCCGGCGACGGCGGCATCGATCACCAGGGCCGACTGGTTGAAGCGCACGCCTCCGGCCACATCGACGCCGCGCGCACCGCGCGCCTTGAGCCAGGAAGCCCAATCGGCACCGTCGACCTCGGTTTCCGGTGAGGCATCGTGCAACAGGGTCTGGCCGCGCAAATCCTGGGCGCGGGTCAGCGGCGGGCCGTCACGCAGGAGGTCGGGCGAGCAGACCGGCAGGACTTCCTCGGCCAGCAGGGCCTCCTCGTTCAGGGTCATGTCGCCGCCCGGTCCGTAGCGTATGCCCAGATCGGCGGCGCCGGCGGCCAGGTCGACGCGCTCGGAGGTCGCGGCAATCCAGACCTCGATGCCGGGATGTTCGTCCTGGAAGCGGAACAGGCGCGGTGCCAGCCATTTGCCGGCAAAGGAAGGCGCGACCGAGACCGTCAGCGAGCGGCGATGGACGGGCTGGCGCATCAGGGAGACCGCGCGCTCGAGCGTCTCGAAGGCTTCCGATGCAATGCCCGCAGCAGCCCGGCCTGCCTCGGTCAGGCTCAGCCCCCGTCCCTGGCGGACGAAAAGCGGGGCGCCGACATGCTCTTCCAGCTGGCGGATCTGCTGACTGATCGCACCCGGCGTGACCGCAAGTTCGTCCGCCGCTCGGGCGAAGCTCTCAAGTCTCGCCGCGGCCTCGAAGGCGCGCAGGGCATTGAGCGGGGGCAGGCGTGAGGTCTGGGCCATGGCTTGAGTTTAGTTTTTCTAACGTCAAAAGCCAATAATCGTCGTTTGTAATCGCTGCATCGAATAGAAATATTGAACTCGTCGCGCCACGAAGGCGCAAGATCGGACGAGTGACCATGCGTGTTTTTCCTGCCTCCATTCCCCTAGATGGACAGACGGTGATCGTTGTCGGGCATGGCCCGATGGCCGAACCGAAGGCACGCCTGTTTGCGGCTTCCCCAGCCCGGTTGATCTGGTTCACCGGTGAGTCCAGCGATCCTGTTGCTTCGGATATTGCCCAGTATGCGAAGATTATCCGCCGCGTGCCGACACGGCGGGACTTTCGTGGCGCGACATTGATCTTCCTCGCCGGTGGCGAAGAGCGCGAACTCGACAAGCTGGCCCGCTGGGGTCGCAGCCAGGGCGCGATGGTCAATATCGTCGACAGCCCGGCCGCCTCGGATTTCCAGACCCCGGCCATTGTCGACCGCGACGGCATCGTCGTCTCCATCGCCTCCGGCGGGGCCGCTCCGGTCCTCTCCGTCGATATCCGTGCCGCGATCGAGCAGGTCCTGCCAGCGCGTATCGGTGTCATCGCCGATCTCGCCCGCGAGCTGCGCGGCACGGTGAAGTCGGTCCTCACGAAATTCGACGACCGCCGCGCCTTCTGGGAACGCGCCCTGCGCGGCAAGGCCCGCGACCTCGCCCTCGCCGGTGACAAGGCCGGTGCCCGTCGCGAAATGCTGCGCGAACTGAATGGCGAGACGCCCGACCGCACCGGCATTGTCCATCTGGTCGGCGCCGGTCCCGGTGACCCCGACCTGTTGACCCTCAAGGCCGCCCGCCTGCTGCGCGAGGCCGATGTCATCGTCCATGACCGCCTGGTCAGCGAGGGCGTGATGGATCTGGCCCGCCGCGACGCCCTGCGCATCAATGTCGGCAAGACGAAGGGCCATCACCCCGTCCCGCAGGAGGAGATCGGCGCCATCCTTATACGCGAGGCCCGCAAGGGTCAGCGCGTGGTCCGCATCAAGGGCGGCGACCCGTTTGTCTTCGGGCGCGGCGGCGAAGAGCTGGACGTGGTCCGCGCCGCCGGCATCGCGGTCGAGGTCACGCCGGGCATCACCGCCGCCGTGGCCTGTGCGGCCTCGGCCGGCATCCCGCTGACCCATCGCGACCATGCCCAGTCGGTGACCTTCGCCTCCGGTGTGGTCAAGCAGGACGGGCCGGACGCCGACTACCGCGCCCTGTCCGCCGCCAACTCCACGACCGTCTTCTACATGGGCGTCGGCGCCGCAACGGACATCCAGGCCAAGATGATCGCCGCCGGACGGGATCCCGCGACGCCGGTTGCCCTGATCGAGAACGGCACGCTGGACTCGGAGCGCCGCATTTTCGGCACGCTCGGCGATCTCGCCGGCCTGGTGAAGCGCGAAGCCATTTCCGGGCCCACCATCATGATTGTCGGCGAAGTCGCCGGCACCGCCATCAGCCAGGCCGCCACAACGATCGGCCAGGAGCAATTCGCATGAAAACCGTGACCGCCAACCGCCTCACCGATGGCCGCGTGATCTATCGCACCACGACCGGCCATTGGACGAGCGAACTCGCCGAGGCCGCCCGCCTCGACAATGACCAGGCCGATGCCGTGCTCGAAATCGCCTCGGACGAGAGCCATATCGCGGTCGGCGCCTATCTCATTGAACTGCAGGACGACCTTCCCGGCGGTCAGAAGTGGCGCCGCGAGGGCATCCGGCTTTCCGGTCCGACGACCGGTTCCACCCATGCGCAAGCGACGGCCTGACCCATGTACAAGTATGACAGCTATGATCACGCCATGGTGGCCGACCGGATCGCAGAGTTTCGCGACCAGGTCGCGCGCCGCCTCGATGGTCGCCTGACCGAGGACCAGTTCAAGCCGCTGCGCCTGATGAATGGCGTCTATCTGCAGCTGCACGCCTACATGCTGCGGGTGGCCATCCCCTACGGCACGCTGAACAGCGCCCAGATGCGGACCCTGGCCGGGATCGCGCGCGATTATGACAAGGGCTATGGCCATTTCACCACGCGCCAGAACCTGCAGTATAACTGGCCGGCCCTGGTGGATATTCCCGACATTCTCGACCGGCTTGCCGCCGTCGAAATGCACGCCATCCAGACCTCGGGCAATTGCATCCGCAATGTCACGGCCGACCCGTTTGCGGGCGCTGCGGCTGACGAGCTGGAAGATGGTCGCCCCTGGGCCGAGATCGTCCGGCAATGGTCGAGCTTCCACCCGGAATTCACCTTCCTGCCGCGCAAGTTCAAGATTGCCGTCAACGGGGCCAAGGCCGACCGCGCCGGCATCCGCGTGCATGATATCGGCCTGCAGATCGTCCGGAATGACGCCGGCGAGACAGGCTTTGAGGTCTGGGTCGGGGGCGGCCAGGGCCGTACGCCGCGCCTGGGCCAGCTGATCAAGCCCTTCCTGGCGCCGGAAGACCTCCTCTCCTACCTCACCGCCTGCCTGCGCGTGTACAATCAGCACGGCCGCCGCGACAATCTCTACAAGGCCCGGATCAAGATCCTGGTCGAGGCGCTGGGCGCCGAGGCGTATGGCCGCCAGGTCGCGGACGAATGGGCCGTGATCCGCGAGGGTGAGCTGAAACTCCCCGCCGCCGAGATCGCCCGCATCCGCCGCTTCTTTGACCAGCCGAAACAGGCCGAGGCGACGCCGGTGCCGGTGACGCAGAACCGCGCCCTCGCCCGCTGGCTCGACCGCAATCGCCGCGACCATGCCGTTGACGGCCTGTCCTCGCTGGTCATCTCGCTGAAGCCGATCGGCGGCACCCCCGGAGACATCACCGACACGCAGATGGAGGCGGTCGCCGATCTCGCCGAGCGCTTCGGGTTCGACGAGATCCGCGCCACGCCGGACCAGAACCTGATCCTGCCGCATGTGCGCAATCGCGATCTGGAAGCAGTCTGGACCGGTCTCGTTGACGCCGGCCTCGCGACGGCCAATGCGGGCCTCGCGACCGATATCGTCGCCTGCCCGGGCCTGGACTACTGCAATCTCGCCAATGCCCGCTCCATCCCGATCGCCCAGGCGATCTCCACCCTGCTGGAAGAGACGGGCCTGTCGGACAAGGCCGGCGATGTGACCATCAAGATTGATGGCTGCATCAATGCCTGCGGTCACCACCATGTCGCCCATATCGGCGTGCTGGGCGTCGACAAGCGTGGCGAGGAATTCTACCAGATCACCCTGGGCGGCGCCTTCGGCTCCGATGCCGCGATCGGCTCGATCATCGGCAAGGGCCTGGCCGGCGAGGATGTCCCCGCCGCCATCGCCCGCCTGCTGGAAACCTATCTCGATATTCGCGCCGAAAACGAGCGCTTCATCGACACGCTGCGCCGTGTCGGTCCCGACGCCTTCAAGGAGGCCATCTATGCTGACGCTTGATCGCAGACCTGAAACCCGCAATGTCGCCGACGCCCAGCTGGCCGCCGGTGGCGGACGGATTGTCGAACTGCCCGGTGATGCCGACTGGCGCGAGGCGAAGGCCGAGATCGCCGGCGCCGTGCGCGTCGATATCCGCTTTGCCAGATTCAATGATGGCCGCGGCTTCACGCTGGCCGCCCAGCTGCGCGAGCGGGCCGGCTATACCGGCAAGTTGCGCGCGGTCGGTGATCTCATTCCCGACCAGGCCCAGCACCTGATCCGCGTCGGCTTTGACGATGCCGATCCGGACCGCAAGGGTCTGGAGGCCGACTGGGCCCGCGCCAGAACGCGCTTCACCCACGCCTACCAGCCGGGCCGCAACAATGTCACACCGCTCTTCCGCCATCGCCACAAGCGTCCGGAAGACGACCTCGTTGCGCTCAATGCCCGCTATCGCGAGATGAGCCCGCAAGACATCCTGCGCGATGCGATCGAGCGGGAATGGGTCGGCAAGACCGCCATTCTCTCCTCCTTTGGCGCCGAGGCGGCTGTCGGCCTGCACATGATCGCCCAGATCGCGCCGGACACCCCGGTCATCTTTCTCGATACCGGCCGCCTCTTTGCCCAGACAGAACAATACCAGCGCCAGCTGACCGAACGCCTGGGCCTGACCCATATCCGCGTTCTCACACCGGACAGCGGGGAAGTCGCCGACGAGGACAGTGATGACCGTCTCTGGCGCCGCGATCCCGATGCCTGCTGCGCCCTGCGCAAGGTGCGTCCGCTGGACGCGATCATCGGCGAGTACGATGCCCTGATCACCGGCCGCAAACGCTTCCACGGCGGTGGCCGCATGACCCTGCCCGTCGTCGAGCGCATCAATGGCCGCGTCCGGGTCAATCCGCTGGCCAATTGGGATGCCGCCGCCATCGAGGATTATTTCCGGCGCTTCGATTTGCCGCGACACCCGCTGAGCGATATGGGGTATGCCTCGATCGGGTGCTGGACCTGCACCGCGCCGGTCCAGGCCGATGGCGATATCCGCTCCGGTCGCTGGCTCGGACAGGCCAAGACCGAGTGCGGCATCCACACCCCGGCCCCAATCGCCGCCGAACAAGTTGCGGCTGAATTGGAAAACTGACGAAAGGACACGCCCCGTGTCTGCCCAACATGTGCTCGACCTGATCGGCCAGACGCCGCTGATCCGGCTCGATGGCCCGTCCGATGCGACCGGCTGCGAAATCCTCGGCAAGGCCGAATTCCTCAATCCGGGCGGTTCCGTGAAGGACCGCGCCGCGCTCAATATCGTGCGCGAGGCCGAAGCCGACGGCACGCTGAAGCCCGGCGGGACGATTGTCGAGGGCACGGCCGGCAATACCGGGATCGGGCTTGCCCTGGTCGGCGGCGCGCTGGGCTATGACGTCATCATCGTCATGCCGCGCACCCAGTCGGACGAGAAGAAGGCCGCGATCCGCTCCTTTGGCGCGCGCCTGATCGAGGTCGATGCCGCGCCCTTCTCCAGCCCCAACCATTTTGTCCATTATTCGCGCCGCCTGGCCGAGGAGCTCAATGAGAGCCAGCCGAAGGGGGCGATCTGGGCCAACCAGTTCGACAATCTCGCCAACAAGCGCGCCCATGCCCTCACCACCGGCCCGGAGATCTGGGAGCAGACCGGCGGGGCGATCGACGGCTTCATCTGCGCGGTCGGCTCGGGCGGCACGCTCGCCGGGGTCGCGCAGGCCCTGCGCGCGCGCAAGACCGATATCGCCATCGGTGCCGCCGATCCGGCCGGCGCGGCGCTGTTCAATTATTTCACCAAGGGCGAGCTCAAGGGCGAAGGCTCCTCGATCACCGAGGGCATCGGCGTCAATCGCATCACCGGCAATCTGGAAGGCCTGGAGGTCTCCCATATCTACCGCATCGAGGACGCCGAAATGCTGCCCATCCTGTTCGACCTGGTGAAGGGCGAAGGCCTCTCCCTGGGGGGATCGGCCGGGATCAATATCGCCGGCGCCATGCGGCTGGCGCGCGATCTGGGTCCGGGCAGGACCATCGTCACCATCCTGTGCGACAGCGGTGCCCGCTATGCCGGCAAACTCTTCAATCCGGATTTCCTGGCGTCGCGGGGCTTGCCTGTTCCGCCCTGGGCCGATACCGAAGCGCCGCGCGTGACGGCCTGATCAGTCCAACCAGCCAGACCTCACCGACAAACCGAGCACGAGATGATGACGATGACCGCGACCGCGCCTGCCAAGAAGAATGCCGTGTCTGCCAAGCCGGGCCCCTATACGGTCGAGACCGTGCTGTCGGTGACCCATTACACCGACCGGCTCTTCCATTTCCGCATCACGCGGCCGGACACATTCCGCTTCCGCTCGGGCGAGTTCATCATGATCGGCCTGCCCAAGGAGGACGGGAAACCGCTCCTGCGCGCCTATTCGGTGGCCAGCCCCTTCTGGGACGAGGCGCTCGATTTCTACTCGATCAAGGTGCCCGACGGGCCGCTGACCTCGCGCCTCCAGCACATCCGGCAAGGCGATGAAGTCCTCCTGGGCCGCAAGCCGGTCGGCACGCTGGTGCTCGATGCCCTCAAGCCGGGCAAGCGTCTCTACATGATCTCCACCGGAACCGGCATCGCCCCCTTTGCCAGCCTGATCCGCGATCCGGAGACCTATGAGAAGTTCGACCAGGTCATCCTCACCCATACCTGCCGCGAAGCGGCCGAGCTGACCTATGGCAATGAGCTGGTCGAGGCGGTGAAGGATGACGAGCTGATCGGCGAGTTTGCGCGCGAAAAACTCGTCCATTTCACCTCGGTCACCCGCGAGGACGGCCCGGTGAAGGGCCGCGTCACCGACATGATCGAAAGCGGCGAACTCTTCGACCGCCTCGGCGTGCCGCCCCTGAATCCGGAAACTGATCGCGTGATGATCTGCGGCTCTGAAGGCCTGCTGAAAGACGTCAAGCAGATCTGCCTCGACCGCAATTTCGTCGAAGGCTCGAATGCGGCCCCGGCGGATTTCGTCGTCGAGAAGGCGTTTGTGGCGACCTAGGCAAGCGAAGCGGTCGGTGGCACCCGCCTGCATGAATAGACAAACTTGATGGGCAAAATAAAAAGCGCTCGACTTGTGGCAGACAGAAACTCTGCCTAACCTCCCCGCAAAGGGGAGACATTCATGATTTCACGAATTACTGCGTCAGTCTTGGCGCTGGCCTTGTGCGGCACGCCCGCATCGGCGCTCGGAACGGCTTCGTCGGGCTCTGCTGCGACGCAGGCTCGCAGTTCGATTTTCATCTCCGGGGCTTGGTGGCGGTCATCCAATCAACAAGCGATACTTGACTGGGCGGGTTCGTTTTGGAGTGCTGGTGGGCTCACCATCTGGGATCCTGCACCCAGCCGCCAGGAAGTGTCCGGAGGCTACGTCCTTTACGAGGACTATTACGAACGCTTTAGCAATCTTAGCGTCTCGCTTTGCCGGTACTCAGACGGGATGATGGAGTACACTCTCCGGGGCATTTTCCATATCAGGAATCGCTCCGTTTTTTACAACAACGCAGGGCGTCGCGGTGGCGGGAATTTCTATAACCGGGACAGCCTCGACCCGGTGGAGTTCCAGATACGAATCCCGATCTCCCTGACGCTTGAAGGCGACGCCGTGACGCATCGCCTCAACTCGGATGTTGTCGTTATCGGCAACTTCAATCGTCGTCGGAAGGAAATTTTGGAGCAGGACATCGAGCGGTTCGTCCGGCAACAAGGCCCACTGGTCATCCGGCCGGCGACATCCGACGGGCAACGCGCAGCCCGCTTGAACCCGACCGATTTCATAGATGGCTGGGCGACGGGGAGACAGGGGGCGGGGAGCGGCTGCTAGATGCGCGGCGCCCATGCGAGCTGCGGGGCGAAAGTCCAAGACCTATCTGGTGGCCGAGAGCCAGGTACCCACCTTGGGTTCAGCCTTCGCCGGACGTCCAGCGGGGATGACGAGTGTGGCAGGAATGCTGGCACTTCCTTTCCTCCCCACATCGTGGGGAGGGGGATCAGCGCGAAGCGATGAGACGGTGGGATGACGCCGCAGGCGGCATTGGACCTCCTCGCGTGTGGTCCGCCCTCGCTCCGCTCGGACCCCATCGACCCGAGGCTTCGCCGCGGGCCACTTCCCCACTCTGTGGAGGAGAAAAAACGCGCTTGTCCCACACTGTACGCGCCTTTCCTTCTCCCTTGGGAGAAGGTGGCCGGAGGCCGGATGAGGGGGATTCCTCCTGCTGGCACCGGGATTTACCCCTCACCCTGGCCCTCTCCCAAGGGAGAGGGAATGCGGTTGCGACAGGAAAATCTGCCAAACTTATCCGCCCCCCTCCAACGCCGGGCGATAATGGCTTCGGTTTTCGGGACGGGAGGCACGAGCTCAGTCACTTGTGCCCGGAAGCGAGCGGAGCCTGTCCGCGTCTCGGGGATGACAGCCCGAAGCTCCGGCAGGGCCTGCGAACCGGTCCCGGGGCACTAAACGACCGACCCCATGTACCGGCCGCATTGGAAACGGGGTGGAGACAGCCCGGGAAAACTCCGCGAGCGGGATGCCAGGACACCTGGACAACACAATCTCATCGGACACATCGGTGTCCCCCGGCATCCCGCTCCCTCCCTCCGGCGCTTCGGCGTGCGGAGCCAAAGGCGTGGGTCTGTGGCCGTTCCGGCGAACACGCCGCTTGACACATATAAACATATCTTTATACGTGAAGTCGCGCCGATTTGATGTCTAGCTTGCGGGCGCGGAACAAGTGCGGCTAAAGCGGATCGGACGAGGCAGCGGCAATCGCCACACATCCCTTTCGCCTCGGCAGTATCCCGCAATCGGCGTGCCGCGCCTTCCGCCCAGACGGAATGTGTCGCGATGTCCCTGGTTGCAGCGCTTGATTACCCTCTCCACACGCTTCCTGCCGCGGCCCTGGCGCCGCGCCTGCGCGTTGTCCTGCTCGGTTGCGGCACGGTGAATGCCGGCGTGCTGGCCGGGCTGGATGCGATGGCAAGCCGGATCGAGATCGCCTCCATCGTTACCCGCAAGCCGCGACGCAAGGGTGATGACCGCTTTGCCTGGCTGACCGATATCACCGCCGCTTTCGATACCGGTCCGGACCTTGTCATCGACGGCCTGCCCGATTGCGCGGCGGCCGAGAAAGCCCTCGCCCTGGCGGTTGAACGCGGCATCCATGTCATCTCGGCCAACAAGGCCGTCATCGCCCGTCGTCCGGACCTCGAGGCCCGCGCCCGCCGGGCCGGGACGGGTTTTGCCTATTCGGCGGCGGTTGGCGGCGGCGTTCCGGTGCTGGAAACCGTGGCCCGGCTGAAAGCCGCGGGCGAGACGATCACCCATGTTCGCGGCGTACTCAATGGCACCTCCAATTTCGTGCTCGGCCTGCTGGAAAAAGGGATCGGGTTTGACGAGGCGGTCACCGCAGCCCAGGCCGCCGGCTTTGCCGAGGAAGACCCCGGCGCCGATCTCGACGGGCTGGATGCCGCCGCCAAGCTGGCGCTGATCGCCCGCGCCGCCTTCGACATCGCCCCCGACGCCCATGCCATTCCGGCCGACAGCCTGTTCGATATCTCGACCGGCCAGATCCTCGGCGCCCGCGAGAACGGGCTGCGCTATCGCCAGGTCGCCGAGCTGGCCAGCGGCGCGGACGGGGTGCGCGCCAGCGTCCGCCTCATCGCCCTGCCTGAAGACCATGCCCTCGCACGGGTGGAAAACGAGGAGAACGCCATCGAGATCCGCTGCGCCAGCGGCACCTCGGTCGTGCTCAACGGCAAGGGCGCCGGCCAGACCCCGACGGCCGGGTCGGTCCTGTCGGACGTTCGCGCCCTGCTCGCCGGGATCAAGGCAGGATGAGCGTGGCCGTGGTAAATCCGCCCGCCCTGCGATGTCGCGACATCTCGACCATCGCGCTGACCGTGACCGGCGCACCGGCGCAGGTCACCGGGCGCATCACCGGGCCGGAAGGCGCGCCGGTCGTGCTGGTGCTGGGCGGCATCTCGTCCGGACGCCATGTCTCCGACACCGCCCGGGGCGAGGGCTGGTGGCGCCAGCAGGCCGGCCCCGGCAAGCCGATCGACACCAATCGCTATCGCATCCTGTCCTTTGATTTCATCGGCGCCGAGATCCACCCCTGCCCGACCACGCAGGACCAGGCCCGCGCCATCCTCGCCCTCGCCGATGCCGCCGATATCCGCGACATGGCGATTGTCGGCTCCTCCTATGGCGGCATGATCGCCCTCGCGCTGGCCGCCATGGCGCCGGAGCGTGTGCGCGACCTGGTGGTGATCTCGGCCGCCGACCGGTCGAGCGAAATGGCCCGCGCCTGGCGCTCGATCCAGCGCGACACGGTCGAGATGGCGTTGCGACTGGGTGACGGCAGGGCCGGCCTTGACCTCGCCCGCCGCCTCGCCATGACCACCTATCGCACGCCGGAGGAATTCGAGGCCCGGTTCGCCGATCCCGAGCCGGACAGCCGCGATGCCGGCGGCGTCGCCGGCTATCTTGCAGCCCGCGGCGAGGCCTGGGCCGAAACCGTCGACCCGCAACGCTTTCTCGCCCTGTCCCGCTCGATGGACGAACACCGGGTCGATGTCAGCGTGGTGAAATGTCCGGTCACCTATATCGCCGCGATCGAGGACCGGCTGGTGCCCGCAGACCAGATTGCCGCCGCGGCGGAACGAACCCCGCGCGGCCGTCTGATCACGCTCAGCTCTGTCTTTGGCCATGATGCCTTCCTCAAGGAAGACGCTATCATCGGCTCCACACTGAACGGGATTTTCGGGAGCTGACATGTCGAGCGATCAACGCACCAAGGCCATCCGGGCGGGGCTGAACACCGACCGGAGCTGGAACGCCGTCATACCGCCGCTCTCCCTGTCGACCGCCTATCGGCGCGAGGACCCGTCGATCCAGCCGGCCTTCGACTATGCCCGCACCGCCAATCCGGGCCGCACGCTGCTCGCCGATGCGATCGCCGAGCTGGAAAACGCGGCCGGGGCCATCGTCACCGGATCAGGCATGTCGGCGATTGATCTCCTGCTGCACGATGTGCCGCACGGGGCCCGGGTTATCTGCTCGCATGACGCCTATGGCGGCACGCGGCGCCTGCTCGATGCCCGCGGTCGCGGCGGCCGCCTCAAGCCGGTCTATGTCGACACCTCCGATCTCGACACGGTCGCCGACGCCCTCAATGAGGACGCCGCCCTGATCATCGCCGAGACCCCGTCCAATCCGCGCCTGCGGATTTCCGACCTCAAGGGACTGGTGCGCCTCGCCCGTGACGCCGGGACCGAGCTGGCGGTCGACAATACGGTGATGTCACCCGTGCTGCAGCGCCCGCTCGACTGGGGGGCGGACTATTCGGTCCAGTCGGTCACCAAACTCCTCAACGGGCATTCCGACATGGTCGGTGGCGTGGTGTGTTGCGCCGACCCGGAACGGGTTGCCGAGCTGACCTGGTGGGCCAATTGTGTCGGCACCGGCGCGGCCGCCTTCGACAGCTATCTCGCCTTGCGCGGGCTTCGCACCCTGCCGCTGCGGGTCAGGGCGCAATGCGACAGCGCCCTGGAAGTTGCCCGCTGGCTGGAGGCCGATCCGCGCATCGCCCGGGTCGATTATCCCGGCCTGGAAAGCCATCCCGGCCATGAACTGGCGGCCCGCCAGCAGGACGGGTTCGGCCAGCTGATCAGCCTGGAACTCGCCAAGGGCGCGCCCGATCCGCGCGACGTGGTCTCGGCGCTGGAGATTTTCACCCTGGCCCAGTCACTGGGCGGGGTGGAAAGCCTGTGCTGCATCCCGGCCCTGATGACGCATGCCTCGATGTCACCGGAAGCGAGAGCCGAAGCCGGGATCGCCGACAGCCTGATCCGGCTCTCCATCGGGCTGGAAGCCGCGGCCGACCAGATCGCCGATCTCGACAAGGCGCTGTCGGCAGGCGGTTAGACCGTGTCCGAGCGGACCCGCGCCACGGCCGCATGCCAGCCCTTGCGATCTGCCTCGCGACGGGCCGTATCGGTCGTCGGCGCGAAACGGCGGTCAGCAACCCAGAGCGCGCGGCCGGCTTCGAGGCTTTTGAACATCCCGCAGCCCAGACCGGCCAGAAAAGCGGCGCCCCAGGCGGTCGCCTCGATGCTGACCGGACGCACGACCTCGATCCCGGTCAGATCGGCGAGACGCTGCAGGAAGGCGTCGTTGGCGGCCATGCCACCATCAACCCGCAGGCTGAGCGCCTCGACCCCGTCGGCCGCCATGGCATCCAGCAGGTCGCAGGTCTGGTGGACCGAGCTGTCGAGGGCGGCACGGGCAATCTCGGCCCGGCCGGACCCACGGGTCAGGCCGATCAGGGCTCCGCGCGCCTCGGCATCCCAATAAGGCGCACCCAGACCGGTGAAGGCCGGCACGAGATACACGCCGCTGTCAGGATCGGCACTGTTGGCCAGCGCCTCGATCTCGGACGCCTTCGCGATCAGGCCGAGCCCGTCGCGCAGCCATTGCACGGTCGCCCCGGCCGACAGGACCGAACCTTCCAGCGCATAGGTCGTCTTTCCGCCGATGCGGTAGGCGATGGTGGCGAGCAGTTTCTTGCTCGAGCGGACCGGTTTGTCGCCGGTATTGATCAGCACGAAGGCGCCGGTGCCATAGGTCGATTTCATCTCGCCGGGCGCCAGGCAGACCTGGCCGATGGCAGCGGCCTGCTGGTCACCGGCAACCCCGGTGATCGGGATCTCGCGGCCCAGCACTGCCTTGTCGGCAACACCGAAATCACCGGCACTGTCACGCACCTCGGGCAGGAGCGCGGCGGGGACACCGAACAGGTCGAGCAGGTCCTCATCCCAGCGATTGGCGGTGATGTCATAAAGCGCGGTCCGGCTGGCATTGGTGGCGTCGGTGGCATGGACGGCGCCACCGGTCAGCTTCCAGATCAACCAGCTGTCGACCGTGCCGAAAGCCAGCTCGCCGGCCTCGGCCCGGGCCCTCGCCCCCTCCACATGATCCAGGATCCAGGCAATCTTGGTGGCCGAGAAATAGGGATCGAGCACGAGCCCGGTCTTCCCGGTGACCATTGCCTCATGCCCCTCGGCCCGCAGCGCAGCACAGCGCTCGGCGGTCCGGCGGTCCTGCCAGACGATGGCATTGTGGATCGCCTCGCCGGTGGCCCGGTCCCAGACCAGGGTCGTCTCGCGCTGATTGGTGATGCCGATCGCCTCGGCCCGCCAGCCGGCCTTGTCGGCGGCGGCCAGCGCTTCGCGCGCAGTGGCTCGCACTGTCGCCCAGATCACATCGGGATCATGCTCGACCCAGCCCGGCCTTGGATAGATCTGCTGGAATTCGCGCTGGGCGATCGCGACCGGATCATCATCAGGCTGGAAGACCACGGCCCGCGAGCTCGTCGTGCCCTGGTCGATCGCCAGCAGCGCCCTGCGTTTGGAAAACATCGCATACTCCCCGGTCGCGGGCTGTCCCGCCCGTCCTGTGACTATAGCGATGACGGCGCATGAGAAAACGCGTTAGGTTCAGGACAAAGCGGGAGGAAGCATGAGCGACGCGGCTTACAAGCAGGACCGGCTGGCCAGCCCCAGCGGTGCCGACCTGGCGATCTACACGCATGAGGCCGAGGGCACGCCGCGCGGCATCGTCCACATCAATCACGGCCTCGCCGAGCACGCCGGACGGTATGCCCGCATGGCGGCCCGGCTGGCGGCACGCGGCTATCACGTCATCGCCCACGACCATCGCGGCCATGGCAAGACCGAGGCCGCCGATGGCGGTCCGCGACGCTTCGCCGACAAGGATGGCTGGAACAAGCTGATGCAGGATGTCGCCGCGGTTCACGCCGAGGCGCGCCGACGCTGGCCCGGCCTTCCGCTGGTGATTTTCGGCCACTCCATGGGCTCGGTGATCGCCTTCAACCATATCCTTCGCGCCCCGGACAGCGTCACCGCCGCAGCGATCTGGAATGGCAATATGGCGCTGGGCGGGCTGAAGGGCGTGATGCGCCTCATACTCGCCATTGAAGCCCTGTTCGGGGGCGGCGCCCTGGCGACCAGCCACATGCTCGACAATCTCACTTTCAAGGCCTGGAACAAGCGCTTTCCGGAGAGGCGCAGCGATGCCGACTGGCTGTCGCGCGATACCGACGAGGTCGACGCCTATGTCAACGACCCGCTGAGCGGCTGGCCGTCCACCGTCTCGCTGTGGCGCGACTTCCTCGACGGCGTCGCCTATGCCGAGGATGACAACAACCTCGCCGCCCTGCCCAAGGCGCTGCCGATGCACCTGATTGCCGGATCCAAGGACCCGGCGACGGAAGGCGGAAAGTCGATGCAGGCGCTGGCCAGACGCCTGAGGAAAGCCGGCCTCACGGAGGTCCGCCTGGAAGTGCTCAAGGATTTCCGCCACGAGACGATGAACGAGATTGGCCGCGACGCCCAGATCGAGGCGTTCGCCGACTGGCTCGACCAGGTCACCGGCTGAGCCATGCCCGCCCGAGATGTCGTCATCATCGGTGCCGGTGCGGCCGGCCTTATGTGCGCCATCGAGGCGGGCAAGCGCGGACGCTCGGTCACATTGATCGAGCATTCCAAGGCGCCGGCCGAGAAGATCCGCATCTCCGGCGGCGGGCGCTGCAATTTCACGAACCTGCACGCGACAGCCGAGAATTTCCTGTCGCAGAACCGGCATTTCGCCAAGTCAGCGCTCAAGCGCTACACCCAGTGGGATTTCATCGACTGGGTCAATAGCCACAATATTGCCTGGCACGAGAAGACGCTGGGCCAGCTATTCTGTGACCATTCCGCCAAGGACATCATCGCTGCCCTCTTGAAAGACCTGCGCCAGAGCGGTGGAGACTTGCGGCTGTCGACCTCAGTGACCACGGTCGAGCGCAAGGGTGAGGGCTTCAGCCTCATCCTGTCCGATGGCTCGAAACTGGACACGTCCTCCCTGGTCATCGCCTCGGGCGGCAAGTCGATCCCGAAAATGGGCGCAACCGGCTTTGGATACGAGATCGCCCGCCAGTTCGGCCTCGACCGGGTCGAGACCCGGCCCGGCCTGGTGCCGCTGACCTTCGACCCGGACACGCTGACCCGTTTCAAACCGCTCGCCGGCGTCGCCGTCGACGGGGTGGCCTGCCATGGCAAGGCCCGCTTCGAGGAGGCAATGCTGTTCACCCATCGCGGCCTGTCCGGTCCCGCCATCCTGCAAATTTCGTCCTACTGGCGCGAGGGCGACGAGATCCGGCTGCACATCCGGCCGGACCTCGACTTCTTCGCGCTTCTGCGCGCTGCGCGCCAGGAAAATGGCCGCCAGGCCGTGCAGACAGCGCTGGCCGAACACATGCCCAAACGCCTCGCCCAGATGCTGGTCGAGGAGACGGGGATCGCCGGCAATCTCGCCGACCAGTCGGACAAGAAGCTGCGCGCCTTTGCCGACCGGCTCGCCGCCTGGCCGCTGACGCCGACCGGGTCGGAGGGCTATCGAACGGCGGAAGTCACGCTGGGTGGAGTCGACACATCCGGCCTGGACAGCCGCACCCTGCAGGCCCGCAAAGTCCCCGGGCTGTTTTTCATCGGCGAAGTTGTTGACGTCACGGGTTGGCTTGGCGGATACAACTTTCAATGGGCATGGTCGTCCGGCTGGTCCGCCGGTCAGGTTGCCTGACAAAAGCGAGCAGGGGAACAGCGCGACATTTTGGTCGCGGATTTGTCCTCGCCACAAAACGGTATGGGAGGTATCTCTGAGGGGTAAACGGCGTTCGCCGGACCGGCACTGCGTCGTCCGATACCCGACGAGATGAATTAGACCATGAAATTGAATACCTCCTACCTGTCCGCGATCGGCATTTTCGTCGCGGTGGTCCTGCTTTTCACCGTCGGCACGGTATTCCGCAGCGATGCGGGCACCCAGCCTTCCCCGCCCGCCGGCGAGCACCCGCTGTTTGAGGTCGTCACCCGCACGGTCACCGCCGCGCCGCGGCCGGCCGAGCTGCGCCTGCGCGGCCGCACCGAGGCAATTCGCGCCGTCACCGTCCGCGCCGAAACCGGCGGCCGTGTTGTCGAGGCACCAATCCTGGAAGGCAGCCCGGTTTCGGCCGGCGATGTCGTCTGCCGTCTCGATGTCGATGCACGCGCCGCAGCCGTGGACCAGGCCGAGGCTGATCTGCGTTCGCGCCAGCTGGAGTACGACGCCGCCGCAGAATTGCTGGCGCGCGGCCATCGCTCGGCCAACAGCGTGGCTGCCCTGGAAGCCGCCCGCGACGGCGCACGTGCGCAACTCCGCGCCGCCCGCGAGGAATTGGCCAATATCGAATTGCGCGTCCCCTTCGACGGATATTTTGACGGGCGCGATGCCGAAATCGGCGACTTCCTGCGCACCGGTGACCCTTGCGGCACCGTGCTGCAACTCGACCCGATCCTGATCGTCGCGGAAGTGGCCGAACGCGATGTCTCCGACCTGCAGCCCGGCATGCCGGGAGCCGCGCGCCTGCTCAGCGGGCAAACCGTCGACGGCACGATCCGCTTTGTCGAGCGCCGCGCCAATCCGGCAACCCGAACCTTCCGTGTCGAGCTGGAAGTGCCCAATCCCGACGGCGAGATCCGCTCCGGCGTGACCGCCGAGATCCGGCTCGACCTGACCCCCGAGCCCGCCCATCGCGTCCCGGCCTCCATTCTCGCCCTCGATTCCAGCGGCGAGCTGGGCGTGCGGATTATCGAGGGGGACAACACGGTCCGTTTCCTGCCGATCGAGCTGTTGAGCGATGATGGCGAGCAGGTCTGGATCAGCGGCCTGCCGGAAGTCGCGGAAATCATCGTGCTGGGCCAGGACTTCGTCTCGGACGGCACGCATGTCCAGGTCCGTCGGGAGGGAGCAAGCCGGTGACCGGCATTGTCGACTTCGCAATTGGCCGGGCCCGCATGATCCTGGCGATCTTCGTCTGCGCCCTGCTGGCCGGACTGATCGCCTTTGTCACCCTGCCCCGCGAGGCCGACCCGGACATCCCCTTTCCCTTCGTGATCGTGGTCGTGCCGCTGGACGGGATTTCCCCGGAGGATGCCGAACGCCTGATCGTGCGTCCGACCGAGACCGAGATGCGCGCCATCGAGGGGCTGGAAGAGCTCAATGGCACAGCCAGCCTCGGCGCCGGAACGCTGGTCGCCGAATTCGACGTGCCCTTCGATGCCGACCAGTCGGTGCTGGACGTCCGCGAAGCGGTCGACATGGCGCGCCGCGAATATCCCGAAGATGTCCGCGAGCCGGTCATCCAGGAGTTCAACTCCGCCCTCGCGCCGACCATTGCCGTGCAGATCTATGGCGAAGCCCCGGAACGGGCGCTCTATCGCACGGCCCGCGCCCTCGAGGACGAGCTGGAAGCCCTGCCACAAATCCTCCAGGTCGACATTCAGGGCCTGCGCGAGGAAGTCCTGGAAATCGTGATCGATCCGGCCCGGCTGGAAACCTATGGCGTCACCTATGCCCAGCTGTTCAATGCCGTCCAGTCGAACAACCGGCTGATCGCCGCCGGCTCGCTGGACAGCGGCGAAGCGCGTTTTCAGGTCAAGGTTCCGGGCCTCTTCGAGGAGGCCGACGACGCGCTCAACCTGCCGCTGACCCGCTCCGGCGATACGGTCGTCACCCTGCAGGACGTCGCCATCGTGCGCCGGACCTTCAAGGATGCCGACAGTTTCGCCCGCTATAACGGCGCCCCGGCCTATACGCTGCAGGTTGTCCGCCGCTCCGGGGAGAACATCATGGAGACGGCCGCCGCTGTGCGCGCGCTGACCAATGAGATCGCCGAAAGCTGGCCGGAAACCATCCGCCACGATTTCTCGCTCGACCTGTCGACCTATGTCCGCGACAGCCTGCAGAGCCTGACCTCCTCGATCATGCTCGCCATTATTCTGGTGCTGATCATCGTGGTCGCCGCGCTCGGCCTGCGCTCGGCGCTGCTGGTCGGCATCGCCATACCGTCAAGCTTCCTGTTCTCCTTCCTCCTGCTCGACCTGTACGGGCTGACCGTCAATTTCATGGTCATGTTCGCCATGGTCCTTGCCGTCGGCCTGCTGGTCGATGGCGCCATCGTTGTGGTCGAATATGCCGACCGCAAGCTGGCCGAGGGCGAGACCCGCAAACAAGCCTATGCCAGCGCCGGCAAGCGCATGTTCTGGCCGATCGTCTCCTCGACCGCGACCACGCTGGCGGCCTTCGTGCCCTTCCTGTTCTGGAACTCAATTCCCGGCCAGTACATGGCCTTCCTGCCCCTGACCCTGATCTTCGTGCTGAGCTCGGCCCTGGTGATGGCACTGATCTTCCTGCCGACGCTCGGGTCGGTCTTCGGGCGCAAGGGCGGGGTTGTCGACGCCAGCAGCGCCGTCGCCCATCTCAATGCCGAGGAAGACAGCGACCCGACCGACCTGCCAGGCCTGACCGGTGTCTATGCCCGCACGATCGCGGCGCTGGTCAAACGACCGCTCGCCGTCGCGCTCGGCGCCCTGGCGGTTGTCATTGGCGTGGTCGTGAGTTTTGGCGCCACCGCGTCGAACATGCGGACCGAGTTCTTCCTCGATGCCGAACCCGAACAGCTCTATGTCTTCGTCCGCGCGCGCGGCAACCTGTCGCCGGCGGAACAGTATCAGCTGGCCCTTGAAGCCGAGCTGAGGCTGGCCGGGATCGAGGGGATCAAGGGCTATTACACCGTTGCCGGCACACCGCCCGGGCGGTCGCCCTTCGACGGGGTGGGTGCCGCTCCGGCAGACAGCGTGGCCCGGATTTTCGTGGAGTTCGAACCCTTCGGCCAGCGTCCCAACGGCCGTCTGATCGAGCGCCAGATCCGCGAAGCGATGACCGGAATTCCCGGTGTCATCATCGAGATCCGCCCCTTCCAGCAAGGCCCGCCGGTCGGCAAGGACATCCAGATCGAACTGCGCTCGAATGATGCCGGCGCGCTCGAACTCTCGACCCGGCTGGTCCGCGGATACCTCGACCAGATGGAAGGCGTGACCGATATCGACGATACGCTGCCGCTGCCGGGCGTGGAATGGCGGCTTGATGTCGACCGCGAGGAAGCCGGTCGCTATGGCGCCGATGTGACCCAGCTGGGCGCCGCCGTGCAGCTGGTCACCACCGGCACGCTGGTCGGACGCTATCGCCCCGACGATGCCGACGAGGAGGTTGATATCCGGGTCCGCTTCCCGGCCGCGGATCGTGATATCTCCCGGCTCGATGATCTGCGCGTGAATACCCAGACCGGTGCGGTTCCGATCTCGAACTTCGTGACCCGCGAAGCTCGCCAGCGCGTCGACTCGATCTCGCGCCGCGACGGCAAGCGCGTGCTGATCGTGCGTGCCAATGCTGATGAGGGCTATGCCGGCAACTTGCTGCTGACCGAGCTGCGCGGCTGGATCAATGACCGTATCGCCGACGGGACCATCCCCACTTCGGTGGAGGTCAATTATCTCGGCGCGGACGAGGAAAATGCCGAGGCCGGCGCCTTCTTCGGCAGCGCCATGCTCGCCTCGCTCTTCATGATGGCGGTGATCCTTCTGTGGCAGTTCAACAATTTCTGGCACGTTGTGCTGACCCTGCAGGCCGTCATCCTTTCTGTCGTCGGCGTGCTGCTCGGCGTGATGCTGACCTTCCCCTATATCTCCATCCTCTTCCTGGGGACGGGGGTGGTGACGCTGGCCGGCATTGTCGTGAACAATAACATCGTGCTGATCGACACCTTCCAGCGCCTGCGCGGGCTGGGCATGGCGGTCGATGAAGCGATTGTCCGGACGGCGGCCCAGCGCCTGCGCCCGGTCATGCTGACCACGATCACGACGATATTCGGCCTGTTGCCAATGGTGTTCCAGCTCAATGCGGACTTCGCCCACGGCACGCTGTCGATCGGCGGACCGGCCAGCGAATGGTGGGTGCAATTATCCTCGGCCGTGGTCTGGGGCCTGGGCTTCTCGACCCTGCTCACCCTGCTTCTGACGCCGGTCCTGCTGGGCGCACCGTCGCGACTGGCCCGCTTCTTCGGCTTTGCCCGCAAGGATGACATGACACCCGGCGAAACCGCCGCGGCCGAG
Source organism: Maricaulis sp. (assembly GCF_015665295.1). Lineage (GTDB taxonomy): Bacteria > Pseudomonadota > Alphaproteobacteria > Caulobacterales > Maricaulaceae > Maricaulis. The sequence continues at coordinate 176,313 of NZ_JADFAJ010000003.1, forward strand.
TAGAAACCCTATCGCGCGACGCGGACCAGCCGGCCCTCGGCCTCGTCGGTCAGCAGCCAGATCGCCCCGTCCGGCGCGACCCGGACGTCACGGATGCGCGCCTCGAGTTCGCCGAACAGGATGTCCTCGCCAACCACATCCCCGTCTTCCAGATCAACGCGCCGGACATGGCCGGACGGCGTATCGGCATCGCCGGCGATCAGGGCGGCCACAAGGAGGTCGCCTTCCCATTCGGGAAACATGTCACCGCGATAGAGCGCCATGCCTGCCGGTGCGATTGACGGAACCCAGGCATGGATCGGTTCGCGCATGCCATCATAGGTCTCGAACGGGGTCACCAGGGCGCCGGTATAATCAATGCCCCGGCTGACGATCGGCCACCCGTAATTGGCCCCCGCCTCGAGAATATTGATCTCGTCGCCGCCGCGCGGGCCGTGCTCGTTGGAATAGAGCGTACCGGTCCGGGCATCATAGAGCACAGCCTGCGGATTGCGGTGTCCGATGGAAAAGACGCCCGGCGCAGCGCCCTCGAAGGGCGAGTCCATCGGCCTGCCGTCCAGCGTCAGCCGGACGAAACTGCCCAGATGGGTGGCCGGATTCTGGGCCTGTTCGCGAAAGTCGAACCCGTCGCCAATTCCGAGCACGAGCGTGTCCGGGATCGGGGCATGGCTGCCCGGCCGGTGATCGGTGATATCCCCCGGCAGGAAGGCGATCCGGCCGCCATAATGGACATTGCTGCTGCGCTGCGGTGTGGCTTCGAACAGAATCTCGAACCCGGCCAGACCCTGTCCTTCAAGACGGCCCCGACCCAGATAGAGCGTGTTGTCGTCAGGCGAGCCGGCCGACCAGGTGAGATAGACCTCGCTGTCATTCTCGAAGTATGGCGAGAGCGCCACGTCCAGCAGGCCGCCCTGACCGGACCACAAGACGTCGGGCACCCCGCTGACAGGATCGGAGACCATGCCCTCCGGCGTCACGATGCGCAGGCGCCCCGGCTTTTCGGTGACCAGCATCCGCCCATCAGGCAGGAAGGCCAGGCTCCAGGGGTATTCCAGACCTTCGACCACGGTTTCCCGCGTCTGCGCCGGTACCGGTGCTGCCAGAAGGCTCATCATTATCAGACTGGCCAGAACTGCCCGCATCGCCTCACTCCCGAATTGTCGTGTCGAATGCCAGACTATAGGCTCGCGGCCGGGCTGTAGAGTGGCGGAGAGGCCGATATCATGAACTGGCTGCGCACGGGGGCAAGCTATCTGGCGGCGGTGGTGGTCGGCACGGTCCTGGTCAGCCTCGCCAATACGCATGTCGACCTGCAGGCCCTGGTCCGGATCGGCGCAGAGATACCGCTACCCGTCCGCATGGATGCCATCACCCGCGATCTGGTCAGCTTCGGGCCCACACTCGGCGCATTGAGTGCGATCGGTTTTGCCATCGCATTTCCGGTGGCCGGGCTGATTGCAGCCTGGCTCGGCCCGGCCTGGCGACTGTTTGGCTTCACCCTCGCCGGCGCCGTCGCCATCATCGTGATGATCTCCACCATCACGCTCTATTACCGCGCCGTTCTGAACTCGCTCATCACGCCGGTTGCTGCCAGCCGCGAGCTGTCCGGCTTGCTGACCCTGTCCGCGGGAGGGGCGCTGGCCGGCCTGCTGTTCGCCGCGCTCAAGCCGGCGGCGCGTTAACCGCAGTGCCCGGCATTCAATTCAATTGAATTTCGAATACCGGCACAGGCGCAGACCGAACCTTAAAACAGCCTCTCTAGCCTGCGTTTTGGGAAGAGAGGTGCCAATGACACGAATCCGCGAAACGGTCCGGTCTGACCTGCGAAACATCGTCAAGGGCGGCGCGACTTCGCGCATTCTCGACCTGCATTCAATCGCCAATCGCCATGGCGAATTCGATGCCCATGCCGACAATCCCTTCTTCCTGCATTCCCGGCTCAACCGCTGTTTTATCGTCAAGCACACGGTGCGCGCCCATGAGCGTCCCTATGTGATGTCGAACCAGCCGGTCGTGACCAAGGTCCTGGTCCCGCTTGCCCACACCGATCTGGCACTGGGCGGGCACGCCGTCTTCGTCGAGGAGATCGGCTTTGCCGGCAAGATGCGCACACTCTTCGAGCGCAAGGATGAACCGCATCTTCTGGATCTCGACCTCATCCGCCTGCGCGAACTGGCAGCCCTGCCCTCCTTCGACCCTTTCCTGCTCGCCGAGCGATTCCGCGACCATGTCCGCCCGATCGATGAATGCTATTTCAATATCACCGACGCCGAGGTCGAACGCATGGAGCAATCCGTCGCCAAGCAGATTGTCTCGGTCGTCGCCCTCGCGTTCGGCGAGAAGGATGGCGGCCGCGATGATGAGCGCGCCATGCGTTTCACGCGCCAGCTCCTGTCCGGCGATCTCGACGGCCGCATGCAGGCCTTGCGCAAATCGCTCGACATGACCGAGATCGAGTTCAAGGCCGGCATTTTCGGGTGGAAGGGCATTCTCTATTATCGCTGGTGCATGAGCGAGGCGCTGGGCGCGCTGAAATCCTTCATCACCCAGCTCAAGGCGGTGAGCATCGTCGGCGCCTCGGATCATGAGTATAACGAACTGCAGCATATGCGCCGCTCGATCATCGAGGAAACGCGGCATCGCTGGAAAAACCTGACCTCGGTGATGGACGAGTACGAGCTCGTCTTCGGCCGTTTCTGTCGTGGCGAGGACGTCCACGGCTTCCGCAACTTCCTGATGAAGGCGCCGAACCTGTTCTATGATGTCGGCAGCGACCTGTCCGTTGTCAGCCACGTGCCGGGATACTGGAGCTATTGGGCCAGGCAGAACGCCAAGGGCTTCCTCCAGGCCCGCGAGGCCATGATGCTGTTCTCCGATTTCATCGCCAGCGTCACCCGGGTCCCGCCGGGAACCGAAGGCCTGCACGATGACAGTCGCCGCCGCCGCATGTACTCGCCGATCCCGCACCCGGTCGTGCAGGCGATCAGCGCGGCCTGACCTGTCAATCCCCGGCCGGGACCCGTCGGGTCAACGTCTCGTATGGCCCGTCAGGATCACCGAAGCGGCGCCGACGCAGCTCAAACCCCTGCGGGGTGGAAGCGTCATGGTAGAGCCAGGCGTTATCGTCTGACACGGATGAGAAAAAGTGAACCTGACCGGCCTCGCCACGGGTTAACAATCGGGCGTCGGCCACGGGATGCCCGCCTTCGTCGAGCTCGAGGCCGAATATCTGGCGCGCGCCGGAGGCATCAGCCTGGGACCAGGTCAACCATCGGCCGCCGGCGCTCCATGCCAGATAGGCTTCTGCCTCCAGCGTATCCGTCAGGGCGAGCACCGCACCCGTCGAGTGATCGACACGAACGATATCCGTCTGCCCGTCCAACTCGCGGACCGCGATGAGGAAACTGCCGTCGGGCGACAGGAACGGTACCGCGAACTCGCCCTCGGGCATCGCGTCAAGCCATGGCGTTGCACCATCGCCGGGGCGGTAGATCGAGAAGCGCTGGCGAATGGGAAACCCGTACTCCTGGACATAGAGAACGCTCTGCCCGGGCTCCACCGCGGTCACGCGCCGCATGCCGGCCGGTGCGCTGTCAAACCGGCGGACCGGACCGGCTGGCCGCCCGCGCTCCAATTCGAGGAAGGCAGGCCGGATGTCCGGCATGCCCGCCCCGGCGCCGAACAGGATATATCGCCCGTCCCAGCTCCAGTGCGGTTCGATCTCCCAGACATCCGCGGTCTCTGTCAGGGCCCGCTCGTCCCCGGTTTCAACATCGATCAGGAACAGGTCCGGCGATGCGCCGTTCCGATAGGAATAATAGACCAGCCAGCGACCGCCGGGCGACACCTGCGGCGCAAAGTCGCTCTGCTGCGCCATCGCTTCGGAAAACAGGACGCTCAAACCCAAACCCGCGGCCAACAGGCCGATCCTGAAAAGATGACGCATCACAACTCCCCATGATGAATGCGAGAGCAGCATGAATGCGCCATGCGCCTCAAGCCCGACCACGCGGCGCCCATCCCGCCTTTCAGCCGGTTCATCACAAATCCGTCCGACAGCACCGCGCCGCCGGTGGCGGCGGCGGTCTTTGCGGTCGCCTTGACAGGTATCGAGCCGTTCCCGCCGTCAGCAGAGCACTTGGCGAACCACCCCCTGCCCGGCTGCCGTTTCACGCCCTAAGCCGGAGACCTGACGAGCCGGCACCGACCCGCGGTGGCTGGCCGAACATTCAAGGTCAAACACAGGATGACGACAATGAAATACGCTACCCTTATCGCTACCACAGCCGCGCTCTGCCTCAGCGCAATCAGCCATGCCCAGGACAATTATGTTGCCGGCCAGTTCGGCCTGCGCGCGGTGGAACAGACGGATTCCAGCGCCGGCGCTGTCGATATCGACAGCGAGCTGGGCAATGCCGCCTATTATTCGGTCGCCTTCGGCCGCCGCCACAACAATATGCGCTTTGAACTCGAGCTGGCGCGCCGCGGTGGCGAAATCAATAGTTTCGCGATCGGCGGCACCGGGCAGGCCGTGTCCGGCGAGGGGCTGACCGCGACCAGCCTGATGGCCAATGCCTATGTCGATTTCAATACCGAAGGCCGGGTTTCACCCTATCTCGGTGGCGGGCTGGGCCTGGCCAGGGTGACGGCCGACTATACCGGCGCGGGCGGCTCGGTTTCCGGCGACGCCTCCGCGGTCTCATTCCAGTTGATCGGCGGCGCAAGCGTCCAGGTTTCCGAGCGCATCGAATTGTTCTCGGACCTGCGATACCTGCGCGTGATGGAGACCGATCACGCCCTGACGGCCCCGCTCGGCTCGTCAGACGTATCCTTCAAGTATGACGGATACACGCTCGGGGCCGGCGTCCGCGTCTCTTTCTGACACCCGCCGACCTACTGGAAGAGCGCGCGCACCTGGCTGATGAGGGATCGGCTCACGGGCGCGCGCTCACCCGTTTTCAAGACCAGCGCATGGCGATTGCCGGGAAAGGATTCCAGCCCTTCCACGCAATCGAGCCGAACGATCCAGGATTTGTGAACCCGCATGAAACTGTCCGGCATCAGCGGCGCGATCTTGCCGATCGACTTGTCGTGCAGCTTCACCCGGCCATCGCCCAGCACCACTTCGGCATATTTGTCGGCGCCGCGCACGAGGATGACCTCGTCCAGCGAAACCCGCTCGACGCGGCGCCCGCTGCGGAAGCTGAGATAGCGCGCCTTTTCCGGTCTTGCCGCCGCCTTGCCACGATAGCGCTCGATAGCCAGGGCGATCCGCTCGGCCTCGAAGGGCTTGGTGACGAAATCCAGCACGCCGTGATCAAAGGCGCGCGCAGCCTGGTCGGCATAGGCCGAGACGATGATGGTGTGGGCGGAATGACTGGTCATCCGATCAAGCACATCAAACCCGTCCTCGCCGTGCAGATTGAGATCCAGCATGACCAGGCCGAAGGCGCCGGTCTGCAACTGCCCGACGGCTGCCTCCACGCCATCGACCCGCTCGATGCGCCCGGCGGCCTCGCCCAGCGCCGCGCGACAATGGCGCTCGACCCGGCGCGCGACGACAGGCTCGTCCTCGACGATCAGGACATTGATCCGGCTCATGCGAGCCCTCCGACGATACGGACCCGGCTGACCCAGACATCGCCCTCGGGCGCTGAACTGAATGTCCATCGGCCCGGCGCAAATTCCTCGAGCCGCGCTTCGATATAGCGTGTCCCCGAACCCGATCCTGGTCGCGCTGTGACGCGGGGACCCAGCAGCGGTGCGCGCAGACTGTAGGTGAGATCGGTGCGCTCCCTGCTGGCCGACAAGGTCAGGGTCACGCTCTGCCCCTGATAGCGATTATGGCTGATCGCATTCTCGATCAGGGTGTGGAACAGGCCCGGCGGGCATTCAGCCGCCTCATCCAGACCGCTTGTCTCCAGGGTCAGTTGCGCCTCCAGACGCAAGGCCATCATCGCCAGATGGCTGCGGCACAGGTCGAGTTCCTCGCGCAGGGTGACGCGAGGCTTGTCGATCATGCTGGCGAGGGCGCGGAACTCCTCGGAGAGCGCCCGGATGAAGTCGCGGGCTGCGGCGGCATCGGTTTCCTGCAACTCCATCGCGACGGTCAGGCTGTTCATGATGAAGTGTGGCTGGATATTGCGCTTCACCAGCGCCGCCTGGAGGCGCGAAGCGCGCAGCTCGGCCCGTCGCATATTGATCTCGCCCATCACGACATCGACGATCATGCTCACCGAGATCAGGACGACGAGCAGGGCGAGGAATATCCGCAACTGCCCGGAGAACAGCAGAATGGCGACAAGGCAGACCAGCGCCGCTCCGGCATAGACCGCAGCCTGGAGCCGCCGCCGCGGCCAGGCGGACAGGCTCATGCCAACGGCCAGGAGCGCCAGCAGGATAAAGGCCCGCTGATCCCCCTCCATCCCAACAAAGGGCAAGGGCAGGAGCGCCACCACCAGGCACATCCCGGCCAGCACAGCCCAGAACCGCGGTCGGCCCAGCCCAAGGCGGCGATGTATGATGGCGGCGGTGAGCGCGTAGATCGCCGCGCTGGCGAGGGTGAGGAGAATGGCGGCAGCGAAGCGCGGCAGCAGCGGCGTGGCAAAGGCCCGCCCGTCGGTATCGAGCAGGAATATCAAGATCGCCCCTGCGCACAGGCCAACAACCATGACCAGCTCGACCCGGCGCGTGCCCCAGATCCAGATACCGGCAGCGGTCAGCAGAAGAAAGCCGGCCAGCAAGGCGGCCGCCCCGTCCATGGCATCGCGCCGGCGATCCGCCCGCGCCAGCTCGGCAGCGTCATCGAGCCGAAAGCGCAGGAAGGCTGAGTCGCCATCGACCAGGCTGGCGCCATCCATCCGGAAGGCGAGAACATGCCGCCCCGGATCAAGCAGGCTGGCGGGCACACCGACCCGGACCAGCTCCGGCAGCGCCCTGTTGCCGGGGACGCCCGGACGACCGCTGCCGCCCAGCCTCTGCCCGTCGAGAAAGACCTCATAGGCGGCATTCGAGCGGATCGAGAGAACCGGGCGTTCCAGCCCGGGTGCATCGAGGCGGGCGCGGATCCAGAACCGGCCGTCCTGCGCGCCGGCAAAATGCGCCAGGGCCTGCCAGTCGCCCGTGTCGAGATCAGGCTGGCTCCAGCCAGGATCATCCCCGGCCCGCCAGACAACCGGCGTTTCATCCGACTGCGCTGCCGCGCCGCCGGGGGCGAGCAGGATGGGCGGGCCCAGCACTAGCAGAAGCACAAGCAGAAGACGAAGCATGACGATGTTTTGCATGGCTCCGCGTGTCCGCCAAGTCAGGCCCGAACGAAAAAGGCCGACCCTGGCGGGCCGGCCTTCTCCAGTCCGGTTATCGGACCGAATTACTCGATCGTGACCGGCATCAGATTGTCATCCGAATTGCGGTCGATGAGCTTGTTGTAGGGATCGATGCCGGCATAGCGCGGCTCTTCGTCGACGATCAGCTCGATGCGCATCGTGGTCTCATTGATGCGGTGCTTGTCCATGTAGAGCACGTGATCATTGCCCTCATAGGCGTCATCGAGATTTTCCGTGAAGACACCGATATCGATCATGTAGTCGATGGCTTCCTCGGTCTGCTCACCGGCGCCATCGGCCTCGTATTTGTGAGCCTCGATCTCCAGCACCAGATCCCAGCGACCATCCTCGCGCTCGCTCGCCGTGGCCGAGGTCACATTGAGATCAAACAGAACGATGCGCTCGAAGAAGTCATGGATCATGGCCTCATGCTCCGGACCGGCCTCCTCGCGAAGGATGCGCAGGAAATCCAGCGTCGTCGCATAGGGTTCCGACGAATAGGCCCGCTCGGCGATCAGGCGCTGCATGGCCCGGTTGACGGTCTCCTCGCCGAGATAGTCCTGCAACGCATACATGATCACCGCGCCCTTGCGGTAATGGATGTATTGCTGGTTCTCGACCCGGTAGAGCGGCTGCTCCTCGATCGCCTCGGAACCCCGACCCGACAGATAGCTGTCGAGCTCGAACTTCAGGAAGCGACGCATGTGATCCTCGCCATATTCCTGGCGCATCACCATCAGGGCCGAATACTGGGCGAAGGTCTCGATCAGCATCGTGCCGCCCTGGACGTTCGCCGACATGACCTGGTGGGCCCACCACTGGTGCGCCGCTTCGTGGGCGGTCACGTAGTAGACATAGTCAATGTCCTGCGGGTCCGAGAGGTCGGCGATGAAGCCGATCCCTTCCGAGAACGGGATCGTGTTCGGGAAGGCCTGGGCGAAAGTCGCATAGGCCGGGAATTCAAGGATGCGGTACTGGCGATACTGGTAGGGTGAGTGATGTTCGGAGAAATATCCGATCGAGTCCTCACCCGCCTCCAGCATGCGTTCGACATTCCAGGCGTGATCTGGATGGTAAAAGACCTGGTAGAGGATACCGTCCGTCTCCCGCTCCGCGACAGCATAGTCGGCCGAGAGCCAGGAGTAGAAGTTCAGGATCGGGCGATCCATGATGTATTCAAAGCAGGCACGCGCCTCGCCATTCTCACCCGTCTCTTCCCAGCTCCGCTCCAGATAGCCCGGCGCGATCGCGGTCTGACCAGCCGACGTGCAGACTTCCGAACGGAAGGTCACATAGTCGGAATTGGTGATCCCGTTCTCATACCAGTGGCTCTCATCCTCGAGCGGGAAGGCCCGCTCGATCGGCTCCATTCCCTCGCGACGGCGTTGCTGCCGGTCGGTCAGGCGCCAGTTTCCGTTGAAGCCGATGATGGGCATCGACTCGCCATTGTTGAAGAAGGTGCCGTTGTAATTGACGGTGGCCACATTCCCGGAATTGCGGAAACCGGGATTGGCCCGCTCGACCGAGAAATCGAAGCGCCGGGTCTCGCCCGGCTCGAGCGGCGTGCCGAGATCGAAGGAGTAGAGGTAGAAGCCCTCGTCCGACGAGGCCAGCTCGCCGCCTTCAACCGCCTGCGAGAGGATGGTCGTGCCCTGGCCATAGGCAATCCACAGCGTATCGATCGCCGTATCTTCCTTGTTTTCCAGAACATAATGACCGGTCGCCGTGTAGCGGCGCTCGGCCGGATAGATGTCGACGTCGTAGGCCGTCTCGACAATCGTCGGCTGCGGCACGTCCTGCAGGTGCAGATACTGACGCTCATACTCCGCCGCCAGCCCCCGGGCATCCGGCCCCGAGATGTAGGTGTTGAGGATATTGGTGTTGTAGAAGATCCAGCCGCCCGTGCCGCCGGCGCCGATGAGGGCGATGAGGGCGACGAGAGCTGTGGCGGGTGTGTAACCCGACACCAGGCGGCTGATCCGCTGCCGGATCGGGCTGAGCGCGCCGCGGCTCCACAACTGATAGGCAAAGACCATCAGCAGCAGCGACCAGAAACCCCAGTACGCCGTGAACCAGAGCGACATGCCGAGGAAATGGCCGTAGCCATTCATGTCGGAATAGGGCGCGCCGGGAGAGGCACCGAACTGATAGAGATTATGGTCGAATCCGACCTGGCCCATCACCAGCGATGCCACAAAGAAGACCAGCATGGCGGCCATGCCGAGCCAGCGATTGTTGAACACGACCTGGAAGAAGATCGCCAGGGCTGACAGCAGGACGGACGGGAGAATGAGCTCCATCACACCGCGAATGGCGTATTGGCCGATCTCCAGGACGGTATAGCCCATGGCGAGCTGGGACAGCATGCCGGCGATGACCGCGACCACGGCCAGCGACGTGATCACAACCGCCATCGAGACGAATTTCGCGGTGATGAAGACCCAGCTTTCCGTCGGCGTGGAGTCAGTGATCTCGTTGAACCCGAAGCGGCGCTCGCGCCACATCAGCTCGGCTGCATAATAGATCACGATTACGATCGGGATGATCGAATAGGCCCCGTTGATCGTGTTCATGATCACACGTGTGACCGGGAAATTGTCGGTCCCGTAAATGCCATTGGCGAAGAAGAAGCCCGGGATCGTATTGAACAGGCCCAGCGCCAGGATGATCCAGAAGGCAATGTTGAGCACAACGCCCTTCACCTCGAAGCCGACGCGGGCCGCGAATTGCTGACGCGAAGCCGAACCGCCGAGATTGGGCGTGGCCCGTGGCAGCTTGATGTCCATGATCGCATGGGTCGCGCCACCGGTCGCAACCGCCGACTTGCGCTTCGACGCGCCATTGGCATTGCCGCGGCGGAACCGGAACGTGATCAGGTTCACAACCAGCAGCGCCAGGCCAATCCCGATCCAGAGCAGGCGATTGGCCATCATGGTCCCGTCAAAGGGAACGACCTGGCTGTTCTGCTCGAACGCCGTCCAGTAACGGGTGGCCTCGCCGAAGGTGTTGAAACCGAACGGATCGATCAGGGCGAGGGTTTCGCGCAGGGCCGGTTCCTGGCCGGCGATGGCAGAGCCCACGAAATACAGCACCAGGAGACCGACAAAGCCGGCCCAGACCAGCATGGTCGAACGGGTAAAGTTTGCGACGGTGAAAAGGATGGTCCCGACCACCCACATATTCACCAGTCCAAACGCCAGATAGACATAGACATACCAGTCCAGCCGCGTCGGGCCGATCAATTCCTGGTCAAGCCAGGGCATGACCGAGCCGAGCAGGAAGGCCAGCGGAACGCTGGCAAAGCACAGGGCGGTGGCCAGGAAACCACCGATGAAGCGGCCGAGGACAAAGTCCATTTCCTTGATCGGGCGCGAGAAGAAGAGCTCTTCGGTCTTGAAGCTCCGGTCCCGGATTACCCCGGAGGACAGGAAGGCCACCGGGATCAGTCCGCCAAACAATGAAAAGATCAGGACGTTGACCGTCAGCGCGTTGGGCGAGTTGATATTGGTCGCACCGCCGCCACCGACCTGGATCTGATCAATGGTGACCCCGCCGAAGACGAGGAGGAAGAAGATCGCGAAAACCGCGATGAAAACGGGGGAGAAAAGCTGGTAGCGAATCTCGAACCCGGCGATCTTGGAGAGCATGATGTGCTCCTTTCAGCTGGGTTGAGACTTACGCGGCCGCCGCGGCGGACTGGCCGCCACGGATGGTCGAGAAATACACATCTTCCAGATCCGGCGTCGCCGCGGCGAAATCATCGCCCGGCTGGCTGTCGGCCAGCACGCGGATCATGACCTGGCCCATGGTCAGGCGTTCGGAGATGACATTGTGGCGGGTGCGCAGTTCGGCGAGATCGGACTTGGCGGCGGTCTTCGACCAGACCTTGCCCTCCAGCGATTTCACCAGATCGGCCGGAACCCCCTGGGCGACAATCCTGCCCTGGTTCATGATCGCCATTTTCGGGCAGAGATCGGCGACATCCTCGACGATATGGGTCGACAGGATGACGACAACATTCTCGCCGATTTCCGAGAGCAGGTTGTGGAAGCGGTTGCGCTCTTCCGGGTCGAGACCGGCGGTCGGCTCGTCGACGATGATCAGTTGCGGATCACCCAGCAGCGCCTGGGCGATGCCGAAACGCTGACGCATGCCGCCGGAATAGGAGGCGACGGACTTCTTGGCGTGCTGGGAGAGATTGGTCTGTTCCAGCAGGGCCTCGACCACCGCCTTGCGCTCCTTGGCGTTGGTCAGCCCCTTGAGCACGGCGAGATGGTCCAGCATGGCCCGCGCCGACATCCGCGGATAGACGCCGAAATCCTGCGGCAGATAGCCCAGCGTGGCGCGCAATGCCTTGGGGTTCTTGACGATATCAATCTCACCAAAGGTCGCCGTGCCCGAGTCCGGCGCCTGCAGCGTCGCCAGGGTGCGCATCAGCGTCGACTTGCCGGCGCCATTGGGGCCGAGCAGGCCGAACATGCCCTTGGGAATGTCCAGCGTGACCCCGTCCATGGCGCGCACGCCATTGCCATAGGTCTTGGTGAGATTGTTGATGGTCAGCATATTTGTCCCTCGCCCGCTCGCGCCGGCGTCCCTCTGTAAACGCTTCGGGCCAAGCCTAGGCCTCGCCTCATCATGGCGCAAATGAGGCTTTGTTCAGGGTTTGCGCTAGAGGGACGCTTGCCTGCGATCGTCCCCCTTTGCGCATTCCTGCCGGAAACGGGTGACCGGCCGGCCGCGTAACTGTATGCGGTGGCGAATGGCTCCACCGCTTCTCACACTCCAGAACATCCACCTGACCTTCGGGGTCACACCCTTGCTCGCCGGCGCCGACCTGCAGGTCGAGGAAGGCGAGCGCCTCTGCCTGGTCGGCCGCAACGGCTCGGGCAAGTCGACCCTGCTGAAGGTCGCCGCCGGGCTGGTCGAAGCCGATGAGGGCGACCGCTTCGTCCACCCTTCCGCCACCGTCCGCTATCTCGAGCAGGACCCGGACCTGTCAGCCCACGCGACGATCCGCGACTATGTCATGTCGGGTCTCGCGCCGGGCGATGCCGACTACCGGGCCGACTATCTCCTGGAAAGGCTGGGCCTCACCGGCGAGGAAAAGCCGGGCGAGGTGTCCGGCGGCGAGGCAAGGCGAGCGGCCCTCGTGTGCGCCCTGGCGCCGGACCCGGACATTCTTCTGCTCGACGAGCCGACCAACCATCTCGACCTGCCGGCGATCGAATGGCTGGAAGAGGAGCTGCGCCATTGCCGCTCGGCCCTCGTCCTGATCAGCCATGACCGCCGCTTCCTGGAAAACCTGACCCGCAAGACCGTCTGGCTCGACCGCGGCCAGACCCGCCAGCTCGACAAGGGCTTCGGCGAGTTCGAGAGCTGGCGCGACACGGTGCTGGAACAGGAACAGGACGAGTTGCACAAGCTCGACCGCAAGATCGTGCGCGAGGAAGACTGGCTGCGCTATGGCGTCACCGCCCGCCGCAAGCGCAATGTCCGGCGCCTGGGCGAGCTCAACGCGCTCAAGCAGCAGCGCCGTGACCACCGCGGCCCGCAGGGCACGGTTAAGCTGGAAACCTCGGAAGCGGGCGACAGCGGCAAGCTGGTGGTCGAGGCCAAATCGGTCTCGCTGAGCTATGGCGACCGCGCCATCGTGCGCGACTTCTCGACCAAGATCGCCCGCAATGCCCGCATCGGGCTCGTCGGTCCCAATGGCGCCGGCAAGACGACCCTCCTGAACATCCTGACCGGTCAGCTGGAACCGGATACCGGCTCGGTCAAGCTTGGCACCCGGCTTGAAATTGCCTCGCTCGACCAGAAGCGCCTTGCCCTCAAGGATGACTGGACGCTGTCGGAGGCCCTCACCCAGGGCTCGGGCAACCAGATCGAGGTTGGCGGCAAGACCAAGCATGTCATGGCCTACATGAAGGACTTCCTCTTCCCGCCGGAGCAGGCCAACACGCCGGTCCATGTATTGTCGGGCGGCGAGCGGGCGCGGATCATGCTGGCTCGGGCGCTGGCCCTGCCTTCCAATCTCCTCGTGCTCGACGAGCCGACCAATGATCTCGACCTGGAAACCCTCGACCTGCTGCAGGGCCTGATCGCGGATTATGCCGGCACGGTCTTCCTGGTCTCGCACGATCGCGACTTCCTCGACCGCTGCTGCAGCGCCGTCTTTATCGCCGAAGGCGATGGCGTCTGGCAGGAATATGCCGGCGGCTATTCCGACATGGTCGCCCAGCGCGGCGCCGGCGTGTCGGCCCTCGACAAGTCCGGCGGCAAGTCATCCGGCTCCGGCAAGACCGCCGCCCGGCCTGCCCCGGCGGCCGAGGCCAGGCCCGAACGCCGCCGCATGGCCAACAAGGACCGCTACGCCCTCAAACTCCTGCCCGCCGAGATCGACAAGCTGGGCGAGGAAATCGCCCGACTGGAAGCCGAAATGGCCGACCCGAAGCTCTTCGCCGACAGCGCCCGCTTCACCAAGGTCTCCGAACGCCTCGGCGCCGCCATGCAGGAGCGCGCCGACAAGGAAGACCGCTGGCTGGAACTGGAAGCCCTGCGCGAGGAAATCGAGGGCGAGGGGTAGGTCCGAGACATCCTGCGGCGACGGGGCACATCGGCGTATCGGCGTATCGGCGCATCGCGCGCCCCCCGCGCGACACCCCATGGATAGCCTGCCGTCATTCAGACCCTACCCCGGTGGCGGATTGGCCAGCACGAAGCCGATCCAGCGCTCTTCCGAGACGAAGCGGGGGCGCTCGTTCAGTGCGGCGAAGCGCGGGCCGAGACCGGCTTCGACGATCTCGGCCTCGCTGAGGCCCTGCGCGGACATCTCGCGGATGACGGAGACGGAGTTGCGCAGTTCGCCGGCCCAGTCTGCGAGATCATCGAGGCTGGCAATGCGCGGTTCGTCCGGACCAAAGGTCGAATGGCCGGGCACGACGCGGGTATCGGCGGGGAAAGTCGCGACCAGCCAATCGATATTGGCGAAGTAACCGGCCGGATCGCCACCGCCATCAACGTCGATGATCGGGTAGCGGTCGAGGAAAAAATGATCGCCGACGGCCAGGACACCCGATTGCGGGAAATGGACCCAGAGATCGCCGCCGGTATGCGAGGAATGCAACGGGAAACTGCCGATGCGAACGGCACCCTCGCCCAGCACGATCTCACCGTCCACGCTCAGTCGGGTCATGCCGGTTTCCGGCGCCAGACCATTGAACTGATAGGTGGTGGCGATCTGCGTGAGCGGCCGTGGCAGGGCCGGGCTGGCCTCCATGTGATCGCGATGGGCGTGGGTGGTGACGGTGTAAAGCTGGCCGCCGGCGAGCGCTTCGGCGACACGCTCCGCGAGGATGCCCGAGGTATGCTCCAGCCCGGGATCCACAACCAGCACAAAACCCTCGCCGCGATAGAGCAGGGTCGAGGGATTGCCGACCGGCGTATTGGCCCGCAGGAAATCCAGACGGTCCGACAATGCCATCACGGAAAATCCGACCGCGTCCTGCGCCGACGCAGCCGATGCGGCCGCGCCCAGGACCAGGCCGGCAAGGCCCGCCATCATTCGTTTCATGTCACACTCCGACGCGGGCCGCCCACGCCCTGGTGTGGCGGCCGGTTTCACCCATATCTGCCCGAAGGTCTCAGCGCAGCGCGCGAGAGTGTGCCGGTCCGAGCAGTACCGCATTCAGCAGGAGAAGGTCCAGCCCTTCCAGATAGGCGCGGGTGGTCGGCGACTGGGTGATGGCGACGACCTGGCCGGAGCCGTGACTGGTCGAGAGCACGAAGGGTTTGAGCGCCAGCTGGTCGGCATACTCGTCCCACAGATAGCCGCCGGCGATGAGGTCGTCGCGGGGGGCGAAACGCAGGGCCGTCGTGGCATCATCCAGCGAGACCGGGGCATAGATGTCCGACCCGGTCACCAGCGCGGCCGCGCCGCGGCCATAGCCAGATGCCATCCAGGCATCCGGATTTGCCGTGACCTGGACCAGGGCGCCGGGCGAGGAATCCGGCAGGGCGCCGGCTTCCGCTTCGAGCACGCGCAATTCGCCCACATTGGCCAGGACCGTGCCGTCGACGACCGGGCCTGTTCCGGCCGATCCGTCACGCGGCGTGTCAGCCGCGCGTTCGCGTTGTGCCGGGATCAGGCCGACATCGCTCGAGGCCAGCCAGCGCGTGGCATCGCCGAGGCCGACGACGACGCCGCCCTCGCTGACGAAGTCGCGGATTGCGGACTCACCGGAATTGCCCAGCGCGCCGGACAGGCCGCCATAGCCCTGCTCGGGCAAGATGAGGACGTCATACAGGTCCAGCCGGGCGCGGCCGACGGTGCCGGTCCGGATCACCGAAACGGGAATATTATAGCGCCGTTCCAGCACATAGCGGGTCGAACCGGCCGAGGTCGGGTCGGTGCCTTCATCCCACAGCATGGCGACGCGCGGCGCGCGCAGGGCGAGGAAATTGGCGCTGCCCGGATTGGGACCGTCATCCACCCAGCTCGACGCCATGCCCTCGAAACGGGCGCCGCTCTCGGCGGCGAGGCGATTGATCAGCGCGTCGAGATCGGCCGGAGCCCCATGGCGCGGCACAACGACCGACCCGCTCGGGAAACGACGCTCGCCGATCCGGAAGGGTTCACCGGACGTGCGCATGGCAATGCCGGCCTGGCCGAGAGCGGCGACAAGACGGGCCTGACCGGCATCGCTCCACGGAATGACATAGCCCCATGCCGCGCTGTCGGCGGTGGTGACACGCTCGATCGGCATTTCCGGTTCGACCGGTTCGGTCGTGATGGACGGCGAGCGGCGGCAGGTCGTGGCATCGACATTGTTCATCAAGGGCAGCGACCAGGCCGTCACGTCATAGAGCTCGTGACCCAGGCCTTCGGCACGGCGTCGCTCCTGCTCGGCCATGAAGTCGGCGGGCAGGTCCGTGGTCGGCTCCATCAAGGTACGCGCGAGACGGCCGGCCGGCTGGTCGAAACGGACCAGGAAACCGCCCTCGGCAAAACGGGCACCACAGGCGGATGCGCCGGGCGCGACCCGGCCGACCTCAATGCCCTGGGCGGCCAGATTGCGCGCCATACGCTCGGCGCCCCAGCGATTGCCGCTGATCGAGAAGATCATGGCTTGCGGATCATCTGCCGAGGCCGCGGCGCTGGCGCGGAACTCAACAAAATCGGTGAGGAAGCGTTCGCGGTTCTCGGCCACGACCTGGGCGGTCGAGAGGGAGGCCACGAAGTGATGATTGACGCCGTCTGCATAGGTCAGCGTGGTCCCGTCCCGGCGGCGCCAGGCGAGGCCGCGGGCAGAGGCCTGCTCATAGGTCATGGCAACGGCACCCTGCAGGGTCGGCCACATATCGCCATAGCCGGGATAGAAGGCGTCATAGACCTCGCGGGTGAAGAAGGCATAGCCCAGACGGTCGAACCATGTGCCGTGATTGCGGCCGATCAACGACTGGGCGTCGCGCTGCGACTGCACGATCTCGGGATTGAAAGGCTCGGCCGAGGGCGCAAAGAAATACGTGCTGTCGCCGCTCATCTCATGCGCATCGACGACCACGACCGGGCGCCAGTCGAGGATGGCGTCGGTGCGGCCGCGGGTTTCCGGCTGGGTGCGGGCGAACCAGTCGCGGTTGAGGTCGAAGAGATAATGATTGTAACGCCCGCCCGGCCACGGCTCGTCATGCTCGGCGGTATAGCGGTCACCGCTGAATTCCAGACCTCGTGCGGCGCGGAAGGACTGGATGAACCGGTTGCGGCCATCGGGATTCTGGGTCGGGTCGATGACCACGATCGTGTTGGCAAGGATGCTCTCGACCATCGGATCATCCTGCGCGGCCAGCAGGTGATAGGCGGTGCGCAGACCGGCATCGGTCGAGGAAATCTCGTTGCCATGGACGCCATAGGACAGCCAGACCACCGCCGGGAGGTCGGCGATCAGGGCTGCCCGGCTGGCCGCATCGAGGCCGCGCGGATCGGCCAGGCTGGCCAGTCCGGCGCGGATCTCGTCGGCCCGTGCCAGCACATCCGGCGCCGCGATCACGGCATAGGCAAGCGGGCGACCTTCCCAGCTGCGGGCATATTCGACCACCTCGACCCGATCCGGCGCGGCGGCCTCGAGCGTGTAGAGATAATCGATCGCGTCCTGCGGCGGGGTGATCTCCTCACCAAACTCATAGCCAAAGGCCGCCCGGGCATCCGGGATCGCCGGGTCGTAGCGCACCTCGAAGGGCGAGGCTTGTGCCAGAGCGCTCGCGGTTGCGGCGACGACAGCAAGGCTGGCGGCGAGAATGGCACGAAACATGGAAACCCCCCGGGATCATTGGCGTTCCACTAAATCAGGTTTTCCCGCCCGTGGGAAAGCCCGCAGACCACACTCAGGGCGTCACAATCGCGAAATCGGGCTGTGGCTGTTCCAGCATCGCGAAAAATCCGAGCAGTGCCAGCCGGTCACCGGCGACCACAAACTCGTCCGACCCGATCATCTGCACAAGCCCGGCCTCCTGCTGCAGCAGGCGGAGCCAGAAGGCGCGGGTCAGGGTGACGGTGGCATCGGCATCGGCCACGGCTTCGGCCTGACGGTGATGCATCACCCCGTTGGACAGGCGGATGACATGGGTTTCCCCGACATCGGAAAAGACGAAATTGAAGACCCGGTTCCGCTGCGCCGCGCGCTCGCCATCAAGCCGTGTCGCCATGGCGGAAAAGAACATGTCCAGCGGAATGGATTGCAGGATGGCCGAGCCGGCCGCCGTCGCGTCCAGCGCATCGACCCCGTGG
The DNA here is from genome assembly GCF_015665295.1 of Maricaulis sp. Taxonomy (GTDB): domain Bacteria; phylum Pseudomonadota; class Alphaproteobacteria; order Caulobacterales; family Maricaulaceae; genus Maricaulis. The sequence continues at coordinate 194,418 of NZ_JADFAJ010000003.1, forward strand.
CGCAATTCGTATGCTCCGGTCAGATAGACATCACGCCAGGGTGCCGATTCCGCCGCATAGCCCAGCTGTTCATAGGCGCGGGCCAGCAACTCGCGGGCCGCGTCATCGCGCGGCGCGGCAAAGACGGCGTGCTGCGCCAGTTCGGCGGCCCAGCGATACTCGCCGGACTCAAACGCGATCCGGGCTTGCTCGACGACCGCCGCCACGCCGCCCAAGGCCTCGACATAGCGCTGCGCTGCCTCGACACGCGGCAAGGGGTCGAGATGGGCCGGCACGCCGTCATACCAGCCGAAATAGCGCTGATAGACGGCCCGGGCATTGTGCTTCAGCGTGCCGTAATAGCCCTGGACAGCGAATACGCCGGCCAGCCTGTCCGGCAGGGTGATCGTCTCCGCGATCTCGTCCGGGCCGAGCCCTCGTGCGGCCAGGCGCAGGGTCTGGTCATGGATATATTTGTAGACATCGCGCTGGGCGGTCAGGAAATCCCGGCTTTCCTCGCCACCCCAGACCGGCCAGTGATGACTGTTGAAGATGACGGTGGTGCGAGAGCCGAAACGCGCCAGCGCGTCATCGATCGCGCCCGACCAGGCCAGCGCATCGCGCACCTGGGCGCCACGCAGCGTGTAGAGATTGTGCATGGTCCGCGAGACCAGCTCGGCACCACACCAGGCATCCAGATCGGGAAAGAAGACCGTCAGTTCGGCCGGCGCCTCTGTCTCCGGCGCATACTGGAATTCCATGCGCACCCCGTCGATCTCGAGCGTCTGGCCGGTCGCATCGATGACATGGGTCGGTGGGGCGATTGTATGCGTGCCCAATGCCGGGTGCTTGCCCAGGCCGGAGCCGACATGACCGCGCGACGTGCGTGGCAGGCGGGTGCCATACATGTAGCCGGCGCGTCGGCCCATCACGATGCCGGCCATGACATTCTCGCTGACCGCCGCCGCAAGGAATCCCGCCGGGGCGATGATGGGCGTGTCCGGCCCCGCAACCGCGCCGACACCACCGAAATGATCAATATGGGAATGGGTCAGGATGACCGCGCTGACCGGACGCTCACCAAGCTCCCGATTGACCAGGGCGAGCGCCGCCTCGGCCGTCTCGACAGATGTCAGCGGATCAATGATGATTCGGCCGGTCTCACCCTCGATGATCGACATGTTCGCCAGGTCATAGCCGCGCACCTGGTAGATGCCGGGCGCGACCTCGAACAGGCCGTGGATCTGGTTGAGCCGGGCCTGCCGCCACAGGCCGGGATGCACGCTGGGCTGAGGCTCCGGGGCGAGGAAATCATAATCGGCCGGACGCCAGATAACCGCGCCGGTCGGGTCGGTGATTTCCAGATCTTCATCCCGGCCGACGAAACCGCGCATGGCCAGGACATAGTCATCTGATGGCAGGGCATCGACCTGGCGGGCAAGACGGGCATTGGCCTGTTCGGTCGTAGCGGAAGCCGGATGAAATCCGGCTGCATCCGCACCGCCCGGCTCACTCACCACTGCCGGGCGCTCGCCACAGCCTGCCAGCACAAGGCCGAGCCCCATCACCACACCCGATATTTGCCGCATTGATGCCTCCCGGAGAACAGTGTTCACCGCAGGCTAGCGGCCATTTCGGGAATTGGCGATGCCAGATGTAGGGATGGACAGGGCAAACAACCGAATTCGCTGGCTTTTTTTTGAGAGACAACTAGCTTTGCCTGTCAGGCATCACGACGCGCTCCCGGCGTCGGCCCGCTGAGGACCCATGAAGCTCGACACCGCCTGGACCCATGCTTTGACGGATCTCGACATCCGTGATGAGGCGGCACGCCAGGCAATGGCCCGCGAGGCCGAGCGAATGGGCGCGCGCGCAGGCACGGTCATCATCGCCCAGGACGAGGCCGATGATCGCGTCTTCCTGCTGCTCGAAGGTCGCGCCCGGGTCGTGCTGCTGTCGGAGGACGGGCAGGAAATCTGGCTGGACGGATTTGAATCCGGCGCGGTGTTCGGCGAGCTCGCCTCGCTGACCGGCCAGCCCCGGATATCCGGCATCATCGCGGAAACCGAATGCGATCTCGCGGTCTACACCGGCGATGCCTTTTTTGACCTGATCCGTCACCACGGCGAAATCGGCCTCGCCCTGTCTCGCCTGCTCGCCCGCCGCGTCCAGCACACGACACAGCGCATGTTCGAGCTTTCCGCCCTGTCTGCGCCGGGCCGCATCTATGCCGAGCTGCTGCGCATGTCCAGACCGGTCGGATCCGACCGCAGCGCCCGCGTGATCGAACCGGCGCCATCGATGAAGGAATTGGCCTTGCGGGTGAACTCGACCCGCGAAACCGCGTCTCGCACAATCAATGACCTGCAGCGCAAGGGATTGCTCGAGAAGCTGCGCGACCGCATCGAACTGGTCGATCCCGACCAGCTAGCCCGGCTGCGCGGCTCGAGCTGACCGGCTGCGGCGCAGATTGGCCGCGGCATTGGCTGGCAGGGCCCGCAGGGCATAGAGGCGCTGATCGGGCATCACCGGGTCAATCCGGATCTGCCCCACATACTCGCTGCGAAATGCGTAGGACGACATCGCCAGGACCGCGGCAAAAGCCTCGCTGACAAAGATTGATCCCGGCACGGTAACGGCCTCGATCCGGGCTGCCACGGCGACCTGTCCACCAAACAGGGAGGGACGCTTTTGCAGCGGATCTTCGCCTTCATGCACCGGCCCGAAATGCCCGGCAATGCGCAGTCCGAGCGAAGCAGGAAGATCGTGTTCGCGCATGTCGATTTCTGCGAAAGCCTGGCGCAGGGCATGGGCGGCCGCGGCGGCCTGTTCCACCCTGTCGAAAGCCAGGAACATGCCGTCACCCCAGCTGTCGGCGTGAATCGGTCGGTCGGGCAGCGCTTCGCAACAGGCGGCCAGGGGCTTGAGCACGGTCTGGACAAAATACGGCACCCGGTCATCGGGAACCGAGGATGATCCGGCAATGTCGAGGAACAGCATGGCCCGCATGGCCGGCGTGAAGCCGGGTTCGAGACGCTCGCCGGCCGTGGCCTCCGTACCTCCCGGCTGGCGCTGGCCGGGATAGGCGATACGCACCTGCTCAAGCCCGCAGGCTCTCCAGACGTCGCGGTCGTGCAGGGTTCCGAACGCAGCCCGCGCGTCGTCACAGCCCGGTTCACAGACCAGAATCTGCACAGGCTCGGTTGCCAGGACATGGGCCCGCATGCGCGCCATGCCCATCGAAACGAGACTGGCGAAATTGAGACTCTGCGCGGACACGATCCGGCGATCCGAGGTCAATTCGACGACTTGCTCGGCCTGGTCAAGGCAGGTCTCGAAGCGGCGGATCCAGGCCTCTCCAAACGGCCGGACGGAGGCGTCGAGAAAGGCGGGCACCGGCGCCGGCAGGATCACATTGAGCTCGCATCCCCGAGCCAGTGCCGCCTCGGCGATGACGATGTCGGAGCCGGCGGCCAGCGCGCCATGAACCGGCCCCACACGATGCCGGGCCAGCATCAGTTCGACCGCATCGCGCAGCCGCCCCTCCTGCCGGCGGTCGAGCTGGGCCTCGCCGTCTCCCAGACCAAAGATATGACCGGCAAAATGCGCCGGTCGTGGCGGCTCCAAGGGCGCCAGCCAGTCTGAATCGAGGCCAAGCACGGCAACCAGCAGGCGCAGCTGGCGCAGCGTCGTGGCATGCGCGAGATGATTGTCGGGATCCTGCCGGAACGCTTCGCGCAGCATCGACCGCGCCGTCGGCAGGTTCCCGAGCAGTAGATAGGCCTCGGCGCGGGAGGCATGGCGGTAGTAGGACTGCTCCGCGGAAACGCTACCGACCTCATAGCCGCCATAGAGCACCTGGCGGGCGTAGGTCTCCGCCGGTCCGGGCTCGCCGGCCAGCATGTACATGCTGGCCGCATTGATCGCCGGGTAATGGCCACCGGTCCGGGCATGCACCTCGGCATATTTAAGGGCACTTTCGCGCGCCAGGCGGGCGAATTCGCGGCCCGATGATTCAAGCGCCAGTGCCTTGAGCAAACGGGCCCCGACCGCGAGACAATCCTCGTCATGCCGGACTTCCGAAAGTCGGTAATCATGGTAGGCCGCGGATGCCCGCTCCAGCGCACCGGACCGGATCAGGCACAGCACGGCGCGATGCCTGAGCCAGAAATCATCAGGACGGTCGCGAAGACCGTCCTGACAAAGATCATAGGCCCGGGCGAGGTCGCCCTGGTTGAATCGATCAATGATCCGCTCACGCACGCGCCTGCTCCCGGCCGACTGCGCCCTGTCGCGGACCTGCCCGATAGCCGGGCAACCGGTCAGGGCGGCGTGAGACGAATGGCCGGGTCAATGATGACCCGGGTATTCTGCTCACCTGCGTCCTGCGACGAATTGATGAAGAGCGCGAATTCATAAACGGCGGGCGCCTCGACCGGCTTGGTCTGGATCTGGAAGCTGTATGGCTTGCAGTTTTCACCATTCAGGGTCAGCCAGTCCAGCCCGCAGAACTGGCCCGACGGATCGGAACCCTTGAACTTGATGCGGGCATTCTCGAATCCCCAGCCCGGGACATGGATGTTGAAAATCATCCGGGTCCGGCCATGCACACTCTGGTCGAACGGGCACGGATTTTCCGCCGAACAGGGCGTCCACATGCCAGCCAGCGCCGCGGCGAGCGCGGTTCGCAGGGTGGAACTGTCGGCATTGGCGAAATCATTCACGGTTTCCGCAAAGATCACGAAGATCTGGGCAATCTCGGCATCGTCAAACATCTCACGTCCGACATCGCTACCATTCATGACGGTAAACCCGTCACTGGCCTGCGCGATCAGGCTGATCTGCGTCTGCGTTGGTGTCAGGCCGCATTTGCCCAACAATTCTTCCTGAACAATGGACCCGTCAAACGCGTCCCTGTCGATCACAGCCATTCGGATGTCCCCCTCTGGCATTTCGCGAACGCCGACCCGCGCGCCAGGCCGGCAGTACTTATTGCGCGGTCATGAGCGCGCGTTCGAGCGATTCCCGAGCATATTCCAGCTCGGCGGCGGAATCGGTCCGAATTCGGTCGCGAATGGGATCAAGCCGGCGCACGACGCCCTCCCGGACACGACGCGCCTCGCCGACCTGCCCTTGCGCCTCGAGCACATCGGCCAGCGTATTGGCCCCGGCTGCATAGTAGTAGGGCGCCCGTTCCAGTGCACCCGACCAGTCGTCAACCTGGCCAAGCGTGGTCAGCATGTGCTCGACCGATGTCTGGGCCGCGGCATATTCCCCACGGGCGGCAAAGATACGCGCCTCGATCAGGCTGGCATGCAGGCGCGTCACGGCGAAGCGCGCGCCTTCGGCTGCGCCCCAGGCCTCGTGCGCCATGAAGCCGGTCGCGGTCACATAGGCATTGCGGGCCCCTTCGATCCGGCCGTTGAACAATTCCGCCTGGGCTAGCCAGAGCCGCTCGCGCACGCCGATCAGGCGCCATTCCAGATTGTCCGGCTCATGCGCGATAAGCGCCGCCGCCTCGAAGGAGGCGGGCTCAAGGATTTGCAGCGCCCGCTCAAGGTCCGCAGCCGGCGTTCGCCAGCCCGGCGCGATCAACAGCCGGGCCAATGCGTACTCGGCCGCGATGACCGCGCGGCGCACGCGCCAGTCATCTGTCGGATCCACCCGGCCGCTCTCATACAAGGCCAGCTGTTCCTCGATCGCCGCGATCGCGGCCTCCCGGCCATCGGTGATTTCCGAAATCGAGGCCACCCAGGCCAGGGTTTCAGCGACTTCCATCCAGGCCGGGTCATTGTCGGGCCGACCTTCGGCCAGCGCCCTGAACTGCTCGAGCGCGGCATTGGCCGCTACCAGCGCGTCACCCCAGCGCCGCTGAGCGACCTGCAGTGTCCCGATATTCGATTGCGCGTAGGCGACTTCCGCCTGCCATTCCGCATTGTCGGGATCGATCGCGATCAGGCGATGGGCCAGCTCGCGGTATTCGACGAAGCGCTGCTCAGCGACATCCAGATCCCCGCGGCGCCAGGCGAAATACCCGACCCAGTAACTGCTCTGGGCATGTTCATAGATACGTTCCGCCATCGTCGGCTCGACGGCGAGAATCCGGCTGGTCGAGTCATAGGCAATGCGGAAATGGTGGTAGGCATTGTCAAGATCGCCCTGGGCGCTGTCGATCTCACCGAGGAGATGGAAGGCCCTTGCCCGCCGGCCGAGCTCGTCAGTGGTCATCTCACCGTCGCTCTGACCGTCATAATATTCGATCACCTTCGCCCCGACTGCGTCCAGCGCATCGAGTCGACCGACCGGTTCAAGATTGTCTCGCAGATCATTCAGCATGAACTCAATGAGGTCCTCGGCCTCGGCCTTGCGCCGGACCGCCTCGGACTGGGCCGAGACAGCCAGCAGCGTCAGTGTCGCCATGATAGCCGAAAGCAACACGGATGCGCCTGTGATCGCGGTCACGCGGCGCTGGCGTCGCTGAAGGTCGCGCTGGATCAGTTGATCGAGACTGATATCAAGCAGGCCCGCGACCAGTTTGAGCAGTGCCATGCGGCGTCCGTCAGCACTGCGGCGCATGTCGGCCGCCACCGGTTCGGCCACCGCCGATCCGTCCGCCGCCGGCTCCAGCAGGGCTGGCGGAAAACAGGTTTCGCCTGGTTCGGCATTGGGGTCTGCGTCAGGATTGCCGGCCAGCACTGCGGCCAGCACAACACCATCCGGATTGAGCTGGCGGTAGGCGCGGATCTCCTCATTGACCCATCGCGATTCAACCGCGTCGGGCGAGCAGACAACGATGAGGGCATCGGAGTTGGCCAGGGCGCTGCGGACCGATGCGGTCAGGTCGCCGGTCGCCGCAAGATCCTCGCGGTCCCGGAAGATCGGGGTCAGGCGCCGCGGCACCGTGCCTTGCGCGGTCTCACGTCCCACCAGGCGCGCCGGCACATTATAGGTCTCCAGCTGGCGGTGCAGCCAGCGGGCAAATTGTTGGTCGCGATGACTGTAGCTGATGAATGCCCTGTAGCGCGTGCCCACACTCATGACCTGTCCCCGAACCGCCGCCAGCTATAATTGGCGCTTCGGGGGTCAGGTGCAACCGGTGGCCGTCGATGCGCGCGCCGGCAAACACAGCTTTCAACACGTTTTCCTTGTCAGCGGGCGTCGCCCGCCTGCTTGTTCCGTGTCAGCGGGCTTCGCCCGCCTGCTTGTTCCGTATCAGCAGGTCTCACTCGCCTGCCTGTTCCGCGTCAGCGGGCTTCGCGCGCCTGGCTGAGCCGGGCCTCGGGAGCGGCTGCGGGAGCCCCGGCGGCGGGGGTGCAATTGCGGCGGGGCGCAAGGCGAAGTTGGGGCTTCGCATGGGCAAGGACTTGCGCCCCGCCGATCCTGCGACAGCGAGCTGCACACAGGAGTCTGGGGCCGCTCATCGAGCGGTACCCCGAAGCTAGCGACACGCTGCCCTGCAACATGTGATGCCGGTCACGCTCGAACATGAATTTCAATCCATGAAGGCTGGCGTCACTGAACCGACAGGTGCAGCAATTCGATAGTGACCCCGCCAAACCCGGCTCGGGTGTGCAGGCGAACCGGCAGATAGGCACCCTCGCCGGCGATCGGCGCCAGCCACAGAACCAGCGGATGCCGGAGCTCGCGCTCACTGGGATAGTCTTCCGGATCATAACCCGAAATCGGTTCGTACCAAGCATGGCAGACCAGGGCATCGCCGCGCCAGCCGCGGGTCCGGACCTCATCGCGGCCGACCGTCTCCAGCCGCAAATCATAACGTGCCTTGCCGTCAAAGACCGGCAAACGGCCGTCGCACCCCTCACCGCCTTCCAGCCGGCGAGACAATTCGAAGAAGGCCGTCATCGGATCGATGACACTGGTCCGGTCGCTCTCGCTGGCCGGCGGCACGCCCCAGGATCCGAAAGGCGGTTCGACTTCGGACTGCGCGACCGGGCCGCCGAAATCGACTTCCACAGCGCGCACCTTGCTGCCGGTGCGTTCGACATGGGCATAGCGGGCCGGGTCTCGGGCGCCGGCCCGCCCCGCGCCGGCGACCTCGGCATGAATGTCGAAATCGGTGAACAGGGCAGCCAGTCCCGCAGCCTCGATCTGGCTGTCTGCCGAATAGGCCTGCGCACCGAAGCGCGCATTCAGGGTGATCTGGCCGACGCGGAAGAACAGGACTGACGAGGCATAGCGCGCCTCAATGCGCGTCTCGCCGGGCGGGGCATCGGCCGGAAAGGCCGCCTCGTCCGGCATCGCGAGGCCGCCCGCCACGCCGCCCGCCACGCCGACGGCAAGGCCGAGCCCGAGCGCCACCGTCACAAAAAATCCCTGCACCTGCATCCTGTCACCCGTTCAGGTCCGCACCGGACCCAGACTGATCCGCTGCTGCGGCAGAATGATGGCGTGTCAGGCCGAGATCAATGCGTCTTCGGTTTGCGAGGCGGTAATCAGATCAGGGATGGCCAGCGCGCCCTCCTCGGCCGGACCGGCGAGCTGTCGGAAGCCGGAGAAGAGTTCGCGTCCCATGCCGGCCTGTACGACCGACGGCGCCTCGGCAAGCGGCCTGGCGTCGAAGCCGTCGGCGGTGATCAGCAGCTCTCCGGTCAGCGCATCGAGCCGGATCACATCGCCGTCCCGGACTTTGGCCAGCGGGCCACCGAGGGCGGCTTCCGGGCTGAGATGGATGGCGGCGGGCACCTTGCCGGACGCGCCGGACATGCGACCATCGGTGACCAGCGCCACCTTGAAACCGCGATCCTGCAAGGACCCGAGCGCCGGGGTCAGCTTGTGCAGCTCCGGCATGCCATTGGCCCGCGGGCCCTGAAAGCGCAGCACGGCGATGAAGTCGCGATCAAGCTCGCCGGCCTTGAACCGGTCGAGAAAACTGTCCTGGCTCTCGAATACAATCGCCGGCGCCTCGACCACGCGGTGCTCTTGCTTGACGGCGGACACCTTGATCACGGCACGGCCGAGCTGGCCGTCGAGCAGTTTCAGCCCGCCATCGGCGGAGAAGGGTTCGGCGACCGGCCGGACAATCTCCAGATCAGCCGAATCGGCCGGTGACGGCTTCCACATGAGGCCGTCACCATCCGGGAAGGCATCGGTGGCATAGGCGCGCAGGCCCTGGCCCATCACCGTCTTGACATCCTCGTGCAGAAGACCGGCATCGAGCAGCTCGCGGATCACATAGCCCAGCCCGCCGGCTGCGTGGAAATGGTTCACATCGGCCGGGCCGTTGGGATAGACGCGGCACAACAGCGGCGTAATGCCCGCCAGCGCGTCGAAATCGCTCCAGTCAATCAGGATTCCGGCAGCACGGGCGATCGCGATCAGGTGAATGGTGTGATTGGTCGATCCGCCGGTCGCATGCAGGCCGACGATCGCGTTCACAATGGCCCGCTCGTCGACGATCTCGCCCATCGGCGCATAGTCGGCCTTGTCGGCGGTGATCGCGGCAGCGCGCTGGGCCGCGGCCCGGGTGAAGGCTTCGCGCATCGGGTCGGCCGGATTGACAAAGGCGGCGCCGGGAATGTGCAGCCCCATGATCTCCATCAGCATCTGGTTGGAGTTTGCGGTGCCGTAGAAAGTGCAGGTGCCCGGCGAGTGATAGCTCTTGCTCTCGGCCTCGAGCAGGGCGTCACGCCCGACCTTGCCCTCGGCATAGAGCTGGCGGATCTTGGCCTTTTCCGGATTGGGAAGGCCGGACCGCATCGGCCCCGCGGGCACGAAGATCACCGGCAGATGACCGAAGCGCAACGCGCCAATCAGGAGACCCGGCACGATCTTGTCGCAAACGCCGAGGCAAAGCGCCGCGTCGAACATGTTGTGGGACAGGGCGACCGCCGTCGACATGGCAATCACGTCACGCGAGAAGAGCGACAACTCCATGCCCGGCTGGCCCTGGGTGACGCCGTCACACATCGCCGGCACCCCGCCGGCGACCTGACCGACGGCACCAACCTGGTTGAGCGCCTTCTTGATCAGGCCGGGATAGGGTTCGAACGGCTGGTGTGCCGACAGCATGTCATTATACGCGGTGACGATGCCGACATTGACCCAGCCGCCATCTTTCAGCGCCCGCTTGTCATCGCCGCCGCAAGCCGCAAACCCGTGGGCCAGATTGCCACAGGACAGGGTCGAGCGATTGCGACCGCTCTCCCGGGCCCCGGCGACCTGGGCGAGATAGGCGGCGCGCGTCGCGGCGCTGCGCTGGCGGATCCGGTCGGTGACGTCGCGAAGGGTCGCATTGATCGTCTGGGTCATGCTCGTCATCTTTCGCTTCGGACGCGGTCAGCGCGTCCAGTGAATATCCGGCCGGTCCTGGTCCGAGCGCAGCAGGGCGCGCACCGGCATGTCGGCGACCGGGCCATCGGCCAGCGCGGCTTCGAGCGCCCTTTTCTTGCTTTCGCCGGCCAGCAGCAGCAGGCTCATCCCGGCGCCGGCCAGGGCCGCGCGGGTCAGGGTGATGCGGTCGGTCAGGGCGCCGGTGACGGCGGTCTGCTTGGCCCGAATGGCGGCCACCGGCGGACCGCTTTCGGCCAGCGCCGCATCAAGCCCGTCGGCGCGCGGGAACCAGGACGCCGTATGCCCGTCCTCTCCCATGCCGAGAATGACAACATCCGGCGGGAAGGCGATGTCGGCAAGACGGTCGGTGATATCGGCCAGGCCATCAATTGGCGTATCACCCGGCGCCTTGAGCCCGACCAGGCGTGCTGCCGCCGCTTTCCCGGTCATCAGCGTCGACGCCAGAAAGCTCTCGTTCGAGCCCGGCGTGCCGGGCTCGACCCAGCGTTCATCGACCAGCACCACCGTTACCTTCGACCAGTCCAGATCGGTATCGGCGAGCGTCTTGTAAAGGGCTTCCGGGGTCGATCCGCCGGACACGGCGAAGACCGCCTTGCCACGCGCTGCGATCGCCGCGGACAGGGCTCGCGTGATCGGCCCGGCAAGCGCCTGCGCCATGGCGGCCTTGTCGGCATGCTCGGTGAGGTCGGGCAAGGTGCTAGTTGCCAAGGGCATCAAACCACTCCCTTTCCTCACGCGCGAGCAGCAGGGCCGACTGGGTCGGACCGTCCGTGCCGGCCTGGTAGCCATAGAGCTTGGCCTGGCTGTCTTCCCAGGACTGGATGATGCCGTCGACCCAGCGCCAGGCCGCCTCGACCTCGTCGCGCCGCATGAACAGGCTGAGATTGCCGCGGACAACGGCCATCAGCAGACGCTCATAGGCATCGGGATAGTCGTGATCAAAATGTTCGGCATAAGCGAGATTGAGCGGCACATAGCGCAGGCGCAGACCACCCGGCCCCGGATCCTTGGTCATCAGCATCAGCTTGACGCCCTCGTCGGGCTGAAGGCGGATCACCAGCCGGTTGGGATGCATCGCCCCTTCGGCGGCGCCGACCACATCATGCGGGATCGGCTTGAACTGGACGATGATTTCCGAGCGCCGCGACGCCATGCGCTTGCCGGTGCGCAGGTAAAATGGCACGCCGGCCCAGCGCCAGTTATCGACATGGGCCCGCACGCCGACAAAGGTCTCGGTCTGGGTGGCATGACCGACTTCCTCGGCATAGCCGGGCACGGTCTCGCCATCGACGGCACCGGCCTGGTATTGGCCACGCACCACATCCTGCATCACATTGGCTGCTGTGACCGGCCGCAGAGCCTTGAGGACCTTCAGCTTCTCGGTGCGAACCGCATCCGGGTCGAGCGAGGCCGGCGGTTCCATGGCGACCAGGCAGGCCAGTTGCAGAAGGTGGTTCTGGACCATGTCGCGCAGCGCGCCGGAGCGGTCGTAATAGCTCGCCCGCTTGCCCGCCCCCAGCGATTCCGCAACCGTGATCTGGACGTGGTCGATCCCGTTGGCATTCCAGATCGGTTCGAACAGATAATTGGCAAAGCGCAGGATGAGAAGGTTCTGGACCGTCTCCTTGCCGAGATAATGGTCGATCCGGAAGATATTATTCTCCAGGAAGACCTCGCCGACCTTGTCATTGATCGCCCGGGCCGTGTGATAGTTCGAGCCGATCGGCTTCTCCAGCACGATGCGCGCATTCGGTGTGTTGAGGCGGTGCGCGGCGAGGCCGGCACAGATCGCGCCATAGATCGAGGGCGGCAGGGCGAGATAGTAGAGCCGGATCTTGTTCTCGTCGGGATCCAGCGCAGCGGCCAAATCGCTCCAGCCCGCCGTCTCGCTGGTCGCATCAACCGAGACATAGGTCAGCCGCCCGGCGAACTGCGCCCATTTGGCACGACGTTCGGCGGAGGTTTTGCCACTGATCACATGGGTCGCAGCCATTTCCTGGAAGGCACGCGATTCCATCGAGTCGCGCGAGGCGCAGATGATCCGGCTGTCCTCCGTGATCTGGCCATCGCACCAGCGGTGAAACAGGGCCGGGATGAGCTTGCGCAGAGCAAGATCTCCGGTGGCACCAAAGACTACGATATCAAAGGGTTCAACGGGTACGAGTTCGGCCATGTCCGGCTTCCTGCTTGACGTTTTCAGGCGATGGAGCGCCTTAATCCTGCGATCATGTTACCCCTAACATAGGGGCTTCACCCGGTCGACCTCCAACTCCATATTGTCACGATCAGATCAATGGTCCAGCTGCGCGCTTTGGGCGCATGCCCCTGCGACGGGGCCGGGGATAATCTCACAAGAAAATTATGGAGACCCCGATCATGCCCGCCGCCCGCACTGCCGACGCGCCGCGTTTCATGGCAAAATATGCGCTTGAATCCGTGCCGCGCTACACCTCCTACCCGCCGGCAACCGGCTTTGTGGACACGGTGGGCTTGGCGGACTGGACCGCCTGGATGGACGCGCAGCCGGCGGCGCCGAACCTGTCGATCTATGTCCACATCCCGTTCTGCCGCTCGATGTGCTGGTATTGCGGCTGTCATACCACCATCCCCAACCGCCACGACCGGGTGGCGCGATATCTTGAAGCGCTTGACACCGACATCTTGCGCCGGGCGGCGCTGATGCCGGGAGACGCCCGGGTCCGCCATGTCCATTTCGGTGGCGGCTCCCCGGACATGCTCAAACCGGACGAGTTCCGCCGCATCATGACCCGGCTGCGCACGTGTTTCGACCTTGCGCCGGATGCTGAAATCGCCGTCGAGCTCGACCCGCGCGGGGTGAGCGAACCGCTCTGCCACGCGATGGCAGAGGCCGGTGTAAACCGCGCCAGCCTCGGGGTGCAGGACCTGTCGGAGGAGGTACAATTGCTGATCCACCGCATCCAGCCGCGCGGCACGATTGAAACCGCGGTCGGACGGCTGCACGCGGCCGGAATCACGGCGATCAATATGGACATGATGTACGGTCTGCCCGGCCAGACAGGTGAGCGGATTGTGGCGACGGCGCAGGCCATCGCCGACATGCGAGCCGACCGGGTCTCGGTGTTCGGTTACGCCCATGTGCCCTGGTTCAAGAAACACCAGCGCGCCATACCCGAGACACGCCTGCCCGGGGCTGCGGAACGCTTCGAGCAGATGATCATGGCGGCCCGAACGCTCGGCGAGCTCGGCTATGAGGCCATCGGCTTTGACCACTTCGCACGACCGGACGACCCGCTTGCGACAGCAGCCCGGCAAGGCTCCCTGCGCCGGAATTTCCAGGGCTATACCACCGACCCGTCCGATCTCATGCTCGGACTGGGGGCCTCGGCGATCAGCGAATGCGCCCAGGGCTATGTCCAGACCGAAGCCGATCCGGTGCGCTATGCGGGTGCCGTCATGGAAGGCCGTGACATGCTGGTCCGGGGCGTGTCGCGGTCGCACGAGGCACGCGCCACCGGGGCCCGGCTCGCAACCCTTCTTTGCCGGTTCTCGCTGCCGCTGAACGGGCAGGACCGCCTCGACCCGCTGGACGACATGATCGCTGACGGGCTGGTCCGGATCGAGGAGAACCGCCTGCTCGTCACCCCGGCGGGCAAGCCGTATGTCCGCAACGTCGCCGCCCGTCTGGATCCGGCTTTCAGACTGGCTGCGGATCGCCACAGCCTCGCGGTCTGACGCCATAAAAGGGGAGGACAGTCGGCGGCCCTCGCCCTATAAAACCGGATCGCGTTCCAAGGTGACCCGGTTTGAGAACCGCCCTTCTGACAGCTCTCGTCCTGCTTTCCTGCGCAGCGGCCCACGCCGAACCCCTGGCGCGGGTGCAAGGCGTTCGCGATGCCGGATTGCTGGCCGCGCTCGAAATCGCGATCGGAGAGCGCGACACGTCGGCCGACGCTCCGGCGACCAGCGCCATGCGCGATGCCCGGACGGCCGCCGACCGGGCTCGTCGATTGCTGCGTTCACGCGGCTATTACGCCGCCCGGGTCGACACTTTTGTCGATGAGACCGGCGGGGCCCGTCTGCGCATCCTGCCGGGCCCCCAATTCACGCTCGGCCGGATTGATGTGAATGCCGCCGGCGATGCGCAGGCCCGCGACCACGCGCTCGCCGCCATTCCACTGGACCGGGGAGCGCCCTTGCTCGCCCAGCCGGTCATTGATGCCGAGGCGCGAGCCTTGCGCACCCTGCAGAATGAGGGCTGGCCCGACGCCGAGCTGCTCGAACGCGAAGTCGTGATCGACCATGCCGGCCGGGACGGGCTGATCACCTTCCGTTTCCAACCCGGCCCGTTCTCGCGCTACGGCGAGGTCAGCCGCGACACCGGCAACTGGGATCCGCAATTCATCGCCCGCATCTCGCCCCTGCCCCGCGGCGGCGTGGCCAGCCGCGCGGAAATGCTGGCCTATCAGCGCCGGCTCGACAGCCTGGCCAGTGTCCGCTCGGCCCGTGTCACCCTTGGTCCTGTTGTCGAAGGCAGCGAGGAGCGCGGCATCGCGGTCACACTGACCGAAGCCGAGCGTCACACCGTGGAAACCGGGTTGAGCTATTCCACCAGCGAGGGTGCCGGCGGCGATGTCCGCTGGACCCGGCGCAACATGTTCGGCCGCGACGAGACGCTGACCCTGTCGGCCACGCTCGCGACACTGAACCAGTCCGCGACCGCACGCCTGGAACGACCGCACTGGCGGCGCCATGCCCAGACGCTTTTCCTGCATTCCGGCCTGGCCCGCGAAACCACCGACGCCTATGACCAGGACGAGGTCGAGGCAGGTGTCGAGATTATCCGCCGGTCCGGCCAGCGCCGGACCTATGGCGCCGGCATCACGCTCGACAGCTCGCAAGTCACGGACGTCACCGGTGAGCGGGACATCGTGACGACCGCCCTCGACCTGTCCGGGGGCTATGACAGCCGCAATGACCCGCTCGACCCGACCGAAGGCCTGCGCGCCACCTTGCGGGTCACACCGGCCCTGACCTTTGGCGATGAAGATGGACGCTATGTCAGCGTTGAGGCCCGTGCGTCAGCCTATCACCGCCTCAGCGAGACGATTGTGGCGGCGACCCGGCTGCGGATCGGCTCGGTGCTCGGCACCTCGGCAACCAGCCTCGCTGCCGACCAGCGCTTCTTCGCCGGCGGCGGCGGATCGGCGCGCGGCTTCGAATACCAGTCGCTCAGCCCGGTCGGCAGCGACGGCCGGCCCTTTGGAGGGCTGTCCGTGTTGGAAGTCTCGACCGAGCTGCGCTGGCGGGTGACACCGCAATGGGGCGCGGTCGCCTTCATCGACAATGCCATAGCCTCGGACCAGCACGCGCCGGAATTCAGCGGGATGCGGACGGCGATCGGCGTCGGTGCCCGCTATTACTTCGATTTCGCGCCGGTCCGCATCGATATTGCCACCCCGGTTGATCGCCGCGCGGGCGAGCCGGCCGTGCAGATTTACCTCAGCCTCGGCCAGGCCTTCTGAGCATGGCGACCCTCCCCCTCATCCGCCGCCTTGCGATCTGGACAGGCATCCTCGCTGCCGTCCTGATCCTGCTCGCAGGCGGCCTGCGGCTGGCAGCCGGACAGGCGCCCGGGCGCTGGATTGTCGCGAGCCAGCTCGACGGTCGCACCATACCCGGCCTCGGCCGGATCGGGATCTCGGGCGTGCAGGGTGATCCGCTGTCCAGCCTGCGTATCGACCGGCTTACCCTGAGCGATGATCAGGGCGTGTGGCTGGCGGCCCATCAACTTCGCCTGGACTGGCACGGCCGCAGCCTGCTGGCGCGGCCGATCCGGATCGACGCGGCGCTGGTGGAGGAGATCAGCATTGCGCGCCGTCCGGTACTGGCAGCCGAGGCCGACAGGCCCGCGACATCCGGACGGGCCAGCCCGCCAAACCTGCCGGCCATCGATATCGGTCGTCTCCTGATCACCCGCCTCGACCTCGCCGAGGGCCTGGCCGGACCGCAAGCCGCCTTGTCGCTGGATGCCGACGCGCGACTTCGGCGGGCCGCCAGCCGGCTCAGCCTGAATGCACAGCGACTCGACGCGCCGGGCGACCGGCTCATCGCCGAGCTGGTTCTCGACCCGGCCGGCGTCAGTGGCAGCCTCTCTGCCATCGGCGAGCCCGACAGTGTTCTGGCAAACCTCCTGCGCATGCCGGGCCGGGCTGTGCGACTGGACGGGCAGGTCAATGGCGACATGTCGGCCGGCACCGGCCAGCTCGACCTGACCGGTGACAGCGAGAGCTGGGCCGTGGCCGCGCTGAGCTGGGACCTGTCCAGCTGGCAGGCCGTGGCCGACATCGAGCTGGACCGGTGGCAATTGCTGCCTGATCCTCTGGCTGCGGAATTCACCAACGTGCACGCCCGCATCGACGGTATGCGCACCGACGGACCGGGTATCGGCACGGTGCGGCTCGAAACAGCTGGCAGCCACCTCGTCCTCACTGATATCACCGGCTCGACCCTGACCGCTGATTTCGACATCAGCCCGCCAATGCTCAACCGGCTGTCCGGGCAAAATGCACGCGTCGACAGCCTGACAGGTCGTGCCCGGATTGACCGGTCGTCCGGCATGGCCGCGCAGATCGAGCCGGTCATCACCGGCCTCATCCTGCCCGGCGGGCGGGTGGAAGCGGTGAGCGGCACGCTCGACCTGACCTTTCTGCTGGCACGTCCCCGCCTCGCCATGGACCTGAACCTCGACGGTCTTCGCACCGGCACCGACATGGCCGACGCGCTTGCTGGCGAACGGGTGAGGATCATCGGCACGCTGTCCGATGGCGGTGAGGTGGCCGGGTGGGTGATTGAGCCCGGTTTCACAGTCCGCTCGGACGCCGTGCGCGTGATGGCAGAGGCACACCTGCCGCCGGGCGCGGACTGGCCCGTTGGTTCAGCCTCGATAGAACTCGCCGAGCTCTCGCTCATCCACGCCGGGCTTGCCGGTCCGGCCTCCGCCAATATTGAACTCGCCGCCGACCGGGGCATTCGCCTTGACGCCGATGCAAGCGAGGCCCGCTGGCCCGCAGACGTCCAGGGCCTGCTCGACGGGCTGACCGCGACGGCCCGGCTGGCCCCGTCCGCGACAGGCTGGGATATCATCACGATGAATGCCCGCAGCCCGGCGGTCGATCTCAGCCTGAGCGGCTATTTCGACGGCACGCATGACTGGCAGGCGGGCGGAGACCTCGCCCTGTCAGGGGCGCTGCCGGTCGCGTCGCTGGAAGTCGACGGAGGTCTGGCCACGGCCTTCCGGCTGGTCCGGGATCACGAAGCGCTGCGGCTCCGCGCCGTGACAACGACGCGGCAATTGCAGGCCGGGCCGATCCGGCTGGCGGCGCCCCGCCTCGGCGTGCGCGGGCAGTTGGCAGGCTCCGGCGAGCGCGAGGGCATTGCCCTGGAATGGGTATTCACGGCTGCGCGCGAAAACGGCGGGATAGCGCTGGACGGCGCCTTGCACAGCGCCGGCGGGGACACCGAACTGACCATTGCCCATGGCCAGGTCAGCGACATCACATTGTCGGGTTCGGCCCGACTGTTTGATGACCGGGTGACCATCGCGCTCGAAGCGGAACGCGACGAGCTGATGACCTTGACGGCCGGTTTTGTGGCCGGGATGGATGATGTACGCGGCGGAACCCTCGACGCCGAGCTGACGCTGGAACCGCAACGCCTCGGTGGCGCCGACCTCAACATGGGCAGCCTGACTTTGGCAGGACCGCTGTCCGGCCTGGCCCTGACCACGCGTGTCGAAGGGCGTATGCGCAGCAATTTCGACCTCGCCGCAACCGGGGCGTTCGCGCTGACGCAGAGTGGCGTCGAGATCAGCCTGTCGCCATCCGGCAAGTGGGCGGCGCACAACTGGGCGACCCAGTCGCCGATCCGTTTCGCCACCGGGCCTGACGGTGTGACGGCCTCGGCCGAGTTCACACTCGGTGGCGGCCGTCTCGATCTCGACCTGAGAACCTCCGGCCTCAGCCCCGTCGCCAACCTCACAATCGACAGTCTGCCCGTCGGAGTGCTCGCCGACATCACGGCCATGCCGGCCACCCGGGGAACGGTGTCGGGGTCTGCCGAGCTGCGCGAAAGCGAAGGGGTCTGGCGCGGCGCCGCCCGGCTCGACGCGACCGGGCTGCTGGCCGGCGACCTGCCCGACATGCCCGAGCTTGATCTTCATGCCACGGCGTCCCTGGACGACAATGCCAATGCCACCCTGCAGCTCACGGGCGGCGGGCTGGAGGCACGCGGTGAAGTCCACCGGACCGGGCCGACGACCAACATCGCACGTCCCCACGGCGATACTGACGCGGCGTTGACCGGGCTGATCGAAGCACGCGGTGAACTGGCCGCCCTGGCCGCCCTGCTCCTGCCCTCTGACATTCTGCTGGAGGCCGGCCGTGTCGACAGCCGCGTCAATGTGTCGGGCACGGTCGGCACGCCGCGTCTCAACGGTACGGTCTCGCTGCGCGAAGGTCGGTTGAACGCGACCACCGCCGGCAGCCTCGTGACCGATATCGAGCTAGACCTTGCCCTGACCGAGACCAGCCTCGCCCTGACCCGCCTGTCTGCGAGCGATGGTCGGGAAGGCCGGATGTCGGGCAGTGGCCGGGTCGAGCTCGACGGGGGCGGGACGCCATCGGGCTCGGGACACATCGAGTTCCAGCGCTTCGTCGCCGTGCGCCGCCCGGCCCTGACGCTGCAGGCGAGCGGCGATGTCGACCTGATCCTCGATCCTGACGGGCTCCTGGTCGGCGGTGAATCGCGGATCGACCAGTTGCGGACCGAGCCGACCCTCAATGGCGCCGCATCCATCCCGCAGCTGCAGGTAATCGAAATCAATCTTCCCAAGGATCGGCGCGCTGCCGGCGAAGCCCGCATACCCGTCCGGCTTGACTATCGGGTCCGGGCGCAGAACGGGATATATGTCTCGTCCCGCGCCTTCACCTCCGAATGGGGCGTCGACCTGCACGTCACGGGCCCGGAAGCCAAGCCGTCGCTCTATGGAACCGCGACTCTGGCAGGCGGCTCGGCTTTCGTGTTCAATCGCCGCTTCACCCTGGCCGATGGTACCGTGACCTTCGACGGTGCGCCGGACGATGCCCGGGTTGATCTGACCGCCATCCACAGCCGAACCGGTTTCCGGGCTGCGGCCCGGGTCGAGGGCTCGATCCAGGAACCGAGGATCACGCTCAGCAGTGACCCGTCCCTGCCGGAGGACGAGATCATTGCGCGGCTCCTCTTCGACCAGTCGGTCAATGAGCTGGGTGCGTTCGAGGCCGCCCAGCTGGCCGCCCAGCTCTCGGGCCAGAGCCTGCTCGATGTGGTGGGGCAGTTGCGCAACCTGGCCGGGATCGACCGGCTCGACATCTCGACCGACGCGAATGGCGAGTTGTCCGTCGTGGGTGGCCGCCGCTTTGGCGACAATGTGTATGTCGAGATTGGCAGCACGGGCGCCGCAGCGATCAACGAAGCCCTGATCGAGTGGTCGCTGACACCCGATCTCAGCGTGCTGTCCCGGGTCTCAGCCGACACCGATGCCAGCGTCGCCATCCGCTGGCGACGCGATTATTGAGCCTGGACAAGCGCTTGCCTCCTGGCGGGACGCGGAGTACGCCTGATCGCATGTGCGGCCACGCACGCTAGGAAACGGGGTCTCGCCAGAATGAAGTCTTTCCTGTTGTCGCTGATCAAGCCAAACGGCGCCTGGGCCGGCATTTTGCTGTTCGCGACCCTGGTGGCTGTCGTCGTCGCCGGTACTAGCGGGCATCTCGACATGATCCGCGACTATCTCAGCACGCCCATGCTGACCTTTGCTGTCGGCAACCTTGCGATCACCGCCTACGACCTGGTTCGCGGCATTCTGGTCCTGGCCCTGGTATTCTGGTCCACGGCGATCATCTCGGCGCTGGTCGAGGGGCGACTCCGCAAGCTGACGGGCCTGCGTTCGACGACCCGCATCCTGATCACCAAAGTGTTCCAGATTGCG
The DNA here is from genome assembly GCF_015665295.1 of Maricaulis sp. Lineage (GTDB taxonomy): Bacteria > Pseudomonadota > Alphaproteobacteria > Caulobacterales > Maricaulaceae > Maricaulis. The sequence continues at coordinate 214,717 of NZ_JADFAJ010000003.1, forward strand.
CTCTACGTCGCGGCCTTCCTGGTCACGATGGACCTGATGGGCCTCGACCTGACGACGCTGACCGTCTTCTCGGGGGCGCTCGGTATCGGACTCGGTTTCGGCCTGCAGAAAATCTCGTCAAACTTCATCTCCGGCCTGATCCTTCTTCTCGAGCGGTCGGTCGAGCAGGACGACCTGATCGAGCTGCCGGACGGGGTGTCCGGTTTCGTGCGCCGCTCGAGCGCACGCTACACGCTGATCGAGACGCTCGACGGCAAGGAAATCCTGGTTCCCAATGAGGACCTGATCACCAACCGGGTCACCAACTGGACCCTGACCAATACGCGTGGCCGGATCGAGATCGGCATTGGCGTGTCCTACGGGGCCGACCTGGAACAGGCCCAGGCTCTGATCCTGGAAGCCGCGCGCGAACACCCGTCCACAATCGAGGACCCGGCGCCGCAATGCTTCCTGCGCAATTTTGGCGACAGCTCGGTCGATTTCACCCTGCTGTTCTGGATCGCCGATGTGGTGAAGGGACGCTGGGCACCGCAAAGCGAGGTCATGTTCTCGATCTGGCGCAAATTCCGCGCGGCCGGGATCGAGATCCCCTTCCCGCAACGCGACCTGCACATCAAGTCATCGCCATCTCCCACGGAGGGCTAAATGGACGATACCGCCGGCATTCTCTACGCCGCCTCGATCACAGGCGACGGCCGCGCCGTCACACTGAGCGGAGAGGCGGTCGCGCATGAGATCGAGGATGACGCCCTGGCCTGGGTCCATCTCGATGGCCGCCACGAGGCCAGCCGCGAATGGCTCGAGAACGAGCTCGATTACCTCGACCCGCTGATCATCGACGCCCTGCTCGCGGACGAGACCCGGCCGCGCCTGCTGGAATTCGAGAACGGCGCCATGATGATCCTGCGCGGGGTCAATCTGAATGCGGATGCGCAGCCCGAGGACATGGTCTCGGTGCGCGTCTGGGTCGATCCGTCCCGCATCATCTCGGTCCAGCGCCGGCCCCTCAAAGCGGTGCGCGACATCCAGGACAAGCTGGCGGCCGGCAATGGTCCCAAGGATGCCGGCGAGTTCATCGGCCAGCTCTCCGCCCGCCTGTTCGAACGCATGGAACCGGTCATGACCGAACTGCATGAGCGGCTCGACGAGGTCGAGGAACGGGTCATGGAAGTTCCGTCAATCGCCGAGCGCCAGGAGATCACGGCCCTGCGTAAACAGGCCATCATCTTCCGGCGCTATTTCGCGCCCCAGCGTGACGTGATCGCCTATCTGCGCACAAGCGAGCTGGACTGGCTCAACACCGGTCATCGCCGTCGCCTGCAGGAAAATCTCGACCGCATCACGCGCTATCTGGAAGACCTCGACGCCATTCGCGAGCGGGCCCAGATCGTGAAGGACGAGCTGGCCAATGCGCTGGCCGACCGGATGAACAAGAATCTCTACGTATTGTCGCTGGTCGCCGCGATCTTCCTGCCGCTCGGCTTCCTGACCGGGCTGCTCGGGATCAATGTCGGCGGCATACCCGGCGCGGACCTGCCCAGCGCCTTCTGGATATTCCTCGTCCTTCTGGCCGGCATCAGCGCCCTCCAGATCTGGATTTTCCGGCTGATGAAATGGCTCTAGCCGACCCGGACAGGGCAAGCCGGGTCAGTCGACCTTCGCGGCGCTGAGCGCGATAGCGCGGGCGGCCTCGATAGCGCGCAGGGCGCGCAGATCCGACCACAACCCCTTCCACAGGCTGTAGCAACACACCAGCAGGACCACGGTAAACGGCAATCCCACGGTGATGGCACCCGCCTGCAGGCCCTGCAGCGCCTGGGCACCGCCGCCGTAGAGCAGGACGGCGGCCACGAGACCCTCGATCGAGGCCCAGAATATCCGCTGCGGGACCGGCGCGTGCAGCTTGCCGCCGGCGGTGATCGAGTCGATGACCAGCGAGCCTGAATCCGAGGAGGTAACGAAGAACACGAAGACCAAGACAATCGCGATACCGGACGTGATCGCAGCGAAGGGCAGATGGTCGAGCATCTGGAACAGCACCAGCGACACCTCGCCGACCCCGTCCGCCAGCTCGCCAATGCCGGTCTCGTGCTGGAAAATCGCTGTCTCGCCGAAAGTCGAGAACCAGGCGATTGTGATCAGCATCGGGACGAAGATCACGGCCACGAGGAATTCGCGCACCGTGCGCCCCTTGGACACGCGTGCGATGAACATGCCGACAAACGGCGACCAGGATATCCACCAGGCCCAGTAGAAGACCGTCCAGCCGTGGAACCACGCGGTATCATCGCGCCCGACCCAGTTGGACAGGGGCAGGAAGTTCCTGAAATAATTAACCGTATTGTCCCAGAAGCCGTTGGCAATGATCAAAGTCGGCCCAACGATGAAGACAAACAGCAAGAAGACGCCGGCCATGATCATGTTGATGTTGGAGAGGACCTTCACCCCGCCATCCAGCCCGCGCACCACCGAGATGATGGCGACCGAGGTGATGCAGGCAATGACAATGATCTGGGTGACGATGCCGGGATCGATACCGAACAGGAAGTCCAGGCCGCTGGCGACTTGCTGGGCGCCCAGCCCGAGTGATGTCGCCAGGCCGAAAAGGGTCGCCACGACCGCCAGCAGATCGATGAGATGCCCCGGCCACCCCCAGATGCGCTCGCCCAGCAGGGGATAGAAGGCCGACCGGACCGTGAGCGGCAGGCCCTTGGAGAAGGTGAAATAGGCCAGCGCCAATCCGAGTACGGCATAGATTGACCAGGCATTGAGACCCCAGTGGAACATGGTTGCACTCATCGCCAGACGGGCCGATTCCGGTGTGCCCGGCTCGACGCCGAGTGGCGTGCCGAACCAGTCGGTGTGATAGGCCAGCGGCTCGGCTGCCCCCCAGAACATCAGCCCGATCCCGATCCCGGCGGAGAACAGCATGGCAAGCCAGGATTTGGTCGAGAAATCCGGCTTGGCGTCGCTGCCGCCGATGCGCAGGCGGCCCAGCGGCGAGACCATCACCACGAGGCAGAAAACGAAGACCAGATTGACGCCAAGCACAAAGAACCAGTCAAACGTGTCAAGGACCCAGTCCCGGGCCGCGAACATCGCGTTCGCGACCGTTTCCGGCGCAATCAGCGCGGTCGAGACGAATGCCACCATCGCTACCGCGGAAATAAAGAAAACCGGATTGTGAACATCCAGTCCGAGCAAGGAGATATTGTCCTGCCCGGTCTCATAGTCGGTCTTGTAAAAGCGTCTGGTCATGATGTCCCTTGTCTGGCTTCGGCCAGGAGTTCCTCGCCGAGCGCCTGCTTGAGCGGGGCGAGATGGGGTTCGAATTTCTTCCACTGGGCCACGCCGCTGTCGAAAATCGGCTGGCGGACCTGTTCCGAGCTTGCGGTGCGAACCGCACGCTCGGTGGCATGGAAGTCGAGGCAGGCCGGCTCGAAGGGCAGACCGCAAAAATCGAGAAGGCGGCGCACCTGACCGTCGAGATCAGCAACCACGTCCTCATAGTTCACGCGCAGGATCTGACCGGGCAGAACCTGGTCCCAATGCTTCATCAGCGCGACATAGTTTCGATAGTAGTGCCCGATCTCTTCAAGGCCATAAGTAAACTCCTGGCCTTCGGCGAAGAGTTGCTTGAAGCCCGAGAAGCAGCAGGCCAGCGGGTGCCGCCGCGCATCGATGATGCGAGCATTCGGCAGGATCAGTTTGATCAGGCCGATATGCCTGAAATTGTTGGGCATCTTGTCAGTGAAGCGCGGCGCACCGGCGCGATGGATGCGGGTATTGTCGATATAGTCCTGGCCCAGCGCCTGCAGCTGGTCGGCGGTCAGCTCATGCAGGATGCGCGGATAGCGGGTCTTGTCGGACAGCCGCTGGCGGCCGCGAAGCCGGTGTGACAGGGCGAGGATATTGGGCAGTTCCAGCGTGCCGTCGACCTGGCTGTGCGAGGCGAGGATCTGTTCCAGCAGGGTCGATCCGGCGCGCGGCAGGCCGACAATGAAGATCGGATCGGCCGCATCGCAGCCTTTCCCGGCCTGCGCCCCGAACAGCTCGGCGGTGCAAATCTCCGCCTGGGCCTGCAACTCTTCTTCCATCTGCGCGGTCGTGTAGCGCGTCTGGATCCGCTTGAGCGTATTGCCCTTTTCGTAAAAGCCGAAGGATTGCGCGATCGCGTCACGATCCTCGAAGGCCTTGGCCAGGGCGAAACTGATATGGACCCGGTCCTGGAAGGCGAGATCCGGCCCGGCGTCCAGCGCCTGCATGGCGGCGATCTCGTCATCGGTGAAGCGGTAGGTCTTCAGATTGGCCAGGCCATACCAGGCATCGCCATGATCCGGCTTGCTGGCGAAGGCGGCCCGATAGCTGGCTATCGCCTCATCCTGGCGGCCCAGCGTCTTGAGCGCGTGCCCCCGCGAAGTCAGGGTCGCCGGATCGTCGGGAAGCCGGTCGAGAATTTCATCGAACAGGCGCAGCGCTTCGTCATAGCTGCCGGTCTGCATGCACTCGATCGCATAGTGCGATTTGAACACCGGATTGTCGGGATCACCTTCGTGCAGGAATCTTGCCTGTTCGAGCGCCGCCGTGAATTTCTGCCGCTTGCGCAGGACCTGGATATGATCGAGACGCAATTGCGTATTGTCGGGCTCGAACTCGATCGCGCTCTCAAGCAGGAATTCCGCGTCTTCGAGAACCCCGAAACGATTGCCCAGTTCGGCCAGAAGCCGCATCGCCTCGACATGGTGGGGCGCCTTCCGGAGGAAGGCCCGGCACAATTGCTCGGCCTTGAGGAGCTTGCCCTCGTGCAGGAGATGCGTGACCGAAACCAGGTCGCGCGGCAAGGCGCGGATCCGCTCCGCCTGGGCGGTCGCATTGCGCGCCTCTGCCGGCCGCCCGGCCGCCTGCAGCAATTCCGCCTGGGCCTGCCAGCTGGCAAGCAGGGCCGGATTGAACCGGCAGGCGCGCTGATAGGCGAGCAGCGCGCGGTCGTTGTCACCGCGTGCACGCAGGAGATGCCCCTCCTCCTGGAAGGCACGACCGAAATCCGGCGCGGTGCGCTTGATCCGCTCCAGCGCCTCGCGCGCTTGGTCATGGCGCTTGAGATAACGGGCGCAGACCGCCTGCACGTAGAGCGCATCGGTATGCTCCGGCGCCGCATCCAGAACGGGCTGTATCGTCGCCAGAGCCGCATCGAAACGGCTGTCATACATCTGCTTCTGCGCTGTGGTCAGCGCCTGGACATGGATGTCCGTCTCTTCCGCCACGCAAGGGCCTCCAGCAGTCTTTCAGAACGCAGAAAGCGTCCCCCGCGGGGGACGCTTTCCATAGTGGTCTCGGACCAACGCCATGTCGGAGCCTAGTACTGCACCCCGACCCGAACGCCGATCGTACGCGGACGGATCACCGTCACGCGCTCGCGGTCGAAGACGAAGTTGTTCGCAATCTCACCGCGTTCATCGGTGAGATTGTTGGCAAACAGTTCGACCGACCAGCTCTCACCGGTCAGACCGGTCGTGAAGTTCAGCGAGGCATAACCCTCGACGTCCGCCTTGTTGATCTCGATGACGTCGGAAACGCTGTCATCGGTGATCGTGAGCTGCGGCATGACATGCGCCATCATGCCGTTATCCAAGGGCCACTCGTAGCGGGCACGGAGATTGGCCTGATAGCTGGGCGCGAAGGCCAGTTCGGAACCGACGAGGACATCATTGGTCGGAACCAGCACTTCCGTGATTTCGGTATCGAGCAGCGAGAAGGCGCCGACAACAGTCAGGCCCTGGATATCAGCCGGCGCCCAGGTGACCTCGCCCTCGATGCCGCGGATTTCCGCGTTGGCGGCGTTGTCCGAGAAGAAGAGATTGGTGATGGACGGGTCGAAGATCGTCGTCTGGAGATTCTCGATCTCGACCATGAAGGCGTTGCCGTTGAAGCGGACCTGGTTGTCAAAAAGATCGGTTTTCCAGCCGAACTCGTAATTGACCACTTCATCGGTATCGAGGGCGAAGGGCACGGTGTAGCCACCAGGGCCGGCTGCGCCGCCCGGACGGTTCAGGAGACCCGGACGGAAACCTTCCGAAACGGTCGCATAGAAGAGCGCGCCGGCGGTCGGACGCCATTCCAGCGTCCCCTTGAAAATGAACCCGTCTGTTGCGGCGACATCCGGATTCCCGAACGGGTTATCCGGTGCATAGAGAGCCGAGATATTGGTACCGAAGACCTGGGCATCATCGGTCTGGCCGAAATTGAAGAAGGAGCCGTTCGCACTGCCCACCAGGTCGACTTCGATATCGTAATAGCGAGCGCCCAGCGTGATCGAGAACTGCTCGGTCAGATCGAAGGTCGTCTCACCGAAAATACCATATTGCTCGTCGGTGCGCAGGACGTCATTGCGGAAGATGACGCCGGTCGGGAAAGGCCCCGGATCGGAAAAATAGCCCGGCGAGGCGGCACCGATCTCTCCCGTGACTGCCGTATTGGTCAGCGGGTAATTCGGGGCAAAGCCGGTGGTTACACCGTCAAAGGAGATCGCATTGACCGAGCCCGGATAGGTGAAGTCATTGCGCTCGGCGACTTCCATATCGGAATAGAAGCCACCAAAGGTCGCGCGGATGCGGCGATCTTCGGGCGTGTTGAAGCGCAATTCCTGGGTGAAGACCTTGGTGCGTGTATTCGACTGCACGAACAGGTTGGGCGGCTGGCAGGTTCCGCTCGGGCCACCCGCACCCGGATAGGACACGGAACCGTCACAGATATAATTGGGCAGGTACTGGCCGACGAAGAGATAGTCGGAATAGTCGACGCGCTGATCGGTGTTCCGATCCGTGTAAGCGCCAGTATAGACCATTTCCAGGGCGCCGAGACGGCCTTCCAGCGTCCAGCTCGTATTGTGGAAATAATCATCCAGCTCGTCTTCCTCGAAGCGCTGGATTTCCAGATCGTCGAGGCTCGGGTCCATGAAGAACACGCCTTCGGAGTCGAGCTGCTGCTGCATGTGCATGACGGTCAGCGACCAGTCCGCATTGAAATCATACAGGGCGCTCAGACGGAAACCGGAATAGGTCGTGTCGTTGAAGTCCTTTTCCAGCAGGTCCGAATTGTTGGCGTCGAGGAAATTGACGTTCGAGAGATCGTCCGTGGCCTGGAAACCCTCGCGCGTCGTGCTGACCGGAACGCCATTGTCACGCATCGTGCCGGCGGGGCGGAAGCGCGCCGATTCCGACGCGTTGCGCGTGCCCGGCACATTGTCGATATAGCCGCCCTGCTGGTCGACATAGACCACGCCTCGGATGGCGAAATTGTCGGCCACGGGCACGTTGACGACGGCTTCGACCTTGTTGGACATCTCGCCGCCCTCGGTGAAGGAGACCGCGAAATTCGACGAGGCGGAGAAGCCGGACGGGTCCGGGCGGTTGGTGATCAGACGGACCGTACCGGCCTGAGAGGAAGCGCCGTACAGCGTACCCTGCGGCCCCGGCAGAACCTCGACCCGCGCCAGGTCGGCTGCGTAAACGTCCAGGTTACGGCCCGGCTGCGACACCGGCTGCTCGTCGAGATAAAGGGCGACGTTGGGCGCCAGGCCGGCCACACCCGCGGTGGTGAGGTTCGGAGTCGTCGAGGCGAGGCCGCGGATATAGATCGTCGCCTGCCCGGGCCCGGAACCACCGGCGGTGACCCCCGGCAGCTGTTGCAGATAGTCGGTGAAGACATCGACGCCGAGCTCGTCCAGCGTCTCTTCATTCATCGCATTCACGGCAAGCGGAATATCCTGGGTGCTTTGCTCGCGCTTGGTCGCGGTCACGGTGATGACGTCGACCTGGGCGGCGGCGAGGCCGGCGCCGGCGAGCGACAGGGTGGCGGCGGTCAGAATGGTCGTTGAAAGTGCCCGTTGCTTCAGCATGACGTGGTGACAGTCCCTTGTGGCGTTACGGTTCAAAGGGCTGTGTAGAGTTTCCGGTACGCGCTGACCAGCATGCTTTGAGTTGAAACTTTCAGCACGAAGCGAGTCGCGCGCTGCGCGATCGACTAAAATTCATGTTAGTAGCTGTAAAATAGAGTTAAAATCAGCACCGTTACATGAATGTGACAGATGTTGATGAAGTTATCATTCGCACAACAGACAAGGTGGCAGCACAATATTCTTCGAAATCGAAAAAAAAGTGACGTCCGACCGTCCGCCGAATCCATTTGGAATGCCCGAAGGCTGCGGGTACATGAGTCTGGCACCCTGAATCGGCGAGCCGAATGAGCGATCACGACGAAATCCTTGTTGCCCTGCGGCGTATTACCCGGGCCATCGACCTCCAATCCAAACGCCTGGTCAAAGCGACCGGCCTCACCGCCCCCCAGCTGGTCGTCATCGACACGCTGCGCAAGCAGGGCGACCTGTCGCCCAGCGCGATTGCCCGCGCCGTGTCGCTCAGCCAGGCGACGATCACCTCCATCCTCGACCGCCTCACCCAGGCCGGCCTGGTTGAACGGGTCAAGAGCGACACAGACAAGCGCGTGATCATGGCGCGCCTCACCGACACAGGCCGGGCGGCCGGCGAGAATGCGCCGGAACTCCTGCAGGCCGGTTTCCTGCGCGCCTTTCGCGAACTTCAGTCCTGGGAGCAGAACATGCTGATCGCCTCGCTGCAGCGTATCGCCGAGCTGATGGACGCCGAGAAGCTGGACGCCTCCCCCTTCCTCGATACCGGCGAAATCACCGAATGACCGAACCGGCGACACGCGCCCTGACGGGGCTGAAAGTCGTCGAGCTGGCGCGCATCCTGGCCGGTCCCTGGGTCGGCCAGACACTCGCCGATCTTGGCGCCGATGTGATCAAGGTGGAAAGCCCGGCCGGCGACGACACCCGGAGCTGGGGCCCGCCCTGGGTCGAGCATGAAAGCGGTCGCGCGGCCGCCTATTACCATTCCTGCAATCGCGGCAAGCGTTCGGTGACCGCAGATTTCCGCAAGCCGGAGGATCTCGACTTCGTTCGCGCCCTGATCGCCGACGCCGATGTGGTGATCGAGAATTTCAAGGTTGGCGGCCTCGCCAAATACGGGCTCGATCATGCCAGCCTCGCCGCTGATCATCCGCGCCTTGTCTATTGCTCGATTACCGGTTTCGGGCAGACCGGTCCCTATGCCCACCGCGCCGGCTATGACCTGGCCATCCAGGGCATGAGCGGGGTTATGGATATCACCGGCGAGGCCGATGGCCCGCCGCAGCGCCTCGGCGTCGCCTTCGCGGATGTCTTCACCGGGCTCTACGCGACCATCGCCATCCAGGCCGCCCTCGCCCAGCGCGAGCGGACCGGACGCGGCCAGCATATCGACATGGCCCTGCTCGACTCGATGATCGGCGTGCTGGGCAATCAGGCGATGAATTTCTTCGCCACCGGGACGCCGCCGCGCCGGATCGGCAATGCCCATCCCTCGATCGTGCCCTACCAGGAATTCGCCTGCATCGACGGCCACATCATCATTGCCTGCGGCAATGACGGCCAGTTTGCGCGTCTCGCCCACGCGCTCGACCTCGGCGACGCCGTGCTGGACGCCAACCGTACCAATGCCCGGCGTGTCGGCAATCGTGGCGAGCTGGCCGGCCTGATGTCGGAGCGACTGGCCGCGATGACCCGCGCGGACGCGCTGGCCATGCTGGAAGCCAACGGCGTGCCGGGCAGTGCCATCAACACGATCGCGGAAGCCTTCGCCGACCCGCAGGTGATCGAGCGGGGTCTGGCGATTTCCTCGGACGGCATTGCGGGCCTGCGTTCACCGATCCGCATGTCGGACAGCGAGACCGGGGCTACCACACGGGCGCCGGGGCATGGCGAGCACACCGAAGCCGTGAAAGCGGAACTGCGTGCAAAGGGGTGGAACGGGCCCGGGGCGGCATAGGGCCCGCTCGCCCTGGTCAGCGGGCTGGCGGCGCCAATCCTATCCGTTGAAACGCTCGCCCTTGGCGGCCTTGTCGGCGAGATAGGGCGAAACCTCATGTCCGAAAGCCTTCAGCCCCTCGACCACGACATCCAGTCCGATCGTGTCCGCCCAGAACATGGGACCGCCGGTGTAGGCTGGCCAGCCATAGCCGTTGATCCAGACCGTATCGATGTCGGACGCCCGCTGCGCCATGCCCTCAGCGAGAATCTTCGCGCCCTCTTTCACCATCGGGAAAAGCAGGCGGTTGCGGATTTCCTCGGATGAGAAGGATTGCGCGGCCTGACCAGATTTGGCGACGAAGCCGGCGATGATCGCCTCGACCTCGGCGGACGGGGTCCGGCGCCGGTTCTCGTCGTAATCATAGAAGCCCTTGCCGGTCTTCTGGCCACGACGATCGCGCTCGCAGAGCACGTCTCGAATGGTCTCGCCCTTCGAACTGTCCTTGTCCCAGCCGAGATCCAGCCCGGCGAGGTCCGACATCTGGAACGGCCCCATCGGCATGCCGAAATCGGTGAGCGCGTCATCAATGGCCCACGGGGTAATCCCCTGCATCAACATGGCATTGGCAGCCTGCTGGCGTGGCGACAGCATGCGGTTTCCGATAAAGCCGTGGCAGACCCCGGAGACCACCGCGACCTTGCCGATCTTCTTCGACAGGGCCATCGCGGTTTTCAGCACGGCCGGTGCAGTCCTGGCGGCGCGCACGATTTCCAGCAGGCGCATCACATTGGCCGGCGAGAAGAAATGCAGGCCGAGCACGGCTTCCGGGCGCTTGGTCACGGCCGCCATCTCGTCGATATTGAGATAGGAAGTATTGGAGGCGAGAATGGCGCCCGGCTTCACGATCGCGTCGAGCTTGGTGAAGACCTCTTTCTTCACCTCCATATTCTCGAACACGGCCTCGATCACCAGATCACAATCGGCGAGATCGGTCATCTCCAGCGTCGGCGTCAGGCGCGCCATGCATTGCTCGACCTGTTCGGCGGTGAATTTGCCGCGCGCGGCGGAGCGCTCGTAATTCTTGCGGATGATCGCGACGCCGCGATCCAGCGCGGCCTGTTCGCGCTCGAGGATCGTGACCGGGATGCCGGCCGTCAGGAAATTCATTGCAATGCCGCCGCCCATCGTGCCGGCACCCAGAATGCCGACCTTGGCGATCGGCAGAACCGGCGTGTCGGCGGGAATATCATCGATCTTGCTGGCCGCGCGCTCGGCAAAGAAGACATGACGCAGGGCACGCGACTGGGTGCCGCTGACCAGCTTGCCGAACAGTTCGCGCTCCTTCTTCACGCCTTCGGCAAAAGGCAGCTCGATGGCTGCGCGGACGGCCTGGATACAGGCCTCCGGCGCTTCAAAGCCTTTCAGGCGACGCAGTTCGGTCTTGCGGAATTCGTCAAAGAAGGCGTCACCCAGGCTGGTATCGAGCTTGTCGGTGCGGGCACTGGACACCGGGTGGCTGGCCGCACCGATAACGCTGCGGGCAAACTCCACGCCGCTCTCGGCGAGACCGTCATCGGCAACCAGCTTGTCGACCAGGCCGATCCGTTCGGCTGCGGCAGCCGGGATCGGATCGCCCTTCACGATCATAGGCAGGGCCGCCTCGACGCCGACCACGCGCGGCAGGCGCTGCGTGCCGCCCGCGCCTGGCAGGATGCCGAGTTTCACTTCCGGCAGACCCAGTTTCGCGGAAGCCGCCGCAATGCGGTAGTGGCAACCCAGCGCGACTTCCAGCCCACCGCCCAGCGCCGTACCATGAATTGCAGCGACCACCGGTTTCGGGCTCGCCTCAATGGCGTCGATCACTTCAGGCAGGGAGGGCCCGACCGGCGGCTTGCCGAATTCGGTAATGTCGGCCCCGGCGAAGAAGGTGCGACCTTCGCAGGTGATGACAACGGCCTTGATGGCATCGTCCGCAGCCGCCTCTGCCATCGCGGCGGCGAGCCCGGCGCGCACCGCCTGGCCGAGTGCGTTGACCGGCGGATTGTTCGAGGTGACGACGAGTACGTCCCCGTCCTTGCGCGTGCTGATGACCGACATCCCCGTCTCCTGTTTCCGGGCCCGCTGCGGGGCCATTGATCCCATCGTCTGATAACCGCTAGCGGTCGATAGACACCTTTGCAATGCTGCATACCCTGCATTCGATATATTAGGCAACCAGGCAGGGTGGCCGGGCCTTATAGTGAGGCCTTGTGATAAATATTGTTCGACCTTATCGTCGATCCAACAATTATATCAGCAAACCCGAAACAGGATTTCGTTGGGTATGGAAAATCAGACTCAGGCAAGCGAAACGGTTGCCGGCCTCCCGCTGCCGGGCGACTGGCCCGCCTGCACGATCGAGCAGGCACAAGCCCTGTTATGCGCACCGGACGCCGGGTTCGAAATGGAGACCCTGACCATTCGCGGGGTCCCGACCCGGGTCTGGAAACACGCGCTGGGCAGCCTGGCCGAGCTGGCGCGGCACGCCCGCAAGCATGGCGACCAGCTCTTCACCATCCATGAGGACGAGCGGGTCAGCTATGAGGCCTGGTTCCGCGCCACCCGCGCCCTCGCCGCCGAACTCGCGGCGATGGGCATCGGCAAGGGCGACCGCGTCGGTCTGGCCATGCGAAACCTGCCGGAATGGCCGGTCGCCTTTTTTGCGGTCACCAGCCTGGGCGCGATCATTGTTCCGCTGAATGCCTGGTGGACCGGGTCCGAACTCGCCTACGGGCTGAAGGATTCCGGTGCCAAGGCGCTTGTCTGCGATGCAGAGCGCTGGCAGCGGATCAGCCCGGAGGCCGATAGCCTGCCCGACCTGAAACACGTCCTCGTCAGCCGCGGCGACACCGCTCCGGACACGCCGGCGCGCCGGCTGGAAGACCTGATCGGCACGCCGGACCGCTATGCCGGCCTGCCCGAAGGCGACCTGCCGGATGCCGATATTGCGCCCGACGACCCGGCGACGATTTTCTACACCAGTGGAACCACCGGCAACCCGAAGGGCGCGCTGGGCACCCACCGCAACATCCTGACCAATATCCTGTCCTCGGCCTTCTCGGGCGCGCGCGCCTGCCTGCGACGCGGCGAGATGCCGCCTGCGCCCTCCCCGAAAGTCATGCTGACGGTGATCCCGCTGTTTCACGTCACCGCCTGCAATGCCGGCCTGATGGGCGCGGTCTTTGCCGGGCACGCCATGGTCTTCATGCCGAAATGGGATGTCGTGAAGGCTTTCCGGATCATCGAGCGCGAGAAGGTCAACACGACCGGCGGAGTGCCGACCATCGCCTGGCAGCTCATCGAGCACCCGGATCGCACCAAGTATGATCTCTCCTCGCTCGAGGCGATCGCCTATGGCGGCGCACCGTCGGCTCCGGAACTGGTCCGCAAGATCAAGGAGGTGTTCGGCGCCCTGCCCGGCAATGGCTGGGGCATGACCGAGACCTCGGCGACGGTGACCAGCCACTCCGCGGAAGACTATCTCAACCGTCCCGACAGCTGTGGCCCGCCCGTCGCGGTGTCCGACATCAAGATCATGGCGCCCGATGGCAGCCGTGAATTGCCGGTCGGCGAAGTCGGCGAACTGTGGGCGCGCGGGCCCCAGATCGTCACCGGATACTGGAATAATCCCGCGGCGACTGCGGAGACCTTTGTCGATGGCTGGATTCGCACCGGCGACCTGGCCCGGGTCGATGCCGAAGGCTTCTGCTACATCGTTGACCGCGCCAAGGACATGATCATCCGCGGCGGCGAGAACATTTACTCGACCGAGGTCGAGAATGTCCTCTACGAGCATCCCGCCGTGACCGATGCCGCCCTAATCGGGATTCCGCACCGCACACTCGGCGAAGAGCCCGCCGCCGTGGTTCACCTGGCGCCCGGCCACAGCGCCAGCGAAGAGGAACTCAAGACCTGGGTGCGCGAGCGCCTCGCCATTTTCAAGACGCCGGTGCGCATCCTTTTCTCCGAAGAGACCCTGCCGCGCAACGCCAATGGAAAGATCGTCAAGACCGAACTGAAACCGCTGTTCGAGACCGAACAGGCCTGAGCCATGCCCACACCAGGCCGGAGCAAGACCGGACCCAAAGGGGAGAGACGCGATGCTGATCACAACACTGATGATGGCGGGCACCACGCTGCTCGCCCAAACCCCGGACTACACCTCACCGGACTATGATGCCGCCGACAGCTGGCTATGCCGGCCTGGCCGGGAGGATGCCTGCACGATCGATCTCGACACCACGATCATCGAGGCCGATGGCAGCCTGCGCGTCGAGACCTACCGGGCCGCCGAGGATCCGGGGGTGGATTGCTTCTACGTCTATCCGACCGTGTCGAACGATATGACGCCGAATTCCGACATGGTCGCGAATGACGAGGAGCACCGCGTGATCGCGGCCCAGTTCGCCCGCTTCGGCGAGGTCTGCCGAACCTATGCGCCCATGTACCGCCAGGTCACATTGACCGCCCTTCGATCAATGATGGCCGGCCAGCCCGTCACCGCCGACGGTGTCACGGCCTATCGCGACGTCCAGAACGCCTTTGCCCACTACATGGAGCACGACAATGACGGCCGGCCCTATGTGCTGATCGGTCACTCCCAGGGCGCCCGCATGCTGGAACAGCTCGTCGCCCGCGTCGTCGACGGCCAGGCGGTCCAGACCAACATGCTCTCGGCCATGCTGATCGGCTACAATGTCGCGGTGCCGCCGGGCGAGCCGGTGGGCAGCGCCTTCCAGGCGGTGCCGAGCTGCCAGTCTGCCGACCAGACAGGCTGCTTCATCAGCTATGTCTCCTTCCGCAGCGATGCGCCGCCGCCGGACGCCTCGCGCTTCGGCAAGCTCCCGGATCCCGCCGTCGAGGTCGCCTGCACCAATCCGGCCGATCTCGCGGGCAATTCCGATTCCCCTCTGGAGGCTTATCTCGCGACCGGCGGCGCCTTCACCTCATCGGTGGTTGCCGGCCCCTGGGTCGAGGGCGGAGCAGAGATCACGACGGACTTTGTACGCGTGCCGGGCCTGATCACCGGCCAGTGCCTGAACAATGAGCATGGCAGCTATTTCGCCATCTCGGTCCATGGCGACCCGTCCGATCCGCGCACTGACGACATTGTCGGCGATGTCGTGGCAAACGGCGTCATTCTCGCCGACTGGGGCTTGCACCTGCTCGATATCGGCATCGCCCAGGGCGATCTGATCGACCTCGTGGCCAGCCAGGCTGTCGCTTTTGACCAATAGGGCCGCATCACCGCCCCGGGGCTGGGGTGGCTGACGAAGGCAGGGCGGGCCGCACGGCTCGCCCTGTTTTCAATTGGAGGTCAGACGAAGATCGCCACGCTCTGCATGCCGGTGATGACCGGTTCGCGGTCGGCATTCCAGACCTGCATGAGCTGGCTGGACGAGCCGTGACGCGCCAGGTCTGCGGTCGAGCGGCTGAGCCACCAGCCGTCCGTGGTCACGGGCCCGGCGGTGAGTAGGTTGATCTGCCAGGTCATCGAGCTGATCGGACCCGGTCTGGCAAACAGCGCCATGGCGGCCGGCGGCAGGGCGTCGCCGATGGCCATCAGCTCGACCATCGGATGCAGGCCCTCGCGCGCCCTCAGGCGGACCCAGCGCAGGAAATCGGGCGTGTGCCGTTCCTCGATTGAAAGGCCGTGCCGGTATTCCAGATTGCCGGTGAAGAATTTCGGATCCGGATTGGCCATGGCCGGTGCGGCGTCGACAAAGTCGGGCGCCTCGGGCCGCGCGCCTTCAGCATAGTCGATGCTCGATTCCAGCCCGATCATGAAGACAAACAGCGCCTTCAGACCCAGCCTGCCATCGCCGAAGACATTGGCCTCGATGAAGGCCGCAGTCCGGCCACGACGCAGGAGCTCCGTCTTCACCACAATCTCGCCGGCCAGCGGTCCGACAAAGGCGATCTGGGCCGAGCGCAGCGGCGGCAGGTCTGACTGTGAGCGCAGGGCCGCCTCGAGCGCGATCGCGGCCGAAAGCCCGCCATAGGCCGTTCGGCCCTGCATCCAGGTGTCCGGTATATGCGCCGTGAGCGTGTCGTTCGAGACCCGGGCGGCATCGAGAATTTGCGGCAGCGACATCAATCATCCTTGAATTTGTCGAGGGCGGCGCGGGCCGCCAGCTGGGTGGACGGTGCCACCGGATGCGAGGTCGACAATCCGCCATCAACGGCAATCGCCTGTCCATTGACATAGCTGGATGCCGGCGATGCAAGGAAGAGCGCCGTCGCCGCGATCTCTTCCGGCAGGCCGCCCCGCTGGAGCGGGTTGAGCTGCCCGATCCTGGCTTCCTTGCCGGCCGCGCGGGCGTGATCATACAGCGGCCGGGTCATGCCGGTCTCGGTCAGGCCGGGACAGATCGCATTCACCCGCACACCGGACCCCACCAGGCTCTGGCAGGCATGCTGGACGAGATTGATCACACCTGCCTTCGAGGCCGAATAGGCGACCGGCCCGGCGCCGTAGCGCAGACCGGCGACCGAGGCCGTGCAGATGATCGAGCCGCCGCCGGACTTGATGATGGCCGGCGCGCCATGCCTGATCGCCAGAAAGGGGCCGATCAGGTTGACCCGCAACACCTCGGCCCAGGTCTCCGCCGTCGTGTCGAAGAAGTCCGGCAGGCCACCCGTGATGCCGGCATTGGCGTAGATCACGTCAAGGCGACCGAATTCCGAAACGGTCGTTTCGACCGCCCGGATCACGTCCGCCTCCGACCCCGCATCCATGGTCACGGCCTTCGCCTCGCCACCGGTCGCCTTGATGGCTGCCACGGTCTCGTGCACGTCGTCCGACAGATCGCATGCAGCGATGCGCGCACCCGCCTCGGCGAACAACAAAGCGGCGGCGCGGCCTATCCCCGATGCTGCGCCGGTGATGAGGGCGGCCTTGCCGGCCAGGCTGAACATGGACATGGGCTCTCCCGGTGAGCGAGATTCGGCGCAGTGATACCCGGTCAGGCGCCGGCGCGGCGGGCGAAATCCCAGGCCGCTCTTGCCAGCGGGACAAGGCGGGCGACGGTCGCTTCAGCCTTGTCGCTCGAGGCATTGCCGTCAATGATCCGCTTCTTGATGCCCTGGACGATGCCGACCAGGCGGAACAGGTTATAGGCGAAATACCAGTCCATCGCCGGCACGCTGTCACGGCCGGTGCGCTCGCAATAGAGCGCGACGGTCTCGTCGAGGGCGGGAATGCCGGAAGCCGTGAAATCAATCCCCGCCAGCCCGGCCCCGCCACCCTCGGCCGGCATGGCCCATTGCATGGCGTAATAGGTGAAGTCAGCGAGCGGGTCGCCCAGCGTCGAAAGCTCCCAGTCGAGCACCGCCCTGATACGCGTCCCGGCAGGCTCGAACAGCGCATTGTCGATACGATAATCGCCATGGATGATCGAGGTGCGGGTCTGCTCGGGCACGGTGCGCGGCAGGTATTCGATCAGGCCCTCGACCTCGGGAATCTCGTCGGTCTGCGAGGCCCTGTACTGCTTGGTCCAGCGCCCGACCTGGCGTTCGAAATAATTGCCCGGCCGACCGTAGTCCCCGAGGCCGACCGCCGTCGGATCCACATTGTGGAGGTCCGCCAGAGCGATGGTCAGCGCGCGATACATCGCGCCACGCGCCTGCGGGCTTTCATCCGGCAGCGCCCCGTCGGCCAGGGACCGCCCGTCGACCAGCTCCATCACATAGAAGATCGAGCCGATGACACTGTCATCCCCACACAGGGCAAACGGCTTCGCGACCGGAAAGCCGGTGGGGTGCAGCGCCGCGATCAGGCGATGCTCGCGATCCACCGCGTGCGCCGATGGCAAGGTCGGACCGAAGGGCTTTCGACGCAGCACATAAGCGCCGCTCGCCGCGTCGAGACGATAGGTCGGATTGGACTGGCCACCGGGAAACTTGGTCAGCTCGATCGGCCCGGCAAAGCCGTCAATCCGCGCCGCCAGCCAGGCTTCGAGGCGCTTGAGGTTGATCGCGTCACGCGGCGGTGCGGCGGTCGCTGCAGTCATGGCTCATCCCGGTTGTGAAGATCTTGGCACGGCAATCCCGCGCTGCAGCAAGATTAGACCATACCGTTTCCTCGGTAAATGGTTAGGATACGGCTTGTCAGGCAGACAGTCGGGGCATGAAATCGTTTTACGACAAAGATTTCGCGCTCAAAGGCTGGACCGGAAACTTACATACCGGTTTTGCTATCGTGACAGAGAGGAGCCCAGGGCCGGGTGCGCGCGCGATTGCGTGACGATATCAACAAACTCTGCTAAGCGAATGATATGAATGCGACTCCGAAAGCCATGGACTCGGCGAAGACCCGCCGCTTCCACCAGAAGCGCGAGCTGATCCTCGACGCCGCCGCCACGCTGATCAACCGGCACGGTGTTCGCGGCATGACATTTGTCGATGTCGCCCAGCTGGTCGAACTCAACACGACGAGCATCACCTACTATTTCAAGCGCAAGGAATTGCTGGCTGCAGCCGTGCTCGAGCGCGCGCTGGAACGGATTGAGGCGCTGGTCGCCGAAGCCGCCGCCGCGCCGACCCCGCAAGCGCGTGTGGAGCGCTACATCAGGCTCAATTTCGACCTGCAGGCGCGCATCAATGCCGAGGTCGAACGACCGATCGCGGTGATCTCCGACATCCGCGCCCTCAACGAGCCCTTCGGCAGCGAGCTGACCACGCGCTATGTCCAGGTCTTCCGCAAGCTGCGCACTTTCTTCGATGCCCCGAAATCGGCAGAAGAGAAGATCCTCGGCACGATCCGTGCCCACGTGCTGGTCCAGAACATGTTCTGGCTGCCGGCCTGGCTGTCGCAATATTCGACCGGCGATTATGACCGCGTGATCCATCGCATGATCGAGATTTTCGAACATGGCATCGCCCGTGAAGGCGCCGGCTGGACACCGAAACTCCTGCCGATCGACGAGTCAGAACTGAAGGTCGGGATCGAGGGCATGCCGGGCAATTTCGCCCGCGCCGCCACCTTCCTGATCAATGAGCGCGGCTATCGCGGTGCTTCGGTTGAACAGATCGCCTCGGAACTGAACGTCACCAAGGGCAGCTTCTACCATCACCTGGAAGCCAAGGATGAACTGGTGCTGGAATGCTTCCGCCGCTCCTATGGCCGCGTTTCGCTGGTCCAGCGCGCGGCGACCAAGGCCGGTGGCGATTACTGGCAGCAATTGTCGTCATCGATGGTGACCCTGCTGAACGTGCAGCTCTTCAGCGAGTTCCCGCTTTTGCGCACGACGGCCCTGCAGGCCCTGCCGACTGATTTGCGCAATGATGTGCTCGATCGCTCGAACCGCATGGCCCGCCGTTTCGCCGGCATGATGATTGACGGCATCACCGAGGGCTCCGTGCGCCCCGTCGATCCGCTGGTCGCCAGCCAGGCGATCATGGGTGCGCTGAATTCAGCCTATGACCTGCGGGACTGGATCCAGGGCGTCGACCCTGATGCCGCCTTTGCCTATTACGCCTCCACCCTGGCTTACGGCCTGTACTCGCCGCCGCCGAAACCCTTCAGGGGCTGAGCTCGACATCACCGCCCGACAAAAAGGGCCCCGACCGGCTGGTCGGGGCCCTCTTCGTGTCAGTATTGTCCGGATCAGAATTCGGTGTTGAAACCGAGCCGGATGACCCGCCCCACCGGATTGCCGGTAAAGGGATCATAGTTGTAGTCCTGTCGGGCAAAGCTCGGATCTTCGTCGGTCAGGTTGATCGCCGTGAACGAGAAGGTCGTTGAATCACCGAAGTGGTAGAGCAGGTTGAAATCGGTCGTCATTTGGCTGTCGACCGTCGCCCCCTGCATCAGCACCGGATTACCCGCGATATAGGGGTTCGGGGCAAAGGGCCCGGTCCCGAGATCGGCACGCTGGTCGCGATAGCTGTCAACATAGGTGAAGGTCAGCCGGGTATCGACATTGCCGACCGTGTATTCGAGGAAGCCACGCGCCTTCAATTCCGGCACCGGATAGGCGGTGGTCTGGAAGTTCATGAAGCCGACGCCGTCAAAGCCCTCCTGGACCGTGACACCCTCCACCACCTCATCGCCGAGCTCATTGCCCAGCATGTAGGTCGCGGTGAGACCGACATTCATGTCACCACCGAACACTTCACCAAGATCATAGTTCATGATGAAGTCGAGACCGGAACTGGTGAGATCACCGCCATTGACCACCTGGGTGCGAACCCGGGCAATATTGGCCGCCGCACAAGTACCGGCTCCCGCTACGCCACCACCATCATTGAACTGGAAACGTTCACGCAGGCCGTCAAAGGCCGGGTCGGTGCAATTCGCCGGATCGGCGAACAGCGTGGCGACCATCCCGGATAGCGGCTCGGTATTGATGGTGTCCTGTATGTCATAGCGGAAATAATCGACGCTGGCCGTGAAGTTATCGGTCGAGATCAACGCTCCCACCGAGAGATTCGTGGCCGATTCCGGCGCCAGTGCCGGATTGCCGAACACGTCGACCGGACGGAAGCTGGACGCAATTACCTGCAGCGAGGTCACATTGCTGTTGACCGTTTGCTGCGGCGGTGGACCGCGGAAGGTCGTGCCGACAGAGCCGCGCAAGGCGAAACCGTCGGTGATCTGCCAGCGGGCCGTGACCTTCGGATCAAAGGTCGAGCCGGTCTGCCCGCCATAATCCTCGTAGCGAGCGGCGAGCTGGACATTGAAGTCGTCCGTGACCGGCAGCTGAAGCTCGCCAAACACGGCGTAGACATCGCCATCCGCATCACTGTTGGCGTTTGAGCCGAGGAAGCCCCACGCTCCGGTTTGCGGATCACAGGTCGTATTGCCGTTGACCGGTGTATCCCGGCACGGATTCACGGCGATATTGTTGTTGTCGCCATAGACCGCCGAGTAGGTTTCACGGCGATACTGGCCGCCGAAACCATAAAGAACCTGACCACCGGCCAGCTCCCAACCGGTCTCGCCGCTGATTGTGCCTTCCGCGACAAAGAGTTCGGTTTCCAGCGCCGTCGAACCCTCCACGAAGAACCAGTTGATCAGCTCGGCGCTGTTCTGGTTCGGCTCGGATCCCGGACGCTCGACACCGGTCACCGGATTGCCCGTGGCCTGGTTGCCGAACGGGTTGTACCATTGACACCCACCCACGCCGGGCGTGCCCGTCGCCGGATTGCAGCCCGGGCCACCCAGACCGTTCAGCGCCAG
Organism: Maricaulis sp.; assembly: GCF_015665295.1. Taxonomy (GTDB): domain Bacteria; phylum Pseudomonadota; class Alphaproteobacteria; order Caulobacterales; family Maricaulaceae; genus Maricaulis. The sequence goes on from NZ_JADFAJ010000003.1 coordinate 235,804, forward strand.
CTGAACGCGGTCACCAAAGCTGTCATAGCCGTCATAATAGCGTTCAAAGCGATGATAGGTGACGTTGAAGTCGAACGACGTCGTCTCATTGAGTTCGCCATTGAGGCCGGTCGAGACACGGAAGCTCTCATTCTGGCGGTAACCAACCGCAGAGCCCAGATCATCCGGATTGCCGGCAAAGGCCGGGTTGCCCCCGGCCAGCAGCGGCCGGAAGAGCAGGGTCGGGAACAGGACGGCGAGCGTGCCAGCCGGAACCACCCCGGGATTCTCGGCCACCATTTGCTGGAAACCCGGATTGGCTGCCGAGACAACAAAGCCACTCGGAGAGCCGCCCACGCCAGCGGTCGGCGCCTGCGTCAGCAGATAGGTCGGCGAAGTCCGGTAGTGCGGCACCTCGTCATTGCCGTAGAGCAGGCTGATTTCCCATTCGATATCGTCGGTCAGGTCAATGCCCATCTCGGCCCAGAGCTGGTAACGATCCTCTTCCTCGACCAGCGCGTCAAAGCCGGTGTATTGCGTCCGGCACCAGCCCGCTGACGTGACAAAGCCGCCAAGGACCGCACAGTCCGGATCGGCGCGAAGACCGCCGATCGGACCAAAGCCGGCCGGCGTGATGCCGAGTGGGAGGAAGGTTGCGGGGTTGCCGCCGCCGGTCCAGCCGCCTTCCGGGTTGGCTTCAAAGTCCTGGACCGCGAAATCGCGATCGCGGGCCAGAAGCTCGGACCGGTGCTGATAACCGGCCGCGACCAGGAAGCGCATATTTTCGCCCTGGTGACCGAAACTGCCCTGCAGCGAGTAATCGCCATCCGTGTCGGAAATGAAGGAATAGTCGCCCCCGAAGCGGAAACCTTCCTGGCCCGAGCGGGTGATGAAGTTGACCACGCCGCCGATGGCATCGGATCCGTAGATCGCCGCAGCGCCGTCCTTGAGAATTTCAATTCGTCCGATCGCGGCTGCCGGAAGCAGGTTGAGGTCAACGAACGGCACGCCCGTCCCCGCTGAAACCAGCCGACGATTGTTCAACAGGACAAGTGTGCGCTGCGGGCTGAGGCCGCGCAGGTTGACCGAGGCCATGCCTTCCGTGGCCTGCGACCGGCTGTCGAACTGGTTGGTGTCCCCGATGACCCCGCTTGAGACCGGCAGGGCCTTGATGAGCTCGACCGGCGAAGGATTACCGAGGCGGGCCAGCTCTTCTGCAGACAGGACATCAACCGGCAGGGCCGCGTCCTCGGGGGTGCCGCGAATCACGGAACCCGTGACGATGATCACATCGTCTTGCGCGTGGGACGTCGCAGACAGGCCTGCCACCATGGCGAGGGCTGTCAACGCGCTGCTCGCACGCATGAGACCTTTAACAGTCATATTCTCCTCCCAGACTGGTGCGGCTGCCTTGTTTTTTTGCATACCGCACATTCGATTAGAACAATGGGATTTTGACAAGTCAAGGAGATAGGCGTCGCATCGCAAGTTATTAAAGGCTAATTCAACGCTGCACTGCGGCATCGCTTTCCACTTTAAGATGACGTGGTTCGCGTACTGCGGAAACTAGAACGATCAGAGCCGCCGCCAGGCTGACGAGCGAGATGACGAAAACCGGCACCAAGCCGAAGAAGCTGGCGATCAGCCCGCCTAGCACCGGGCCGAACGACGCCATCGTGGTTTCCACCGTGGTCGAAAGGGCGAGGCGCATGGGGATATCGTCCCGCTCGCCGAATTCGAGAACCAGCGTCGTCGAGCTCATCATATATCCAGATGCGGCTGCGCCCAATCCGAAGAATGCGACCAGGAAGTGCCAGGGTTGCTCGGCAAAGATCATGACCACCAGGGAGAAGATCCAGGTCACCACGGTGAGGATGAAGGTCAGCCGGAAGCCATAGCGGTCCCCCAGCGTCCCCCAGATCAGGTTGGTCACGGTGTCAGCGCCGAGAAAGGCGAGCGAGAACAGGCCGATCGCGGCGCCGTCGACCTCCATCTTGCGACCCGCATAGATAATGCAGAACGGGATCACGATCCGGCCCGCCGTCGCCATCATCTGGGCGATCAGGAAATTCCGGTAATCACGGTCGACAAGCAGTTGCGGGAATTCCCGCACCCGCGCCATCACGCCCATCTGGATCTTGACGGTCGGACTTTCCGGCTCGCGCATGAACATCCACAGCGCGGTCAGGCCGAGGCTGGTGAGGACAAAGGCGACCATGAAGGTCGTCGCATAGCCATTGCCCAGCGCATTGGTCTCGATGAGATGAACCCCGGCCCACCAGGACAGGCCGGCGGCGATTGCGCCACCGGCGATGTTGCGCCAGGCCTGCAATCGTCCCCGCATGCGGATCGGAATGACTTTCGACAAAAGGACCTGGAAGGCGACGCGCTGTGAGCCCAGGAAGAATCCGAACAACAACAGGAAGAAGAAAGTCGCTGCGATCAGGACCGAGCCGGTGAGAAACCATCCGGCCAGCGCCAGGCCAAGCAGTTGCAGGCGCATCAGCATGCCAATCGTCATCGCCGCAGGCATGACGTGCCGGCGATGCTCGATATGGGCCGCCCCCATGACCGGCGAGGCAACAGCACCCAGCTGGATCAGCGCCTGACCGATCCCGACAAAGATCGGCGAGCCGGTCAGCATATGCAGATAGGCCGGTACGAAGGTCGGCGCGAAAATCAGCCGGAAGCCGGTCATGCCGAGCATGCCGTGGGTGAAATGCGCAATGTAATTGCGCTTCAGATTGCCCTCGACAAAGTCGGAATAAGCCTGCTCGCGCCCTTCCGGGGTTTCGCCTTCCTCCGCCAGGCCGGCCACGGGCGGACCGGCGGGCGAAGGCGGGATGGCGCGGCCGCTCAATAGCCGTTCAGTCGGGCAAAGCGTTCGCGATGAAAAGCCCCATTGCCATACTGGTTCTCCAGCACGCGGGCCCGTTTGAGATAGAAGCCGGCATCGTGTTCATCGGTCATGCCGATCCCGCCATGCAGCTGAATCAGCTCGCGCGAGACCAGGTGCAGGGTCTGGCAGGCCGTCGCCTTGGCCAGCGCCACCCGAACCGGGACATCGTCGCGACCGGCGTCGATCGCTTCCAGCGCGCCCTCGACGACCGAACGCATCAGCTCGATTTCGGTGAAGAGATTGGCCATGCGGTGCTGCAGCGCCTGGAAGCGCGACAGGATCTCGCCGAACTGCGAGCGCGTCTTGAGATAGGCCAGCGTGTCCTCGAAGGCCTGCACGGCCAGGCCAAGCATTTCCGCCGCGACACCGGCCCGGGCCCGGTCGAGCACCCGGTCGAGCAGGTCGGCCCCGCCCGCCTCGAGACGGGCATCAGCGGCCAGCAGGACGCCATCCAGCGTGATCGCCGCGTGTGAGCGGGCATCCACCATGCTGCGGGCCGACACCGACACGCCCTTGGCATCGGCCGGCACCAGGAAAAGGCCGATCTCGTCACCGGCTTTCGCTGCCACGACGAGCAGGCTCGCTGCATCGCCCTCGGCGACGAATTGCTTGCTGCCCTTGAGCGTCCAGCCATCGCCGCGCCTTTCGGCGACTGCCTCGACCCGGTCCGGCGCGTGGCGCGGACCTTCGTCGACGGCCAGGGCGGCGATGGTCTCGCCGGCGGCAATCCCCGGCAACCAGGCCGCCTTCTGGGCCTCGGTACCGCCGAGCAACACCGCGCTGGTCGCGGCCAGCGAGGAGGCGTTGAGCGGGCTGGCCGTGAGTGTGCGCGCACATTCCTCGAGCACGAGGCCGAGGCTGAGATAGCCGAAATCCGAGCCGCCATGGGCCTCCGGGATGATCACCCCGGTCCAGCCCATTTCCGCCATCTTGGCGAAGGCCTGCGGGTCGAATCCGATTGCCGCCCCGCCATCACGCATCTTGCGGTAGGCCTTGACGGGGGACTCCTTGCGGGCCCAGTCGCGCGCCATGTCACGCAGCATGGTCTGTTCTTCGTTCAGGACTGCCATTGTGGTCGCTCCCCCGTCCTATTGATGGTCCAGCATCCCGAGGATGCGTTTGGCGATGACATTGTTCTGGATCTCGGTCGTGCCGCCATAGATCGTCACGGCCTTGCCCCACAGCCAGCCGCGGGTGGTGCCGAGCTCGAGCGGGTGGAAACCCTCGCCCTCCCAGCCGAGACCGTTCATGCCCATGATCTCCAGCGTCAGCTCGGCCCGTTCCTGGGTAATCCGGGCGCCGACATTTTTCAGGATGGAGGAGGCCAGCGACAGTGATCCGCTCTTGGCCTCGGCCGTCACCCGGCGCGCCGTCGCCTGGAAGGCACGGGCTTCCATCTCGTGTTTGATGATACGGCCGCGCAGATCGGCATCGGCGATCCGGCCCTCATCATCCACGCCGACATACTTGCGGGCGATATCGGCCAGAGACGGGCCGGCCCCGCGCCCCATACGCCCGCCACCCGACAGGTTGGTGCGCTCGTGCTGGAGCAGGCGCTTGCCGATCGTCCAGCCATTGCCGATCTCGCCGACGATCTGGTCCTTGGGCACTTTCACATCGGTGAAGAAGGTCTCGCAAAAGGGCGAGGCGCCGGAGATCATCTTGATCGGCTTCACCTCGACGCCCGGCGATTTCATGTCCAGCAGGATGAAGGAGATGCCCTCATGCTTCTTCGACGTGTCGGTGCGCACCAGCGCGAAGCACCAGTCGGCCCACTGCCCGCCCGACGTCCAGGTCTTCTGGCCATTGATCAGCCAGTGATCCCCCTTGTCCTCGCACTTGGTCTGCAGGCTGGCGAGATCGGAGCCGGCACCGGGTTCGGAATAGCCCTGGCACCAGCGGATCTCACCGCGGCAGATCGGCGGAATATAGCGCTGCTTCTGTTCCTCGGAGGCGAACTCCAGAAGCGTCGGCCCGAGCATCATCACACCCATGCCGCCGATCGGGTTCCAGGCGTTGATCCTGGCCATCTCCTCCTGAAGGATACGCGCCTGCTTGGCGTCGAGACCACCACCGCCATAGGCCACCGGCCAGGTCGGCGTGCCCCAGCCCTTCTCGCCCATCGCCCTTTTCCAGGCGGCGACTTCCGGGTCGGGTTTCGATTCCCCCTCAATGGCGGCGAGCAGGTTCTCCTTGCCGACCAGGGATTGCGGGAAATTGTCCGCGAGCCAGGCCGCCGCCTCGGCGCGAAAATCCTCCGCCGTCGCGTCGGGGCGCGTCATTTCAGTTGTCGCCATGATCAATCTCCACTTGGGGTGAAAAAGGGCAGGGATGGACCATCCCCGGTGGCTTCCGCGTCGCTGGCCTGCGGGGCCAGACGGACGCGCTGGCCGATGGCCAGGGCATCCAGGTCATCCGCGACCAGATTGGTCAGCATGGCCGGACCTTCATCGAGCACGACATAGGCCACGGCGAAGGGCGCGCCCTCGCCGCGCCGCATGACCGACAGGCTGTAGATCTCGCCGCGCCCGGCGGTCTCCAGCCAGCGCGTCCGGTCCGAGCCGCAATGCGGGCAGACATGCCGCGGATAGTAGTGAGGCTTGCCACAGGCCTCACAGGTCTTGATGCGAAGGACGCCCTCGCCCAGCCCGTCCCAGAAGGTTTGCGTTTCCGGATTGGGTTGCGGGGCGGAAAGCTTGCGCGCGCTCATGACTGACGCTCCAGGATGATGGTGGCGGCGCCGTGCCGGGCACCGAGCGAACCGCCAATGCCGGTGGCGACCGCGAGATCGCAATTGGGGACCTGGACCGCGGGGGCGGCCTCACCGCGCAATTGCCGCACCGCCTCGATCACCTTGGTGATGCCGCCGCGGAACATGGGGTGGTTATTGCACAGCCCGCCACCATCCGTGTTGAAGGGCAGCTTGCCGGTGCCGGAGATGAGATTGCCGTCGGCGACGAATTTGCCCCCCTCGCCCTTGGCGCAGAAACCCAGATCCTCCAGCTGCATCAACACGGTGATGGTAAAGCTGTCATAGATGGAGGCGTATTTGATGTCGGCCGGCGTGACCCCGGCCTCTTCAAAGGCGCGCGGGCCGGACTGCGCGGCCGCCGAGACGGTGAGGTCGAGCCCGAGCCCGCCGGACGGGCCCTTGGTCGCCTCTCCCGCCCCAAGAAGCGAAATGACCGGACGGTTCAATGTCTTCGCGATCTCCGGCGAGACCACAACCAGCGCTCCGCCACCATCCGTCGTCACGCAGCAATCGAGCCGGTGCAGCGGATCGGCGATCATCGGACTGTTCACCACCTCCTCGACCGTCACCACCTTGGGCAGCATGGCGTGGGGATTGTGCTGGGCATGGTGAGACGCAGCGACCTTGATCCAGGCGAGCTGTTCCGAGGTGGTGCCGAAGTCGTGCATGTGACGCGCGGCGCACATGCCGTAGCTGGTATGATTGGTCAGACCGACCCATTGCTCGAAGGCAGCCTCCGGCGCGCCGGGCCGGAAACGTTGCACCGCCTCGGAACGCGGTCGTCCGGCCAGGGCAATCAGCGCCACGGAACACTTGCCCGCGGCGATCGCCTCGGCGGCATGCGCGACATGCTGGATATAGGTACAGCCGCCCATCTCGGTGGAGTCCGTATGGCGCACGGTCAGGCCGAGATAGTCGATCATCGAGATCGGCCCGAAACCCGGTGCGTCGGTGGCGCAGAAATAGCCATCGACATCCGTCAGCGAGAGACCGGCATCAGCCAGCGCCCCCGCCGCGCACTCGGCATGCAGCTGCGGCGTGGTCATGTCCGGCGCCAGCCGGGTCGGGTGCTCAAAGGCGCCGGCGATACAGGCGGCGTTACGCAGGCTCATGCGAGCTCCTGTTGGTTTTGACGGGATCGGTCATTGCGCACCCGGCTGGGTGTGGGGCGCACCGTCTTCGCGCCGCTTCAGAGTCGCCAGATTGGCTTCATGACTGGACCGGTCGAGGCGGTAGAAGTGCAGGAAGAGCGCCCCGGCAATGTAGAGAAAGGCGACGCTCGGCACATAGAGCAAGGCCAGCAAGTCAACCGAGGCCGGATCGACATCGGCTGGCTGGGCGCGCTCTGGCAGGTCGACGATGGTCAGGAGTATTCCCGCTGCCATGAGGCCGAAGCCGGTCACGCATTTCTGCATGAAGGAGTTGGCGGCATAGAACAGGCCTTCCGCGCGCCGTCCGGTCTTGACGTCGCTGTCGTCGATAACGTCGCCGATCATGGCGTGGACAAGGATGGCCGATGAGATGCCGCACGCCGAATAGGCCGCCTGGATGACAAACAGGGTCGGCAGGAGCGCCGGATCGCCATCGTCGAAGAACAGACCGTTCAATCGCAGGATATAGGGCAGGACGCCAAGGATGATCGCGACAATCGTCAGCCCGAAAGCCGCCGCCCGCTTGCCAAGCCGCTTGGAGATCAGCGGCGCGAAGATCAGCGCCAGAAAGGCACCAAGCAGCGGCTCTGCCGCCATGATCGCCAGCTCTCCGGAATTGAAGCCCCAGAACAGGGTGCCGAAATAGAGCGACAGCGCCGAGGCCATGCCGATCGCGGTATATTTGAGAACGCCAAAGCTCAGGATCGCGAGGAAGGCCTTGTTGCCGAAGGTCCGCGCCATCAGCTTGAGCGTCTCAAGCGGGTTGCGCCGTTGCGGCGACGGTAGCTTGCGCAGGTATTTGATGCGGTGATGCGTGCCAGTGGTCGAGATGATCACGGTCGCGAACATCAGGAGCGAGCCGACCAGGCCAAAGGTGTAATAGCCCGACGGATTGAGCTGGCCGATCGGATATTCGGCCGTCGGCGCCAGCCATATCCACAAGGCCAGGACCGACATTCCGATCCCGCCGAGATAGCCGAAGAAATAGCGATAGCTGGCGATCGAGGTCCGGTCGTCATAATTGGTCGATAATTCCGGTGCGAGCGCGGAACTGGGGATCTCATACAAGGTGATGAAGGTCCGCACAGCCGAAGCGAGAACCGCGAGATAGACAAAGAGGTTCCACCCCTCCAGCCCCGCTGGCGGGTGCCACAGGAAGAAGAATGAAGCGGCCGCGGGAATGGCTGACAAATACATCAGCGGGTGACGCCGGCCCCACTTCGTTCGCAGGCTGTCAGAAATCTGGCCGACGATGGGATCGGAGATGGCGTCAAAGATCAGCGCCACCAGAATGGCCAGCGAGACGAGAGCGGCTTCAGCGCCGATCACATAGTTGTAGTACCACAGCAGATAGGCCCGGAAGGCAACGTCCTTGACGCCATAGGCCATCGATCCGACGCCGTAGAGAAGCTTGGTGATGTATTTCAACGGCGGCGCCGAAACCGGCGTAGCGATGTCCGTCATTTTTCCTCCCGGAGGGCGCGCCTTTTGGCATCTACCCGGTCAATTCACCCGACAAGGTCGGGCGTTACGCGTCCGCAATCAGCTCCCACGCTCTCGCCGCCTTCTCGCTGACACGCCCGTGCATCCGCCCCGGCCTGGCCCGGCCTGACCTGAAACGCCGGATCGGCCGCAAAATCCCACATCATTATTCCGCGTCTCGCTTCATTTTTTCATATTGTCGGTATGAGCATACCTGTTTTTTGAAAACCGACAAGAGCGAGAAATAAAAGACAGTTTCGCATACCCGCCATCCACAATTTGAATATCACTGCCCAAATTTGAGGAAGCGGTCCGGTTTTCTCTTGCCCCGCACCGGTGCAGGCGACTAAAACTTCCCCAGAACTGGCCGGCGCGAAGGGGAGAGAGGGCGCACACGATCATGAGAGCGGCGCAACGCAGCCCGGCAAGCCGGGTCTTCGAAGCGACGCCGACAAGCGCCAACATCCTGACCGCCCAACCCTTCCCGAAGACCCAACCCGTTTCGCAATCAAAGAGATAAAATCATGCGTGATGCCGTCATCGTCTCCACTGCCCGCACCCCGATCGGAAAAGCCTATCGCGGCGCCTTCAACGCCACCCCCTCTCCGACCCTGTGCGGCCACGCCATCGCGTCGGCCGTCGAGCGCTCCGGGATCGATCCGACTGAAATCCAGGACGTGATCATCGGCGCTGCCCTGCAGCAGGGCGTCCAGCACACGATCGGCCGTACCGCAGCGCTGCGCGCCGGCCTGCCGGTCACCGTGGCGGGCCAGTCGATGGATCGCCAGTGTTCCTCCGGTCTGATGACCATCGCGACTGCGGCCAAACAGGTCATTGTCGACCGCATGGATGTGGTCGTCGCCGGCGGCGTCGAGTCGATCTCCATGGTCCAGACCAAGGAAATGCGCGTGCAGCCGGACCCGGAACTCCTGGCCATGCACAAGGACATCTACATGCCCATGCTGCAGACCGCCGAGATCGTGGCCAAGCGCTATGGCATCTCCCGCGAGCGCATGGACGCGTACGGCCTGCAGTCCCAGCAGCGTACCGCCGCCGCCCAGGCCGCCGGCAAGTTCGACGACGAGATCGTGCCGATGAAATCGACCAAGATCGTTGTCGACAAGGCCACCGGCGAAACCTCCCGGCAGGAGGTTTTCCTGGAAAAGGATGAGGGCAATCGCCCGAGCACGGATCTCGCCGGCCTGCAGGGCCTCAACCCGGTCATCGAGGGCGGCACCATCACCGCCGGCAATGCCTCGCAACTTTCCGACGGCGCCTCGGCCTGTGTGGTCATGGAAGCCGAACTCGCCGCCAAGCGCGGCCTCGCCCCGCTCGGCCGCTATATGGGCATGGCGGTCGCCGGTACCGAGCCGGACGAAATGGGTATCGGCCCGGTCTTCGCCGTGCCGAAACTGCTCGAGCGTTTCGGCCTGAAGGCGGACGATATCGGCCTGTGGGAGCTCAATGAAGCCTTCGCCGTGCAGGTGCTCTACTGCGCCGACCGCCTCGGCATCCCGGCCGACAAGCTGAACGTCAATGGCGGCGCCATCTCGATCGGCCACCCCTATGGCATGTCCGGCGCCCGCATGGTCGGCCACGCCCTGATTGAGGGCAAGCGTCGCGGCGCCAAATACGTCGTCATCACCATGTGTGTCGGCGGCGGCATGGGCGCAGCCGGCCTGTTTGAAGTGCTGTAGTCCGCTTCATCGCGCCGCAAACCGAAAGGCCGCGCCGGATGTCCGGCGCGGCCTTTTCCTGTGGCGACCCGCTGGCGCGGCCAGACCTTATTCGTCGCGCAGCCGGATCAGGCCTTCCTGCGCCGTGGACGCGACCAGCTTGCCATCGCGGGTGAAGAGCTGACCGCGGTTGAAACCGCGCGCGCCGCCGGACCACGGGCTGTCCGTGTCGTAGAGCAGCCAGTCACCCATATCGACATCATCATGGAACCAGACCGCGTGATCGAGGCTGGCTGACTGCATCTTGCGGGTCATCCAGCTGACGCCGTGCGGCTGCATGCAGGTGCTCAACAGCGCCATGTCGGAGGCAAAGGCGAGGATGGCGCGGTGCATGACCTGGTCATCGGTGGCGAGGTCGGTGGCGCGGATCCAGATCTGCCGTTTCGGCTCGCGCTGGCGCGGATCGATCGGCGACCAGGGGTCGACCGGGCGCATCTCGATCGGTCGCGGACGGGTCATGAAGCGATAAAAGGGCTGGGGGATCTGGTCCTTCATCTTGCGCAGCAGCTCGACCTCGGTCGGCAGGTCGTCGGGCATGGCAACATCGCCCATGTCGAACTGGTGGGCGAGCCCCTTTTCCGGCCGGTGGAAGGAGGCCGTCATGTTCAGGATCGGCTTGCCACGCTGCATGGCAATGACCCGGCGGTTGGAGAAGCTGCCGCCGTCATAATCGCGCTCGACGCGATAGATGATCGGATAATCCTCATCCCCCGGCCGCATGAAATACGCGTGCAGCGAGTGGATGTGACGGTCGTCATCGACCGAGGCCACGGCAGACTTCAGGGCCTGCGCGATCACCTGGCCGCCGAAGACACGCCCCCGGCCACCCGGATTGCGGCGCCCGCGATAGAGATCGACATCAATCTCCTCGACATCAAGAAGATGGACCAGGCCAGCGGCCAGTTCGGCCGGCGTATAATCCCGGCGCTTTTTCTTCTCGCCCTGCGTCGCGTCAGCCCCGTCCATTGCGGCACCCCTTGCTGGAATCCTGTGCGTGGCCACAACACTGGACCGCGGCCGCGCAAATTTCCAGCTTCCGGTACGGCGGAATGCAGGTCAGGTCAGGAGGCGACCAGGCGCAGCGACTTGGTCGGCGCATCCCAGGGCAGGTGCCGGGCATTGAGAATGACCATATTGTCCCGGTTCACGATCTCGGGCCGGGCGTGATAGCCGAGCAATTCCTTGACGTCCTGATCGGTATGGCGGGCCAGCATCATGGTCTCGTCGGAGGAGAAATTGGTCAGGCCGCGCGCGACCTCCTCGCCGCTCTCCGAATAGACGTGCAGCACATCACCCTTGGTGAAGGCACCATGGATCTTGACGATGTCCTCGTGGCTGACCCCGCTCGGGCTGGTCGCCAGCGCTTCGGCGGCGGCGTCATTGAGCACCAGGCTGCCGGCGCGCTGCAGGCGGTTGGTCAGCCAGACGGCCCAGGACGAGGCCGGCGTGCCCTTGGCGACACATTTGGTGTGACGGCGCTCGCCGGACAGGACGGCCGAGACCGGACGGTCGATCGTGCCTTCCGCAATCAGCGTCGTGCAGCCGGCATTCTGGGCGAGATTGGCAGCCTGTATCTTGGTCAGCATGCCGCCGGACCCCAGCGAGCTCGTGCCCGAGGTGACTTCCAGATATTCGGTGACATCGTCGATCGTATCGACGAACTGCGCCTCGGGGTCGGACGGGTCACGATCATACAGACCATCAATACTGGTCAGGATGACGAGATGGTCGGCCTGGATCATCTGCGCCACCTTGGCGGCCAGACGGTCATTGTCGCCGACCCGGATTTCCTCGGTCGTCACCGTGTCGTTCTCGTTGACGATTGGCATGACATCGCGCTCGAACAGGCGCTGGATCGTATTCTTGGTGTTGAGGAAACGGCGGCGCTCCTCGAGATCCTCGAGCGTGACCAGGATCTGGGCGATATCGAAGCCATGCTCGTGCGCCACCTGCTTGTAGGCATTGAGCAGGAGTGGCTGACCACAGGCCGCCGCGGCCTGCTTGTCGAGCACGCCGGCTTCCTCGGGCGAGGTCTTGATGGCGTTGAGGCCCAGGGCGACAGCGCCGGACGAGGCCAGGACAACGTCATGGCCCTCATCCCGCAAACGCGCGATATCGGCCAGAAGCTCGTTCATGAAGGCATAGCGGAGGGTCAGCCGGCGGTCATTGGCCAGAAGGCTGGACCCGATCTTTACGACAATGCGTTTACGCTGGCTCACACGGTTCTCCTGTTTGACGCGCCGGCAATTGCTGCGACGCAAAATCAGCGCTCAAACTATTTAGCATTCGAATTTTTGCAACCCCGCAGATCGTCTGAAGTTTCGACGAGGCGCCTTAATGACAGCACAATATACGTAATTTATTATGCCACGCGCCCGGGCTTGGCAGCTGAACCGGTCGCCGCATATATAATTTGAATTCGAAATTGTTTTTGCTATATACCGCTCTCAGACAGGCTCGACCCGCCCGCGCGGATCGGGCATTTTCATGTGAGCGCGGCGCTGCCGTTCCGGCGCGCGACGACACGACAGACCCGACCACGATGGACCCGACAGGACGCTGGAAGGCATGGAGAGCAGACAAGACATGGACATACTCCTGATCGGATGCGGCAAGATGGGCGGCGCCATGCTGCGCCGCTGGATTGATGCCATGCCGGCCCGTTTCACGACGGTGAACCGGTCGGGCCGCGCCCTGCCGGCCGGCACGGAGCATGTCGACGGTGTCGACACCCTGGCCGGTCGCCGCTTCGACGTGATCATCCTTGCGGTCAAACCGCAGCAGATCCCAGACGTGCTGCCCGCCTATGCCAGCCTGCTGGCGGAAGACGGCTGCCATGTCTCGATCGCAGCCGGCTTCTCGTCTGCCTCGATCGCAGCCATCGTCGGCGACAGGCCGGTCCTGCGCCTGATGCCAAACCTGCCGGCGCTGATCGGTCGCAGCGTGAACGGGATTTACGCCAATTCTGCCTGCAGTGACCGGCATCGCGATATCGGCGACCAGCTGGCCCGCGCGACCGGCACGCCGGTCTGGCTCGACAGCGAGGACGAACTCGACCGCCTCACCGCCGTCGCCGGCAGTGGCCCGGGCTATGTCTTCGAGATCGCGCGCAGCTATATCGCCGCCGCCGAGGGCCTCGGCTTTTCCAACGAGACCGCCCGCGCACTGGTGCTGGAAACCATGGGCGGCGCCATCGAGATGGCGGCCAGGTCCGACGAGGATGTCGCCGAGCTGCGCAATTCGGTGATGAGCAAGAAGGGCACGACCGAGGCCGGCATCAATGCCCTGCGGCGCGACGGCCAGCTCGATGCCCTGCTGACCGAAACCGTCCAGGCCGCCTATGAGCGGGCCGTCGAACTTCGCTAGTTGCCGGAAGCCGGCTTCTCATCAACACTCCTACCCCAAGGAAACCATGTCAGATCGTATGCAAGCCTATATCGAACAACTCGGCCGCCAGGCCCGTGACGCGTCGCGCGTGCTCGCGACCGCCTCCACGGAACGCAAGAATGCGGCGCTCATCGCGGCCGCCGCAGCCCTGCGCTTGCGGGCGAACGACCTGCTCGAGGCCAACCGCATCGATGTCGAGACTGTCAAAGAGGCCGGCAAGCCGGACGCCTTCATCGACCGGCTGATGCTGGACGGCGAGCGGATCGAGGGCATTGCCGGGGCGATCGAGATGATTGCCACCCTGCCGGACCCGGTGGGCCGGCTCCTCGCCCGGATCGACCGCCCCAATGGCCTGCGCATCGAGCGCGTCGCCGTTCCGCTCGGCGTCATCGGCATGATCTATGAATCGCGCCCGAATGTGGGCGCCGACGCCGGCGCGCTGTGCCTGAAATCCGGCAATGCCGTGATCCTGCGTGGCGGTTCGGAAAGCCTCAACTCCACCCGCATCATCGTGGATTGCATGAAGGAAGGCCTCCGTGAGGCCGACCTGCCGGAAGACGCGATCCAGATGATCGACACCTCGAACCGGGATGCGGTCAAATACCTGCTTCAGTGCACGCAATACGTGGATCTTGCCATCCCGCGCGGCGGCAAGGGCCTCGTCTCGCTGGTTCGCGACCAGGCGCGCGTCCCGACGCTTTTGCACCTGGACGGCAATTGCCACACCTATGTCCACGCCGACGCCGATCTCGACAAGGCAGTGGCCATTGTCGAGAACGCCAAGCTGCGCCGGACCGGCATTTGCGGCGCCACGGAAAGCCTCGTGGTTGACGACGCCGTGGCCGCAGACCTGCTGCCGCGCCTGGTCGACCGCATGACGGATTGCGAATTCCGCGGTGATCAGGCCGCCGTGACAATTGACCCGCGCATCAAGCCGGCCAGCGAGGACGACTGGGATACCGAATATCTGGACGCCTGCCTGTCAGTGAGAATCGTCGACGGGCTGGAGGCCGGCATCAATCATGTTGCCGCCCACTCCTCGGCCCACACCGATGCCATCGTGACCGAAAATGCCGACGCCGCCGCCTGCTTCCTGGCGATGATCGACAGCGCCGTGGTGATGCACAATGCCTCGACGCAATTCTCCGATGGCGGGGAGTTCGGCATGGGCGCCGAGATCGGCATCGCGACCGGCAAGATGCATGCGCGCGGGCCGGTCGGGCTCGAACAGCTCACCTCCTTCAAATACCTGGTGCATGGCGAGGGCCAGACCCGGCCCTGATCGTTGCGGCCGTCGCGGCGCCCGGTTCACCGGGCGACGTCGCTTGAGCCGAACGCCGAACCACGTGATCTTCCCTTTTCGTTTCGCTGAACCCAAGGCAAGTCCATGGATATTGAAGCCCTTATTTCACTGGCACTCTACTTCATCCTGATGATGGCGATCGGGCTCTACGCCTATCGCAAATCCACCGATGACGTGTCCGGCTACATGCTGGGCGGTCGCCAGCTGCACCCGGCGGTTGCCGCCCTCTCGGCCGGCGCATCGGACATGTCCGGCTGGATGCTCATGGGTCTGCCCGGCGCTATCCTGCTGACCGGTATCTCGGAAAGCTGGATCGCCATCGGCCTGATGATCGGCGCCTATTTCAACTACAAGCTCGTGGCCCCGCGGCTGCGCGTCTATACCGAGGTGGCCGACGATGCGATCACGATCCCGGACTATTTCGAGAAGCGTTTTGCCGACAAGTCGCGGCTGCTGCGCGTCATCTCGGCCATCGTCATCGTGGTCTTCTTCACCATCTACACCTCGGCCGGCGTCGTCGCCGGCGGCAAGCTGTTCGACGCCTCCTTCGGTCTCGACTATCGC
The DNA here is from genome assembly GCF_015665295.1 of Maricaulis sp. GTDB lineage: Bacteria > Pseudomonadota > Alphaproteobacteria > Caulobacterales > Maricaulaceae > Maricaulis. The sequence continues at coordinate 251,057 of NZ_JADFAJ010000003.1, forward strand.
CTCGGCCTGTTCCTGACGGCCGGGGTCGTCGTGGCCTATACGCTGTTCGGCGGCTTCCTCGCCGTCAGCCTGACCGACTTCGTGCAGGGCGTGATCATGTTCATCGCCCTGATCCTGGTGCCGGTCGTGACCATCATGCAGCTGGGCGGTTTCGGCCCCACCATCGACGCGCTGAGCACGCTGAGTGTCGATGTCGGAGGCTGGGACAAACCCTATCTCTCGATGATCCCGCAGGAGGGGCTCGCGCTGGCCGTCGTCGGCATTGTCTCGACCATGGCCTGGGGCCTGGGCTATTTCGGCCAGCCGCACATCATCGTGCGTTTCATGGCCGTGAAGTCCCTCAAGGACGTCAAGGTCATGCGCCGGATCGGCATGAGCTGGATGCTGATCACCGTGATCGGCGCCGTGCTCACCGGGGCCGCCGGCCTCGCCTATGTGAAGAGCCAGGGCATCCAGACGGCGGAAGGCCTCAATGTCGCGCGCGTCGTTGAAGCGCCGACCGACGCCACGACCACGATGGGCGATCTCGAGAACATCGACACCACCGGCGCCTTTGCCGACGGTGATGTCGTGCTGCAGGACCAGGAAACCATCTTCATCCTGCTCTCCCAGGTCATCTTCCACCCCTATATCGCCGGCTTCCTGCTGGCCGCCATCCTGGCCGCGATCATGAGCACGATCTCGTCCCAGCTCCTGGTCTCGTCGAGCTCGCTGACGGAGGATTTCTACAAGATCTTCCTGCGACGGGGCGCCAGCCAGAAGGAGCTCGTCCTGGTCGGACGCCTGTCCGTGCTCGCGGTCTCGCTGGTGGCGATCGGTCTCGCCTTCGACCCGGACAGCAATATCCTCGGCCTGGTGTCGAATGCCTGGGCCGGTTTCGGCGCCGCTTTCGGTCCGGTCATCCTCGTGAGCCTGTTCTGGCGCGGCATGACCCGCATCGGAGCGATTGCCGGCATGGTTGCCGGCGCGGTGACCGTTCTGGTGTGGATCTATGTCCTGCAGCTGTCGGGCGTGATGTACGAGATCGTGCCGGGCTTCATTGCCTGCCTGGTGACGCTCTATCTCGTCTCCAGGGCGACCGCCAAACCGGGCCCGGAGGTCACCGATTATTTCGACGAGATGCACAAGCGCGTCAAAGCCGGATAACCGGACCATCGTCCCGCAACAGAAAAGCGGCGCCCCCCGGGGCGCCGCTTTTTTCCTGTCCGGCCGATGGTGGAAAGGCTCAGACCTTCATCGCAGCTGCGGCGGCGGCATTGGCGGTGATCGTGTCCCAGTCACCAGCCTCGATCATCGCGCCGGTCGCGATCCAGGATCCGCCGACACAGACCACATTCGGCAAGGCGAGATAGTCCGGTGCCATTTCGCGGGTGATGGAACCGGTCGGGCAGAAACGGATGTCCGGCAGCGGTCCGGCGATCGATTTGAGGTAGGGACGCCCGCCGGCCTGTTCGGCGGGGAAGAATTTGAGCACATCAAAGCCAGCCTCGACGGCGCTCATCGCCTCGCCGGCGGTCGCAACGCCGGGCAGGACCGGCAGGCCCGAGGCCAGCAGGGCCGGGATCAGTTCCGGCGACAGGCCGGGCGACACCAGAAAGTCGGCGCCGGCTGCCATCGCATCGCCAACCTGCTGAGGCGTGCGGATCGTGCCCATGCCGATGATCAAGTCCGGTTCAGCGACCTTCATGGCAGTCAGCACGTCCAGCGCCGCCGGCGTGCGCATGGTCATCTCGATCACGCGCAGACCACCGGCCTTGAGCGCGCGGGCCAGCGGAGCAGCCTTGTCGACATCGCCAACAGTGAGAACGGGAATGACGCTGGCGGCACGGACAAGAGCTTCGGTCGTGATGGTCATGAGAGGGATTGGCCCTGTTCTGCGAGCGCCGCCGCGCCGCGCAGGGCGGCGCCGTCGGACTGGATAAGACGGATCGGAATGTCGGAAACATAACGTGTCATCGGACCACGGCCCAGAAAGCGCGAGGTGAAGGCACTGGCTTCCAGCAGCGTGCGGATGCGCGGCAGGATGCCGCCGCCCAGATAGATGCCGGCCCGGGCCCCGGTCAGCACGGCAACATCGCCGGCATAGCCGCCGAGTGCGGCACAGAAAAACTCGACCACGCGCGCGCCCATGGAATCCGGTCTGGACAGGGCTTCCGCCGTGATGTCTTCGGGCCGGTAGCCGGGCCAGGTCTGCCCCTCGATCTGGCACAGGGCGCGATGGATATTGACCAGGCCACGTCCCGACAGGATGCGCTCCCAGGAGACAAAACCATATTCGCGCGCCAGCCGCCGCCCAACCTCGATCTCGAGGTCGGTGCGCGGCGCAAAGCCGGCATGGCCGCCCTCGGTCGCCACGACCTTGACCGTCTCGCCATCGGGCACGAGCAGGCCAAGGCCGAGCCCCGTGCCCGGTCCGAGTACGGCAATCGGCGTGCCCTCGATCGGGCGGCCTTCGGAAATCTGGACGATGTCGGCCGTCGGGGTCAGCGGCGCGCCACGGGCCTGGGCTTCGAAATCATTGACCGCCATCAGGGTCGACATGCCCAGCTCGCCACCCAGCTCGTCCGGGCGGAAACTCCAGGTCGCATTGGTCAGCTGGACGCGGCCGGCACGGATCGGCGAGGCAACCGCGAAACAGGCCCGCTCGGGTCTGTCACCCTCGCAGCTCTGGAGATAGGCCATGGCTGCATCGCGCAGGTGTTCGAAATCCTCGTTCTTCAGGCGGCGCACCTGGTCGAGGTCGAAACCACGCGAAACACTGCCGCGCGCAATGGCGAAACGGGCATTCGTGCCGCCGATATCGGCGACGAGATAGCTCGGTTCATTGCTCATTCCCGGCACATCCACCCCCGGATCCGTCAGTCCTGCCACCGTCGCACACGCGATGATCGCTCATTCGGCATTCTCTATACGCGATATGTTACCCCTAACATAGACTCCGATTCCAGCCCTGTCGCCCTTCCCGCCTTTTCTCGGCGTCCGGAACGGGCCAGACAGGGTAGGACAGGTGTGGAGGAGCGAAGAACATGAGCGATTTTCAAGGCAAGACCATTGCGATCACCGGCGCATCGAGCGGGTTGGGCGAACACTTCGCGCACCGGCTCGCCGCCCGCGGTGCCCGGCTGGCCCTGCTGGCCCGCCGGACGGACCGGCTGGAGACGACGGTCGAGGCCCTTCGTGCAAGCGGCAGCGAGGCAGTCGCCATTGCTCTGGATGTTTGCGACGCGGCCGCGATCGGCCCTGCCCTTGACCAGGCGGAGGCCGCGCTCGGCCCGCTCCACATCATGATCAACAATGCCGGCGTCGGTGGTGAAGGCATGGCGCTCGACATGACACCGGAACACTTTGACCAGACATTTGCCGTCAACACGCGGGGCGTCTATTTCGGCGCCTGCGAGGCGGCCCGCCGCATGCTGGCCTCCGGTGTCGCCGAACGTCGCGAGGCCCGCATCATCAATATCGCCTCGATTGCCGGGCTGACGGTTCTGCCAGGCCTGACCGCCTATTGCGCCTCAAAGGCCGCCGTCATTTCGATGACCAAGGGGCTGGCCCGTGAATGGGCCCGCCAGCACATCGCCGTGAACGCGATCTGCCCGGGCTATATCGAGACCGAAATCAACGCCCACTGGTTCGCAACCGAGGGCGGCCAGAAGCAGATCGCCCGCCTGCCGCGCAAACGCCTGATGGACATCACCGCGCTGGACGACGCCCTTCTGATGCTGGCCGGCCCGGCCGCCGCCCAGATCACCGGAACCGCCATCACGATCGATGACGGCCAGATGCTCTAGGCGGCGCACACGCGTCTATTCGAAGACACGCATCAGATCACCGGTCGAACCGCCTTCCTTGATCTCGCGCAGCCGCGCATAGACCAGGCCGGAGGCGATCAGGCTGATCGGCAGGATGAAGGCCTGGACCGCGGATGCGAGGATGTTCAGCCACCAGGGCATGCCGGCCGCGATCGCGGTCGGATCAGTCGTCCCGTCCATGATGCCGCCGAAATCTACGACCGTGGTCATGATGACGGCCGTGTAGATCCCGGAAATGATCCAGTTGATCACGACGATGACGAGGATGATGCCGACGATGGACCAACGATAACCCTTGGTCAGTTCCTCGCTGCGCCCGAGTGCCGAGAATCCCGCTTTTTCAAACACGATGGCCGGCACGTAGACATAGAGCAGGGCAAGAATGTAGAGGCCGGGCACGATCAGCAGCAGGAAGCCCAGCATGATGGCGATGGCAGCAACAATGCCCAGCAGCAGGATCGGCAGGAAGCCGGTCAGCGCACCACGCAGGGCGGCACCGAGTTGCGCGCCCTGCCCGCCATGCAGCGAGATTGACATCCGCACGATCACCGCCTGGAGAAAGATGATCAGCAACATCGACAGGCCGCCCACCAGAAAGCTCTGCCCGATATTGGCGAACGGGTTGGTCGGATCCAGCGTGACTGACTGGTTGATCGGATCGACGACCAGCAGCGCGTACACGACGTAGGGCAGGAAAACGACGCCGAAAAAGAGCGGGAAATTCCGGAAATAAAGGCTGAACGTTCCGCTGAGGATACGTCCGATCCCGAGGTCGGCCTTCATCGCCGGTGTTGGATTGGTATCAGTCATGTGCGCCCCTTGTGGCTTGCTTGATGGTTGCTTGCTTGATGGTTGCTTGCTTGATGGTTGCTTGCTTGATGGTTGAACGGCGAGTCAGCCCGGTGATGCTTGTCATCGCGGACATCCCCGAAGATGCGTTTCTGTTCCAGGAAGGCCCGCTGCGCCGTGTAAAAGGCGTGCAGGAATTCCTCGACACGACTGTCCGGAACAGCCGCCTCGTAACCGATCTTGCGGCGGATCTGGGCCGCCACCTGGATCAGGCTCTCGCGACGCCGCTCGCCGGAGCCTTGTGTCGTCGTCTCGGTCCGCAGCAGGCTTTCCAGCGTCTGAAGTTCGAACCGGCCATAATGCTCAAGCTGGGCGGGCGTGAAGTCGAAGGCGTCCGTGGGCGTTGATGACGAGAGGTCCGGCAAGAGCACCGATTTCGGCCCGACCATGACATAGGTGTTGGCAATCAGGTCGCCGAGCCGCTGCCGCTTCCGGTTCGCGAGGGGCACGATCAGCACCACCGCAATCCACAGCGTCAGGACGAGGTTCCAGAACAGGCCGAGACCGCCGGAAGCCAGCAAGAGCGTGCCCGGCATGAATATCTCGACTTCCTTCATCAGATTTCGTGCGACCACGGCATGGGTGGTCAATCCGCGCCCGTCGGCGCCCAGCACGCGCAGGCCGGTGGCCCGTTTGCCGATCGTCTGCCCGTTCCAGAACAATTCGGTCAGGATGTAGTAGGGCGCCCGGATCATCAGCAGCAGGATCGCCGCCAGCGAGGTGACCACCGGTTCAATGTCAAAGGGCAGGAAGGCGAGCACGATGATGATCGCCGCCATGATCACCACGGTTATCAGGATATCCAGCAATTGCGCGCCGAAACGGGCCGCGAGACCGGCGATCTCGAAGCGGATCGGCACGCCTTCCGGCGGCACCAGGCTGAACCAGCGACGGCTGCTCTCCAGACGGCGGGCAATCCGGGCCGGGGTTTCCGTCCGGGCCATCAGCGCGCCCTCCGGCCGGCCAGCATGAACCAGGCGAGCCACAGCGCGCCAATCCCCCAGCCGATGGTGATCCGCAGGGTCGTATCGGTGACCAGCTGGCGGCCAAAACCCTCCAGCAGTCCCGCCACCAGCAGCATGAGCGAGGCGACCAATGCGAGCTTGACTGCATCCTTCGACGCCGCGCGCAGCGAGTCCTTGCGGGTCATGCCGCCCGGAAACAGGATTGCGAGGCCCAGCCGGAAGCCGCCCGCAGCCGCCAGGGCAAGGGCCGACAATTCCGTGACCCCGTGGATCGACAGCCAGCCGAACAGTTCAACGCCAAGGCCCCGATCAGCATACAGCCCCCAGAAAGCCCCGAGGATCAGCCCGTTATAAAGGGTCAGCAAGAGGCTCGGCACGCAGGCGAACACGCCCAGCGCAAAGGAGAAGAGAGCGACGCGGGTATTGTGGGAGAACAGATAGGCCGCGAAGGCCCCCAGCTGCCCGAGCAGATTGGCCTCGGTCGAAAACAGGCCGGCCCGCAGCGTTTCGGTACTGGCGCCCGGCCCGCGATCACCCGCCAGCCCTCCCGGTACGAAGGTGTAGAACCAGGCCGGATCCTGGGCGAACAACATGGCGGCCAGCCAGCCCCCCAATGCCAGCGCCAGGAAGGCCATCAGTATGGCCATTCCCGACCGCCGGACCGCCGCTGAGGCGGAACCGCCAAAAAAGCGGCCGATGACGCCTGACAGGCTTTCCTGCGGCGCATAGACCGACAGGAAGGCCCGGGCGACCAGCGATTCCAGATAGATCAGCAGATTCTGGTCGAGCGAGATGTCGCGTGCCACCGACAATGAGGTTGCCGCCTTGCGGTAGAGTTCGGCCAGCGCGCGGGATTCCTCGAAGCTGAGCCGGTGGCTGCCTTGCGTTTCAACGCGTTTTACGAGCGCCTCGAGCGCGCGCCAGTCCGCCTCACGTTCGGCCCGGAAGCGCGTCGAGCGGATGGGTTGGACCTCGCTCATGCGACCTCCCGCGCCTTGAGATCGAGATAGGTCGAAACGAGGCGCGGCGTCAGCTGGTCAGGCCGCACATCAAGCACCATCACCCCGAGCTGGCCGAGGCGCTCGATAACGATCCGCCGGTCATGCAGCAGGTCCGAGGCCGCGACCGATTGGGCGGCTTCGTCCAGCGACGGCGCGGGCTGGCGCGCCTGGCCTTCGGTCGCCGGATCACGCAGGGCGATGAAGATGACCAGGTGATCGCGCGAAAGCCGGCCGAGATGTTCGACCATGAGTTCCGAGGTGGTGGTATCGACAAAATCCGAGAAAACAATCACCAGGCTGCGCCGGCGCAGGCGGGTCTGCAAGGTGGCCAGCGCCAGCGTCGGATTGCTTTCGTTGCTCTCATAGCTCAGCCCGGCCAGGGCGTGGCGCAGCTTGGGGAAGACCTGGCGACCGGGTTCCGGCGGCATCCAGCTGTGCGGGCGCGCATGATAGGTGAAGAGGCCCACCCGGTCGCCACCGACCGCCGCCGCCCAGGCCATTGCGAGGGCCGCATTGATCGCATGGTCGATCTTCGGCAGGCCGTCGATCACCTCGCGCATGAGATAGCCGTGATCGAGGGCGATGATGATGTTGTGATTGCGCTCGGCCCGGGTCTCCTTGGACAGCATGCGGCGCTGGCGGGCCGAGCGCTTCCAGTCGACCCGGCGCAGGCTGTCGCCGGCGACGTATTCGCGCAGCTGGTGGAATTCCGAGCCCTCGCCCTCGGCGAAGGCCTCCTTTTGACCGTGCATGCTGGTGCGCACTGCGAGATCAATCTGCCCCTGGGTGACCGGGCGGATATCGGGCAGGATGGTGACCGTCCGCCCCAGTTCGGCGCGCGCAATGAAGTCGAAAAACCCGAAGCGCGATGGCCAGTTGAGCCAGACCTGCCCCAGCGGCCAGGCGCCGCGGACGCAGCCTTCGAGCGGCAATTCCAGCGAGCTTTCGCCTGCATTGGCGCGCAGCGCGGACGGTCCGCGAATACCTTCGGGCCAGTCAAAATGCGCGATCATGTCCGGCGGGGCAGACGGTTCGACATGCAGGCGGAAGCTTGCCGTCTGGCCGGCAAAGACGGCGTCCGGGCCTTCCAGCGCCAGGTGGCGACGACGTCGGATACTGCCGGCAAGGTCGAGCACCATCAGCGCACCCAGCCCGATCCAGGGCAGGGCGAGCAGACTTCCGTCGCTGGCCGCAAAGGGCAGCAGCAGGGCGGTCAGCCCGAGGGCGATCAGCGCCGCCCACAGCAATCGCCGCGTCGGTCGCATCAGCGCGGCACCTCGATCCGCGACAGGATGGCGCCGAGAACGTCATCCGGGGTCCGGCCCTCGATTTCCGCCGTCGGACCCAGCTGGATGCGGTGACGCAGGGTGGGCAGGACGAGCGCCTGGACATCATCCGGGATGGCGTAGTCACGCCCGGCAAGGGCCGCGCTGGCCCGCACTGCGGCGGCCAGCGTGTCGGCGGCGCGCGTCGAAGCCCCTTCGCGCACATCCCCGTCCGACCGGGTGGCCCGCACAAGGTCAAGGATATAGCCGAGGATTTTCTCATCCAGCCGGATCGCATCGACCAGCGCGTGCGCCGCCTCGACATCCTCGCCCGAGATCACCCGCTCGATACCCAGGGTCCGGGCGTTGAAATCGAGCGGCTGCAAGGCGTGCCGGCGCAGGATTTCCAGCTCGTCCTCGCGCTCGGGGAAGTCGAGCACCAGCTTGAACATGAAGCGGTCATTCTGCGCCTCCGGCAGCGGATAGGTGCCCTGCTGTTCGATCGGGTTCTGGGTCGCGATGACGTGGAAATGCCCACCGAGGGCATGGTCGGTCCCGTCGATTGTGACGGTGCGCTCATTCATCGCCTGCAGCAGCGCGGCCTGGGTTTTGGGCGGCGCGCGGTTGATCTCGTCGGCCAGCAGGATGTCCGTGAAAACAGGCCCTTTCACGAGCCGGAAGCTGTTGGCGCTGAAATCAAACAGGTTGGCACCCAGCACATCGCCGGGCATCAGGTCCGGCGTGAACTGCACGCGCCCGAAATCGAGCGACAGGGCCGAGGCAAAACTGCGTGCCAGCAGGGTTTTCGCGGTACCCGGAGGGCCTTCCAGCAGGACAT
>NZ_JADFAJ010000016.1 GCF_015665295.1 Maricaulis sp.
GCCGAAGTCGAACCGGCGCGTTGCGCCAGCCAGGAGATCGCGTTCAACCAGCTGACTGGCTCCACGCACCTGGTCATCCGGCCAGCCAACATGCCAGGTCAAGCGGCGCGCCAGGCCGGTATATCGCGGATCCACCTGCGGGAATTCGGCGCAGCCATCGGCAAACACCGACTGTTCGAACCGGCCACCGGGATAAAGCGTGATCAGGTGCATGCGGCTCAGCCCCTCGGCCTCGGAGCTTGACACGCCGCGCATGACCTGGCGCGCACCATGGGTCGCCATGCGCGCATCGGCGGACAGGGCGGCATCAACATGCAGGGTACCGTCAGCATCTTCCCAGGCGCCTCCGATATGGAACAGAAAGCCTGGCGGCAAATCCCAGGTCCGGCGTTGCGACCAGTCGGCCTTGTCGATCGCAATCACGCGCATGGCGCGACTGTCATCCCAGCGGAAACTGTCGAGATAGGGCAGTTGCGCCCGGTCCCAGCGCAGGTTTCCGACGAGAAAAAGGAGGGATCGGTCAGTGACCGCAAAATCATGGATCATTCCGCCCGGAACATCACCGATCAGTTCCGCCCGTTGCAGGGTGCCGTCGGCACCAACCTGCCAGACGACGAGGGCTTCTTGCGCCGGTGCCTGGCCGAAATTCCAGACGGTACCGTCCGGGTCGACCTTTGGGTGGGCCGAGAAGGGCAGGCCCGCCAGATCCTCACCCCAGTTTTTGGGTCCCTGACTGGCAAGCGTTTCCGGATCGAGTTGCCAGGCGGACCCACCTTCCCACAAGGCCATCAACTGTCCGTCCAGCATCATCACCGAGGTATTGGCAGCGTTCATATCGTCCGGACCGCGCATACCCTGACCAGCGGGCGGCATGGACCCGAATGTGGGCATAAGGAAGCGCCCCGCTTCCTCCTCGGCCAGCCATTTGCGGGTTTCGACAAAGCGCGACCTGTGACTGACAGGCTCGCCCGGTGCCAAACGCCAGGCATTGACCATGCCGTCGCCATCAAACCAGTGCCGGTAACGCCACCCATCGCGGCTGAAACGAGCGGGTCCGTTGCGGTAAAGCATGCCAGCCAGCCCGTCCGGAAGGCGCCCGTGAATCCGTTCGGCCACCCCATCAAGACCGCTCGCCGGCGCGTCGGTGAATCCCAACGTCCACGGGTCCTGTAGCGTCGCCGCCTCGAACGCCTCATGGACGGGGTCGGTATCCCGGCTTGCAAAGGCGAGACCCGGCATGCCAGCAGCCCCTCCGGCCGCTGCAAGCATGGCCAGCATGTGGCGGCGATTGGGTTCCATCGACATCCCGGCCTCCCTACTGGACGTTCAGCGTGTGCGTGTTCTCACCCGGGACAAGCTGGAAAACGGCGTCCGCCCAGCTGGCCGGCCCGAAACGGCCACGCGCATTGTTTGAGAAGGCAAAAGGCTCGCTGGGAATACCCATCAGGTTGACGTCGAGTTCGCCGTCACCATCAACGTCGTGATACATCCGGATGGCATACGCGCCTGCCGGCAACGCGTCGAAAGAGACTGTCACGGCATCGCTACGCACCGCGACTCGGCTGCCTGCCACCGGGTCGCCATCATCCCAGCTCTCGGACGAGGCGAAGACTGCCATCATCACCGCCCCGCGGGCTTCCGGCAGGCCTTCAACATGCACAATCAGGCTGGCCGCTTCGGCCGGAGCGGTTCCAAGGCTGGCGGCCAGGATCAATGCTGTCATCATCATCGGTTTTCTCTCTGTTTCAGGCCGGCTTCATCGCCGGCGTCTTTTCAGGCATGACGCTGACGGGCGGGACGCAAAACATCGATTGCGCCAACAGGCTGCCTGGCTTCGCGAATTGCGCTAGGTGTTCATTCACGTTTCGCGAACGACCAGGCTGCCGATGATCGAGAGACTGAAATCCTGGGGACCGAATACCGCAGTAATCCTCGCTGCAGGCACCTTCCTGTCCATTCTGGCCCCCTATGAGACAGGCCAGCTGGGCCTGCCCTGGATCTGGCTTTACTGGACCGGGTTGATGGCGCTCGGATGGACATGCGGCAATGGCTGCACCTGGTTGTTCGAGCGCTATGCGCCGGACTGGCCGAAGCCGGCGACCGGGCTGGCAACGTCCATACTGGTGTCATTTCCGGTCACCATCGCCGTGGCCTTGCTGCAGCTTTCCCTCAACGGGCGCTTTCCGCTCTACGTCCTGCCCATGATCTACTTTCTTGTCTGGGTGATCTCGGTGGCTGTCGTGACCGTGTCGATTCTGATCGAGAACAGCCGTCCCAACACTGTGACCGACCCCGACACCGCCCGCCCGCTGCCCGCGCTCGCCGACAAGCTGCCGCCGCGCCTGCGTCGAGCCGACATCCTGGCGCTAGAGGCGGAGGACCATTATCTGCGGGTTCATACCGATCGGGGCGATTGCCTGATTCTGATGCGGCTGGGCGATGCGGCTGCGGCCGTGGCGCCCCTGGACGGAGCCCGGACACACCGGTCCTGGTGGGTCGCCCGAAAGGCCGTCGATCAAGTTTCTCGTGGCGACGGTCGGGCCACGCTGACACTGACGACAGGGACGGAGGTGCCGGTCAGCCGGACCTATGCCCCGAAACTGCGGGAAGCGGGCTGGTATTAGCGGAGCGTCTTGCGGAATGACCGCCACTCGTCCGCCGTCTGGCCCCAGACATCCACGATCATGTTGAAACCGGCCACTTCGGCGTCATGGCCCAGATCGCGCGATCCGATCTTCGCGGCCACACCCTGGCTCGGGTGATTGTCTTCGTGGATGAGGTGTATGACATCCGGCCATTCCAGGGTGTCGATCGCATAATCCATGCAAGCGGCCGCCGCTTCGGTCGCAAAACCGCGACGCCAGCTGGCCCGGTTCAATGACCAGCCGATCTCTGGCTGCGGCCAACCATGTGGATACCAGGGGCCGACCCGGCCCAACCACTGCCCGCTGCCCTTCTCGATCACCGAAAAGAAGCCATAGCCGCGCAGCGCCCAGTGACCGACAATGCCACACAGGCCGCGCCAGACATGGGCCGGCTCCTGAATCCCGCCGATAAACCGGGCGGTTTCTTCATCGCCCATCAGCTCGCATAGCGGCTCGAAGTCCGACAGGTCGGGTTGGCGCAAAATGAGACGGTCAGTTTCGAGTTGGATCTGGGTCATGTCGCCAATCGAGAAGTCGCAGCTCGTCGCGTCAAGTGATTTCACGGCCAGCCTTTTCACGCATTCTATATGATCGGGTGCAGTCTCGCACCACTGGAGAGAACCGCTATTCTCCGATCAGCCGGTCGCCGGAACAGCTGGTTCAAAACTTGCAGCGTGCAGGTTTGGGCAAGACAGAGTGAGTTGTACTTTCCATGACCGAGAAACGGCACGGTCCGGGCGTCATTACCCTGCTGGTCTACCTGGTAGGCGCGGCGTCGCTGGCTGGCGGCCTGTCGGGATGGATTCATGCCACCGGCGCGATGGACTGGGCCAAAGGGCTGGAAGCCCCGAACTGGGCACCCAGCTTCGACCTGATGAATATCCTTGGCCTGCTGGTCCCGAAATTCGTCGTCATCGCGCTCTGGATTGTCCAGCGCAGCGGCAAGGATGGCATGCGGCTGCTCAGCGCCTTGCTGATTGCCCTTCTGCTCGCCGGCATGTCGACGCAGATCTGCATCTTTTTCGGCATGCGTGACCCGGCCCTTGGCTTTCTCGCTGCCATGGCCATGTGGGTCTACGCCCTGTTTGCAACCGGCATTGTCGGGCGCGCCTCGACCGCCGCCGGTGTTCTTCTTTGGGTCCCGTTTGCCTGGCTGACCACCCTGCTGGTCTTCGGCTTCGAACTGATGCGGCTCAATGCAGTCGGGACGTTCGCCGGCGGGCTTTAGGCACGAAAAAGCCGCCGACCCAAGGGCCGGCGGCTTTGGCAAACATGACCGTATCGCCTACGCCAGCGACGGCTCGAGACCCTTGCAGGCCGCAACCAGGCCCTTCACGGACTCGACCGAGTTATCGAACATGGCCTGCTCGTCGGCATTGAGTTCGATCTCGACGATTTTCTCGACACCACCCGCACCGATCACGACCGGCACGCCGACATAAAGATTATCCTGGCCGAACTGGCCGGAGAGATAGGCGGCGCAGGGCAGGATGCGCTTCTTGTCTCGCAGGTAGGAGACCGCCATGTCGATGGCGCTCTCGGCCGGGGCATAGAAGGCCGAACCGGTACCGAGCAGGGCGACGATCTCGCCGCCGCCGCCACGCGTGCGCTGGACGATCTCGTCCATTTTGGCGTCGGTCGACCAGCCCATCTTGATCATGTCCGGCACCGGGATGCCGGCGACGGTCGAATAGCGCAGCAGCGGCACCATCGTGTCGCCATGGCCACCCATGACAAAGGCGGTGACGTCCTCGACCGAGACTTCGAACTCGTCAGCGAGAAAATGACGGAAGCGCGCACTGTCGAGCACGCCAGCCATGCCGACGACCTTGTTGTGCGGCAGGCCGGAGAATTCGCGCAGCGCCCAGACCATCGCGTCGAGCGGGTTGGTGATGCAGATCACGAATGCGTCCGGGGCGTGTTTGGCGATGCCTTCGCCAACGGCTTTCATGACTTTGAGATTGATGCCCAGCAGGTCATCGCGGCTCATGCCCGGCTTGCGCGGCACACCTGCGGTGACGATGCAGACATCGGCACCGGCAATGGCGGCGTAGTCGTCCGAACCGGCGAGCTTGGAATCCTTGCCGAAAACCGGGCTGGCTTCGGCAATGTCCAGCGCCTTGCCCTTGGCCACGCCTTCGGCAATGTCGAACAGGACGACATCGCCCAGTTCTTCACGCGCTGCGATGTGGGCCAGGGTGCCACCGATCATGCCGGATCCGATGAGCGCAATCTTGTTACGGGCCATGGAGGAGCTCCTCTTGTGGGGATGTTCAAGCGATTGGCCAGCGGTCTAGCGCTGCGCGGCGGGTTCGGCAAGGCGGTGATATCGCCGCATCCGGTCACAAGATCTCGCCGCACCGGCCCGAAACGGCCTGTCCGGACCCGTCTCACCCCGCCAGCTGGAAGATCTCCTCGACCGTGACCCCCAGCGCTGCAGCGAGCTTGAGCGCCAGGATGGTCGAGGGCACGAAGACCCGGTTTTCAACCGTGTTGATGGTTTTGCGGGTCACGCCGACCCGCTCGGCCAGCTCGGCCTGGGTGATGCCATCACGGGCGCGCAGTTCGCGGAGCCGATTGGCGAGTGCGTCGGCCGAACTCATGCCTCATCTGCTTCGTCGGCGCCGCCATCCAGGATCAGGAAGGCGAAGATGGGAACAGCGACCCCCACCATCATCAGGCCCCGCATCATCAACTCGATTGGCAACTCGACGAAATCAGTGAGTGCAAAACCCAGCGTGATCACGACCATCAGGGCGATATAGCCGATCCGCAAGGCACGAGCCTGATGATGCGCAAACAATTCATCCTGGATGACAGCCTGACTACGGCTCCGCGTGACGCGGCTCGCATAAACAAGAAACATCACCATGGCGGCCGCGAAACCAAGGCTGCCGACAAGACCGGCCAGTGTGATGATCCCGAAAGCGGTAGCCGATGGAGACAGCCAGACCTCCGCAATCTGCATGGCCTGCCAGACCAGGAATGACGTGGCAGCGAGTGCCAGAAAGTGATTGCGCATGCAAATGAGAGAAGAAATGTGGGTCATGTCGACCTCTCTGTAACCTTGACGTTATCAGTCACCTACAGGTTACATTTCGCGACTTTTCACAACGTCGCCTCTCTCTCCAGGATAGAATACATCAAACGCCGCCGGATTGCGGGCCGGGACCGGGGTGATCCCGGCGAAGCGGCGGAAATCCCGGGTCATGTGGGCCTGGTCGGCATAACCTGCATCCGCAGCAACCTCGGTCAGTGGCAAGCCGGCCTTGATCGCTTCGCGGGCCCGGTGAAAGCGGAAAATCCGGACCATGTCATTGGCGGTCAAGCCACAGGCCCGCTCAAACCGACGGCCAACCGTCCGTTCGCTGGTGCCAGCCAGCCTGGCAAGGTCCGCGAGACCCGAAGCTTCGACACGCTGCAGCGCCTCGACAAGCCGGCGAACGCCTGTCTGGACCAGCGGAGCCTGCAGCGCATGATCGAGATCCGTCGCAGCGACATCGAGAAAATCTGCCGGCGATGAAGCCGCACGTGCGACGCCCAACAATCGTTCTGTGGCCGGATCGCCCAGGATGTCGCCAAGCGGAACCGCGCGGTTGCGCCAGGCGGAGGGATTTGCGCCCAGCGCGCCTGCCGCCCAGGGGTGCAACCGGATCCCGACCACATCCATCGGCCCGCTCTGACGCAGCACAAGGGCACGGTTCAGTGGGCCATAGAAAAATGCTTCGGGCTGACGCGCCCACCCGTTTCCGCGCTGTTCGAGCGGCGGCTCCGACCGGTGCAGGATGATTTCGCAAGCGCCATCCGGCGCGATCATCTGCGGTGCATCATCGCCCGCATGAGACAGAAACCAGACACCTTCGATGCGGTCGGCCAGACCGTCACCCGCCGGCCGAAACTGATACGCTGCCTCGCTCATTGCGCCCCCTTGTCCGGATCATTCAAGACGGCGGCAGATTACGCTGTCAATAAAAGCGATAGCACATTGGAGACCACGACGATGACCATCCGAAAGCACACAGAACCACGCCGCGCGCGCCGTTTCGCCTTGGCGGCATTTGCGGTCGCAGCCTGCACCCCGGCCCCGACCGCACTCGGCCAGAGCATTTCGCTGGACTGGATGGCCGGACATTGGCGCAGCACGAACGCTGATCCTGTGATCGAAGAGGTCTGGACCGATGGTGCCGGCGGCCTGCTGCTCGGCATCAACCGGACACAGGTCGAGGGCCGGGCCGTCGGCTTTGAATTCCTGCGCATCGAACTGGCCGGAGAGACCGGTCGCTATTGCGCCCAGCCGGGTGGCCGCCCGGCGACTTGCTTCAACCTCACGGAACAAAGCACAATGTCGGTCCGCTTCGAAAACCCAGGCAACGACTTCCCGCAAGTCATTGCCTACAGTCGGGATGGGGACGTTCTCACAGCCCTGATCTCGGACCTGTCCGGCGAGCAAGCCATGAGCTTTACCTGGTCACGTGTCTCCTACTGATCAGCGCCGGACCGCCATCAGGATGCCATCGCCGATAGTGGTGAACGCCATGTCGACCCGATCATCATCGCGCACCTTGGCCGCCAGGGCGGCGAGGGCTGCGGTATCCGCATCAGTGGCGATCCTGTCCGGCCGGGCGACATCACCGCCCCACAACACGTTGTCGAACAATATGAGGCCGCCGGGCCGCACAAGTTTCAGCGCCGCCTCGTAATAGGCGTCATATCCGGTTTTGTCGGCGTCGATAAAGATCATGTCGACCTTGCCGGCATAGGCTTTGACAAGGCGACCGAGCGTCTCGCGGGCATCGCCGAGGCAAAGGTCGATCTGGTCGGAAACACCGGCTTCGGCCCAGTAGGTCCGCGCCCGGCCGGTATAATCCTCGGACACGTCACAGCCGATCAAACGGGCGTCGTCGCCATGGATAGCCCGCATGGCCAAAAGGGTGGCGAGAGCGGAATAGCCGGTGAAGACACCGATCTCGACCGCAAGCCGGGCGGAGACGAGGCGGGCGCAGAGCTGCAGGAAAGCGCCCTGCTCCGGCGAAATCTGCATCCGAGCGACATCACCCATCGCGTCCGTCTCGACTCGGCATCGCGCCAATGCCTGATGCTCGGACCTGTTGGCGCTGCGGACGTATGAAACCAGGTCCGGGGACAGGCCGATGGATCGGGACATGAATCCTCCCTGAGAAAACAGGTTGCGCAGTGACCTAGTCGCCCAGAATTTCGCGCTCGATCCATTCCTGCAAGGTCTCGGTGGAAAAGTCATCTCCGGTGTAGAGTATCTCCGGCTGGTAGGCCTCCATCGAACCTCTGCTCCGCCCCCGATAGACCTTTGTTGGCAGGCCCAAACGAGCGTGTTGCGACGGCAGGACAATTTCCCGCAACTCCATGTACAGGGAGTCAGCGCCCGTCATCCACCCGACGAGGGAGGCCGTGTCTGTCGCGAGCACATTGTCGGCAAAATCAAGACAGGCGCTTGCGCAGGACGACCCGGCCGAAAGAAAGAGCACCTGCGCCTGGACGGGGTTTTCAATCCGAACCTCCTCAGCAACCGCCTCAATCATGTCAGGCACAACGACACGCCCGTCCGCCGGAACAGGACGCACCAGGGTCCCGGACTGAAAACGGACCAGGGCTTCACCATGGGTCAGCCCCACGCGCATCTCGTCAGCCACGTCCTGAAAATGGTCCGCTACTGACGCATATCCGTCCGCCTGTATTCTCGGAACCAAGGCCTCGAGATGGTCGGCATTCGCAGACGACGCTCGCCAGTCCACCGCCGACAATTGACCATTTTGCTGGTTGAGATAGGCCCTTCCCCAAAGCAAGAGGGCAATCTCGCGCCCCCAGGCGCTACTGCCCCCGCCATTCTGGCGCAGGTCAAAAACTATGACATCTGCGGAACGCAACTCATCGGCCTGCTCGGCGATTGAATCAATAAGGGCCCTCAAAGCCAGACGCGCATCTTGATCGGGATTAAAGTTCGGCAAATTGATCCAGTAGCGGCCCTCGCCGAAGGATCGCATTCCGCTGGAAAGAGTTTCCCCGCCACCTTGACTGGCGGCCAATTCCGCCTGCCAGGCATCATGCTCGATCGCGCGCCAGGACAGCTCAATGTCCGCCTCACGACCATCCGCCAGCCGGAACAGGCAGGTCTCGATCGGCGGCGCGAACGGGTTTCCCTCGTGGAGGAACAGGAGCGCCGCGCGACGCATCCAGTCGACTTCACGCGCCTCGACACCGCGAAATGCGAACACGCGCTCGCGCATTAAGGCGTCGAGATCTCGGCCCTCACATTCGAGTATTTCGGCGCCGAAAAGGCCGCCCTGAGCTTCGCTCGTCCTAACAATTCGCGTCCGGCCATCAATCGCGCGGGCCACGACGAAACCAGGCCAGCGGTGTCTCTCCGGTTCGATGCCGACCAAAATTCCGAGATGATTGTCACTATATCCTGCCCCGTAGGAGAGGAGGGCTGCCCGATAACCCATCGCTGTCTCGGCACGATCAGCAAACGCCAGAGCGCGATCACGGATCGCGTCCATCCGTTCGCCGAAGTCGGGGGCTAGTGGATCAACAGGCCCTGGGTGACTTTCGCTGATCTCACGGTGCGCGGCCTCGATATCCGCCCGCGCCAACGCAGACCAGTCAACAGCGGCGCTCTCTTGCGTGATCGCCAGAGCTCCGACCAAAAGTACACCGTACATGCATCACCTCCTAGGCGACACCAAACTAGTCAAAGGAATGCGTGACTAGCTACTTGCCGGAGACATAAGCATTTTTAATGTTTGCGCACACGGCCATCAGGACCCCCCGGACATGATCCATATTCGCAATCTCGGCTTTAACGAATTCGATCTGCTTTTGAGGTGGGCCGCAGCGGAAGGCTGGAATCCAGGCCTGGACGATGCAATGCCCTTCCATTCTGCTGACCCGAAAGGCTTCCTTGTGGGGGAGATCAATGGCGAGCCCGCAAGTTTGATCTCGGCGGTTCGCTACTCAGACGCGTACGGCTTTCTGGGCTTCTACATCTGCGCACCTGCGTTTCGCGGACACGGGCATGGCTGGGCAATCTGGCATGCTGCCATGGCCCAACTGGACAATCATGTCGTCGGCCTCGACGGCGTGATCGATCAGCAGGACAACTACCGAAAATCCGGCTTCGCCCTGGCGCACAGAAATATTCGACACGGCGGGACGGTCGCCTGCGAGACGCCGGATGATTCCCGCCTCGTTGTGGTCAACAACAACCTCATTCCCGCCCTGCTCGAGTTTGATCGCGGCTTCGTTCCTGCTCCGCGCGATGCCTTCTGCCAGGCCTGGCTCGACCCGTCGATCACCAGCCGTCACAGCCTTGCCCTCATCGAGGACGGTGAGATCATCGGTCAAGGCACGATCCGCAAATGCCATGACGGCTGGAAGATCGGTCCGCTGTTCGCGCGCAGCGAGATCGAGGCCGATCTGTTGTTTCGCGGCCTGTGCTCCAAGGCTGGTGGCGAGACAGTGTTTCTCGATACGCCGGAACCCAATCAAGCGGCGCTGGCGTTGGCCGCGCGCTTCGGCCTTGCGCCCGTCTTTGAAACCGCCCGGATGTACCGCGGCGAGGCCCCGCCCCTGCGGCTCGACCAGATCTTCGGGAACACCACATTCGAGCTGGGCTGACGCTCAGTCGCCGTCCTGCTCGCGGCGCTTGGCGGCGAGATAGTCATGCGTCCGCATTTCCATGAGACGCGACGCGGTCCGCTCGAATTCGAAGGCACCATCGCCCTCCGGGTAGAGGTCGACGGGGTCGGCATCGGCACTCATGACGAGCTTGGTCCGGGCTTCGTACAACGCATCGATCAGGGTCACGAAGCGCTTGGCCTCATTGCGCTTGTCAGAGGACAGCTTCGGCACGAACTCCAGCAGCACCGTATGAAAGCGCTCGGCAATCGTCAGATAATCGGCCGCCCCGAGCGGTCGGGCGCAGAGCTCGGAGAAGGTGAAACGCGCCACACCGGCCGCCTCGCGATCAATGGTCAGGGCCCGCCCTTTCACGTCGAGCACACAATGCTGGGGCACGGCGCCCGATGTCAGGCGTTCCCACGCCTTGTTCATGGCCAGCTCGGCATCGGCGCTCAGCGGCGTGTAATAGACCGGTGCCGCCTCGAGCTGGCGCAAGCGGAAATCCGTGCCGCCATCCAGCTCCATCACATTCAGCCGGTCCTTCAGCATCTCGATGACCGGCAGGAAGCGCTGCCGGTTGAGGCCGTTCTTGTAGAGATCGTCGGGGTGACGGTTCGAGGTCGCGACCACGACAACGCCGCGCTCGAAAAACTGTTCAAACAGGCGGCCCAGAATCGAGGCATCGGCAATGTCGGTGACCTGGAATTCGTCGAAGGCCAGCAGCCGGGCGCCGGCCGCGATCGCCTTGGCAACCGGCGGGATCGGATCATCGCCGGCACCGCGGACATGTTCAGGGCGCTTGCGGCGCTCCTCCGGTGTCAGCTTGCGCCATTCGGTTATGCGTGCGTGCACATCCTGCATGAATTCATGAAAATGCGCCCGCCGGCGCGGCTTGACCGGCGCGCTCTCGACAAAGAGATCCATCAACATTGACTTGCCGCGTCCGACCCCGCCCCACAGATACAGTCCGCGCGGTGCAGGATCGGGCTTGCCGAACAACCTCCTGCGGTGCGGACGCCAGCCTGCCAGCCGCGCCGCCAGATCGGTCAGCGCGATGGCCGCCTGCTCCTGCTCCGGATCGGGGCTGAGAAGACCGGCTTCAACACGGTTACGCAGGACAGTCAGGGGCGTCGTCATGGGTGACAGGCTTGGGTGCTGCGGGTTGTCAGGTCAATGGGCGCGGTGCAGGGCCGGGCCCCCGACGCCGTCCACCATGGCCCAGCATCAGGCGCGGATCGCTTCCAGCGCCGCACGCATCGCGTCAGGGAGCTGGACCGGCCGACGCGCGTCGCGATCGACATAGACATGAACAAACCGCCCTTGGGCGGCCGGCTGATCCTCGCCCTGTCTGAACAGACCGATTTCATAGGTGACGGAGGAATTGCCCAGCCGGACGACCCGAACGCCGCCCTCCACGGTTTCCGGATAGGCCAAGGGCGCGAAGTAATTGCACCCGGTCTCGACCACGAGACCGATAACCGCACCGGCATGGATATCCAGCCCGGCCTCCTCGATCAGGAAACAGTTCACCGCCGTGTCGAAGAAACCGTAATAGGCCGCATTGTTGATGTGGCCATAGATGTCGTTGTCGGCCCAGCGGGTCGGCAGGACGCGAAAGCGGGGATAGGCACTGCGGGCGCGCTTCTCGATCACAACACGGCCTCGTAACAGGCTTGGGCCGCCTCGAGGGTCATGGCGCGGGGATTGTTTTTCAACAGCCGCTCGACCTTCATCGCATCCTCTGCGAGGCGCGGCAGGTCGTTGTGCGAGACACCCACCTGGGTCAGCCGCGTTTCGATGCCGACCCCATCCGCGATCCGCTCCATCTCGGTGACCAGCGCCTCCGTCGACGGCGAGGTCAGATCAAGATGAGCTGCGAGCTGCGTGTAGAGTGGTTCCGCACTGGCGGCATTGTAGCGCAGCACCGGCGGCAACATCAGCGAATTGGAAAGACCGTGCGGGACGTGAAAGACCCCGCCGAGCGGATAGGCCAGCGCATGCACGGCCCCGACCGGCGCATTGGCGAAGGCTTGCCCGGTCAGGAGCGCGCCAAGCAGCATGTCCTCGCGCGCCTCGATATCCGATCCGTCCCGACAGGCTCGCTCGATCGCGCCATGCAGCTTCTTCAACCCCGCCAGGGCCAGTGCGTCCGAGACCGGGTTTTTCTCGATGGCCGAGGTATAGGCCTCAATCCCGTGCACCATCGCATCGATTCCGGTCGCCGCCGTCACATGACGCGGCAACCCCAGGGTAAGCTCGGCATCGAGTACCGCCATGTCGCCATAAAGCGCCGGGTCATTGACTCCCATTTTGGAGGTTTCACCGACCGTGACAACAGAGATGGGGGTGACTTCGGAGCCGGTCCCGGCCGTGGTCGGCACCAATACCAATGGCAGGCGCAAGCCCTTGACCTGATTGACGCCGTACATGGCGGAAAGCGGCTGATCACAGCCCAGAAGCAGGGCAACCAGCTTGGCTGTATCCATCGATGATCCGCCGCCGAAACCGACCACCAGCTGACCGCCAAATGCGCGGGCCCGCTCGGTTGCGGCCAGAATCATGTCCTCGGGCGGATCGGCCACGACATCATCGATCACCAGAACCGATCGACCAGCCGCCTCCAGCCCTGCGAGAGCGCTGTCGATGAGGCCGAACTGACGCACGCCCTTGTCGGTCACCAGTACGACACGTTCGACACCCGCCATCAGGGGCGCCGCGATGTCGGCCAGTCTGCCGGCGGCGCCTCGTCCCGCGTGAATATGGGGTACGGTTCGGAACTGGAATGTGGCCATTTTGGGCTCTCAACACCGGATTACAGTTAACGGTATGTTTTCCATGTCCTATCCGTCCGAACTTGGCAAGGGGAGGACGGATAGCAGTTCGCCGCTCATTTCCTACGCATCTGTTTTGATTGAAGAGCGTTGGTTAATTCCACAAGAAACCTAGCTATTACAGGTGCTCTCGGCCTTTCTGCTCATTTTCGAATACTGGCGAACGGCGTTCGAAAAACTTATCTTCCGGCCCGTAACAAGAACAAGAATGTGTAGGTATTGAGTATGACGGTGAGGGTCGACCTTATCGACGGTGGAACGGTCGTCGAAATTCGAGCCCGTGGCCAGGCCACGCGTCGCGAAGCCGGCTGGGCCACGGAACGGGCGCGCGAGTTGTGCCAACGTCGCGCGGTGACGGCAATTCTGGCTGACTGCAGCGAAGCGGAACGGCAGACAACACCGCAATTGTCCGCCGAGATTATCGAGAACTTCCTGTTCGCAATCGAACGCCCCGTTGCGGCCGCCTATGTAGTTCCGCGCGTCTGGGACGACGCATACCACGCCGCTGTCCGCAGCGAGATCGGCGACCTCCCGGAACATGCGCGCTTCTTCACCAGCCGCGATACTGCGCTGGACTGGCTGGTCTCCCTGCAGCCGGCATAAGCCGGTCGGCCTCACCCCGCAGACCACCAAGAAAAAGGCCTCCCCAACACAAAATCGGGAGGCCTTTTGCGTTCAGGAACCAGCTCCCGGCGGGACCTAGTTCATCGTGGGAATGACAAAGGCCTGATCGCCGATATCACCGGTCGGCCAGCGCTGGGTCACGGTCTTGATCTTGGTGAAGAAGCGAATGCCATCCGTGCCGTACTGGTTGGTGTCGGTGAAGGCCGACCGTTTCCAGCCCCCGAAGGAGTGATAGGCGACGGGCACCGGAATCGGCACATTGATACCCACCATGCCGACCTGGACTTTTGAAGCAAACTCACGCGCCGCCAGACCACTTCGGGTAAAGATCGCAACACCATTGCCGTACTGGTGTTCGGACGGCAGGTGAGCCGCCTCGTCCAGGTTATCGGCCCGCACGACCTGCAGTACCGGACCGAAAATCTCTTCCTGGTAGGAGGACATGGAGGGCTTCACATTGTCGAACAGGCTCGGCCCGATGAAGAAGCCTTTCTCATGGCCCTGAAGCTTGAAGCCACGACCATCCAGCAACAGGTCCGCGCCCTCATCGACGCCTGTCTGTATCCATTTCTCGATCGATGCCCGGTGGGTCGAGGAGACGACCGGTCCGTAGTGCGCGTCACTGTCGGTCGAAACGCCGACGCGAAGCTTGGCCGCCTCTTCCCTGATACGACCGACGAACTCGTCGGCCGTATCCTTGCCGACCGGCACCGCAACCGGCAGCGCCATGCAACGCTCGCCGGCAGAACCGAATGCGGCGCCGAGAAAGTCGGTGACCACCTGGTCCATGTCCGCGTCGGGCATGATGATGCCATGGTTCTTGGCACCGCCCATGGCCTGGAAGCGCTTGCCTTCGCGGGCGCAGGTCTGGGCAATGTAGTGGGCAATACTGGAGGAACCGACAAAGGAGACGGCCTTGATGTCCTCATTGTGCAGCAGCGCATCAACAGCCGTCTTGTCGCCGTGTACGACCTGCAGCACACCTTCAGGCAGTCCGGCCTCGATCATCAGCTCTGCCAGACGAACCGGAACTGAAGGATCTTTTTCCGACGGCTTGAGGACCATCGCATTGCCGGTCGCGAGCGCCATACCCATGAACCACATCGGGATCATGGCCGGAAAGTTGAATGGCGAGATGCCGGCGACAACGCCGAGCGGCTGGCGCATCGAATAGACATCAATGCCGGGGCCGGCGCTCTCCGTGTACTCACCCTTCATCAGGTGCGGCACGCCGCAGGCGAATTCGACGACTTCCAGACCGCGGATCAGATCGCCCTTCGCGTCGGCGATCACCTTGCCATGTTCCGAAGAGAGAAGCTCCGCGAGACTGTCCATCTCGGCTTCGACCAGCGACTTGTACGTCATCAGGACACGGGCGCGACGTTGTGGATTCATGGCAGCCCATTTGATCTGGGCCGCCTTGGCATCCTCGACCGCCTTGGCCACCTCGTCCGTCGTCGCGAATTGGACGCGGGCCTGCACGTCACCCGTGTTCGGGTTGTAGACGTCGCCGAACTGCCCGGACACGCCGACTGCGGCCTTGCCGTTGATAAAATGATGGATTTCGCGCGTCATCGCTACGCTCCCGCAACTCGAGTGGATCCGGTCCTCTCCGGGACCGATTGCTGGCGCTGACTTAGTATGCCTGCCCCGGCCTGTCGAGCGGTGGCTCAGTTTTGGGCGGCCGCGCGACCCCGGGACACGCATGGATTGAGGATGGACCGATTGCGACCGGTTTATCCTTGCAAAGCCATGGGACCCGCACAACAATATGGACCTGATACGCAATCGGTTTGGGTGTTGGCGAGACCGCCGACGACAACCGCTATCATCCTCAGGGGAAAATACCGTGGCTACTGTTCGCAAACTCACAAATTTCAGGTCATTGCTTGTCGCGACAACCTCGATCATCGGATTGTCAGCGGCACCCGCCCTTGCGCAGCAGGAAGTCGGTCAGATCGTACCGGTCGATGGCGTTACATCCGACGACACCTTCGACTCGGCGACCGATGTAACCGGCATCGGCATGTTCTTTCGCGATGACGGCTTTGTCTGCTCCGGCACCCTGGTCAATCCGCGGATGGTCCTCTTCGCCGCGCATTGCGTGAATGATCGCCCGGCCAGCGACTACGGCGCCGGCATCAACGCCGCCTGGTCTTTCGGCGCTGACGCCCTGCCAGGCTTCATCGACTGGATCAACAACGGCTATTCGAGCAATCCGGATATGGCCGTCTTCAATGTCGCGCAGATTCTCTACAATATGGAATCGGTCGCGCGCCCCGAAGGGCTGGGATTCCTGGAAGGCGATATTGCACTATCAGTGCTCGACACACCCGCCGGCAATGTCCCGACTTGGGCGCTCCTGTTCTCGGCGCTGCCGGCGCCGACCGCCTACACGCAGGAAACCGGCTCTGGATATCACGTCAACCTGGTCGGCTACGGCCGAAGCGGCGACGGGAGCTCGGGCGCCTCCATCGCGATCGACTGGCGTCGCCGTGCGGCCGAGAACTTCATCGGCGCCCTTGCCTCACTCGATGATCGCAATTTCTTCCTGTTCGGATCTACGTTTGGCGACGCGAATCCGCAAAACCTCTACCAGCTCGACTTCGACGATCCGACGCGGACCAACCCGTTCGATTTTGACCTCTTCCGCGGCGATGCGGCCCCCAATGAGGGAACAACTGCGGGCGGCGACTCCGGCGGCCCCCTGATTCTCGATGCGGCCGGTAACGCAGGCATCGGGGAAGACCTGGTGATCGGCGTCCTGTCCGGGGGCTCTCGCTTCTTTGGACCGCAAGCGTTTTCATCCTACGGCACCAGCAGTTTCTATCAGCCGCTCTACCTGTTCTGGGACTGGGTCGTCGAGAACAACCCCTATCGCTACGTCTCGACCGATGGCAGCGACGGCAATTGGGAGGACCCCAATCACTGGGTCACACAGCTCGATCCGGCCTTCCGGGTGATCGACGAGAATGGCAATATCGTCAACGGCCTGCCCACCGACCCGGGCGAAGGAATCGGCGACACATCCGATCCTTGGGGTGAAATCTGTTTTGCACCCATCGAGTGCGAAACACTCGAGACCGGCGTTGTGGCGCCTTACAATGAAGGCGGCGCCCAGCCGGTTGCCGGACTGAACGACAACAGTATCGGCTCAGCCGGCGACAATTCCGGCGGCCTCGCACCGGCGCGCCTGCCGGTGTCGGAAGCAAATCCTGCTTATGCCGTGCAGAGTGACAGCGCGGCAGGCCCGGGCACGCTTGGTGCCCTGCCGGCCGCCACGATCACCAACGGCCTGCCGGGCGCGACCGGCTTTACAGTCAACAATGTCAACGCCACCGCGACATCGATCGGGCGCTATTTCGACGTCATCCTGTCGGATGGATTGACCACGCTCTCCAGCACGGTCGAGGTCGACCGGCTGACGCTCGCCGGCGCATCGGCCGGGCTTGACGTGGCCAGCAATGGCGACCTGACCAGCCTGATCGAGATCATGCATCAGTCGGGGTCGATGAATGTCGACGGCACGTTGAGCAGCTGGGGCGATTATCTTCTGATGTCCGGCGTGCTGACCGGTTCCGGCACGATCAACACGCCCTACCTCACCAACATCATGGGGCTGATCGGACCGGGTGGCATGGGGCAGATCGGGAATCTGACCGTGAACGGCAATGTCATCCTGGCTTCGGCCAGCGGCCTGGTGATCGACATCGCGCCCGGCGGCTCCGATCGTCTCACCGTCAATGGCACTATCTCACTCGGCGGTACGCTCATTCTCAATCCGGTGAACGGCTATCTGCCGCGCTATGGCGACGGCAACAGCTTCATCCTGGCAACATCCACAGCTGAAAGCTTCACCGACATCATGGATCTGCCTGGGGCCCTGCGGCCGACAGTCAGCTTCGCCAACGGAACCGTTTCCTATTCGATCGAAGCCGACAGCCTGACCAGCCAGGCCAGCTTCAGCAATTTCTTCCAATACAATCTGGCCACCGCGCTCGATGATGGGCGCGCGGCAAATTACGACGATCTCGCAACGATCTACGGCCTGCTCGACCTGCTGGAAGACAGCGATCTCACGGCCGCCCTCGACAGTCATGCGCCCTACGAGACGGTCATGTTCGACCGGGCAGCGCGTGCACAAGGCAATGCTCTGAGCGCAGCCCTGCGCAGTGAAATCGGCGGGCGGGCCTCACAGGCCGACGCAGTGGTCGATGTGCTTGCGAGCGCCGAGCTTCATGCCAACGGCATGGCCCGCGCGGCCCATCTGAGCGGTGCCAAGTCGCTCTTCCGTCAGCCCGCCACCGGCATGGGTCCGACGGGTGAAACCGGCTGGCGCGCCTTTGGCCAGATCGGCCTGATCCAGGGCGATGCCGGCCTGATCGGCGGAGCCGGTCAGTTCGACTTCGATGGCGGCTTCACACTGTTGGGACTCGAAGGCCGGGCAGGCAATGGCTGGTCCTTCGGTGGTGCGATCGGCCTTGCCCAGACCGATGGCGATGCGCCAGCCAGCATCGGCTATGTCACGAGCGATGTTTCGACGCTGCAGTTCAGCGCCTTCGCGGGATACCGGAAAGATAACTGGAACCTGTCCGGCTATCTCAGCCACTCGACGCTTGAGAGTGACGGGGTGCGGAGCCTGGCAACCGGTGGCGCTTCACGACTTCGGCAGGACGGCGATGCGCTCGGTGCAGGCGCCGAAATCACCTATCAAGGCTGGTCCGGTGAGGGCTTCTCGATCGCACCGACGGCGAGTTTGGAATACAGCGATTTCAGTTTCGACGCGGCGACGAGCTCTGCCGGTCCGGCGAGCCTGGCTGTCGCAGGGCGCTCGGCAACCAGCTTGCTGGCGCGCGCCGGTGCAACCGTGGAATGGCAGGCTTTCGGTGTTGAGCCGAGCGTCTATCTCGGTGCGGCCCGGGATTTGGGCGACAGCGACGAGCTCTACTCGGCCGCATTCGCCAGCGCGCCGCTGGTCAGCTTCTCGGCCCCGGGGAGTTTGACGCTCGACGCCACATGGTTCGAAGCCGCGGTCAGTTTCGAGAAGACGCTGTCAAATGGTACAGTCTTCTCCTTCAGCCACCAGCGCGATATCAATCGCAACTATATCAATCAGGCGGTTACCAGCATCGCGATTTCGATGCCGTTCTGATCTGCTTTTTGTCGCATTACCCAGGAGCACCCGGTCTATATCGGCCGGGTGCTTTTGATTCACGGATTCCGCGACGGATTTGCAGCGAGATACCGTTGAATGCGACATCCATCCAGGGAAGGATATTCCATGCGCAGGACGATGACCGGGCTCAGCGCCCTGATTTTTCTGGCCGGGTGCGCCGGCAGCGCAAGGGACCTGGATCGTCGCCCGCCAACGGGTTTCGAGACGGCGGCGCGGCTTGCCGATCAGGGACGGCATGCAGACGCCCTGCCGATCCTGCGGTGCATCGCCGGGCAGGGTGACGGCTTCGAGATCGCGCAATTCCTTGCCGGCCGCAGCGCGCTCGCCCTGTCACAAGCCGACACGACCCCGGCTCTCATGCGCGACGCGCTGCGGGTTGAAGGGCTGGACCGGCTGGTCTCGGCCGGCAATGCCGGCTGGCCGGCCGCCCAGGCCGCGCTGGCAGAAGCCTTTGCCAGCGTGCCGACCGAGGAAGCGCTGATGGAGGCCGCCTTTTGGGCCCGGCTCTACCGCCGCAATGCCCGCGAGCGCAGCTATGGTCTCGACCGTCTCGACAACGCCGTCGAGGCCGACATCGAGGCCCGCCTTGATCCGGCCGCCATGATGCAGGCCCGCGATCGTACGGCCGCCTTCCAGGCGACGCCGCTGACCCGCGAGACGATGACTCCGGATTGCGCGCGGCATGTCAGAAGCGGGCGCGGTGGCGGTTCCGGTGTCAGCGAAGGCCCGGGGCCGCGCGGCGGCGGGAACGGACCTCCCCGCGGGAGAAGCGAACGAACTGGCGGACCAATTGGACCAGTTGGGCAGGAAGATCGAGGATTGCGTCAGGACGCCTGAGCGAGCGCGTCTGCATCCTTGCCGACCAGGTCGGGACGATTATGGCAGCAGTCATCCACCAGGAAATTCACTAGGTCACGCGTTCCGTTCGGATTGAGCGAATAGAGCATGAAACGAGACCGGCGTTCCGCCTTGATCAAGCCAGCCCGCTCAAGCGCCTGCAGATGGCCGGTCATGGTCGAGGGGGGAATGTCAAAACCCTGGGCCAACGCCCCGGCCGAAGCACGCTCTGGTGCCTGGTCGCACAGCTTGCGAAACAGGGCGAGGCGCACGGGGTGCGCAAGGGCCGCGAAACCGGCAAGTGCATTGCGAGCAGTCATGCAGTCCGGGTTACGGGCGAAGCATGACCGCTCAATACAATTTCAATGAAAGTTTTGCGACAGTTCCAAAGGCCTGCATGGCTCGCGCGCGCCTCATGCCGCGTTGTTGCGGGCCGGAAAAACTCGATCCAACAGTCGGCTGACCAGCCCGTGCCGGATGCCGCGCGGACGGCGGGCGGGATCGCCGACCCGCGCCAGCCCGGCCAGCGCCGTTGCATCGCTGACCAGACCCACTTTGCGAAACATTGCTGCCTCGCCGCCGATCTTGCCCTGCAGGACCCAGCTGGGATCATGCTCAAGCGCATCGGCCAGGCGAGCACAAGCGCCATGGTCGGCCCCCAGCAGCACCAGGATGCCGCCATCACGCAGCCGCCCTGAGACGTGACGCCAATTGGCCGCCATGGCCGGGAATCCGGTCTCGGCACCGAAAATCGCGAGATCAAACGGCGCGTCAGACCCGCCCGCGCGTACCGCCGGCCCGCCGCTCAAGGCGTCCGTCGGAATGGCGCGCCGGTCGCAGGCCGCCTGCAGGGCTTCGATCGCGCCCATCGTCGCCACCACCTGGTGATGCGCGCCGCGCTTGAGGCACACCGCGCCAAGATCGCCGCCACCGATCTGGATCGTCCGCTGGCCGGGCTGGACCATGGTGGTTAGGTAATCAGCCACGAGATCATCCTGGATGCGCGCGCGCTTGTTCGGAAGGCGGCGGATTTCCCCGGCGGGCAGCGTTTCGGTCATCGTCATGGCGTGTTCCATTCGTGAACAAGGCGTTAACGTCTGACCGGGCTGTCGCAAGCTGCGGGCCAGGTTGTAAATCTTACGGTAACCCTATTGGCCGTCAGGATGGAAACCCATTGCCTCGGCACCACTCCGGGAGTTTCCTGCGTTCATGACCCAAATTGATTTTCTGCCTGTCACGGCGGAGCCCCATATCGTTGATGTGCTGATCGAAGACCGCGCGCCCCGCCTCATCAACACACCCCTTTGGCCGCTGGTGAAGATGATCGGCTACCCGCTGCTCGGCTATCGCCGGGCTGTCGCCATGGCAGATGCCATCGCTGACCTGTCCGGCACGGATTGTTTTGAATGGGCGTCAGATTATCTTCGCCTGCAGACCAACTGCGCGGGGCTCGACCATGTGCCAGCGGAGGGCGCCTGCGTGATTGTCGCCAATCACCCCGGAGGAATTGCCGACGGTATCGCGCTCTGGGATACGCTGAAGGCCAAGCGCCCCGACCTGCTCTATTTTGCCAATCGCGATGCGTTGAAAGTGTGCCCAGGACTGGAGGAGCGGGTCATTCCGGTCGAGTGGCGCGATCACGCCCGCAACCGCAATCAGAGCCGGGAAGTCCTGAGGCGGGCCATCGATGCCTTCAAGGCCGGCCAGTGCATCGTGCTGTTCCCGTCCGGGCGGATGTCAGAATGGAGCTGGAAGCATTGGGGCCTGCGCGAGCGACCGTGGCAGCCGACGGCAATCAGCCTCGCCCGCAAGTTTGACGCGCCGATCATCCCGCTTGCCGTGCGCCAGCGCATGCCCTTCCTCTACTACGCCCTTGCGCAGATCAATGAGGAGCTCAAGGACATGACGATCTTCCACGGCTTCATGGGCAAGGCCGG
Source organism: Maricaulis sp. (assembly GCF_015665295.1). Taxonomy (GTDB): domain Bacteria; phylum Pseudomonadota; class Alphaproteobacteria; order Caulobacterales; family Maricaulaceae; genus Maricaulis. Next base: position 21,704 of record NZ_JADFAJ010000016.1, read on the forward strand.
CACCCGCTACAAGCTGGCCTATGGCCGCCCGATGATGGTGAGCAAGGAAGATGGTACGGACAGCCAGGTCACCGAAATGTTCCGGGATATTTGCGAGCGGATGGCGTGGGGGCGCTAATCGGGTTCGGGATTCATCCGGTTGATCAGCGTGTAGTTCGATCCCTCGGACACCGCGAAAACCAGATCGGGGCGTCCATCGGCGTTCAGGTCCCCGACGCTGAGATTATACGTATCTGACGGCGCATCGCCGACCTCAAGCGGTACGAAGCCGTCCGCAGAGCCGAGATAGATCCGGTTGCGGACCCCGGAATTGGCAACACCAATGTCCGTTCGCCCATCCTGGTTGAAGTCGGCGAGGGCGAGGCCAAACTCCACGTCAGTCGCGTCGCCGAAGCGCTCGATCTGGGTGAACCCCCGGTGCCATCATTGACCAGAATGACGCTTTGCATCTCCATGCCGCCGGCGAGGATGTCGGGGTGGCCGTCCCCCGTGACATCGCCCAGCGCGACCGCCCTTATCTCCATGGAGAGCTCCCCCGCCAGCAGGACCGGTTCGGAGAATCCGCCCGCGACCAGACCCCGATACAAGACCACCCCTTCACCGCCGCGATTGGAGAAAACCAGATCGATCAGGCCATCGGCATCCACATCGCCCGCCGCAAGCTGGATCGTCTGCCAGGCGCCCGGCAGTTCGATATCATCGCCAAAATGGCCTGTACCGTCGTTAAGAAAGTAGCGGTTTGCCTCGCCCCGCTGGACGAGGACGAGATCCTGATCGCCGTCGCCATCAAGGTCGGCGGCGGCAATGCTGCGGGCCTGGGCGACCGGGCCAAGCTCGCGCGCCTCGTCAAAATGGGCGGCGCCATCATTGAAGAGGAGGAGAACCGGCAAAAGGTCTCGCGCGACGGCCGCGTCGAGATCGCCATCCCCATCAAAATCAGCCAGCGCCGCCTCATAGCCGGTGGCCCGGTCCGGGCCTGCATTCCGCGCCGAGCGGAAGAACCCCATCCCGTTATTCAGGAAAACCTCATCCTGCTGGATCCAGTGACGACCATTGACGGCGAACCCGTCGAGATCCCCATCGCCATCAAGATCACCGAGATTAACCGAGGCTGTGAGGCCGGTCTCTTCGCCGAAGAAATTATAGGGATGGAGCCAGAACGGGTCCTGCGCTGCGGCAAGACCCGGCATACCGAGAGCCACCGCTAGCCCTGTCAGCAGGCGTTTCATGATCGTTCTCCCCATCGATTTGAAAGAACGCTAACCGGTCGAGTTTCCGGCCGCCAGTTAAGCTTTGTTCGTGAAGCCCCGCCCACCAGGAAGCGCAACACCCATTTTGGCCGAGACGACTCACGATTCGGCCAACCGGGCCCTGGCGAGTACCTCAGCGGGAAAACCACTCGCTGCATCCGATCACCCTGCAGGAAGCATCCCAAAGCAGAGAGCGCCAGAATTGACCGGCGGCGGATAGGTAGGAATCAGGATGTTACGTGTTTTCTCAGCTGGACTTGCCCTTTTGGCAGCGACTGCGGGCGTCCAGGCCCAGGATCTCCAGACGCAGGTGGAAAGCTGGCGCACGCGGACCGATGTGCTGGGTATCTCCGTTGCTGTTTGGGACGGACGAAGTCTCGACACGGCAGTCGCCGGGCATCGCAGCGAAAACGGAGAGGCGATCACCCCTAGCGACCGCTTTGCCATTGCCAGCGTGTCCAAGACATTCACGGCCGCGGCCATTCTCGCTCTGAACGCAGACCATCTTGTCTCGCTTGATGACGCGGCTGCGACGGCATCCGGACTGAATTTTGGGGCCAATCTGACTGTCAGATCCCTGCTTTACCACACAGCTGGCATCCCGGAATACATCGGCGGGGCTCTCAGCTTTCAGACATTTCTGGCCGAGCATTCGAACGGACGGTCGTCCTGGTTGAGCGAAACGGTCGTCGGGTTCGCGACTGCCGCCCCCGGGACAGCTAATTCGGATTTTGCCTACTCGAATTCCCACTACGCGGTCCTGGGACGGGTTATCGAGCACCAGACCGGCCTCGACTTGGCCGATGCGCTGGACAACCTCGTCTTCCAGCCTGCCGGCCTCTCCAGTGCCAGCCTTGTAACCGACAGTTCTGACGCCCCCGACGCGCTCGGTTACTCAGCCATGCTCGGCGGTGTGTTGGGAGCACCCCAATTTGACGACCGCCTCGCACGCGAACTGGCCAGCCTTGGCTATGCTGCGGGCGGGGTGATGATCAATGCTGGAGACTTGGCGCGATGGGGGGCGATCTGGCTGGCCGATGACACTGGCGCTACTGGCCAGGCATACCAGTTACCGGCGGGCGGCGAGGCTTTCGGTCTGGATGCCGGGCGGGTGTCGGTGGGAGCCGGCGCGTTTGAGGTCCTCTACGGCGACCATCGCTACCGCCTCCACGGCGGTGATGGTCTTGGCGCGACAGCGCTGGTATTCTATGACCCTGAAACCGGGATCTCGGTCGCCATCCTGCAGAATGATGATACCGTGCGGTCTCTAGGCTTCGGCGCCCCCGGCTTCCTCGATGAGCTCGCGCTGGAAATACTTGCCAGTCGCGCCCGATAGAAAAAAGCCCCGCCGAATCCGGCGGGGCTTGACCGATTTCAGTACTGGCGTGGAGGCCTAGCTTTCGCGCTCGACCATCATCTGCTTGATCTCGCCGATGGCCTCGGCCGGGTTCAGACCCTTCGGGCAGACCTGGGCGCAATTCATGATGGTGTGGCAGCGATAGAGCTTGAACGGGTCATTGAGCTCGTCGAGGCGCTCGCCGGTGGCCTCGTCGCGGCTATCGGCGAGCCAGCGATAGGCCTGCAGCAGGGCGGCCGGGCCCATGTATTTGTCGCCATTCCACCAGTAGGACGGACAGGCCGTGGAGCAGGAGGCGCACATGATGCACTCATAAAGACCATCCAGCTTCTCGCGCTGTTCCGGGCTCTGTTTCCACTCTTTTTCAGGCGCCGGCGTATCGGTCTTGAGGTAGGGCTTCACTGCGGCGTGCTGGGCGTAGAACTGGGTCAGGTCCGGGATCAGGTCGCGAACCACGGGCTGGTGCGGCAGCGGCGAGATGGTGATGTCACCCTTGTACTCGTCAATGCCGGACGTGCAGGCGATCGTGTTGCGGCCACCGATATTCATCGAGCAGGAGCCGCAAACGCCTTCGCGGCAGGACCGCCGGAAGGCCAGCGAGGCGTCAACATTGTTCTTGATCCACAAAAGGGCATCGAGAACCATCGGCCCGCAATCGTCCATGTCCACCTTGTAGGTGTCCCAGCTCGGAGTCTGGTCGGTCTCCGGATTGTAGCGATAGACCTTGAAGGTCCGCGTATTCTTCGCCCCGCCCGGCGTCGGATGGGTCTTGCCCTTTTTCGGGGCGGAACCTTTGGGAAGTGTCAGCTGAACCATGTCGTTTCCCCTAGTAGACCCGTGCTTTCGGCTCGATATACGCGATGTCGTTCGACATCGTGTAGGTGTGAACCGGGCGGTAGTCGATTTTCACATTGCCCGCTTCGTCGCACCAGGCGAGCGTGTGCTTCATCCAGTTTTCATCGTCACGATCGGAGAAGTCCTCACGGGCATGGGCACCGCGGCTTTCCTCGCGATTGGCTGCGCCATTCACGGTAACGGCAGCCTGGCAGAGCAGGTTGTCCATCTCCAGCGTTTCCATGAGATCCGTGTTCCAGACCATGGTGCGGTCGGTGACACCGATATCGGCCATGCCGGCATAGACTTGGCGGATGGCCCCGACGCCTTCGTCGAGCACATCACCGGTCCGGAAGACGGCGCAGTTGTTCTGCATCGAGCGCTGCATTTCGAGGCGCAGCTTGGCCGTCGGTGTTCCGCCGGACGCATTGCGATACTTGTCGAGGCGGTCGAGTGAATTCTGCCCGTCGGTCGCCTTGATTTCGGGCTGGCTAGCACCGGCCTTGACCGTCTCCCCCAGACGCAGACCTGCCGCACGGCCGAAGACAACAAGATCAATCAGCGAGTTGGAGCCGAGGCGATTGGCACCGTGCACCGAGACGCAGGCCGCTTCACCGACCGCCATCAGACCCGGCACGACCGTATCGGCATTGTCACCGACCTTGGTCAGGACTTCGCCATGATAATTGGTCGGGATGCCGCCCATATTGTAGTGGACTGTCGGCAGGACAGGGATCGGCTCCTTGGTCACGTCGACACCAGCAAAGACGCGGGCACTCTCGGAGATACCCGGAAGGCGCTCATGCAAAACAGCCGGATCCAGGTGGTCAAGGTGGAGATGGATATGGTCACCATTCGGACCGACACCGCGACCCTCGCGGATCTCCATCGTCATCGAGCGTGAGACCACATCGCGCGAGGCGAGATCCTTGGCCGACGGGGCATAGCGCTCCATGAAGCGCTCGCCGTTGGAATTGGTGAGATAACCACCTTCACCGCGGGCACCCTCGGTGATCAGGCAGCCGGCGCCATAAATGCCGGTCGGATGGAATTGAACGAATTCCATGTCCTGCAGCGGCAGACCGGCGCGCAGCACCATCGCATTGCCGTCACCAGTGCAGGTGTGGGCCGAGGTGGCGGAGAAATAGGCGCGGCCATAGCCGCCGGTCGCCAGGACAACCGTCTGGGCCCGGAAACGATGCAGCGTGCCGTCATCGAGCTTCCAGGCGGTGATACCGCGGCAGACGCCGTCATCATCCATGATCAGGTCGAGCGCGAAATACTCGATGAAGAATTCGGTCTCGTTGCGGACCGACTGGCCATACAGCGTGTGCAGGATGGCGTGACCGGTACGGTCGGCGGCGGCGCAGGTGCGCTGGACCGGACCCTCGCCATAATTCTTGGTCATGCCGCCGAAGGCACGCTGATAAATCTTGCCGTCCTCGGTGCGCGAGAAGGGCACACCCCAGTGCTCCAGCTCGTAAACAGCGTCCGGCGCGTTGCGGCAGAGATACTCAATGGCATCCTGGTCACCCAGCCAGTCCGACCCCTTGACGGTGTCATACATGTGCCAGCGCCAGTCATCCTCACCCATGTTTCCCAGCGAGGCGGAAATCCCGCCCTGCGCTGCCACGGTGTGCGAGCGGGTCGGGAAGACCTTGGTGATGCAGGCGGTCTTCAGACCCGCCTGGGAAGCTCCGAGCGCCGCGCGGAGGCCCGAGCCCCCGGCACCGACGACGACCACGTCATAGGTGTGATCGATCCAGTTGTATTCGGCCATGTGGTGCGTCCGTTAAAGCGCGAGTTTCAGCAGGGCAAAGGCTGTGACCAGCCACAACCCAAGCGTCAGGAAAGTGTTTGCCAGCATCAGGATCATCTTGGTGCCAGACTTGTGGACATAGTCCTCGATGATCACCTGCATACCCAGCCGCATGTGCGACAAACCCGCCGTCAGCGTAAGCAGGGTGATGATGGCACCAGCCGGGCTGGCAAAGAACTCGCCGGCATTGGCCGGAGCGCCCGACTTGGCGAGCATCCAGACAAAGACCGGTGCGAGGAAGAACAGCGCGATCGAGGTGACCCGATGGGTAATCCAGTGACCGGCGGCATGGCCGGAGGCACCAAGTCCGCGAACCTTGGCGGCAGGCGTGCGATAATCGCTCATAATCAGATCCCCAGCTCGAGCCAGACCAGCGCGGTCGGGACGATCGCACCGGCGATGATCAGGATGGATCGCAGGTTGGAGCCTTTCGGGTCATAGCCCTTGCCGGCATCCCAGAACAGGTGGCGAAGCCCGTTCAGCCAGTGATAGCTGACCGAATAGGTCAGGGCGATCAGGCCGAACCGCGTCACCCAGGCCATCCAGCCTTCGAACAGGAAGCCGACCGAGCTTTCCGCGCCAAAAGCGAGAAGGATGATCCAGACGCTGATCGCGACAGCGCCGAAATAGTTCGCCACCCCGGTGGCGCGATGAAGAATGGAGGACGCCATCGTCGCGTGCCAGCGCCAGACCTGCAGGTGTGGCGACATCGGACGCGGATCAGACCAGTCGGAAGCCATGAGGCAGCCTTTCGCTCTTTTGTCCGGAACCCGCGCAACAGCCCCGCTGGCGCGGTAAATCAGTGTCGATGCAGCACAATAGGCCTGAACTTGTCAGGGTCAACGCGGCACGAAGCGCACCGCTGACAACATCCAGACACTTTTTCCGGCAATCGGTACGCGATCCCGTTTGAGAATGGCGCCACACGACCTAGATTAAGTCGGTCCATCAAGGAGACCGACATGAGCCAGACCCTGCCCTCCGCCGTCGTCACCGGTGCCTCCACCGGCATTGGTGCCGCCTGTGCCAAACGCCTCGTCGATGAGGGCTGGCGGGTCTTCGCCGGTGTCCGAAAAGCGGAAGACGGTGAGCGCCTCAAGGCCGAACTTGGTGCCAACCTTGTTCCGGTCATCATCGATGTCACCGATATGGCGAGCGTTGTAGCGGCCGCAGCCATTGTTCGTGATGCCTTGGGCGGCCACACGCTCAAGGGTCTGGTCAACAATGCCGGAATCGCCGTCGCCGGGCCGATGCTTGAATTGCCGATCGAGGAATTCCAGACACAGATGGACGTCAATGTGACCGGCATTGTCCGCGTCACCCAGGCGTTCGGCCCCTTGCTCGGTGTCGATGAGAGCCTGGACGGAGAGCCGGGCCGCATCGTGATGATGTCCTCGGTCGCCGGTGAAATGGGCGCGCCCTTCCTCGGGCCTTACGCCGCCTCCAAGCATGCCGTTGAAGGGATCAGCAAATCCCTGCGCCGCGAACTCATGCTTTACGGGATCGAGGTCGTTGTGATCGGCCCGGGTGCCGTCGCCACGCCGATCTGGGCCAAGGCCGAAGAGATCGACACCACGCCCTACCGCAACAGCCCCTTTTTCGAAGCCATGACCCGTATCCAGGGCTGGATGGCCAAGAATGGACCCGCCGGCTTCCCGCCCTCAAAGGTCGCCGATCGCGTCTTCCGCAGCCTGACGGACGCCAGGCCGCGCTTCCGCTATGCCATCGTGCCGGACCGCCTGACCAATTGGTCACTGCCGAAAATCCTGCCCGAGCGCCTGGTCAACAACATGGTGGCGAAACGGGTCGGGCTTCAGCGCAAACGGCGCTAGCGGCGGATTTCTGCATGTTAATTTGATCCGCCCTCCCGTTTGTCGCTGAATACAGGCCATTCGGGGGAGATCGACATGCTGCACTCACTTCTGGTCGCTACGAGCACACTGGCACTGCAGGCGACGGCTGACGGCACACGCTTGGACTACGCGCTGGACGTTTCCAGTGAGGGTGGATTGACCTTTGTCAGCATCGAACTGACGCTGATCGGCGAGACGGACGGCGAAACCGGGATTATCCTCCCGAACAATTGGGGCGGCCAGAACGCGCTGTGGGGCGCGATCGATGATCTTGCCGTGGTCAGCGATGATGGCGCCGCCGCCATCCGGTCCGGTGACGACCCGTCCCGATTGACCCTGACCCATGCGCCTGGCGCGGAACTCACACTCCGCTACACCGTCACACCGGAACGCACCGGCGAGCCCCTGGCCTCTCTTGGCGATTACTACCGGCCGTATGTGGAGCCCGACTGGGTCCACCTCATCGGCCAGACCATTTTCGCCTTTCCCGATTCCGACGCGGACTTCACGGTCGAGATCGCGCTCCACGCGCCACAGGGCTGGACACTGGCCTCGGACCTAGAGCAGGACGAGCTGGACATCAGCGCGCTGCTCACCAGCATCACGGTCGCCGGCGATTTCCGAGTTTTCGAAGAGACGGTCGACGGGGCCTCACAGCGGGTTGCGATCCGCGGAGACCATGCCTTCACAGACGACCACATGGCCCGATCCGTCAGCGAGGTCCTGGCCGCCAATGCGGCCTATTGGGGCGCTGCGAGGGAGCCCTATCTGGTCACGGTCCTGCCGCTCGAAGCGGGATCCGACGTAATGAGCCTGGGCGGGACAAATCTCGGCGACGCCTTCGCCTTTTTCACGACCAATAATGCAGACCCGTCCATCCTGTTGCGGATTCTGACGCATGAACACGTCCACACCTGGATCCCCGGCCGGGTCGGCGGCGCGATTGAGGGCGAGGACGAGGCGGCGGGCTACTGGTTCTCAGAAGGTTTCACCGACTTCCTCACCCAGCGCACAGCAGTCAAGGCCGGGCTCTGGACGGCGGAGACAGCGCTTGAGAACTGGAATGAGGCGCTGATGGAGAATTTCAACTCACCGGTTCGTGATGCGCCGAACGACGCCATCACGTCCGGCTTCTGGACCAGCAGCGAGCTGCAGCGCCTGCCCTATCACCGCGGCATGATCTTCGCCGCGCTGGTCGATCAGACGATCCGCGACGCAACACACGGATTGCAGGACCTCGACGACGTGCTCGCCGCCATGCACGCCAATCCCCCGGAAAATGCCGCTCCGCTCGCATTCGCCGAAATCACGCAAGCCGTCACCGGGGTTGATGTCAGCGATCTGGTCGCGCGCCACATCGAGGCGGGTGAACCCGTCACCCTGCCCGCCGACACCTTCGGCGCGTGCGGTGTGACCGAATTCGTCGAAGCGCCGGTCTTTGATTATGGCATGGTCGGCGAGCGCAATGCGGAGGACCGGTTCGTCATAACCGAGGTTGATCCGGGCGGGCCGGCAGCTCCGGCCGGCTTCGAGCCCGGCATGATGGTTGTCGAACGACTGGAAGGCGCCTACGGCGATGCTTCGGTGGACAGCGTCCTGCGGATGGAGGCGCCTGACGGGCAGATCATCGATCTGCGGTATCGACCGACCAATGGCGAAACACGCCGCCTGCCGCGCATTGCCGTTGCCGATGCTGACCTCGCCTTGAATGGATGCAGCGCTCGCCTCGCAGGATTGCCAGACAGCCCGGCGCGCTGAACACGCCGATCGGTGACCGCCCCGCTTGCGGGGCGCCACCGGGCGGGCCATCCTCTGGCCAACAGGGGAGAGACACATGCCAATCCAACAACCCGTTCGCCTGCTCGCCGGTGTTTCGATGCTGGCCCTGAGTCTGGCTGCCGCACCGGCCTTCGCCGAATCGAGCGCCGCCGCCGCAACCAAGCGCGTCAGCATGGCCGCCCAGGCGTCGGCCAGCGAGTTGTTTGCTGCCCTGATTGAGGATTTCGAGGCCTTCGAACACGAAAACAGCCCCGGCGCCCGGGCACGTGACGGCGACCTGGAAGCCGCCGGCGAATGGTTTGATGTCAGCCCGGCAAACCTCGACGCCCAGGCCGCCGCCGAAGTCGCCTTCCTGGCACGCCTGGAAGCCATCGACAGTGATGCGCTGGATGGCAATGACCGGATTTCCTACGAAGTGCTTGATTATGTTCTGCGCTTTCGTGTCGAGCTGGCGCCTTTCGATGAAATGCGCAGCCCTTTCCAGAATGATAGCGGGTTTTTCTCCGCCCCGTCCTACGCGGCTGCATCAACCCGTCCGCGCACGATTGCCCGCGCCGAAGCCTGGGTGACCCGGATCAACGCCATCCCGGCCTATTTTGACGCCAATATCGCCTGGATGCGTCGCGGCCTGGCCGACGGCTTCACCCAGCCACGCCTGATTGCAGAACTGGCAGCCTCGCAGGTCGAGGCGCTGAGCGATCCGGACACGCTGCGCGGCCTTCTGATTGCGCCGATCGATCAGCTGCCGGAAGGCCTGCCACAGGCCGAACGCGACCAGGTTCGCGCTGACGCGGAGGCGGCGATCAGAAACGCGGCTATCCCGGCCTACCAGAACCTCCTGACCTTCTTCCGGGATGAATACATCCCGCAAACCCGCACCAGCCTCGGCGTTTCCGAAATTCCGGACGGGCACGAATACTACCAGACGCTTGTGCGCTACCACACCACGCTGGATACCTCGCCGGAAGAAGTCCACCAGCGCGGTCTCAATGAGGTGGCACGCATTCGCGAGGAAATGGACGAGGTGATCTCGCGGACAGGGTTTGAGGGCTCGTTCGCCGACTTTCTCAACTTCCTGCGCACCGATCCGCAATTCTATGCCGAGACGCCGGAAGAACTGCTGATGCACGCGGCCTGGATTTCCAAGCGGGCCGATGACGCGATGCCGCGCTTTTTCGGCCATCTGCCGCGCCTGCCCTATGGCGTGCGGCCGGTGCCCGACACGATGGCGCCAACCTATACGACCGGACGCTACTGGCCGGGCGATCTCGAGAATGGCGTAGCGGGCGGCTATATGGTCAACACCTACGACCTGAGCCAGCGGCCGCTCTACACCCTGCCGGCGCTGACCGTTCACGAGGCCGTTCCGGGTCACCACCACCAGATCTCGATTGCCGCGGAACTGCAGGATGTTCCCGATTTTCGCCGCGACACCTACATCACCGCTTTCGGCGAGGGCTGGGGCCTCTATACCGAGACGCTGGCCACCGACATGGGCCTCTACACCACACCATATGAGGAATTCGGCCGCCTGACCTACGAGATGTGGCGGGCCTGTCGCCTGGTGGTCGATACCGGCATCCACTACATGGGCTGGACACAAGCGCAGGCCGAAGCCTGCCTGCTCGAGAACTCCGCCCTGGCGCCGCACAATGTGCGCACCGAGGTGCAGCGCTATATCTCCTGGCCAGGCCAGGCTCTGGCCTACAAGTCGGGCGAATTGCTGATGCGAGACCTGCGGGCACAAGCAGAGGAACGGCTCGGTGCCGATTTCGACATCCGCGCCTTCCATGATTACCTGCTTGCGGATGGCGCGATGCCGCTTTCTGCCCTAGAATCCAAGATGCTGGCGTGGATTGACGACCAGGCGGCAGCGCTGGCCGCGGAGAGTGGCGAATGATCGCCTTTGCCCTGACCGACGCGCTGGTCACGATCGGCGCCATCCTCGGCATCTATCTGTTGTGGCCGCATCGCCGCGACGGCAAGGTCCGCATGATCCGTCTCGGCCTCGGACTGATGGGGCTTGCCGCCCTGATCGGGGCTGTCCGCTTCGCCTCGGGCCTGGTCGATGAATTGGAACTTGCTCACAGCCTGGCCAGCACATTCGCAGCCGCCGCCGGGCTCCTGCTGATTTCCGTCGGCCTGACCCTGAAGGTCAATGCGGTCAAGATGGATACCGGTATCACGCGCTATGTCCGCTACGGCCTGCCGGCGATCGTCGCTTTCCTGATGTTTTTCCCGGGTACCGGTCCGATCATCGGGTCAATCCCGGTATTTGGCCTGATCCTGGGAATCGTCGCCAGCGGCATGCTGGTCCTGAAGGGCAAACAGTCGACCGGGCTGGTCTGGCTGGCCTCTTTTGCACTGATCGGGCTGGCGTCAGTTCTGATCGGCGGCAGCCGGATGGAAAGCACGTTCGGCATTACCAACTGGCACCTGTATCATGCTCTGCTGGGCATATGGGCTGTGCTGGTGGGAGAGGCGACAAAACGGCTGATGGCGCGCTGATTGCCCGCGCCGCTTGACGATTTGCCGCCACTCCACCACTTATCCGCTCTCCATGAGCGCGCATGATGACAATCCGGCCGCTTCCGGTGCCGACACGCCGCCGACGCGGCCGGTCGAGACCGAAGCCGGGCTCGACATTCTCACCTTTGGCTGCCGGCTGAACGCCTGGGAGAGCGAGGTCATGCGCAAGCATGCCCGCGAGCAGGGGCTGACAAACACCATCCTCGTGAACACCTGCGCGGTGACCAATGAGGCCGTGCGTCAGGCCCGGCAGCACATCCGACGCGCCCGTCGCGACAATCCCGGCGCGCAGATCATCGTCACCGGCTGCGCCGCCCAGGTCGACCCGGACATGTTCGGCAAGATGCCGGAAGTCGACCGGGTCATCGGCAATGACGAAAAGCTCAAGGCCGAGACCTATCGCCCTGCCGACCTGCTCGGCGGCACGGAAAAGGTTCGTGTCAACGACATCATGAGCGTGACCGAGACGGCCGGGCATCTGGTCGAGGGCATGGAGGGTCGCGCCCGCGCCTATGTCCAGGTCCAGAACGGATGCGACCATCGTTGCACCTTCTGCATCATCCCCTATGGCCGTGGCAATTCGCGCTCTGTCGGGGCCGGCGAAGTGGTCGACCAGATCAAGACCCTCGTCGACAGTGGTCACAGCGAAGTCGTGCTAACCGGAGTCGATCTCACCTCCTGGGGTGATGACCTGCCCGGAACGCCCGCGCTGGGGCGCCTGGTCCAGTCCATCCTCAAGCATGTGCCTGATCTGCCACGCCTGCGCCTGTCCTCGATCGATGCGATCGAGATCGACGAGGCCCTGTTCGAGGCGGTCACCGGCGAAACCCGGATCGCGCCCTATCTGCACCTCTCCCTGCAGGCTGGCGACGACATGATCCTCAAGCGCATGAAGCGCCGCCATTCGCGCGACGACGCCATTGCCCTGTGCGACCGGCTCAAGTCGGCCCGCCCGGAGATCGCCTTTGGCGCCGACATGATCGCCGGTTTCCCGACCGAGACCGAAGCGATGTTCGAGAACTCGATCCGGCTCGTCGACGAGTGCCGTCTGGCCTATCTGCATGTCTTCCCCTATTCGCCGCGCCCGGGCACGCCGGCCGCGCGCATGCCGCAACTTGACCGCAGCGTCATCAAGGACCGCGCCAACCGGCTTCGGGCCAAGGCCGATGAAGCTCTTGCACGCCATCTCGACGGCATGATCGGCGTCGAAAAAGCGGCTCTTGTGGAAAAGCCCGGCTTTGCGCGCGCCGGTAATTTTGCCGGCATCCGCATCCCGGAGGCTGACTTCCCGCGTCCCGGTGCGCTTGTCGATATCGCGATATCCGGGCATGACGGGCGGGAATTGCAGGGGGTCATCACCGGATGAGCGAGAAGAAGCCCGGTTTCTTCTCCCGGCTGGCGCAGGGGCTGAAACGCTCCTCGTCGCGGCTGGGCGAGAGCGTCAGTGCGATTTTCACCAAGCGCAAGCTCGACCGCGAAGCGCTGGACGAGCTGGAAGATGTGCTCATCGCCGCCGATCTCGGCGCCGTGGCGGCAGCGCGGGTGACCGAACGTCTCGCCAGGGACCGTTTCGACAAGGAAGTCTCCGACGAGGAGGTCCGCGAAGCGTTGGCCGAGGTGGTCGCCGAAACACTGGCGCCGCTCGAGCAACCGCTCGTCCTGACCGGGACAGGTCCGCAAGTCGTGCTCTTTGTCGGGGTCAACGGGTCCGGCAAGACCACCACGCTGGGCAAGATCGCGGTAAAGCTGAAGCGGGAGGGTCGCAATCCCGTCCTGGCTGCCGGTGATACCTTCCGGGCGGCGGCGATCGAACAGGTCACGATCTGGGGCGAACGTGCGGGCGCACCGGTCATCAAGCGTGAAATCGGTGCCGACGCCGCCGGTCTCGCCTTCGATGCGATCGACCAGGCCGAACGCGGCGGCCATGACGTTGTGCTGATCGACACCGCCGGCCGACTGCAGAACAAGGCCGAGCTGATGGACGAGCTCAGGAAGGTCGTCCGCGTCATCAAGAAGCGCATGCCGGACGCACCTCACCACGTCGTCCTGGTGCTGGACGGCACGGTCGGCTCGAACGCCGTCTCCCAGGCCCAGGCCTTTCTCGAGGCCTCCGAAGTGACCGGTGTGGTAATGACCAAGCTGGACGGCACCGCCAAGGGCGGGGCGCTCGTCCAGGTGGCCGAGAAATTCCAGCTGCCGATCCACTATATCGGCATTGGCGAAGGCGAGGCCGACCTGCAGCCCTTCTCGGCCCGCGACTTCTCGCGCGCCCTGGCCGGGCTGGACAGCTAGCGCGTGGACAGCCCGATCGCCTTCGCCACCCTGGCCATGCTTGGCTCCGCTCTGGCACACGCGATCATGACCTTGCTGACCAAGAAGGCCAACGACCGGCTGGTCTTTCGCGGCCTGACCCAGGGCTTTCTCGCCGTTCTCATCCTTCCCTGGCTCCTGTTCCAGCCGATCCCGCCCTGGGAAGTCTGGCGTTTCCTGCTCGCCGGCGCGGTGGTGATCTGGGCCTTCAACATGCTGCTGATTGCTGCCTTCAACGAGGGCGAGATGAATCTCGCCTATCCGGTGATGCGCGGCGCCGCGCCGGCGCTCGCCGCGATTGCTGCCTTCGTCTTCCTGGGTGAGACCGTCTCGCTCGGGCAGGTGGCGGGGCTGGGCGTTGCGACGGCGGCACTTATCGGTTTTGCCTGGCCGGAGAAGAATGCCCGTCCGAAGCTGAAACTTCTCCTGCTGGCGCTCGCCGCCGCCAGCATGACCGCGAGCTATACGGTGATCGATGCCGCCGGCGTGCGCACATCGGGCCGGCTTTTCATCTATCTCGGCTGGTTCTTCGTCCTGTCCGGCCTGACCATCCTTCCGACGGCAATCGCCAGGCGCGGCGGACGCTTCCTCGCCATTGCCCGCCAGGAAACGAGACCGGCCCTGATGTGCATGGGGTTCAACCTCGCGACCTATGGCCTGGCGCTCTATGCCTACGCCCATGCGCCGGTGGCGCCCATGGCGGCACTGCGGGAACTTTCCATCGTGCTTGGGGCCATCCTGGCCGCGCTCGTGCTGAAGGAACCTTTCGGTGCACGGCGCACCGCACTTGCAATCTGCCTTGCTGCCGGGCTCGTATTGCTTCAGGTGATGTAGACCGCAAACGGAGTGCCGACCTTGGCCCAGACCCAGAACACGACCGAGCAGAGCTCGCGCCTTCTCATAGACGCCGGCCCGATCGGGGTGTGGATCATCGTCTACAACGTCGCGCGCATGTTTGCAGCCGACCAAGCGATCTATATCGGAACCGGAGCCTACATGCTCGCCGCGACCATCGCCCTGGTGATGTCGATCCGGATAGAAAAACGCGTTCCGCCCATGCTGGTCTTCACGACTGTGATCGTGCTTTTCTTCGGCGCGCTCGGCATTTTCCTGCAGGATCCGATTTTCATCTACGCCAAACCGACAATCATCAACCTCTTCCTGTCCTATCTGGTGCTGGTGAGTCTCGCGCTGGGTCACAACATCTGGAAGGTCTTCTTCGGCCATATCTTCGAACTGACAGACCGGGCCTGGATGCTGCTCGCCATCCGCTGGGCGCTATGGTTCCAGTTCCTGGCCGGGCTCAACGAGGTGATGTGGCGCCACATCACGGACAGCGTCGTACCGGAAAGCGCGCGCTGGTTTGCCGGCCTGGAACTGAGTGAGGCCTTCTGGTCAAACGCCAAGCTGGGCGTAATGGTCCTGTCGATCGCCTTTGCCGCGTCGCAAATGCCGCTCGTCCTCAAGAACCAGCCGAAAAAGGCTGATCTGCCCGAGGCCTGAGCGCGACACTCCGTGTTCGGACATTTGTCATTTTCGCGTTATAAATCCGCCCTAGGATGAATTCCCGAACAGCCGGGGGCAGGCATGGCGCACGACAAGCACGACATCAAAAGCTTCGACCTGTCCGACTCACCGGGCCACCTGCTTCATCGGTCCCAGCAATTCGCCGCCGAACGCTTCACCAAGGCGATGGCCGGAGCCAAGCTGACTCAGCGACAATTCGCCGTTCTGCACGCGACCGCGCAGGAAGAAGGCCTGACCCAGACCCAGCTCGTCAAATCGACCGGGATAGACCGGTCCACGCTCGCCGAACTGGTTGCCCGCATGGTCAAGAACGGCCTGCTGGAACGCGAGAAACTGGCTGACGACGCGCGCGCCAATGCGGTCAAGCTGACCGATAGCGGGCGCGCCTTGCTGGATGTTGCGACGCTGGGAGCGATGGAGGCCGACAAGACCATCCTGTCTGCCCTACCCAAGAACAAGCGCGCCAGCTTCATCGAAACCCTGCGCCGGATCGCGGAGACGCTGGAGAAGGGCGAGGAAGCGGCAAAACAGGCCAAGCTGAAAGCCAAGGAAAAGAAGAGAAAGGCGAAAAAGAAGGCCAAGGACAAGGCCAAGGACAAGGCCAAGAAGGCCGAGAAAAAGGGCAAGAAGACCAAGCCGCACCCCGCCGGAGCCCCCGACACGGTCAACGCCTAGTCGCTCAAGGCGCGATCGATGGCCGGATAAATGGTCTGGCGCAGCGCATCGGCGGTCAACGGGCCCGGCCAGCGGGCCAGAACTCGCCCGTCCATCACGACCAGCGTCTCCGGTGCACCGCTGATCCCCAGCGCCATGACGGAAAGATTGTCGCGATCCTGCATCACCGCCACGAACGGGTTGCCCAGATCGTCAAGGAAGCGATTGGCATCCTCCGGACTGTCGCGCCAGTTCAGACCATAGATCGCAATACCTTCGCTGCGCAGCGCCATCAGGACCGGGTGTTCGGCATGACAGGGTGCGCACCAGCTGCCCCAGACATTGAGCAGCCAGGGGCCTTCAATGCTTTCAGGCGCGAAGGCCGGGCGACCGTCCAGTTCTGACATTTCGAGACGCGGCAAGGGTGCTGGCGGCGGGACCTGGTCAGCGATCAGAAACCGCCATCCAATCAAGCCAACCAATCCGATAACGGCGAGCCAGGCGGCAATCCGGACAGCCCGGATCACGCCTCGTCCTCCTCGATCCGGCGTAGGGCTTCGCGCGCGGCACGGCGCTCGAGCAGGGCGTGGATCACCAGTCCGCCGATCGCCAGTACCGAGATACCCCAGGTCGGCCAGACAAAGCCCGCATAGCCGCCCATTGCGAGGAAATCACTCATGACACAGCCTCCTCGCGCTGCCGCGCCAACTGGTCCCGCTGACGCTGCAGCGCGCGGGCACGGCGGCGCAGGGCCTGGCTGCGAAGACGGTAGAGCACCAGCCATCCGGCAAGGAAGGTATAGGCGAGCGCCATGATCGCCAGTGGCCAGAGCTGGCTGGAATGAATGGTCGGCCCATCCAGCCGGATGACCGATGCGGGCTGGTGCAGGCTCGACCACCAGTCGACCGAGAATTTGACGATGACCAGATTGATGATGCCCGCCATGGCCAGGATGGCACCGGTCCGGGCGGCTTGCTGGGAATCCTCAAGCGCGGCTCGCAGGGCCATATAGCCCAGATAGACCAGCAACAGGACGAGCACGGAGGTCATCCGCGCATCCCATTCCCACCACGTCCCCCACATCGGCTTGCCCCAGAGCGAGCCGGTGAACAGGGCGAGCATGGTGAAAACCGCTCCGATCGGCGCGATCACCTCCGCCGCCGTATCGGCCAGGGCGTGACGCCAGACGAAATAGACAAAGCTCGCCACCGCCAGCGCCACATAAAGCGCCATCGCCATATAGGCGGCCGGCACATGCACATACATGATCCGGATCGTCTCGCCCTGCTGGTAGTCCGGCGGCGAGTTGAACAGGGCCAGCCACACACCGACGCCCAGCAGCACAAGCGCCAGCCCGCCAAAGATCGGGATCAGGACGCGGGCGAGCTGGTCAAAGCGCTGAGGGTTGGAGAAATAGGACAGCATGCTTGGCTGATTACTTCGCGACTGACAAACCGGCAAGTGCGGCAAAAAATACAGCTCTGGCCGAACACGCGCAGGTTCGAGGCCAGAGCGGCGGGAAGCGCCGCCTGTCAGTGGGTCGCGCGCCTTTCAAGAGTGATCGCATCCTGGAAATTGCCCACTGCTTCAGTGCGAGACCAAAAGCCGCGTACCGGCGGCGCTGCCCAGACCAGACCCGCCGCTTCGATCCATTCGTCAAACAATGCCTTCTCGAAGCCGATCGCACGCTCCGGGTGACGAATATCGGCCGCCCAGACCCCGGCTGAAAACGCCTCCATCGGTAACTTGCGGTCGGGCCGGGTCAAATCAGGCAACTGATCATTCTCGATGAGGAAACCTGTCAGAAACAGGCGGCCGCCCGGACGCAGGACCCGACCGGTCTCAGCGAGATAGTGCGTAGCATCAAGCGGCAGCAAATGGCTGAAGAGTGAAATCGCCAGCGCCGCGTCGATTGAGCCATCCTCGGCCGGGAAACGGTACTGGTGGGCATTCATGCCACTGGCACCATATTCTGCGCTTTTGACGTCCGACCGAAAAAAATCGACACAGCCTCGGCTTTTCACATGCTTGCGGGCAAAACCCAACGCGCTGTCTGAAAGGTCGAAACCCGTGTAGCGGCCCGATTCATCCAAGGCCTCTGCAATGGGGAAACTCAGCCGTCCTGCTCCGCAGCCCAGATCAAGGACATGGTCCGACGGCCTGAAATTCACCGCCTGTGAGAAAAGCGAGAAAAAATGTCGACCGGTGGCGTGGAAATCGCCGCCGCCGACATTGTGCAAGACGCGCCACGGCTGCGGCTTGGCCGATTTGCGGCGCCCCTCGATGAGATCCTTCACATCGCTCGACAGATTCCAGACGAAATTCACCAGCCTGCGAGGCATCCAGGCGTGAACCAGCTTTTTGAGAGCTATCACAACACCCATCGCCTTAATCCCCTTCGACCGAGGCGCGCAGTATCATGAACAATTTTGCTAGCCAAGCCGACTTCGGATCGCTCCGGCAATCCCGAAGGGCGTCAGCGCCGTCGTGCCCAGCGAAACAGCCAGGGTCAGCAGGAGGTTCGCCACGGCCCTCTCGTCGCCCTCGAAGGCAGAACGCCCGGCGCCAGCTGCGAAAATCAGCACCGGCACCATCATCGGCGTGGCGATCAAGGCGATCAGCAAACCGCTCCGGCGGATCCCGGCAGCCAGCGCTCCGGCAAATCCGGCAATCAAAGACAGCGCCGGGATGGCGGCGAGCAGGGCAAGAGCGCCCACCAATGCTGTCTCGACCGGGACGCCATACATCAAGGCGCCCAGCAGGCCGATGACCGGCAAGGGCCACAGTGTCGCGACCGCTTGTCCCATGACCTTTGCCAGGACCAGCCAGGCCGGTGTGGCACCGCTGAGCAGGTAGAGCTCAGCCGTCCCGTCAGCATGATCATCGCCGAACAGCCGGTCTGCTGATTGCAGGACCGAGAGCAGCGCCGCAAACCCCATGATCCCGGGACCGATCGCCATGAGCAGGTCGGGCGCCGGACCGATGGCAAGCGGGGCGAGCGTAATCGCGGCGAGGAAAAAGGCGGCCGGTCCGGCCGCGCCGCCACCGCCCGCCCAGGCCAGTCGCGCTTCCCGCGCAAAGACCGCGCCCAGCGCATTCATCGGTGCGTCCCCAGATCGATCCGGCGGGCATCCGGCCAGTCGAGAATCTGGTGGGTCGCCGCAATGACACTGCCGCCGCGCGACCGATGCCAGGCGACCAGGTCAGCAAGGCGGGCTCGCCCGCCACCATCGAGCGGACCGGCCGGTTCGTCGAGCAGCCAGATCGGGCGATTGGCGAGGGCCACACGCACCAGGGCAGTCCGGCGTTGCTGGCCGCGCGACAATCGCCCGGCGGGCCGGTCGATCACGCTCTCGATTGCCAGTGCCCGCATCAGGGGCAGGATCGCCTTTCGCGGTTGCCCCGCCATGGCCGCCCAGAAGCGAAGCGCCTGGCGAGGGCTTTCCCCGGGCTTGAGCCCGTCGGCATGACCCAGCCAGGCCAGGCGTTCGGCCGCTGCGATGGTGGGTGGATGCTCGCCAATACGGATAGTTCCGGCCTCTGGCCGGATGAAGCCGGCGATGGCCCGCAGCAGGCTGGTCTTGCCGGTGCCGTTCGGCCCGCTCATCAACACAGCCTCGCCCGGCGCGAGATCAAGGTTGAAATCGCGCACCAGGGTGAGCTCGCCGCGCGCCAGTGACAGGCCGGAAACACAAAGCGTTTCCGGGCAAAGCGCGGGCATGTCGGGGAAAATCTGGGTCTGGCTCGACATGGTTCTGCATGTCGCCTGAGAGCACCCCATCCGTCAACGCACGGAACGCCGCATTGCAGCAGACCGAATGTCCGGCTAAAACCCGCCAAAACATGTGGCCGTAAACTGCGGCCCGCCTCCCCACCGGGTATTTTACCCCTGACCCCATGAGGACGACGCATATGGCCTCTCTCGACAGTTTTTCCTGTAAACGCACCCTCACCGCCGCTGGTGAGACCTATGCCTATTATGACCTGAAGGTCGCCGAGGCGAACGGGCTGGCCGGGGTTTCCCGCCTGCCGGGCTCGCTGAAAGTGCTTCTGGAAAACCTGCTGCGCTTTGAAGACGGCAAGACCGTCACCAAGGCCGATATCGAGGCGATGGCCGAATGGCTGACGACCCGCAAGTCGACCCATGAGATCGCCTACCGCCCGGCCCGCGTGGTCATGCAGGACTTCACCGGTGTGCCGGCCGTGGTCGATCTCGCCGCCATGCGCGATGCCGCGACCAAGCTTGGCGCCGACCCGGACCGTATCAACCCGCAAGTCCCGGTCGACCTCGTGATCGACCACTCGGTCATGGTCGACAATTTTGGCCAGGCCGACAGCTTCGCCAAGAATGTCGAGCGCGAGTACGAGCGCAATGGCGAGCGTTACAAATTCCTGAAATGGGGCGCCAAGGCGTTTGACAATTTCCGCGTTGTCCCGCCGGGCACGGGCATTATCCACCAGGTCAATCTGGAAAACCTCGCCCAGGCCGTCTGGACCAAGGAAGAAAACGGCGAGACTATCGCCTATCCTGACACCTGCGTCGGCACCGACAGCCACACCACCATGATCAACGGCCTCGCCGTTCTCGGCTGGGGTGTCGGCGGCATCGAGGCAGAGGCGGCCATGCTCGGCCAGCCGGTCTCCATGCTGATCCCGGAAGTCATCGGCTTTGAACTGACCGGCAAGCTGCCGGAAGGCGCCACCGCAACTGACCTGGTTTTGAAGGTCGTCGAGATGCTCCGCAAGAAGGGCGTGGTCGGCAAGTTCGTGGAATTCTACGGCACCGGCCTTGACCATCTGTCGCTGGAAGACGAGGCCACCATCGCCAACATGGCCCCGGAATACGGTGCGACCTGCGGCTTCTTCCCGGTCGACAACGAGACGCTGGCCTACCTCACGGCGACCGGCCGTGACGACAAGCGCGTCGCCCTGGTCGAGGCCTATTCAAAGGCCCAGGGCATGTTCCGTCCGGAATACGATGCCGACCCGGTCTTCACCGACACGCTGCACCTTGATATGTCGACGGTCGTCCCGGCGGTCTCCGGCCCCAAGCGACCGCAGGACTGGATCGAGCTTTCCAACGCCGCCGCCGGCTTTGCCCGCATCATGGAAAGCGAGTACGGCAAGGGTGACGAGCTGGACAAATCCGCTCCGGTGGAGGGCGAAGATTACGCCTTCACCAATGGTAATGTTGCGATCGCCGCCATCACCTCGTGCACCAACACGTCAAACCCGTCCGTCATGCTCGGCGCCGGCCTGCTGGCCCGCAATGCCGTGGCCAAGGGCCTGAAGACCAAGCCCTGGGTGAAGACCTCGCTGGCTCCGGGTTCGCAGGTCGTGACCGACTATCTGCTGCGCGCCGGCCTCAATGACGATCTCGACGCACTCGGCTTCGACCTCGTCGGCTATGGCTGCACGACCTGTATCGGCAATTCCGGCCCGCTGCCGCCGGCGATCTCCAAGACGATCAACGAGAATGATCTCGTCGCGACCTCCGTCCTGTCGGGCAACCGCAATTTCGAAGGCCGGATCTCGCCGGATGTGCGCGCCAACTACCTGGCCTCGCCGCCGCTGGTCGTCGCCTATGCGCTGGCCGGTTCGATGAAGGTCAATCTGGTCACCGACCCGCTGGGTCAGGACCAGGACGGCAATGACGTCTACCTCAAGGACATCTGGCCGAGCTCCGCCGAAATCGCCGAAGTGGTTCGCACCTCGGTGACCCCGGACATGTTCGCCAAGCGCTATGCCGACGTCTTCAAGGGCGATGATGCCTGGGGCGGTATCGAGGTTTCCGGTGGCCTGACCTATGCCTGGGATCACACCTCGACCTATGTGCAGAACCCGCCCTATTTCGAAGGCATGACGATGGATCCGGAAAGTCCGGGCGATGTCATCAACGCAAAGATCATGGGCCTGTTCGGCGACTCGATCACGACCGACCACATCTCGCCGGCCGGTTCCATCAAGGCCGACAGCCCGGCCGGTCGCTATCTGCAGGAACGTCAGGTGCCGGTTCTCGAGTTCAATTCCTACGGCTCGCGCCGCGGCAATCACGAAGTGATGATGCGCGGCACGTTCGCCAATATCCGCATCAAGAACAAGATGCTGGATGGCGTCGAGGGCGGCTATACCCTGAAGGACGGCAAGCAGGTCGACATTTTTGACGCCTGCATGGCCCACCAGGCCGAAGGCACGCCGCTGGTCGTGTTCGGCGGCAAGGAATACGGCACAGGCTCGTCGCGCGACTGGGCTGCCAAGGGTACCCGTCTGCTGGGCGTCAAGGCCGTGATCGCAGAGAGCTTCGAGCGTATCCACCGCTCCAACCTGATCGGCATGGGCGTGCTGCCCCTGCAGTTCGAGGATGGCGGCAGCTGGGAAGCCCTGGGCATGACCGGCAACGAGACGGTAACGATCGAGGGCATTGAAAGCCTTGAGCCGCGCGCCGCGATGACGGTCGAGATCACCTTCCCAGACGGCACGGTGAAGACCGCTCCGGCCCGCGCCCGGATCGATACCGAGAACGAGCTGGAATACTTCCGCCACGGCGGCATCCTGCACTACGTGCTGCGCAATCTCGCAGCCTCCTAGTCAGGCCGGCCAAAGACGAGCTCCCGCCCGCGTCACGCCCATTTGATTGGATGATGCGGGCGGGCATGCTTATCTAGACGCCATGAAATGGCTTCCCGTCCTTCTCGCGGCCGCGTTCGGCTTGCCTGCCCTGGCCGATCAGGGCTGGGCCCAGGACGACGCTCCGCCTGAGGAACGCCCCGTGCTGGTCGAACTTTTCACCAGCCAGGGCTGCGGCCTGTGCCCGGAAGCCAACCGCTATCTGGGCGAACTCGATCAGCGTGAGCATGTCTTCGTCCTCGCCTACGCGGTGTCCTACTGGGACATGTATGGCTGGACAGACACCTATGCCCGCCCTGAATACGTCCAGCGCCAGCGCACCTACCTGCCCCGGCTCGACGTGCCACGCCTCTACACACCGCATTTTGTCGTCGATGGCGTTACGGACGCGCCCGGCTGGGAACAGGATGCCGTGGGCGATGCGGTGAGCGACCGCTTGACGGCGATGCCGGACAGCCCGGTCATCCGGATTTCAGACGGACCTTTCGGGTCCTTCCGCATCTCGCTCGACGGTGAGGCACCGGAAGAGGATCTCGATGTCTGGCTGGTCGCCTATTCGCCGGGCTGGGCCTCGGTCACGGTGGGTGCCGGCGAAAACGAAGGCCTCGACATGCTCCACTATAACATGGTCAAGAGTCTCACATATCTCGGCAATTGGGCGGGCGGACCGGCCAGCTTCACCGGCGAGAGCTTTCGCCGGTATGGCACGGTCGCCATCGTCCAAGGCGCCAATGGCGGGCCGATCTACGGCTATGCCCGGGTTGCTCCCAGCGAGGTTGCGGGTCGCTAGCGCGGTGCGCGCTTGGCCAGGATGCGCTGCAATGTCCTGCGATGCATGTTCAGTCGCCGGGCGGTTTCAGAAACATTGTGATCACACAGTTCAAACACGCGCTGGATATGCTCCCAACGCACGCGATCGGCCGACATCGGGTTTTCCGGCGGTTCCGGCTTGTCTTCGGGATGAGCGAGCAGCGCCTTGATGATATCGTCGGCATCGGCTGGCTTGGACAGATAATCCACCGCCCCCGCCTTCACAGCCGCGACAGCCGTCGCGATATTGCCATAACCGGTGAGCATCACGACGCGGCAATCGGCGCGTGAGGCGTGCAACGCCTTGACCACGTCCAGCCCGTCCCCGTCCTGCAGTCGCAGGTCCAGCACGGCAAAGGCCGGCGGATTGGATTTTGCGACTTCCCTGGCCTCGTCCACGGTGCCGACGGCAGACACGACGAAACCGCGGCCGGTCATGGCGCGTCCCAGCCGGGTCCGGAACGGGGCATCATCATCGAGGATAAGCAGCGACTTGTCCTCGGGAAGTTCGTATTCGATCTCGCTCAACTGTCTGTCCTCACGAATTCTTGGTCTTGTTCCAATTTCTAGCCCAGTGCGGGCGGCGCCTCTACCCGTTTGCGCGGCCAGCGGATTGCGACAACAGCCCCGCCCGGCGAAGGAGCATTGTCGAAACGCACCACGCCGCCACTTTTCTCGATCATGGTCTTGGCAATGAAGACACCCAGACCGAGTCCGCCCTGGCCCGGCGTCCCGGACCGGGTCGTCACGTAGGGCTCACCGATCTTGGACAGAATGTCGGAAGTGAAGCCGGGGCCGTCATCGACCACGCGTACATAGATATTGCTGCGATCCCATCGGCCTTCCACGACAACACGGGAGACCGCAAAATCAACCGAATTCTCAATGAAGTTTCCGATCCCGTAGAGCAGTTCCGGAATGCGGCGCAGCACAGGCGGATCGCCATCACCGGCATCGGAGAGCTCCACGGTGACAACCGGGCCAAGACCGCGCAGCGGAACGCTGGCCTCCTCCAGCGCGGCAGCGAATTCGATCCGGTCATGGCGCTCATCGGACGCTTCCTGGACCTCGCCCAACCGCTTCAGTATGTCGCGGCAGCGGCGGGCCTGGGTGACCAGCAGCTCGGCATCCTCGCTGAGCGGGGTGCCGGCCTCGATTTCGCGCAACATCTCTTTCGCCGTCAGCTGGATGGTCGCCAG
Organism: Maricaulis sp.; assembly: GCF_015665295.1. Lineage (GTDB taxonomy): Bacteria > Pseudomonadota > Alphaproteobacteria > Caulobacterales > Maricaulaceae > Maricaulis. The sequence goes on from NZ_JADFAJ010000016.1 coordinate 46,252, forward strand.
CGGCGTGCCCAGTTCGTGGGCCGCAGCCGCGGAAAGCGCGCCCAGCGCCGACAGGCGCTGCTCGCGCGACAGGACGCTCTGGGTAGCCGCCAGCGCCGTCGCCATGCGTTTGCCCTCATGGCTGACCCGCCAGGAATAGACAGCCGTGAAAGCGACAGCGATGAAGATCGCCGCCCAGAGGCCGAAAACATACATGCCGGGAAGGTCCAGCACCGCGCCGCCATACCAGGGCAGAGGCAGGCTCCACAGCCACATTGCGCCGGTACCGGCCAAGGCAATGCCGGCAACTCCCGCCGACCACCGCGGTGGCAAGGCGGCGACGGCGATGATGATCGGCGCTGCCAGCATCACGATGAACGGGTTTTGCAGGCCGCCGGTCAGCATCAACAGCGCACACATCTGCAGGACGTCGAAGCCAAGCTGGGCGAAAGCCTCCCAGTCACGGGCAAATTTCTGCGGCGGGACTGCCAGGGTGAGCCAGGTATTGACCAGGGCGCTGAGGGCAATGAGGCCGAGACACAATCCGATCGGCAGTTCAAATCCGGCCAGGAAATGCACGATCAGAATGGTGACGGACTGTCCGCCGACCGCCAGCCAGCGCAACATGACCAGGGTGCGAAGCCGCAGGCGGCCAAATACCGGGGTCAGATGTGCATCACCGCCATAGGGGTCCCAGTCACTTTCGCTCATAAATCAGGCCTCCCGATTGTGTGACCGCGTCCGGCGATGGACAGGGCGCAGGCTAGCCCCTACCTTCGCACTCGCAGCAAATCCGACGCTTACTGACTAACATGCTTCGTCGGCGCCCGAACAGCACGGGTGACCCCGCCAAGGAGTGAGAATGCCGCGCCCAATGCTATGGCTGCTGATCGCAGCGCCAACAGTTGTCCTGGTTTTGGTTTTCAGCGTCCTGCTATCCCGAGGTGGCGAGCGGCAGGAGCGCCGCGCCGAGGTCCGCACGAGCGGCGAGGCGCTGGTCGGCGGTCCGTTCGAACTGATCGACCAGACCGGTGCAACGGTGACGCAGGAGACTTATGCCGGCAAGGCGATGCTGATCTATTTCGGTTACACCTACTGCCCTGACGTTTGCCCGTTCTCGCTTCAGGTGATGGCGGCTGCCATGGATCAGCTTGAAGCCGACGAGCGCGCGCGCATCCAGCCGATCCTGATCACCGTCGATGCCGAGCGCGATACATATCAGCAGATGGCGAGCTATGTCAGCTCGCCGGCCTTCCCGGACGGCCTTGTCGGCTTGACCGGGACAGAGGAACAAATCGCTGCAGTCGCCCGTGCCTATCGTGTTGTCTATCAACGCGCCGAGGATGATGGCAGCGGTGATTATCTGATGGACCACAGCTCGATTATCTATCTGATGGACGGCGACGGGGCTTTTGTTGATGTCTTCACCTCAGGCGTAGACCCGCGCGACCTCGCGCTCCGCCTGCAAGACTTCCTTGAGGAAAATCCCGGATAGTCATCCGGAACAGTGCCGGCCTTCGGCGCCGGCGCGAGGAGAGCTCATGCTTTACAGCGTCTATGAATTCAATCGTTTGGCGATAACGCCCTGGCGCGCCGCGGCGAATGCAACGCGCCAGATGATGCGCTCGCCCATGAATCCTATGGGCGAGACAATGGCCGGGCGGACGATGGCTGCCGCTGCGGAACTCTTTGAGTCCGTGACCCGGCGCTATGCCAAGCCGGAATGGATGCTCGACCATACCGAGATCGCGGGCCGGCACGTCGGCGTGTCCGAAACGGTCGTATGGACCAGGCCCTGGTGCTCGCTTGTGCATTTCGAGCGCGACCAGGATGCGCTTGTCGCGGCGCGCGGCGACACGCCGGATCGCAAAGTCCTCTTCGTCGCGCCCATGTCCGGTCACTACGCAACCCTGCTGCGCGGCACGGTGGAAGCCTTCCTGCCCGACAGCGAGGTCTATATCACCGACTGGCAGGACGCCCGGATGGTGCCGGTGACCGATGGCCGCTTCGATCTTGACGAATTCACCACCTATATACGCGAGATGATCACCCTGCTCGGGCCCGACCTGCATGTGGTGGCTGTCTGTCAGCCCGGACCTCCGACGCTGGCCGCGATCGCCATGATGGCGGAGGACAATGATCCGGCCCGCCCGGCATCGATGACCTTCATGGGCTCACCGATCGACACCCGGCTGTCGCCAACGGTGCCCAACAAGCTGGCCGAGGAGAAACCCTTCGACTGGTTTGCCGGCAATCTCATCCACACTGTTCCGGCGCCGAATCCAGGCGCATTCCGCAGGGTCTATCCGGGCTTCCTGCAGCTGGCCGGCTTCATGAACATGAATCTGGAACGCCATGTCGATGCCCACTGGGATTTCTTCACCCAGCTTGTTGAGGGCGATGGTGACAGCACCGACAAGCACCGCACCTTCTATGACGAGTATCTCGCCGTCATGGACCTGTCGGAAGAATTCTACCTGCAGACAATCACGGACGTTTTCCAGGAGCACAAGCTGGCCCGCGGCGAACAGATGCATGGCGCCCGCAAGGTGGACCCGTCTGCGATCCGCGATATCGCCCTGCTCACGGTGGAAGGCGAGAATGACGATATTTCCGGTATCGGACAGACCCAGGCCGCCCACACATTGTGCGAAGCGCTGCCTGAACACCTGCAATCGGACTGGGTCCAGCCGGATGTCGGCCATTACGGCGTGTTCAACGGCCGCCGCTTCCGCGAGCAGATTGCGCCACGCATGAAGGCTTTCATGGATGAAACCGGACAGGCGGCGCTCGACGCGCGCTGATCTCGGTCCGGCAGATACCGACATGAAAAGAGGCGCCACCCGGACCGGGTGGCGCCTTCTTCATTCCGGTTCACATGATCGGATCAGGGCGCTTCCGACGTGAAGCTGAGACCAAGCGAGGCGTAGTCGAACGAGCCGGTCTTCATGTCGTCGAGCATGGCGCCGATGCTGAGCGGCGTCGGTGGCGACATCTCGATGTGAAGGCTGCCGCCCTGATTGACGAAATTGGTCAGCGCGGTGGACAGTTCAGCCAGGACCGGGCGGGGAATTTCCGGCGGAGCCGCCATCAGGCCCATGCCCATCATGGCGCCCGCCTGCACGCGCAACTCTTCCTTGGTGAGCCCCTGCGCCGCAGCACCGGCTTCGAGTGCGCGATCCAGGATGGAGAGATCAACAATCCGCATCGTGATATTGTTGATCAGGAGCGGCGCCATCATTTCCGCCATCGCGTTGAATTGGGCTTCATCGCCGGCATCTTCCGCATCGGTCAGGGCTGTCATCGCGCCGGGCATGTTGGCCAGATAGGCATCATATCCCGAGATGTCCTGCCCCATTTCAAGGCGCAGGCCGTCAGTCAGCTCGATGTAGTTGTCGCCGGTCGTGTAGGCGCGGCCGGTATCTTCGTCATAGATCGAGTTGGCCGCCATGCTCAGTTCGAGCTGGTCATAACCCAGCATGCCGAGGCCCATGGCGAGCTGCGCGCCGCCCGGCTTGGTCGGGTCCGGGATCAGCATTGCCGACCCGAGCGCTGCCGTGCTCAACACGCGGGACCCTTGACGCTCCATCTCTGCGGTCAGGTAATCCATCGAGAAATGGACACCGGAGGCTTCCACGAGGATGTCGCGAACGGCGACGCTGTCATACAGGTCAATCGGCGCCAGAAACGCGCTCTGATAGTACGCATCCATTACAGCGGACTCTTCGGCACCGGATGCCGCCGCATCCATCATGTCCGCATAGGCCGCAGTCTGGAAGCCAAGCATGGAGACTTCGCCGAGACTGACCGTGATATCGTCCCCGGTCTCATCCGCTCCGGAAAAGGCAAAGCCGATCAGGGCGAGGCGCCCCAACTCGATACGGGAATAATTCTCGACGACGAATTGATCGAGGCTGAATTCAAAGAGACCGCCGTCTTCCGCGCCCGCGCCTTCAAGGCCTTCCAGGCGGAAAGCATCGAATTCATAGGTGTTCCAGGCCGGATCGTAATCGTCATCATTCTCACCGGCAACGGCACGACCAAAATCAGCCGTCATCGCCGCATTCGGCCCGTCGATGGAGATCCGATCGAGCCGGATCGCGGTTCCGTCCGTGGTGTCGGTGACACGGAGACCTTCCAGCGCCAAGCCGTCAAAGAGAACATCGCCATTCGGGGCGAGGCGCAGGGCCTCGAAGACCATCCGGTCAATGTGCACCGAATCGGGCCCGTCTGCCTCGCGCATGCCACCTGCATCCGGATCGGTGAATGTTACATCATTGAGGATGTAGCGCCCGCTTCGAAAATCGACGCTTTCATAGCTCACGGTTTCATTGGAGCCGTCCAGACCCATCCGTGCCATGGCGGCTTCGGCGGCGGCGCGGCTCTGGGCCTCGACGCTGCCGGCTGGCAACATGCAGGCGATGACACTGGCCGCAGCAGCGGCAGAAAGCAGGCTGTATCTCATGGTGACCCCTCATCGATGGGTGTTTCAACGTCCCTCTGTCGCCAGTTTAACACCACGAATGCGACACGTCGCTGAAACACAGTGCTTTTTGGGGGGGATTATCGGCTAGTCCCGTCCCCCCAGACCTGCGAGGAAGGCGCCGATCGGGTCCTCATCGGGCTCCTCTGCCGGCTCGGGTCGGACACTGGCCTCGGGCGGGAGCAGGGATTCGATGGTCGGCACAGGCGTCGGTGCCACCGCTTCGGTCTGACGCGCGGCCAGGCCGGTTCTCGGCGCCCCGCCCAGATAAGCTTGAAAGATCCGCGCCGGCGGTCCGCCGCCTGTCGCACGAGCGGTCGGCGAGTTATCGTCATTGCCGGTCCAGACGACCGTCACCAGTTCGCTGTTGAAGCCGGCGAACCAGGCGTCGCGAAAATCGTTCGTGGTACCGGTCTTGCCGCCAACAATCATCCCGGCCACGTCAGCGCGTCGGCCGGTCCCCTGACGCACATTGGTCAGGAAGAGGTCGCGCATCCGGGCCTGGGTGCGCGCATCGAGAACCAGTTCACCGCCTGAGGCCGCGGCGGCAAAGACAGGCTCGCCCGCTGCCGTTTCAATTCGGTCGATCCCGTAGGCGGCGGACCGGAGGCCACCATTGGCGAAAGGCGCATAGGCGCTTGCCAGTTCGAGCGGCGTCACTTCGAACACGCCAAGCGCCAGAGATCGATCAACCCGCATCGGGCTCTCGACGCCCAGCCGTCGCGCCAGGCGTGCGACATGCCCCCGGCCGGTCTCCTCGGCGATCTGGACGGCGATCGAATTGGACGAACGGATGAAACCCTCTCGCAGCGTCATCTCGCCGCGATACTCGTCGTTATAGTTCTGGGGTGCCCAGTCACCGATCCGGACCGGCGCATCATTGCGCCTGTCTTCCGGCGTCAGGCCCGCTTCGAAGGCCGAGGCGTAGACGAACGGCTTGAACGCCGAACCCGGTTGCCGCTGTGCGAGCACGGCCCGATTGAACTGGGACCGGGCATAGGACCGGCCGCCGACCATGGCCCTTACAGCGCCGTCGTGGGCGAGCGATACCAGGGCGCCTTCGCTGGCGCCGGCGGCCAGGGCCTCGTCATCAAGAATCATGTTGATGGCACGCTCGGCAGAGCGCTGGGCGTCAACATCCAGCGTTGTGTAAACGATCAAGTCATCATGACCGAGACCGGCAATGCCCCGAACCTGCTCCGCCGTCCAGTCGATGAAATACTGGGCCCCCTGGCTGGATGCGCCACGCGACACCCGGATCGGGGTCTGGGCGGCCTCGACCCGTTCCTGCTCGGTAATCCGCCCGGTCTGCATCATCAGATCTAGCACGACCGTCGCACGCGCCGCAGCGCGTTGGGCGTCATTGACCGGGCTGTAGCGCGACGGCGCCTTGAGGAGCCCGGCCAGCAGCGCGGCTTCGCCGAGGCCGAGTTCACTGGCCGGACGCGAGAAGTAGCGCAGGGATGCCGCTTCCACGCCGTAGGCGCCGCCTCCGAAATAGACCCGGTTGAGATAGAGTTCGAGGATTTCGTCCTTGCTGAACCGGCTTTCCAGCCAGAAGGCGAGCATCATCTCCTGCACCTTGCGGCGCAGGGTCCGTTCCGGCGACAGGAAAAGGTTCTTGGCCAGCTGCTGGGTCAGGGTCGAACCGCCCTGGACGACACGGCCTGCGCGCAGATTTGCGACCATGGCCCGGGCGAGGCCGATGAGATCGACGCCCGGATGGCTGTAGAAGCGACGGTCTTCCACCGCAAGGACCGCATCGACGAGATAGGCCGGCAACTCCTCGACGGTCACTTCATGTCCATGCGCCGAGCCGCGTCGGGCAATCAGCGCGCCATTGTGATCAAGAAAGGTGATCGTCGCGGTCCGCTCCACCGCCTGCAGCCCGCTGGTATCTGGCAGGTCGCGGGCGATGGACACCAGCCAGCCACCAACAACAAGACCACCGATCACCATCAGGCACGCGGCCGCGCGGAACCAAGGAAAGCCCTTTTTCGATGAGGTCTTGCGGCGCGTTTGCCGACGCCGCAGCCGCGAGGGGGCGGCAGAGCGGGCGCGTTCCGCTGCTTGGGACTTTCCGGGCCGGCGGGCCATGCTCGATCCTCGTCGCAAAACCGGTGGTTTCATCTGCCAGCAACGGGGTTAATTCCCCATGAAGGAACACGCTTTCAGGGCTTGCACTTGCCCAAGGCTGACTGCACGATATGGCCGAAGAGGGGCCTCACCATGTCAGTCAAGCGTTCACTTCTTGTCCTTGCCGTGCTTTTCGGCGCTGCCAGCCTGTCCGGCTGCATCGCGATCTATGAAGGAACGGATTCGGTCTGCCCGCATGGCGACCCCAATGCCGATAACTGGCCTTATTGCGGCGGCGCAACGCCGGGCGGCTCCCAGCCCTACGACGACTGATCCGACAGTACAGCGTCCTCGGGCTGATCGGCCCCGGTGTCGCTGGCGTCTGCCTGCCCGGAACCGGGCGGTGCAAAGCGTATCAGGATGGTTCCCGGCTGGGACGGCGCCTCGCGACCGGACCCCAGCAGGTGGAAAGTGCCGTTTGGCAATCGCGCGATCACCAGGTCCGGCATCTCCCCGACATCGTCGAGATAAGCCGATAGCGGATAGGTTTCAGACAGTTTGGTGTTCCGGAAACGCCAGCCCTGCCACCAGTCCCGTGCCAGGCTGTCATAGCCGCGACCGCGCCGGATCAGGGTTCGTCCTCGCGCGGTGAAGGCAATGGCGCGTGGATCGTCTTCGACCTTTTCCGCATCAATCGGCCCGTCAAACCCGGACAGCTGGAAAACCCGGCTTCGCCCCATTTCCGGGCCGTAATCGATACACACAAGCGCATTGTAGGCATCATTGGGTGATGCCGCGAGCAATGCCGAGAACCGCGCCGGCTCGAGGCGCCAGTCCGCGGCTTCCGACAGGACTTCACCATAGTGGATGTCATGACCGGCCAGTCGCGCCGCGCGCAGGCGGCGCCAGCTGGTATCGGCAATGGTAACAGGCACATCGGCCTTTTTTAGCGCATCCGCCAGACCAAGGCTCCACGGATTGGCGCCGACCAGGAGCAAGCGTTCGGGGCCGCTCTGAGACAAGCCGAGCAGTCGGGCCAGCGGTGAGACCGCGAATCCGCAACCGAAGACGCTGATGAAGATGGTGATGAAGACCAGCGGGGCCAGGATGGCCGCATCCTCCCGCCCGACCTCGATCAGACTGGCGGCCAAATGGCCGGCCGCCGCGGCGGCCACGACGCCGCGCGGGCCTATGATCCCGATGAAGGCCGTCTCCTTGAGATCGAGGCCCGAGCCCAGGGTTGCCAGTGCCACCGTAAGCGGCCGGACCAGCAGGATGAAGACCGCCACGAAGGCGAGGTGCCATCGGTTCAGTGCCAGCAGATCAGCCGGCGCGAGCTCTGCGGCGAGAACGACGAAGACGCTGGCGACCAGAATCGAGGCAATACCTTCCTTGAAGCGGCGCATTTCCTCGATCGAGGCCAGTCGCGAATTGGCAACGACAAGGCCGAAAAGGGTCACCGCGACAAGACCGGTCTCGTTGGCCAGGGCATCCGCAGCCGCGAAACAAACCAGGACAGACGCAAGAACGATTGGCGCCTTCATCGGTTCCGGAACCCATCCACGGCGGAAGGCACGCGAGAGGCCGGCACCGAATCCAAAGCCCAGCGCGGCGCCGATCACGGCACCGAAAGCCAGGGCGAGACCCGCCTGGACCCAGTCCTGCCCCATGGCGGTCTGGCGGATCGCCTCGAAGACAAACACAGCGGACAACGCTCCGATGGGGTCGTTGACAATGCCCTCCCACTTCAGGACCGAGGCGATGCGGGTCGGCAACTTGGCCTGTCGCAACAAGGGCAGGACGACCGTCGGGCCGGTGGTCGTCAGCAAGGCCCCGATCATCGCTGACAGGTCCCAGGCAAGGCCGGCGACATAGTGCAGTGCCAGAACCGCCCCGGCCCAGCCCAGCGGATAGCCGAGGAAGACCATGCGGCGCACCGGGCCGGACGCATCGCGCAGCTCGCGGAAATTCAGCGTGATCCCGCCCTCAAACAGGATCACAGCGACGGCAAGCGCGATCATCGGGCGCAGATAGTCCCCGAACACCGCAGAGGGATGCACCAGTGGTGCGCCGGCGGCAAAAGCCCAGATCGGCCCCAGGATTAGACCCGCCCCCATCATCAGCACGATGGATGGCCAGCGCAGGCGCCATGCCAGCCATTGGGCAGCGATACCTGAACCGGCGATGAGCGCGATGGTCAGGATGAGGTCAGGAGCGGTCTCTATCATGACCCTCGTGTTAGCGCGTTTCGTTCCATTCGTCGCCCCGGCGGCGACAGACCTGGGGAGGCAAAAATGGACACCCTGCCACACGAGGCCCAACTGGCCCTTATCTCATTCCTCATTGCGCTGGGCATAGGCGGTCCGATCGCCCTCATTGGCGCCGGAAATGCTTTCGCACTGGCACGCTGGGCAGGCGCATTCGCCTTCCGGCGCCGCATGGCGACGGGCTTCCTTGTCAGCCTGCTCGGCGGTGCGGGCCTTCTCGGCTCCGGCCTTCTCGGCTCCGGCACAGAGCTTGTCGCCGGTCTTGTCAGCGGCCTGTTCGCCTAGGACGATCCGTCGTCGGAATGGATCAGGTCGAAGCCGATGGCCCGACCGCCATAATCGCCATTCTCGTAGAGATCAGCCTGGTCTCCGAACCAGCGCATCAGATGATCATGCAGGCGCACGAAGACGGTATCAAGCGCAGCCTCATCGAGCGGCAGGTCGAGATCAAAGACCGGCCCGTCCGCTATTGCGATCTCGACATGGTGGCCCTTCTTCGTGCAGCCCAGGACAAGCCGGGTCCAGTCGCCGGTCCGTGATACCCGTACCGCCAGACCGAAACTGATCGGTCCCAATGGCAGGAAACCGCTTCCCGAGACCGAAAAGGCGCCTGACCGGTAAGGCTGGGGCGACCAGGCGCCCTGCGGCGGGACAAGGTGGACGCAAATCTTGCCTTCCGAGCCGAGGAAGCGGCAGAAGCCGGTCGAGATATTCTCCGCGACCGAGCGGATCACCGCATAATTTTCCAGCGAGTACTCGCCATAGCGCTCGGCCACATCGGCGAGCTCGTCAAACCGGGTCTTGTCGCGCATTTGTCACTCCCCTGGGCTTCCGGCGCAGGCTAATGTGCCGGTACCGTAAAGGGGAGGGGTCGATGCGACAAATTTTGATGGGTGTCGGGATACTGGCTGGCCTGACGGCCTGCTCTCCGGCGGTCGAGACCGCGCCGCCACATGTCTGGAACACCCTGAATGGCGAAGCCCCATTGGTGATTGCCCATCGCGGCGCCAGCGGCGAACGCCCCGAGCATACGCTCGAAGCCTATACCCTGGCGATCGAGCAAGGCGCCGATGTCATCGAACCTGACCTGGTCATGACGTCAGATGGCGTTCTGGTGGTCCGCCATGACCATTATCTCTCGACCACGACCGACGTCGCGAACCATCCGGCGTTCGCTGATCGCCGCCGCGCCCAGGGCGGGCAGACCGACTGGTGGGTGGAAGACTTCACGCTCGCAGAGCTGCGCACCTTGCGGGCCCGCCAACCCTGGCCCCAGCGCGATCCCGGTTTCAATGACCAGTTTCTGATCCCGACCTTCGAGGAAGTGCTCGACCTCGCGGCCACGCATGGCGTTCGCACCGAGCCGGAAGTGAAGGTACCTGGCCATTTCGTCTCGCTCGGCCTGGACCCGCTACCCGAGCTCGTGCGCATCCTGCGGGAGCGCGGACTGGATGGTGCCGATGCGACCACGGCGATCCAGTGCTTCGAACCGGATTTTCTCGCTCGCCTCAATGGCGAGGTCGACACACCGCTCCTGATGCTGGTCTTCCCGATGCAAGAGCTCGACCCGGAAGCCGATCCGCTGCAGCCGACTGTATCGCTCGCCGACCTGTCCGCCTTCGCGGACGGGGTCGGCCCGTCCAAGGCGCTCGTGATCACCGCCGACGGCGAGGATACCGGCTTCATTGCCCGCGCCCATGAATTGGGGCTGGCCGTGCATCCATGGACCTTCCGCGACGATGTTCCGGTTGCCGAAGGCGTCACGATCGAGGACGAGTTGCAGCGCATCTTTGCGCTGGGGGTGGACGGCGTGTTCACGGATTTTCCGGCAACGGCGGTGCGAGTCCGCGACGCCGTGGACGGTGGCTAGGCGAGCCCACACAAAAAAAAGTGGCGCAGAGCTGATGCTCTGCGCCACTTCCTTAGATCTTGCGATCCCTGAACTGCCTTAGTCGGCCAGCTGCAGGTCAACCGCCTTCGGGCCCTTGCCGCGACGATCCGGCTCGGTTTCGAAGGAGACTTTCTGGCCATCGCTCAGGCCCGGCAGACCAGAAGCCTGGACGGCAGAGATGTGCACGAAGACGTCATCGCCGCCCTCGTCCGGAGTGATGAAGCCAAAGCCTTTGCTCTGGTTGAAGAATTTAACAACACCTGTAGCCATTAGAGGGAACCTTCCCAGTATGCATGCCCCGCGTCCGGGCAAAAATTGAAGTCAGTGTCAGCGTCCTGACACCGGTATTACGGACGTAGAAAGTCGGGGAAGGCTGAAGTCTCTGGGCCCGATGTGTTCCCGCACACGCCAAGCGTGAACAGGCATCAGGCAGGCAATCAGTATTCCGTCCGGCCAGTTCGGCCGCCCGTCACGGCTTTTATGCGCATGAAATCGCCTTCAAGGCAAATGAAACTCCTGTGGCACTTCCCAGTGGGGGCTGCATAATCAAGGCAGGTAGGAGGCATGCATGACCGTCCATGACCGGAACCAATACTTGCTGTCTGTCGGCGCCATTGCCATGTCGGCAATCGCCCTGCTCTTCGCTTTCCTGGAATTGCGATCCTCGGATCGCCAGCTTGACGCTGCGGTCTGGCCCTATGTCGACGCTACCTTCGCGGTCAATGCGGATTCCGGCAGCCTGACCCTGTCCAACAAGGGGCTGGGTCCCGCCCTCATCCACGAATTCCGGATTCTCTACGAGGGCGAGGAAATCCGGCACCCACTGGAGCTGCCCCAGTTTTCGGACCTGGCGGGCACGTATTCGGTGACCACCGCATCCGCGGCGAGTTCCGTCCTGTCGGTCGGCGAAGACCTGGTCGCGTTCGAGGTCATCGGCGGTGATGTCGGAAGCCGCATGCAGGCGGCCCTGCGTGGCCTGGAGCTTGAGATCTGCTACTGTTCCATCAACGGCGCCTGCTGGAGCAATGCCAACCAGGCCAGCTTTCGCCAGCCGGTCGAGGCCTGCGCCGCCCAGGATATCAATCTCGATGATGCGCTGGACATTTTCCGCGATATCAACACGCCGGCCAGCAATGCCAATGAGGGGGAGGAATGACCCGTCGCCGCTTTCTGGAGCGCACACGCCGCAACCGGCAGGAACAGGCGCGATCAGGTCGCTCCTTTGATCCTGCGACGATGATCCGCCTTGCCTTCTTCGGTGTCGCCCTTGTCGTCGCGGTCGCCGTCTATGTCGGCTTCTGGCGCCAGGGCGAGACAATCTATGACGGCCCCTGGGGACTGATGCAGCGCCTCATCACGCCGCTCTTTTTCGGGATCAATGCCCTTGAGCTGATCGTCATCCTGTTTGTCGCACTGGTCTCCTGGCGCATCTGGCACCGCATGAACCGGCCGAGACGCGATTGATCCGACACGTTTTGTTGGAATTGTTGACGATATCCATGGCAGCGCCCGCCCCGGGCCGGTGACCGGCGTCGGCCCGGGCCTGATTGCCCTGCGCGAAAATCGACATGATCACGGCCAAAGGGATCATCAAGGCGATCCGCCCGCCAAAAAATCAATCCGATGGGGCGCAGCGGATCCATGGCATCCTCCCACCTGAAACTGCTCAAAGCTTGGAAATTTTTGCCGCCACCGCCCAGAAACGCGCGACCATACCGCAAAATCAACCTAGCCAGTCCCGGCCAGCGGGTTTATGTGCACCGCGTCGGCATGGATAAACCCCCTCGGCGTTTGAAAGGTCATCTCGTAATGGGCGTTAAAGTAGCAGTATTCGGAGCAACCGGAGCCGTGGGCAAGGAAATGCTCACCATCCTGGCGGAACGTCTTTACCCCGCTGATGAAATCCATGCCCTTGCCAGCCGCAAATCAATGGGTGTCGAGCTCTCCTATGGCGACCGCACCCTGCGCTGCAAGAATGCCGACACATTCGACTTTTCCACCGTCGATCTCGTCCTGATGTCGGCCGGTGGCGATGTGTCGAAGGAATGGACACCGAAGATCACCAAGGCCGGCGCCATTGTCGTCGACAATTCCTCGGCCTGGCGCATGGACCCGGACGTGCCGCTGGTCGTGCCGGAAGTGAATATGGACGCGCTCGACGGCGTCAAGAAAAAGGGCATCATTGCCAATCCGAACTGCTCCACCATCCAGCTGGTCGTTGCCCTCAAGCCGATCCACGACCGGGTCGGGATCAAGCGCGTCAATTGCGCGACCTACCAGTCCGTGTCCGGCGCCGGCCAGGCCGGCATGGATGAGCTGTGGACCCAGACGAAAGGCATTTTCGTCAATGACGGTGTCGACCCGCAGGCCTTCACCAAGCAGATCGCCTTCAATGTCATCCCCCATATCGACGTTTTCATGGAAGACGGTTCCACCAAGGAAGAGTGGAAGATGATGGCGGAGACCAAGAAGATTCTCGACACCCGGATCAAGCTGTTCGCGACCTGCGCGCGCGTCCCGGTCTTTGTCGGTCACTCGATCGCGGCCCATCTCGAACTGGACGGCCCGATGTCGGCCGGCGAGGCCCGCGACCTGCTGCGCGAAAGCCCGGGCCTGATGGTGATCGACAAGCGCGAGGACGAGGGTTATGTGACGCCGGTCGAATGTGTCGGCGAGTTCGCCACCTTTGTCTCCCGGGTCCGTGAGGACCCGACCGTCGAGAATGGTCTGGCGCTATGGATCGTCTCCGACAATCTGCGCAAGGGTGCCGCATTGAACGCCGTACAAATCGCGGAAGGCCTTCTGAACAAGGGCCTGGTCGGCCGCTGACCCGGCTGCACAAGCCGACGCAGATCGGCCATGCGCAATAAGCGGGTCGCCATCGACAGGCGGGCTCCCTATGTGCGATGCACGACATCGACCACGGAGCCCGCATGTCCACCGACACCTCAAACGATATGCGCCGCGCCTTGGCCGCCGGCCTTTCCGGCTACCTGATCTGGGGCATCTCGCCCCTGTTTTTCCAGACCCTGGACTTTGCCAGCGCCGTCGAGATCATCCTGCACCGGGTGATCTGGGCGGTGCCGCTGCTGGCTGGCTCGCTCGCCCTGTCCGGGCGGCTGCGGGCCGCCCTCGGTGTGCTGGCGGATCGCCGCACCCTGCTGACCCTGCTCGCCACCTCGGCGCTGATCTCGGTCAATTGGTGGGGCTTCATCTATGCCGTCAATTCCGGCCACGTCCTGCAGGCGTCCCTGGGCTATTACATCAACCCGCTGATGAGCGTCGCGGTCGGCGTTATCATCCTGCGTGAGCCGCTCGGCCCCTGGCGCATCGCGGCGATTTCGCTGGCCGCCCTGGGTGTCGCCAACCAGATCCTTACAGTCGGCGAAGTGCCGTGGATTTCGCTGATGCTGGCAACCACCTTCACCGCCTATGGCTATCTGCGAAAGGTCGCAGCCGTCGACGGTCGGGTCGGCCTGTTGTGGGAAACCCTCTTCATCCTGCCCTTCGCGATCATCGGCTTTGCCTGGCTGCAGGCGAGCGGGACAGGGCATTTCTTCGAGACCCCATTGCAGTCGGGCCTGCTGATCGCGGCCGGCGCAGTCACGGTGATCCCGCTCCTGCTCTATACGATCGGAGTGCGCGGGCTGCGCCTGTCGACCATGGGGCTGCTCCAGTTCATCGCGCCGACGCTGCAATTCTCGATCGGGGTCATGGGCGGCGAGACCTTCGAGACCGGTCACCTGATCACCTTCGCGCTGATCTGGACCGGGGTCGGATGTTTCACCTGGAGCCAGATCCGCCGCGAGCGCAAGCTGGATGCCCTTGCCGAGGACGCCTGACGCGCTGCTGCCGGCCTTGACCGGGCAGGTTGGCTGCCCTCTCCTGCCCGCAATTCTGCACTGATTTGATCGGAACCAGATTTCCCGATTGCGACAAGGCCCTGCCATGACTGATTTTCCGGCGCCCCGGCGCATTGCCAGCAATGGCATCGAGCTCTCCGTTCACCTCGCCGGGCCGGAAGACGGGCAACCGCTCCTCCTGGTCCATGGCTGGCCGGAGCTCGCCTATTCCTGGAAAAACCAAATTCATGTACTGGCCAATGTCGGCTACCGCGTCATCGCGCCGGATCTGCGTGGTTTCGGTGCCTCGGACTGCCCCGAGGGGGCGGAGAACTACGACATCGATACACTGATCGCCGACCTGACGGGCCTGCTCGACGCGCTGGGTCACGACAAGGCGGTCTGGGTCGGTCATGACTGGGGCGGGATCATCACCTGGCATGCCGCCATGCTGGCGGCCGACCGGTTTGACGGGGTGATCGGGGTCAATACGCCTCACCTGCCGCGCGGCGCCCAGGCGCCGACCGAGGCCTTTCGCGAGATCGGCGGGGATGACCACTATATCCTGCGCTTCCAGGAGCCAGGCTATGCGGAGAGCGTCTTCGAAGGCAAGGAAGACGCCTTCTTCGCCTTCATCTTCGGATCTCCGCCCAAGATCGGAAAGCTCGAGGATTATTTCCCCGACATCACCCATATCCCGGCCCAGTTCGAAAAGTTCGAAGGCCGGCCGGAAAAGCGGATTGTCGTCGCGCCGGAAGACCGCGCCGTCTATGCCGAGGCCTATCGCCGGACCGGCTTTGGCCCCGGCATCAATCTTTACCGGAACTTTGACGCCAACTGGCAGCGCATGGGCGGCGTCGACCACCGCATCGCCTTGCCCTGCCTGATGGTGTCGGCCGAGCTCGACTTCATGTTGCCGCCCAAGCTGACCGGATGGATGCCGGCCCTGTGCAAGGATGTCGAATTCGCCATCATCGAGGGCTGCGGCCACTGGACGATGTGGGAAGCGCCCGACGAGCTGAACGCCTATCTGCTGGACTGGCTCGAACGCCGTTTCCCGGCGTGACGCAGTTCCGGAGAAAATCGTTTAGACGTCAGGCGCTGAACAGGTCTATCCTCGGCACAAGTGAGCACCGGGGAGCCTGATGGGCAAGGCACGCTGGACGTTGTACAGCAATCTGAAGGTCGCCGAACTGGTGTTCGGCGCCGAAACCACCATGCTGAATCTGCGCCACGCCATCGCCGAATTGCCGGGAATTCCAGGCTGGCGCTCCAATTTCGACATGCTGCTGATCATCGACGACCTGGCAACGCTGGAAACCTTCACACCGCAGGCCATGAAGGATCACCAGGCTTTCATGCGCGGCTGGAATGAGCGCTATCGCGAGGGTCACGCACCCAAGACTGCGCTGGTGTGCGCTGATGACCTCAAGCGGATCATCCCGGAGCTCTGGTCTGCGATGACACGTGAAGGCTGGAAGACCAAGATCGAGGTCTTCACCAATCGCACCGAAGCGCTGGCCTGGCTGGCCGAAGACCAGGCCTGATCCGCCCGCTTGACCGCAACCCGACTAGAGGCAGCCGTAAACCGCTTCGATGATCCGGACCGGGCGCGGGTCGCCGGCAAGGTAGTGATGCTGGCGGTTCATGACATAGGCGCCGGTCAGATTGTGAACCGGATCGGCAAAAGCACAGGATCCGCCCCAGCCGGAATGGCCAATCGTCTCTGGCGTCGGGCCATAAAAGCCCGGCTTGGTGTTGCGCATCACCCCGGCCCCCCATGACAGGTCGAAGGGCAGGACTTTGTCCGGGCCGCTGACACGTTCCTTGACCAGATCCGCCAGCGTCGCCTCGGAGATGAAACGCTTGCCGTCCAGTCGGCCGTGGTCGGCATAGACCGTCATCAGACGCGCCAGGGCTGCAGCGGTTGCATGGGCGTTGGCCGCCGGAAACTCGGCCTTGCGCCATTCCGTTGCCCCGCGTCGGCCCGGTGAGGACCAGGGTTTCAGGAAGGCGAGCTCGCGCGGAAGGTTACGGTCACCCAGGTCCGGCACCTGACGCGGCATGGCGTGTTCGGCCGTGCGGACATGTTCGCTTTCGGCCAGGCCGACATGGAAGTCGATGCCACGCCGACCACAGATTTCCTCACGCAGGATCGCCCCGATCGAGCGTCCGTCGGTCCGGCGCGCCAGGGCATCTGCGATGAAGCCGAAGGTGACCGGGTGATAACCCGATCCCGTGCCGAGCTCCCAGAGCGGCGCCTGCCTGGCCAGCCGGTCCTCGATCAGGGCCGCGTCGAACCAGTCACCGGCATCCATCTCCTCGGCGATTCCGGACAGGCCGGCCTGGTGGGAGAGCGCCTGCGCGACGGTGACACTGGACTTTCCGCCCGCGGCGAATTCCGGCCAGTAGTCGGCCACAGGCGCATCATAGGACAGAAGGGCACGGTCGACGAGGCGGGCGATGACGAGCGCCGCGATCGCCTTGCCGGTCGAATAGACCGGAACCAGCGTATCGCTCTGCCAGGCGACACTCTTCTTGCGGTCAGCCCAGCCGGCATGGATATCCACGACCGACTCACCGTCGATGCTGAGCGCGAAGCCGGCGCCGATCTCGTCCTGATCGGTCCAGTTGGCGAGAAAGGCGTCCGCGACCGGCTCGAAGCCGGCGGCGACATGGCCATGAAGGGCAGGCAGGGTGTCGATGCTCATGGCCCTCTGGCTAGCGCGCGCCGCGACAGCGATCAAGCGGGCTGGGCTGGCTCGGCTTCAAGCGTCACCAGCGGCGTGGTCAGGACGTCGGCGGCGGCGACCAGTGGCAGCTCCGGTGCGGACCATTCATGGGCCCGCATGACCAGGCTCACCGTAGCGGCGACGGATTTCTCGAGGGCGGTCTTCGCATCCTCGCCGGCGATGATCTGATTGATAAAAGCCGCAGTCAGCGCGTCCCCAGTCCCGTTCGGCGCCTTGGGGAAGCGGTCATGGGTTACCAGCCAGGCCTGGGTCTCGTCCACATAAAGCACGCCGATCCGGCCATGGCGCGGCAGCGAGGAGACCAGAACCGGGCGACCCATCGCGCGCGCCGCGCGGACCATTGAAGCGAGATCGGTCAGCGGCCGGCCGGTGATGTGCCCAAGCTCGAACAGGTTGGGCGTGACCAGATCCGCGCGGCTGATCAGCTGGTCCTTGATTGCCGCCGCGATCGGTGCCGGGACATAGAGGCCTGCGGGTGCATCCCCCATGATGGGATCAACCACCACAATCGGGTCTCGCGAGAAGGCTTTCACGCCCTTGTTGACGCGTCGCCCCTTGCGCACGACATCGATGACCGCAGCCGTGTCGAAAACCTGGCCAACATCCGCGAAGTAACCCGTCAGCACGACATCCGTGACGTCAAGAAGCCCCTGGTCGGAGATGCCGGACAGGATGCTTTCGAACATGTCCTGTTCGACCGGGCCGCCGCCCGGCGCGCCCCAGCCGGGATGCCGGCCATACAGCACGGTCGGCACCAGCATGGTGTCGATTTTTGCGGCGTTCAGGACGCGCTGCGACGCTCCGCCTCCGACCATGGAAGCGGCGACATGACTGGAAAGGATCAGCGCCATCGGCATGGAAAACATGCTATATCCAAAACCTCACCGAGCAGAAGCCCCGGAAACGACTTGATGCGCCGACTGATCCGTTCAGCCCTCTTCGTCCCCGCCTCCAATCCGCGCGCGATCGCGAAGGCTGCTCATGTCGGCGCCGACCTGCTGATCCTTGACCTTGAGGACGCCGTGGGCCCGGAGGAGAAACAGGACGCGCGCGAGCTTGTCGACGACACGCTGCGCCAGTGGGATGTCTCCGGCGCGATCCGTGCCGTCCGCATCAATTCTCTTGAGACCGAGTGGGGCGCAGCCGACATCCGCGCCGCCGCCAGAGCCGACGCGGTCGTACTGCCCAAGGTCGAACAGGTGGGCGATCTTCACGCCGCCCGCTCGGCCCTCAGCTCGCACGGCTCATCGGTGCCGATCTGGGCGATGATCGAAACGCCGCGCGCCCTGATGGCGCTCAACGCCATATCCGGGGCTGTCGGTACCGGGCTTGCCGGGCTTGTCGCCGGTACCAATGATCTTTGCAAGGCGTTGCGGTGCTCGTCAGAGCAGAACCGACTGGCCCTCGTGCCACATCTCGCCAGTCTGGTTTGTGCGGCCCGGGCCCGCGGACTTTACGTGCTGGACGGGGTCTACAACCATTTTCGCGACCCGAAAGGCTTCCGGGCCGAGGCCGAACAGGGACGCCTGCTCGGGTTCGACGGCAAGACGCTGATCCACCCCGGCCAGGTTGACCTGGCGCATCTTTATTACGGCCCGACCTCGCGCGATCTGGAGCAGGCAGCAAAGATCGTCGCGGCCTTTGCTGATCCGCAAAATGCCGGCAAGGGCGTGATTTCGCTGGATGGGGACATGGTGGAGCGCCTGCACCTGGAAGCCGCGCGAGCACTGCTCTCCACCGCCAGCGAAAACGATTCCTGAACCGCAAAATGCAGATGAAACGCAGGCCCAGACTTGATGTTGCAGTACAAGACCGGCTTTCATGGCTGTTCTTGAGGGACACCCAATGATCGATTCGACCACTATCTGGCACAATCCGCGCTGTTCGAAATCCCGGCAGACGCTGGCCTTGCTTGAGGCCCGCGGCGGTGAATTGGTCGTGCGCGACTATATGGAAGACACCCCCAGCGTGGCGGAACTGAAAGCCGTCATGAAAATGCTGGGCTTTGTGTCGGCGCATGAATGGCTGCGCAAGGCCGAGCCGGACTATCGCGAACTCGGGCTGAAGGCAGTCGAGGACGAGGAAGCCCTGTTCAAGGCAATGACCGACTATCCCAAGCTGATCGAACGGCCCGTCGTCATCCATGGCGGCAAGGCGATGATCGGGCGGCCGCCGGAACAGGTCCTGGAACTTTTCTGAGCCGCGAAGCTCAGTCCGCCGCCAGCCTGACCTCACCTTGATACCGGATGATCTGCCCAAGCAGCGGCAATCGCAGCGCCACGTCGAAGCGGTGGCTGACCGCGTCTCCGCGCTCACTTGCCCTGATCGCCGGCGCCAGCCAGCCCGGCAACTCGATGCCCCAACACGCCACGCTGTGTTGTCGGAATTGTAGCGTGTCCGCCTCCATCTGCAGCTCGAAGCGCAACAGGAAGGGGCCGAAGCGCTCGACCAGCAGGCCAGCCTCCCGGCCCTGCCAAGTCGCAAAATGGCGGCCGTCATACCAGCGTTCCAGCAGTTCGCCATCCGGTTCGCGGCTCACCCGGACAAGTGCAGGTTGGTCGATGCCGGAGCGCGGCAAGCCGATCCCAAACGCCAGCAGGCCGGCCAGGGGGTTGGCGCCGCGCTCGATATCGACCCGCCCCTCCAGCAGAACGGCCGGATCGGGTGAATGAAGCTGCCGCGTTGCCTCGGGCAGACATTCCCAGGCAGATCCCAGCAATGCTTGATAAAGATGGCTCATGGGCCTCGCCTCATCCGCCGACGAAGCGGGCGATGCGGCTGCCCATCTGCATCAGCTTGAGAAGTGTGCCCTGCGGTAGCTTGCGAATCTGGGCGTACCAGCCGGTCAGATTGCCGACGAAGCCTTCCATCCGACGCAGGCGCTCGACCGCGAGTCGGGGCGTATCCGGATCCTGCTCAGCCGCTTCAGCGCATTCACGCAGGATCTCGATCATCGGGTCGATTTCGCGCTGTTTTCGGGCTTCGGCGATCGCCATCAGCATGTCCCAGGGCTCATGCGTGGCGCTGAAATGATCGCGCCTGTCGCCCAGCACATGTTCCCGCCGGACCAGGCCCAAAGCCTGCAACTCCTTGAGTGAGTTGGACACATTGGAGCGCGCGATCTGCAGGAGCTCGGTTATTTCTTCAGCATGCAGCGGCGCTTCGGCGAGATAAAGCAGCGCATGGATTTGGGCGATGGAACGATTGACGCCCCAGCGGGCGCCCATTTCGCCCCAGTGCAGGACAAAGCGTTGCATGGGCGCTGAGAGCTTCATCGGGACGACTTTCTTCAATTTCTGTTTGAACAGAAACTAACAGGCGCGGTGGATCCTGTCGCGCGCCGTCATGCCGCAGGCGCCGGGCGTCAGCGGGTCATCCGGGCCGGACCCGTCAGTCAGCCGCCGGTGCGTCCAGGATGTCGCGGATCGCATCGCCGAGCTGGATGGCCTCTTCGGCCCGAGCCGAACCCTTTCGCCAGGCCACGCCAATCTCGCGTCCGGCCACCGGAGGGTCAAAAGCCCTCACTTCAAGCCCCATGCGATCAACCAGCCCGGCATCCACCGCCATGCGGGGCAGCAGGGTCGCGCCCAATCCCGATTTCACCATGTGGACCAGGGTGTGCAGGCTGGTCGCGGCAAAGTCGGAGCGGGCCGACCCGGTCGAACAGGCCGTGAGGGCGTGATCACGCAGGCAGTGTCCGTCCTCCAGCAAAAGCAGCGGTTCATCGGCGAGATCGGACGGAGAGAGTGTGGCGCGCCGCGTCAGCGGGTGGTCGGGCGGTGCTGCGAAGAGGAACTCGTCCGACCAGACCGCATGGGTCTCGATCATTGGTGCATCATAGGGCAAGGCGACCAGTGCGGCATCAAGGCGGCGCTCCCGCAGCGCATCGAAGAGGCGGTCAGTCAGGTCCTCGCGCAGGAAAAGTTCGATATCGGGAAACCGGGCCCGCAGGGCGGGCAAAATCTGCGGCAGAAGGAAAGGCGCGATCGTCGGGATCACGCCGAGTTTGAACGGACCGGCCAGCGGCTCACCGGCGGCCTGGGCGGCGATGACGAGATCCTCGGCCTCTGTCATGACCCGGCGCGCCCGCTCCAGCACGGCATCGCCCGCCGGTGTCAGAACTGCGCCACGCGCACCGCGCTCGACCAGAACCGTGCCGAGTATCGTCTCCAGCTCCTTGATCGCCGCACTCAATGTGGGCTGGGTCACAAAGACCGCTTCGGCCGCACGGGAGAAACTGCCGTGTTCTGCGAGCGCGATGATGAATTGCAGTTGCCGGAGGGTGGGAAGCTGGCTCATACGTATTGATAATACCTATGGGTTCGCCAGAAACAATCCATTGGATTTATCTTTTGCAGCGCAGCATACCGCCCTCATTCCAAGGTCGGCAATCAAGCCGCCACGTCCCTAGGAGAGACACCATGCTGGGTATCGGCGAAAAACTTCCGGAATTCGAAATCACTGGCGTGAAGCCGGGCTTCAACGCGCATGAGGAAAACGGCGTATCAGCTTTCGAGCCGATCGATCAGGACAGTTTTGAGGGCAAGTGGAAGGTCATCTTCTTCTACCCGAAGGATTTCACCTTCGTCTGCCCGACCGAGATCGTTGCCTTCGCCAATCTGGCTGAAGAATTTGCCGATCGCGATGCGATCGTCATGGGCGGGTCCTCGGACAATGAGTTCTGCAAGCTGGCCTGGCGCCGCGAACACCCGGATCTCGACAAGCTCGGAATGTGGCAGTTTGCCGACACAACCGGTTCGCTGATCGACAGCCTTGGCATCCGCTCAGACGCCGGCGTTGCCTACCGCGCCACCTTCATTGTCGACCCGCACAATGTGATCCAGCACGTCTATGTGACCAACCTGAATGTCGGTCGCAATCCGGAAGACACGCTGCGTGTTCTCGACGCCCTGCAGACCGACGAGCTTTGCCCGTGCAACCGTCCGGTTGGCGGCGACACGCTCTAATCAGACAAAGAGCTGGCGGGCCATCCCTCCGGGGCCCGCCAGCGATCCCGGAGCCCGCCCGCCAGACCGCGAAGCGTATCCGGGATCGCCCCTCCCTGCCCAGAACACACAGGAATGCGCCATGTCGCTTGATACCCTGAAATCCGACCTGCCCGAATACGCCAAGGACCTGAAGCTGAACCTGTCCTCCCTGGCGCGGGAGACCGATCTCGACGATCAGAAAAAATGGGGAAGCTTTCTCGCCTCGGCCCACGCGATCGGTGAACCAAAAACCCTCGCGGCGATCAAGGCCGAAGCCGAAGCCCATCTGAGTGCCGAAGCCATCAATGGCGCCAAGGCAGCCTCGGCGATCATGGGCATGAACAATGTGTACTACCGCTTCATCCACCTGTCGAAGAACAAGGAATACGGCACGCTGCCGGCCAGGTTGCGAATGAACATTCTCGCCAATCCGGGCGTCGACAAGGCCGATTTCGAGCTCTGGTCGCTTGCCGTGTCCGCGATCAATGGTTGCGGCCTGTGCATCGACAGCCACGAGGCCGAGCTGCGCAAGCATGGCCTGACCACCACACAGATCCAGGCCGCGGTGCGTATTGCGGCGACGGTAAACGCCGTGGCGGCAGTGATTGCTGCTGAATCCTGATTAGGCGACTTTGCTGCAACGCGGAAGCGGGTCTCAAGGCCCGCTTCCAATGCGTTGTAAAACGGGAGTCAAGGCAGGTTTTCAACAGGCCCGTTGATTTTCATAAAAACGTCCGTACAATGATCGTATGTCGCTTATAGATCATACGCTCGATCCGCTACCACGCCGGACTAGCCGCACGGACCATGACATCCGCGGCGGACGGGTCTGGTTTTCGAACGACACGATCAACCGGGCCCGCTGTTACAATGACATTTCCTGGCTGCGCACGTCGCGCACCGCCATCCTGGGCGCCGGACTGATTACGCTCGGCCTGTTTCTCGGCAGCGGCGGCGCATCATCCCTGCTGATCCTCGCCGGCATTGCCGCGATCGCGATCAATCTGCCAGCCCTCATCCTCAAGGCGGCCTATGCCGCCAGGGCCGGCTGAGCCCAACCACTCCGAAAGATTGACCCTGACCACGCACCCACTAGTGTGCGAACGCATCAGCGCGCCCGTGAGGCACGCAGGGATCGGGGAGAGACTTCATGGGCTGGTGGTTCAAGATCAAGCTGTGGCAGCGCGTTATCGGCGCCATGGCGCTCGGCGTCGCGTTCGGACTGGCCTTGGCCTCGGTCATCGGACAAGACGCAGCGGCGGCGTGGATTGACGACAATCTTCGCTGGGTCGGAACCCTGTTCATCCGGCTGATCCGCATGATGATTGTACCGCTGATCTTCTCGACCCTGGTGGCCGGAATCATCGCAATGGGCAAGCCGTCAAAACTCGGCACGCTGGGGCTGATGACCTTCGGGATGTATCTGGCGACAACCTTCTTCGCCAATATCATCGGCCTGGTCATGGGCACGGTCATGCGTCCCGGTGCCGGCGTTGATCTCAGTGCTGCCAGCGCCGAACCGGTCAGCTTCGGCGAAGCGCCATCGCTGATCGACCGGCTTCTCTCCATTGTCCCGGAAAACCCTGTTGCCGCCCTTGCCGATGGCGACGTCCTGGCGATCATATTCTTCGCGCTGTTGGTCGGCATTGGCATCATCGCGACCGGGGCCGCCGGCAAGCCGCTGGGCGATTTCTTCAATTCCGCGTCGGACGTGATCCTGAAAGTCACCCATTACGTGATGGAAATTGCCCCGTTCGGCGTCTTTTCACTCGTCGCCTACACCACGGTCAGCCAAGGGGTGGAAGCCCTGCAAGCCATCCTGACGCTCATCCTCGCCGTCTATCTTGGCCTCTTCATCCACGCTGTGGTGACATATGGTTTCATCATCAGGATCGTCCTCAATCTGCCGTTGGTCCGCTTTTTCCGCGGCATGACAGATGCGATTGCGGTCGCCTACTCCACCGCCTCGTCCTCAGCGACGCTGCCGGTCACGATCGCGGCTGCCTCGGACAATCTCGGCGTCAAGAAGTCGGTCGCCGGATCAGTCCTGCCATTGGGATCGACCATCAACATGGACGGGACCGCCCTCTATCTTGGCATTCTCGCGCTCTTCACCGCACAGGCCTTCGGCTATGACCTGACGTTCGGGAATTATCTCATGATCGCCTTTACGGCGGCGATCGTGTCGATCGGGGCAGCCGGCATCCCATCCGCCTCACTCTTCCTGCTCGCGACGGTGCTGAGCACATTCGGCGTCAGCGCCGAACACACAGCCATCATCGTCGGGTTCATTCTGCCGGTTGACCGGATCATGGACATGGCGCGCACGGCAGTGAACGTGACCGGCGATGCCGCAGTCGCCACCGCAGTGGCGAAGTGGGAAGGCGAGCTGGACGAGGAACGCTTCCGCGAACCGGCCGTCATCTAGCGTTGCGGCAAAAGCCGTTGAACCAGAACGAGTCGGCCCTCCACCTGTCCTGACAGCGGCAGACCGGAGGGCCGTCCTGTTATGAAGATCGCCATCCACGCCTTCGGCACCCGCGGCGCAAACAGTGCCGCCCGGGCCGCCGACCTGATTGAAGACGATGCCGTACGACGGACTCGCCTCGCAAACGCTGGAACCGCGCAAAAACATGGATGGGAATTCACGTCACGCGGATCAGGGAGGCGCCACCATGAAGGCCTCGGTGATGCCCGTTGTCCAGGTCGGCCATGGCAATAACGGCGCCGACGGGACGGCCTGGATCATGACCATCAATGCCCACGATACCGGTCTGGTACCGGCCGAAATCCGCTGTTTCGGCATGAGCCGGCAGGGTCGACGGATCGCCGATACGTCGGATTTCCTCGCGGCATGCTGTGCCCCGGACTCGGTGCCCCCAGACCAGCGCATCGCCTTCACGCAGATCGCGTTTCGCAACGGCGCGATGTCGATGGTGTTCGACGGTTGCTGACTGTCCCGTTTCCCGAATACAGCCGCGAACCGGTCCGGCACGGCCCCGGCCTGCCCGACAGGGACTGACACGCCGCCACGCGACGGGCTGATCCGGATGGCTGCCACGAGCGTAAGCGCATGCATGACCCTCCTGATACGCATCCTCGCCCTGGTTGGCAGCCTCGCCTTGTCCGTCCTGATCGTCTGGGCCGTCCGGAACGGTGACTTCGGCGCGGCCGGTGCCTGGCTTACCGCGCAGCCCTGGGGAATTGTGACGCTCGCCGATCTTTATTTCGGCTTTCTCATCAGCGCCGTACTGATTGCCGGCTTCGAGGATGACTGGCGCTGGGCACTGGTGTGGATCCTTCCACTCCCGGTGCTCGGAAATGTCTGGGCCGGGGTCTGGCTTTGCGTCAGGGCGCGGCGTATCTGGCGGCGCCTGCGTCCGGCCTGAGAATTTTTTCCGTCGAGTCATCCAGGATGGCCTGGCCGGCGTATCTTCTCATGTCCCTGAGCGGGTGAGGCCTCACCCTCCAAGAACGCAGCGCCCGCTCGTCCCCGCGCCGACCTGCTCCGCCTTACTGCCCTTGGCGAGCGGGTCGGCGTACTCTTGAAAACCAATGTAAACCGGTCCGCCTGAACACGTCTGTTCGGCCGGGTCTTGAACGGCAGGTCGCCCTTCCCATATTGGCGCCACAATCATCGGGTACGTCGACACGACAAGTTGAGGCGAATTTTATCCGTTTTTAACGCTAAAGACGCTTCGATCCCCGGCCGTAGGGCTCCGTTAACGGAGTCAGCGCTGGAATGCTCACACGTACACAGGTCGGGCAATTGCCCCGAGGACATCATGGCCAAGGCACATTTCGCAATCAGCACGCTCGCAAAGACAGCCCTTTTGTGGCTGACGGCGGCCCTGATCTTTGCGTCGCTCTTCGGCGCCATGCTATCGGCCCGTCCGGATCGCCCTGACCTGAGCTTCAGCCAGAGTCACGACATCATCGTCGCCAGCGAGGCGGAAACGGTCGTCGAAACACGCTGACGGCCTGAACGGCCCACCGCTTGCGGCCACGGGCCGGCTTGACTCTTTTCCACACGCCACGTACTAGCCCCGCTTCATCATGCAAGCATCACGCTTGTCTTACCGGCACATCCGCACCAACTGGTCGGGGGAGGCCGGCGAGAACCCTGCTCGGCGAAGGTTTCGCTCAGCGGGGCTGCTTTGCTTTGTGATGATGGCGACGGATTGAGGTTTTGATGTTCGACACACTCACAGAACGACTTGGCGGCGTCTTCGACAAGCTCACCGGCCGTGGTGTGCTGTCGGAGAAGGATGTCGATGCGGCGCTGCGCGAAATCCGCGTCGCCCTGCTCGAAGCCGATGTCGCCCTGGACGTTGTGAAGGCCGCGACAAAGCAGATCCGCGAACGCGCGATCGGCGAGAACGTCATCCGCGCCGTGTCGCCGGGCCAGCAGGTCATCAAGATCGTGCACGACGCCCTGGTCGACCTCCTGGGCGGCGAGGGAGAGCCGGTCGGCCTGTCGCTGGACGGCGAACCGCCGATCGCCATCCTGATGGCCGGCCTGCAAGGCTCGGGCAAGACCACGACCTCGGCCAAGCTGGCCAAGCGCATCCAGGACACGCGCAAGAAAAAGGTCCTGCTGGCCTCCCTCGATACCCGTCGCCCGGCGGCGATGGAACAGCTGCAGCAACTGGCCGGCCAGATCGACGTCGCCTTCCTGCCGATTGTCCCGAACCAGCGCGCCGTCGACATCGCCAAGCGCGCCATGAGCGCCGGGCGTCTGCAGGGCTTTGACGTCGTCATCCTCGACACTGCCGGTCGCACCTCGATCGACGAGGACATGATGGCCGAGGCGCACGAGATTGCGCGCGTCACCAATCCGCACGAGACCCTGCTGGTCGCCGACGCCCTGACCGGTCAGGACGCCGTCGAGACCGCCCGCCGCTTCCATGAGCGCCTGCCGCTGACCGGCCTGGTGCTGACCCGTATGGATGGCGATGGCCGCGGCGGTGCGGCGCTGTCGATGCGCCATGTCACCGGCCTGCCGATCAAATTCCTTGGTGTCTCGGAAAAGCCCGACGGGCTGGACGCTTTCGACGCCAAGCGCGTCGCAGGCCGCATCCTCGGTCGCGGCGACATTATTTCGCTGGTCGAAAAAGCCGCCCAGAATGTCGACGAGGAAAAAGCCGCCCGCATGGCCAGGAAAATGGCCAAGGGCAAGTTCGACCTCGACGATCTGCGCGAGCAGTTCAGCCAGCTCAAGACCATGGGCGGTCTGGGCGGGATCATGGGCATGCTGCCCGGCATGAACAAGAAGATGCAGGCCCAGGCGGCGGCCGCCGGCATGGACGACAAGATGCTGACCCGCCAGGAAGCCATCATCCAGTCGATGACCCGCCAGGAGCGGGCCAAGCCGGAAATCCTCAAGGCCAGTCGCAAGAAGCGCATTGCCGCCGGTTCCGGCGTAACTGTCGCCGACGTCAACAAGCTGATCAAGATGCACCGCCAGATGGCGGACATGATGAAGAAGGTCGCCAAGGGCGGCCGCGGCGGCCTGGCCGGCATGATGGGCGGCATGGGCGGCGGCATGCCGCCGGGCATGGGCGGCCAGATGGGCGGCATGAATCCGGCCGATATGGGCCGTGCCACCCAGGGCCTGCTTGGCGGCAAGACCCCGTCGGGCGCGCAACTGCCCGGCCTTGGCAATTCGAACACCAGCAAGCCCGCGGGCCTGCCGGGTCTGGGCGGCGCGCCGCTCGGTCCGGACGGACTGCCCCTGGGCCTGCCGAAGAAGTAATCGCGTTATTCAAAGATCAAACTGAAGGAATACCTCATGTCTCTGAAAATCCGTCTCGCCCGTGGTGGCGCCAAGAAGCGTCCCTACTACCGTATCGTCGTTGCCGACAGCCGTTCGCCGCGCGATGGCCGCTTCATCGAAAAGATCGGGTCCTACAATCCGATGCTCCCGAAGGACGGCGAGCGCGTCCAGCTGGACATGGAAAAAGTGAAGGCCTGGCTGGCCAAGGGCGCCAAGCCGACCGATCGCGTGGGCCGTTTCATCCACCAGATCGAGGCTGACGCCTGGAAGTGGGAAGCCGGCAACAACCCGCAAAAGGCCGAGCCGGGCCAGAAAGCCAAGGAACTCGCTGCCGAGAAGGCCGAGAAGGAAGCCGAGCGCAAGGCGGCCGCTGAAGAAGCCAAGGCCGCTGCCGAAGCCCCGGCAGCTGAGGAAGCTCCGGCTGAAGAGGCTCCGGCCGCTGAAGCTGCTGCTGAAGAAGAAAAGTCCGAGTAGGACGGTTTTTTCTGCGACCAGGCGCGGATGATCCTTCCCCTTGATGGGGAAGGTGTCCGCGCGGCAGACGGTAGGGGTGAAACGCGACAGCGTTGTGGCGCGAACCGTTTCACCCACGCCGCCCCCTCCTTCGCCCGTGCTGCGGAGAGCCCACCTCGCCTGGTCAGGGCGAGGACCTGAAGACCAACCGGACAAACGCCCCATGACCACGCCCGCCGACGATCTCGTCTTCATTGCCGCCCTCGCCGGCGCACACGGCGTGAAGGGCGAATGCAAGGCCAAGAGCTTTGCCGGCAATCCGGCTGACGCCTTCACCTATGGCCAATTCCTCGATGCCGAGGGCCAGCCTTTCCTGACCCCGAAATCAGCGCGTCCGGTCAAGGACGGCTTCATTGTCCGCTTCGCCGAACCGCTCGACCGCGACCAGGCCCAGGCCCTCAAGGGCACACGGCTCTATATCCCGCGCGCAGCCCTGCCGGTGCTCGAGGATGACGAATTCTACCATGCCGACCTCCTCGGCCTGAAAGTCCAGAGCCTTGATGGCAGCCCGATGGGTACGCTGAAGGCCGTCCATGATTTCGGCTCCGGCGATCTGCTGGAAATCACCGGCACGCCCGACCGGAACGGCAGCTGGATGCTCCCCTTCACCCGCGAATTCGTGCCGCATGTCTCGCTGGCCGAGGGTCTGATCACGATCGACCCGCCGGAGGATGTGGGTTCGAAGGTCGAGGAAGAGGCGGGCGGAGCACCGGATGACTGACGCCCAAACCCCTTCCCTGCCATGGACCGCGACCGCGCTCACCCTCTTCCCGGAAGCCTTTCCGGGGCCCCTGGGTGTTTCGCTTATTGCAACAGCTGCGAATCATGGGTTGTGGGCGCTTGAAACTGTGGACATCCGGGATTTTTCCCGTCATAAGCACCGCTCCGTGGACGACACCCCTGCTGGCGGAGGCGCCGGTATGGTGCTCAGGCCGGATGTCGCGACGGAGGCGATTGATGCGGTGCAGTCTCGCTGGCAAGGCGGGAAACGACCGTTGATCTATTTGACGCCGCGCGGAAAACCGCTGGCCCAGTCCCGGGTTCGGGAATGGGCGACGGGTCCGGGCGTTGTCGTGTTTTGCGGACGCTTCGAAGGCCTCGACCAGAGGGTCATAGAAAGCCGCGAGATGGAAGAGGTCAGTGTTGGCGATGCCGTGCTGGCCGGGGGCGAAGCGCCCGCGCAGGTTCTCATCGAGGCCTGTGTGAGACTTCTCCCCGGCGTGCTGGGCGACCCGATGTCGGCCGAGGATGAGAGTTTCGAGGGTGATCTCCTCGAATATCCTCACTACACGCGACCGCGCGTGTTTGAGGGTCAGGAGATCCCGGAGGTCCTGTTGTCGGGGCATCATGGTCGCATCGCGGCGTGGCGCCAGGAGCAGGCTGAGAAAATTACGAAGGCGCGTCGCCCCGACCTCTGGACGAGGTACAAGGCCCGCAAGGAGAATGCACGATGAACATGATCGAGCAGCTTGAACAAGAAGAAGCCGCCCGCGTCCTGGGTGACAAGGAAATTCCGGATTTCAGCGCCGGCGATACGCTGCGCGTCCATGTTCGCATCAAGGAAGGCGAACGTGAGCGGATCCAGGTCTTCGAAGGCGTCTGCATCGCCCGCAATGGCGGTGGCCTGAACGAGAGCTACACCGTTCGCAAGATCTCCTTCGGTGAAGGCGTCGAGCGCGTCTTCCCGCTCTACTCGCCGAATGTCGAGCAGATCGAGATCAAGCGCAAAGGCAAGGTCCGCCGCGCCAAGCTGTATTACCTGCGCGACCGTCGCGGCAAGTCGGCCCGTATCGCCGAGCGCGTCAGCGGCCGTGGCATCGAAAAGCGCGAGCCGAAGAAGAAGGGCTAGTCCCACGCTCTTCGCGACAGCGAGACGAAAAACCCCGTCAGCCTGGCTGGCGGGGTTTTTTCTGTGCGGGATCTGATGTGTAGGTCAGTCCTTGGCGGGACACTGTCGTGACAACCGGTCGGCGACCACCGCGCGCGCCTCGCTCACGACCGCACGTGCCTCGTCGAAGCTCGTCTCGGGATCATTATTGTAATCCATCATGCGGTGCGCGTAGTCGCGGCCCTCACTGCGCACTTCGATGATGAAACGCACCTCCTGCAAAGCCGTGCGGCGATGCTCATATGTCCCGGTCACGTCGACCGAAGCACGTTGCAGGGCACAGAAAATCGACCAACGGGTATCCTGCTGGCCGCACCGGCGGTCGTCCGCCCGATCCCAGACTGCTTCGCTGGACAAATAGCCAAGGGCCGCGTCGAGAATGTCGACATCGGCCTGCGAAACCGGCCGGTCGCGCGAATCCAGAAGCGTCATCACCGACGCAAGCAACCGGCGCTGCTCGTCCGTCCGCTCCGCCTCGGGCACCGATGTGTAGATCTGCATGCCGTAATTGATCGTTGCGATTTCGGCCTCGATATCAAGCCGGATCGCCTGATCACACGCGCCCGCGTTCGGCGTCGCAGAAGCCATCAGCAATATCAAAGCAAGCAACATGGCAGAACTCACGACAGCCCGGCTTACAGTCTAGCCGGACCACGACATGTCAACAATCCGGCAGGGCCGGTCAGACATTGCCCGACACGATCGGGTGACCGTCCGCCGACAGGCCATAGCCCAGTGAACTGCCCACGTCACCGCACAGCGCCCAGACTTCTGCGATATGCGGATCACCCGCCGCGAAAGAACGTGTGCGCGTCGAATCAATCGTCGGGGCGGTGAAGCGGTCGGCCGCCAGCCCGGCAAAGCCGGCGAGCCGGGCGATGACTGCTTTCGGTCGCGAGCAGAGATCCTCGTATCGCAATTCCAGATACTGGTCCGGCGGCAGGTGGTTGCGGCCGAAGTCACGAACCTGCCGGACCTGGAACAGCCAGGAGATGGCGTTGCGCAGATAATCGGGATCGCCCCCGATCAGCGCGGTGTCGCGGCCAATCGCAGTGTATGCCTCGCGCAGGACGGCTGCGCCGACCGGATTGTTCGCGCGCGATGTCACATGGGTGCGGCGCAGGCTGGCGGTCACCGGGTGGCGCAGGATGTGAACGATACGCGCATCCGGAAAGGCCGCGGCAATCGCCGGCATGGCCAACATGCTCTCCGGCAGTTTCCACCCCCATGCCTCACTTTTGTCCGGCTCACCGCCGGCGGTGGCCCGGTCCAGAATGGCAAGCCCGGTCCGGCGTAGCGTCCTGGCGTCGGGCGTTCCACCGTCCAGTGTCGTGATGGCGGCGCCGTAGAGCGCATCCACCCATTCGACACTGTCGCCGGTCTCGTTGATTTCATTGCCGAGGAAAATACCGGCTGACCGGGCGAGCTCACTGAACAGGCGCGTTCCTCCGCCACCGCGACCGGTCAGGACGAGCGGGGCTTTCCCCGTTCCGGCTTCGCCGCCAGCTTCGACGACGTCACCGAACGCATACCCGAAATGCGCAGCGAGCGGGCCAGCTTCCCGGGCAATTTCGGCAAGGGATTGATCAGAAAGATCGGCCTGCCATTGCACCAGCGAGCTGGCATCGACCTTGCGATCACGCGGCGTGACCCCATCCGGACTGTGACCGACGTAAACAGCTTCATGCTCGGTCATTGCGATATCGTCTGACAGGCCGCAATGCCGGGCCATGGCCGCACAATGCCCGGACAGGTCTGCGACCAGGTCTTCGTAGCGGAAGACGAAGGGGTTCAGACCGGCCGCCCTGAACGTATCCATCAGGGACGACTTGACCTGCCAGATCAGCGCGCGTCGGCCGACGTCAGACAGGCTCCGGTCGGTCTCAAGCCGCCCCGCCAGAGGTTCCAGGCGATCAGCCAGGCTTGTCGCCGCTCGCATCCACCGAATTTGGTTGCCTATCATGTCGACATGGGTCAGCCGCCCCATCGACGCCACAACAGCCCGCGGATCGCGCACCGGATAGACGATATGGGCCTTGCGGCCGAGCCGGGCGATCCGCTCGGCCGCATAGGTCAGATTGGGGGCCTTGAGGATGAGATGGGTAACGTCCGGTGCCGGTCGCATCTCCGTTCCCTCACCCAGCCGGACCCGCGCATCCGGGCGAATGTATTTGGTCCGGGCGCGGTGAACCAGCTTGTCAGTCGCCGCGGCAGCGGCGTCGCCACCGCTCTCGAGGGCATCAAACCAGGCGTAAAGGCCATCCTGCTCATCGACGAGAAGCGTCGATGGATGGGCACCGAGAATCTGTCCGGTCAGCGTGGTGCCCGATCTCTGGCAGCCCACAACAAAGACCAGTTCCAGCTCGCTCATCCAAATCTCTCCGGGCGGCAATCGGAACACCGCGTCTTCGCGCGGCACACTAGGCCATCGCCACCCAGCCTTGAAGCCGCCTTTCAGCCGTGGCCCGCGACCGGATCAAGCCGCCAGGACCCGACAAGGTGGCAAGTTGTCAGCGCTCATCCTCAATCCGGTGCATATCATCATCCGAGAGACCGAAATGATGACCGATTTCATGCACCAGGACATGCGTGACGAGCTCGCCGAGCGTGATTGCGCCATGATCAGCCCATTCGTCGAGGATGGGACGCCGGAACAGCACAACGCGATCAGGTTCGGGCGACGGATCCGCCAGTGATTTTTGCGACAAGTCGACGCCGATATAAACGCCGGTCAGCTCGAATGGATCGGCAAGTCCGACTGCCGCCAGCGTCTCGGCATCGGCGAAATCGGCCACAAAGACCTCCACGCCCTTGCACAGGGCCAGCATTTCCGCCGGCAGGGCCTTCAAGGCTTGGTCGGCAAGACGCTCGAAGTCATCGAGGGACGGGGCGACGCGATCAGCATTCATTCTGGCGGGCCAATTTGTTTCATGATGTCAGTTTGAATGCAGGTTGCCGTCTTGCACAGGCGGGACTGCAGCCTAGTCTGGCATAACGCGTGGGGAAGTGGGGAAGTAGCATGTTGCGTCGTCTCGTTATCGGCGGCCTGGTCGGCCTGGCCATGATTTCCGATGCTTGCGCCCAGGCCGGTTTGCCAACCGTCGCGGCACCGGTTCCGGACGATGCCGTGTTCGGCCCGCCGCCCGAATTCGTGAACGAAATCGAACCCCAAGACCCCGATGCGGCTGTTTTCGATAGTTTTGGCGGCGTCCGCTATCTGTTGATCGATGACCAGCACGACGCCCGGGACGCCGAGCCTTCGCTCTACATCCGACGCGTACGCGAGGCGATCAATTCGTCCGGGATCGATGCGCTCGCCAGTTTCCAGGTCTCCTTCGACCCGTCCTACGAAGAGGTCGTCTTCCACCATGTCCGTCTGACCCGGGATGGCGAGACGCTCGACCGGCGCGACCGGACCCAGATCGAGTTCGCACGCCACGAATCCAATCGCGACCGTCAGATGCTGAACGGCGAGGTCACAGCCCTCGCACGCATTGATGATGTTCGTGTCGGCGATACTGTCGACTATGCCCTCACGATCCGCGGCATCAATCCGACCTTCAACGGGCGTGATTTCCGGCGCTTCGGACTGAATTGGGGCGTCCCTGTCGAGCGCCGATCGATCCGTTCACTGTGGCCCCGCGGCGAAGCGCGTTTTCACGACATTTCACTTGCCGGGATCGAGGCTGATATCGAACATCGCAGGCGCCGCGATTACGAGGAATTCCGCCTCGCTCCAACACCCCGGGATGTCATCAATGCCGAGCGCGGCACACCGATCGGGATTGAGCAACATCCCGTTCTTCGTATCTCGAGCTATGCCGACTGGGCCGATGTGGCTCGCTGGGGCACGCCACTGTTCACGCTAGAGACTTCGGATGCAGTGCAATCGCTGGCCGCTGACCTGTCTGCCGCGCATGACACGCCAGAGGCACGGCTCATGGCTGCCCTGCGTTTTGTCCAGGACGAAGTCCGCTATCTCGCCCTGACCTATGGCGAAGGTTCTTACGCCCCCGCCGCGCCGGCGGACACGCTGGAAACCCGGTACGGAGACTGCAAGGCCAAATCGGCGCTGCTGGTGGAGCTGGCCCGGGCGCTGGGTTTCGAGGCGGACGCAGCGCTCGTCAATCTGGATGCCGGGCGCGGAATCGACCGGCGCGAACCCTCGCCGGGGGCGTTCAATCATGTGATCGTGCGCTTGCGGCACGATGGGCGCACCCTATGGCTCGACCCGACGCGGTCCAGCCAGGGCGGCACCCTGGAGCATGTGACTCAGGCTGATTACGGCTTTGCGCTGCCGCTCGACGGGAGCGGCGAGGGCCTGGTCAGCATGGACGAAGCCGCCCCGGTTGCCGGACCGACTTTGATCATCAACGAAACGCTCGACCTTTCATGCGGCCGCAACGAGCCGGCCCGTCTGACGGTCGAGACCATATTGAGCGGCGAGGACGCCGACATCAATCGCGCCCGCCTGGCCCGCCAGGGTCTTGGCGGCCTGCAGCGCGCCTATCTCGATTTCTACAACCAGAATTTCGGCGCCGCCGATTATCTGGAACCGATCGAGATCGAGGATGATCTCGACGCCAACAGGCTGGTCATCCGCGAACGTCTGGAACTGCTCGCCCCCTATGAGGATGGCGCACAGGAGGGCGCCTATGCGGTCCGCTACCGTGCTCACGGGATCAGCGAGGTCGTCGACAGCAATTCCGAGCGGCGACGCGTCACACCGCTCGACGTTGCCCACCCGACCCATATCCGGCATGTCGTTGACTTGGTCCTGACCAATAACGGGGCGGGTTGGACGCTTGATACCCAAGCGACCGTTCTAGAAAATCCAGCCTTCCGCTACAGCTACACCTCAACCCATCTCGGCGCTGTTTACCGGATGGAATTCGAGACAGAAACACTGGCCCATGACGTGCCGCCCGATGCGACCCTCGAGGTGCTGCGCGAACATCGCGAGATGATCAACAGCCTCTATTTCGGCTTCGATATCACCGAGCCTGTCGATTGAGCGCCGCTTGAAGCGTGAACAAAAATGGAACAGACTGGCGGCATGAGTCTTGATGATGTCGCCTCCGCCGCCAATCCCCAGATTGACGACGCACAAGCCCTGATGCGCGGTGCCGCGCGCCTGCTCTGGCATATGGGATTCAGCGCCATCCCCGAATTCATCCTGCCGGACGGGCGCCGCGCTGATCTGGCGGCGCTCGGACGCAAGGGCGAGATCACCATCATCGAGATCAAATCCGGCATCGCCGACTTCCGTGCCGACAGCAAATGGACGAACTATTCCGGCTATTGCGACAGGCTCTATTTCGCCGTCTCGCAACGCTTTCCCCACGACGTCATCCCCGAAGAGGCCGGCCTGATCATCGCTGACGGATTTGGCGGTGCCATAGTCCGTGAAAGTCCGGTCCTCACCCTGGCGCCCGCGCGCCGCAAGGCGCTGACCCTGCGGTTCGCGCGCGCCGCTGCCGACCGGTTGATGCGGACAGGCGAACCCGGCAGCGAGTCAAACCCCGTGGCCGGCTAGGCATCTACCGTGCCGGTGACCCGGTCGACGACCTGCAGGAAGGCCTGCCAGCGCGGCGCAAACCGGCTTTCGACGGCATCGCGGACCGGTTCGGAGGCTTTTTCAGGTGAACCGCTGTCGACAGGTGGGTGCGGATCATATTCCAGGCCGAGCTGGATGGCCTCGGCCAGACCATCGCCGCAGACTTCCTTGACGATAGTCAGGGCGAAATCGATACCGGCCGTTACCCCGCCACCGGTAAACAACTTGCCGTCGCGCACCACGCGCTCGCGGACCGGCTCAGCGCCAAAGCGTGCCAGGGCCGGATGATATCGCCAGTGGGTCGTCGCCTTGTGGCCTTCCAGCAAACCCGCCGCGCCGAGCACGAAGGCACCGGTGCAGACCGAGGTGATGAATTGCGCGTCCTTCGCCTGGTGGCGCAGAAAGGCGAGTATTGCAGCATCCTCCATGGCGGCATCGACACCCCAGCCGCCCGGAACACAGATCAGGTCAAGCTGCGGGCAATCCTCATAGGCGGTATCGGCAAGGATGAAGGGGCCACAATCGGTCCGGACCGGACCCGCAGCCTGTGCGACCAGATGGACGGTTGCGCCCGGTATCCGGTTGAGCACTTGCAAGGGGCCGGTGAAATCAAGTTGGGTGAGATCGTCAAAGAGCAGAAATCCGATATGGCGCAATCTGGTCATCCAGGCCTCCATTGCCAGCCGGCCGACGCTAGGCTTGGCTTGGATGAACGACCATGACAAAACCCGATCAAATCCGGTCAGACCGCATCGGCGTCCTTTGGTGTGACCCGCCACGGCGGATCAATGCGGTTCTCGCCTGCATGGTAGAGCTTGATCCTGTGCCCGTCCGGATCGATCAGGACCGCCTCACGCCATAGCCAGCTTTCGTCGCGCGGGCCGGACTCGAAAGCGAGACCCTCCGCCCGCAATCGCCCGACAACGGCATCGACATCATCGGATTCCAGATAGATGACGGCACCCGGATGGACCGGCGTTTCGAGGTGCAGGGAGAAGGTCGTGTCGCCTTCCGGCGCCAGGAAACGGCAATAATGCGGGCTGTCGACAAGAAGCCGGAAGCCAAGGCGCTCATAGAAGGCTTTGGAACGCGCGATTTCAGCGACCGGAAGCGTGATCTGGTTAAGGCGCATCCTCCGGCTCCTCGCTCGCTTCGGGCGCCACACGGGCATCGGCAATGCGATCAAGCGGCCGGATGAGCCGGTCGACGGTCAGGTCCGACATCAGATAGGCCCAGTCCTCGGTCCGGGCATTGATCGCCGCGGTCTCGGCCTCGGCATCGTCGGTGATCGCCGACGCCGTGATCAAAGCCCAGCGCGTATCGCCAAGGGCTTTGACATCGATCCGGACACGCAGGCCGGAGAATGTCTCGGCAGTATGGCTGGCGACGAATTCACCCCCAAGCCGATCAGCCCGGCGGACGTCGCGAAACCGGACCCTTCCCAGCGTCGCCGCCGGGCCATTTCCTGCCGCAGCGGTGATCATCTGCCAGCCGCCCGGGCGCCGAAGCGAGAAATTGCGTACCGACGTCGCCGCGCGTTCAAGCCGATAGTCCGGACCGCTCTCCGGCTGCACGTCCACGCGCGCGATCTCGTTGATGCCGAGTTCGAGAAAGTCGAGATCAAGCCAGGCATCGGCCGGCACCAGGTCGGGCCGAACCACTGCGCCATCCCCCAACCGTGCGGCAAAAGCCCGATTGCGGCCGGGCTGACGCACATAGACCCGCTCACCGCGGGTTTCGCCCAGCAGGATGTCGGCCAGCGCCGCGCCATCGGCGCCGCTGACTGTTATCCGCGTGCCACCACCTGCCTCGCCAGGCTCGGCAAGGCCGATGCGGGCCAGTCTTTCGGGATTTGCAGTTCGCGCACCCTCATAGGTCAGGGCTGCCAGATAGGCATCCAGTTCCGCGAGACGCTCGGGACGGACCGGATAGCCATCCCGGCTCGGCATGCGCCAGACGCCTTCGACCTGTTCGAGGCTGAACCGCTCTTCGCCGGCAATCTCGATCGCGCGCGCCGACTCGACGGCGCTGTTCCAGCCGGGCAGGACGGGGCCGCTTACGACAGGGCGCCAGGTTTCGCGGGCATCGAGGATGATGGCGGTGATTGCGAGCCCGGCCAGAATGAAGGCGGCGCCCGCGGCAATCGCTAGCTGGGTGCGACGACGCTGGTCGGGACGGGATATCATGCGCGCCTCCGCCGACGCCGAACCACCGAGCCGAGAATGCCGAACAGTATCACGAGAGCGGGAGGCACACCGATCGTCCAGAACTGCAGGTCCGCGTTCAGGGCATCAATATCGCGCCGGAAATCGCGTTCGATGGCGCGCAAGTCCTCGCGGGTCTGCTGGATTTCCTGACGAAGCCGCATGGCCTCCTCGCGATCACTCACCCGCGAATCCGCCAGCAATGCGGACGCCTGACCGCTTTCCAGCAGCGCGTCGAGCCGGGCCTCGGCGTCCTCGATCTGGGCCTCCAGCGCGTCCTGGGCAGCGACATAGCGCGCCTCGGCTTCCGCTCGCAGGTTCTCAACACGCGTCATCGGGCGCAGGGAGGGTGTTCGCGAGCGCAGGCTGACGAGCGCCGGATCACCGGCGGCCATGTCGACCAGATTGAGCGCGAGGGTGAGATTGTCCGCCACATAACTGGTGCCGGTCCCGGGGTCATTGCGGACGTAAAAACTGTCATCGAGCCAGTCCACATCCGCCACGACCGCGATGTCGACCGGCCCGTCGGACAGCGCCCGATGATCGGCCGGGTTGAACGGGATGTCTGCGGCCGGCGGGCCGTCCGGGAAAGCGGTCTCGATCATGCCGGTCAGGCGAACCGCAAGCACGGGCGGTTCGTCATGCGGAACATAGGCCTCCAGCAAGGCGTCCGGTCCCGGAGCCCCAGCCGCGATATCGGCGTCAAGAAGCGCCCCTTCCAGGGATGTTTCCAGCAGCGGAGTGAGACGCAGATCCGGCAGAGGATAAAGTGCCAACGCGCCGGGCGAGCCGAAATTCAGGCCCAGATCCAGCGTCGCGGTCGCGATATCAGTCGCGCTGATCTGCGCCCGCCCGAGCGCAAACCAGAGTGGATAGGCACGGCGACGCGCCCGGCCGTCCGCCTCCACGATCTCGACAGGCAAGCCGAGCTGGCGATCCATCGCCACGGTCTCGGGATCGAAGCCAATGCCCCAGCGCGCCAGCAGCGGCCCGAGGTCGGAGGATCGCCGGGCATTGAGCGGCGGCAGCCCGTCCGGGCCCGGCCGCAGCGCCATGTGGGCGAGCGGGTCAATGAAGGCCACGACCCGGCCGCGCGACAGGGCGAACTGGTCGAGGAGATAGGTCTGAGCTTCGCTCAGCGGGCCGGGATGCAGAATGAGCAGGGCGCTGGCGTCCGGGATGGTCTCGAAATCGCGCGCCAGCCAGACCAGATCATAGGCAGCGTTGAGCTCGCCAATGAAAGTGTTGGGCGCGCCGTCATCCGGGCTCAGCGGCAGGCCTGTGAGCACGGCCAGACGCGGTCGCGACGGCCGCTCGATATCGACAATCAGTCGGGTCAGCTCATATTCAAGCCGAGCTTCGGCCTCTTCACGGAACAGCGGGATCACCGCCTGGTCGTCGACGGAGTTGCGCGCCACCAGACCGAAGAAGAGGCGGTCCCCGCCCTCGGTCGGCATTGGCGTCAGCCCCGCCGCGAGGGCGGCATCCTCATCGGCCGAGAAGGGTTCGGGATCGGTCTCCGAGAGTTGTATCCGGCCACCGGACCGATCCGCATAGGCGATCAGGAATTCCCGGATCCGGGTCGCATAGGCGCGGATCGCCGGATATTGCGCGGCCTCGGCCCGCGAATAGTAGAAATGCCATTCAACCGGCTCGTCCAGCCGGTCCATGACCGCAATGGAGCCGTCCGACAGGCGATAGAGCCCGTCCTGGGTGAGGTCCAGCCGTGCGCCGCCAAGCCAGCGGCCTGCCAGATCATTGCCGGCGAGGAAGACCAGGACGAGGCTGATCAGCATGAGCGGCAGAAAGGCGGTACGTTTCATCGCCCACCTCCGCGCCGTTCCGCTATCAGCACACCGGCTAGGGTCAGCGATGTCACGATCAATCCGATGAAGTAAGTCAGGTCCGACAGGCCGATCACGCCGTGGCGAAAGGCGCTGTAATGCTCGAGCGCACTCAGGCCGGCAACGAATTCAGACAGGGCGGCCGGCGCATTCTCGCCGAGCGCCGACAGCACGAAGGGTAGGCCGGCCATGGTCAGCAAGAAGGCAGCGCCAGCCCCCAGAACAAAAGCAACAACCTGGTTCGACGTCGTCGCGGACAGCGCCTGACCCACGGCAAGATAGGCCCCTGCCATAAGCCAGGCACCCAGATAGCCGGTTGCGATCGCGGCATTGTCCGGTGCGCCGAGATAATTGACGGCGATCCACATCGGAAAGGTCAGGCCGAGCGCAATTGCCGCGATCGACCAGGCGGCGAGGAATTTGCCGCCCGTTGATGCCCAGAGCGGGATCGGCAGCGCCATCAGGAATTCAAGGGTCCCGCGGTCGCGTTCCTCGGCCCAGGCGCGCATGGCCAGGGCCGGCATCAGGACGACAAAGAGCCAGGGCAGATAGTCGAACATCGGGGCCAGATCGGCCCGGTTGGTGTCGAAGAAGCGCCCGATATGAAAGGCAAAGGCCGGCGCGCAAAAGGCAAAGACGGCCAGGAAGACATAGGCCAGCGGCGTCTGGAAATAGGCGGTGAGCTCGCGCCGGTAGACGGCGTGCAGGGCATGGATCACGCTGCCACCCCTTCGTCGCTGCCCGATCGGATCTGGGTCAGCGCCCGGAACGCCGACTCGATGCTGTTGTCCGGTCCTGTCGCTGCCAGGGCATGCGGCGTGCCATCAAACCGGACGCGGCCGCGGTCGATGACAATGGCGCGCGAACACACGGCCGGAACCTCTTCCAGGATATGGGTCGAGATAATGATGGCCTTTTCGGGCGCCATGTCGCGGATGAGCTGACGCACCCCGTCCTTCTGGTTCGGATCGAGCCCGTCCGTCGGCTCATCGAGGATCAGCACAGCCGGATCATGGGCAATTGCGGCAGCCAGGGCGGCGCGACGCTTGTAGCCTTTCGACAGCGTCCCAATCGGTTGTCCGGCCATTTCGCCCAGATTGGCCCGCTCGAGCGCGAGGTCGGTGGCACGGTTGAGGGCTCCGCCGGAAAATCCGCGGGCCCGCAGACCGAACATCACAAATCCACGCGGCGTCATGGCCGGGTAGGCCGGCGCGCCTTCCGGCAGATATCCCAGACGGGATTGCGCCTCGAGACGGACTGTCGAACAGTCATAGCCGGCGATCGAGGCGCTGCCACCGTCAGGCTCGAGCCCGCCGGCCAGCATGCGCATGGTCGTCGTCTTGCCGGCCCCATTGGGACCGAGAAAACCGAGCACTTCACCGCGTTCGAGGGTGAAGCTCACACCATCGACCGCACGGAAGGACCCGAAATCCTTGATGAGATGATCGGCAACCAGCATGGTTCGCAGGGCTCATGATCTGACGGGACTAGCGTTAGCGCGCCGCGGCCCGCTTGGCCAGAGGCAAGGCAAGTTGTCTATTTCATGAGGGGAATTGGGGGTGTCGACCGGACCGCAGCCTCTTGACCCGGGGGGCTGGGGGGGCTGTCTAAAACCAGGCTGGGAGGCATTGTTGCGACCGGCCGACCTGTGAGACGGTGGTCGGGCGGTATGGCCGCAACGCGCCCAGAATGTGGCGACTTTGCGGCACCGCGTGAAATGTTTGTAAGCTGGATGAACCGATTCAACCAGTGGGAGAAAAGCCCGTGCAATCCCTGACCCCATCCGCGAAACGCAAGCCGGAACCGGTCATGTGGACCCGTCGCGAGCTCGACGCGATCCTGCGGGTTTACGGCCGGTTCGTCGCCCAGGGCGAATGGAAGGACTACGCGATTGACGGGTTGAAATCGGAAGCCGTGTTCTCGATCTTCCGGCGGCATAGCGAGATGCCGATGTATTCGGTGATCAAAACCCCTGCCGACGCCCATCGCCAGGGTCAGTTCAAGGTGGTCGCCATGGGCGGCCAGATCCTCAAGCGCGGCCACGATCTCGCCCAGGTGATGACCGTGTTCGACAAGAAGAAATTCCGGGTCATCGACTGATCATCAACGGTACGGGAGACAAGAAAAACCCCGGAGCAGGTGCTCCGGGGTTTCTTGATTCAGACGTGCAGCGCGTTGCTATTCGCGGCTGCCGAAGAGCGACAGGATGATCTGAAACATGTTCACGAAGGCAATATAGAGGTTAAGCGCCCCCATATTGGTCATGACAGCCATTGAGCGCTGGTCGCCTGCAATCTGGTAGTAGGTGACCTTCAGGGACTGGGTTTGCCAGGCGACAACGCCCGCCATCAGAAGCAGGACTGCGAACTGGAGAAGCAGCTCCAGCATGCCGGACTGGAAGAAGATGAAGTTCAGCACGCCGAGCG
Organism: Maricaulis sp.; assembly: GCF_015665295.1. Classification (GTDB taxonomy): domain Bacteria; phylum Pseudomonadota; class Alphaproteobacteria; order Caulobacterales; family Maricaulaceae; genus Maricaulis. The sequence goes on from NZ_JADFAJ010000016.1 coordinate 88,739, forward strand.
CGACAGCGCCGAACACCGCCATGAACAGAAAGCTCTGCATCGGCATCAGATTGCGCTTCGTGGTGTATCCGAAAACCGACAAGGCCATGAAAGCACCCGCCGTAATCACAAAGGCTTGCGCAATTGTCCCGAAATCAACTGACAGGCTGCGTCCGCCGACCGACTGAACGACCTGGCCGGACGATGCGATGATCACCCAGAAGCTCAGGCTGGCACCGATCAGTGTGACGATCGCCCAATACAACACCGCGCTCCCGATCGGAGACGGGTTGCGCATGAAGAAGCTCGAGCCGATGAGCAGGGCCAGGGGCCCCCATTGAACTGCGAAAAGCAACGGCGTTCCGAACACGAGATTGGTCAGCGGGGGGTAGGTCCCCACCGCGTAGGCAATCGCAGCGGACAAAAGCAGGCCAAGGCCCATCTTGTTGTAGACGCCGAGCATGAAGCTGCGCAGGCCGGCATCCACCGACATGTCCAGCGAGCCGGCGCCGGAATAAGTGCGGGAAAAATCGTTCATTGTGGACGTCTCTCTTGTCTACACGCGCCAAACCAAGGCGCTTTGTCGCTAATATATCATGTTCCCCGGGACGGAAGGCAAGTTTCCGCCGTCACAAGAAGGGGGGACTGGATGGCCGCGAATCCCCCATTCGGCCGGGCATTGCCCCGGCGCGTGAAATCGCCCTAGTTGGAAGGCCAATTGCCTGGTGACCCATGACCCTGCGCCTGTTCGCCGCCATCCCTGTCCCCGACATCCTGCACGCCGAGATCCGGCGCCTGCAGAAAGGCGTTCCGGGGGCGCGCTGGCGACCGCATGAAAACTTCCACATCACGCTGCGCTATTTCGGCGAGCTGGATGAGCGACGGGCCGAGGATCTCGATGCCGAGCTGGCCAATATAGCGATGCCCCCATTCGAGCTTTCGCTGCTGGGCTCGGGCTGGTTTGGCAAGCTGGACCCGCGCGCCTTGTGGCTCGGCGTCCGTCCCAGCGCGGCGCTGAGCGAGCTCAATGCGCGGTGCGAGCGCGCCGCCCGCAAGGCCGGGCTGGCGCCGGAACACCGCAAATTCCACCCACACATGACGCTGGCCTACCTACAGGGAACGCCCATCGACAAGCTGACCCGCTTTGCCGAGCGCACGGGCGGGTTTGCAACCGAGCCGTGGCGGGTCACCCATTTCACGATGTACTCCAGCTGGACCTCACGCGGCGACGCCAACATCTACGAGCCGGAAGCCGACTATCCTTTGCTCTGATCCGGACCTGCACCCGGGTTGGGGCCGAGGTCCGAGATCAGGCCGACGACAGCCCGCTCGATCATGTCGAGCACGTCGTCAAAGCCATCATCACCGCCGTAATAGGGGTCCGGGACCTCGACACCCGGTTCACCGGCCCAGTCCATCATCAGGCTGAGGCGAGCACCGCCTTTGGCGCCCGGCATTCGCCGCAGGAAGCGCAGATGGCTGCCATCCATCGCGATGATGTGGTCAAACCGTCGAAAGTCCGCCGGATCGACCTCGCGTGCCTGCACCACCGAGAGATCATACCCGCGGCCGGCCCCGGCAGCGGTGGCGCGAGGGTCGGGCGCCTCGCCGGCGTGCCAGCCGCCCGTCCCGGCGCTGTCGACATGCCAGTCGAGCCCGGCATCGGCGGCCCGCCGGCGCGCGACCGCATCAGCGGTCGGCGAGCGACAGATATTGCCGGTGCACACGAAAAGAAGCCGCATCGCCTCAGCCACTGACCGAAAAGGCACCCGGCAGGACAGTCAGGGACCAGTCATCGCCGATCGCATGCAGCCAGAAAATATCGCCATAGGCATCTTCAGGGAGACGCCCGTCACCATCACAGCCCGCAGCTTGCGCGGCCTCGGTGCCGGCATGGGCTGCCATCCACAGGCAGGAGGTGTTGGAATGCTCTCCGACCAGGGTCCAGCCTGTCGCAGCAGCATTGACCTCCGCAAAGGCCTCACTGCGCCGACGCGATACTGTGGAACCCTCGGTACAATCGACCGCATACCCGTCCACCGCCTGGTGAGCGACCACCGGTATCCCGCCGGCAGCGGCCGTCAGGCGCGTGCGGCAGGCGGCACTGGCATAGGCGCGGTCGACCGGTGTGTCGCCAAGCAGCTCTGCCAGTCGCGTCACCATTGCCTCGCCCTCCGGACTGAGCGGGCACGCCATGTCATTGCAGTCGGGCGAAATCTTGATGGCATGGCGCACCACCAGCACATGGCGTTCGGCCGCCATCAGGTTTACGCGTTCGGCCTCTGGCGCCAGCGCCAGAAGCTCTGGACGCACGAAGCTTGCGACGGGCTCGCTGCAGGCGGCCAGGCAAAGCGCGGCGGCGGCCGCAGTCAGAATCAATTTCATCAAGATATCCTCCCGCGCGCACCCTAGCGCGCCGCTCCCGCGACGCGAAGTGATCAACCGGCAAGGTGTTATTCGCCGTCGGCGGGCTCGTCCTGGACCCGGATGCGTACCGCGACACACGTGCCGGCACCGGGGCGGCTTTGGATCGAAATGTCGCCGTCCATCAGGCGCGCCAGGCGACGGCAGATTGACAGGCCCAGACCAAAATCGCCGCCGGCCTCCGAGGCTGCACGCCCTGTCAGGCGGGCCAGCAGTGCATCATCCATCCCGACACCGGTATCGATGATCGCATACTCAACCCAGCATTTGCCAGCGCCGGCCGGACGGTAGCTGACCTTGAGCGTGACCGACCCGCTTGGCGTGAACTTGAGCGCGTTGGAGACGAGATTATTGAGAATCTGGCGCACCCGAACGGGATCACCCAGCACGGATCGACCGCTTTCTTCGTCAATTTCCAGGACAAGTTCGAGTCCCTTCTCGCCGGCGAGCGGCTCGAAAAGGCCCATCACCGTCCGCGCCATTTCATCCGGCCGGAAGGGGACGCTTCGCAGCTCAACGCGATCATTCTCGAGCCGGGCAAGATCGAGCACATCGGTAATGCGCGAAAGCATGGCCTGCGCGGATCGCTCGATGGTCGTCAGTAATTTCCGCTGCGAGGCATCAAGATCGGTATTCGCCAGAAGGCCCGACAGCCCGAGAATACCGTTGATCGGCGTCCGCAATTCATGGCTCAGCCCGAGCATGAATTCCGACCGCGAGCGGCTCCGGGCGCGCTCGGAATTGGCCCGCGCCTTGAGCTCGGCCTCAACCTCGGTGCGATTGTCGAGTTCGTGTTCGAGCGCTTGCCGAGAATTCTGCAAGCCTCCGAGGATGTCGGTCATCCGGCGGAACAACCAGATAAAGCCTATGGCGAGAAATGCGGTCGCCAGGAAATCTGTGAACCAGCGCAGCTGGTTCTGGATGAATGCGGTGAGCGGCGGCAGGCCGGAATCTTCAATGAAGAAAGGACCGAACAGCAGCACCACAGCATCGAGCAAGTGATAGAAGGCCCAGACCATCAGCCCGATTGTCAAAACCCCCACCGGTCGCATGGCACCGGCGTCCGCGAGGATCTGACGATGGCGATACATGTAGACGATCGCCACAACGGGTGCTGCGGCGAACAGGATATCCAGCAGCACTGTCAGCAGGATAGAGCGCATCTGCCCTCACCCTCCGCTCGGACCCATTGTCGATATCATGCTAGGGCCAGGCCTTGTAAGCACAATTACCCCATTTTGATGGGGCCAGATAAGGTCCGCGCTCTACCGGGCCCTGTAAAGTAGTTCTCTGCCAAAAGAATTTTTCATTCATTGCGGTTCGCCGCCCCCAAGCGATGCCCGTCAGTCGTTCTGACCGAGGCGGCGCTTGCGACGCGCCAGCAATTGCAGGCGCAACGCATTGAGCCGGATGAAGCCCTCGGCGTCCTTCTGGTCGTAGACGACGTCTTCCTCGAAGGTGACGTGCTCGAGCGAGTAAAGCGAATGCTTCGAGGCGCGCCCGACCACATTCACCGAACCCTTGTACAGCTTCAGCCGGACATCACCGGTGACATGGGTCTGCGACTGGTCGATGGCCGCCTGCAGCATTTCGCGCTCCGGCGAGAACCAGAAGCCTTCGTAGAGAAGCTTGGCATAGCGCGGCATCAGCTCGTCCTTGAGGTGGGCAGCACCGCGATCCAGCGTGATCTGTTCGATCCCGCGATGGGCCGCCATCAGGATGGTGCCACCCGGCGTCTCGTAAATGCCGCGCGATTTCATGCCGACGAAACGGTTCTCGACGAGGTCAAGGCGGCCGATACCATGCACGCGTCCAAGCTCGTTGAGCCGGGTCAGAAGTGTAGCCGGGCTTAGAGCCTCGCCATCAATGGCAACGGCATCGCCTGCCTTGAAGGAGATGGTGACATATTCCGGCTTGTCCGGCGCCGATTCCGGCGATTCCGTACGCTGGTAGACAATGTCATCGGCTTCTTCCGCCGGGTCTTCCAGCAGCTTGCCCTCCGACGAGGTGTGCCAGAGATTGGCGTCGACCGAAAAGGGGGCTTCGCCGCGCTTGTCCGTGGCCACCTGGATGCCATGCTCCTCGGCATAGCTGATCAGCTTGGTCCGCGAATTGAGATCCCACTCGCGCCAAGGTGCGATCACCCGCAGGTCCGGATCGAGGGCATAAACGCCCAGCTCGAAGCGGACCTGGTCATTGCCCTTGCCAGTCGCGCCGTGAGCGACCGCGTCAGCGCCGGTGGCGTGGGCGATCTCGACAAGCCGCTTGGAGATCAGCGGTCGGGCAATCGAGGTGCCCAGCAGATAGAGGCCTTCATAGACCGCATTGGCGCGAACCATGGGAAACACGAAATCGCGGACGAATTCCTCGCGCAGATCCTCGATGAAAATCTCCGACACGCCCGCCGCTTCCGCCTTCTTGCGAGCCGGCTCGAGTTCCTCGCCCTGGCCCAGATCAGCGGTGAAGGTCACGACTTCAGCGTCATAGGCGTCCTGCAACCATTTCAGGATGACCGAAGTGTCCAGGCCGCCGGAATAGGCAAGAACGACCTTTTTGACAGGCTTTTTCGCGGGCATGAGCAAATTCCTTCTCGATTTGCCCTTGCGCGTAGCGCCGCTCTTGCTGGCAGGCAAGTGTTTCGCGGCAGTTTCGGCACGATCGTGACGCAGCGGATGCTGGACAGCGCAGCGTTCCTGCCCATTCTGGCGCCATGACCGCGCCCGGAAGTGATCCCTTTGCCCGCTTTGTTGCCCGCCCGGCCCGTTTCGAGCAGGCCGCCGGCACGCCGGATTCCCGGCATGCGCTCGCCCGCGATGTCAGCGAACGCGCTGCCGCGCTGGGCCTGGCAGATATGGCGAGCCTGCGCGACTGGCTTCAAGGCACCGGCCTTGCGCCGGACCGGCTGCCCCGTCTCGCGGCGATGGGCGCACTTGGAGCCGGCCCGATCGACGAAAACAGGCTCGCATCGAGTCTCGAAACCGATGCACTAACCCTGCTGCGACACGCCTTGGACGGCAATCTGGCCATTCCGCATTTCGGACATTTTGCCAACCGGTTGAGCAATATCTTCGCTTATGCCCGCGATGCCGTCGGCGGGGCCCTTGCCGACTACATTCCCGAGCTCGCGAAACAGGATCCCGACGCATTTGGCCTGGCAGCCTGTACGATCGACGGGCAACAGATGGCGCTGGGCGATGCCGATACCGGCTTCTGCCAGCAATCGGTGATCAAGCCGCTGATCTATGCCCTCGCCATGGGCTTGAACGGCGAGAGCCAGGTTCATCGGCATGTCGGCCGGGAGCCGTCTGGTCGCCGCTTCAACGAACTGGCCCTCGACCCCGACAACCGGCCGCACAATCCGATGATCAATTCCGGCGCCATCATGTGCAGCGCCATGATCCGGCCGAACCTGCCAGTCGATGCCCGCGCCCGCCTGCTGGAGCGCTTCGTCCGCTCTGCTGCCGGCGGAGGCGAGGTGACAATGGACCAGGCGGTCTATGAGAGCGAGCGCGCCACGGCCCGGCGCAACCTGTCACTAGTCAAGCTGATGGACGAGCATGACGCCTTCCCCGAAGGCTCCGATCCCGATGATGCGCTCGAGCTGTACTTTCGCGCCTGCGCGGTCCGGCTCGATTGCCGCCAGCTCGCAACTGTTGCCGCAACGCTCGCCAATGGCGGCGTCTGCCCGACAACCGGGCACCGGGTTATCGACAGCCGCATTGTCCGCAACACGCTGTCGCTGATGCTCACCTGCGGCATGTATGACTATTCCGGCGAATACGCTTTCACGGTCGGCCTGCCAGCCAAGTCCGGGGTCTCCGGCGGGCTGATGATCGTTGTGCCCGGCGTTGGCGGTTTCGGCCTGTGGAGCCCGCCGCTCGACCGCCAGGGCAATCCGGTGCGCGGCATCGAGGTGTCCAGGCGCCTGGTCGAAGCCTTTCCGTTTCACATCTTTGCCGGTGTGACAGAAGCCTAGTCGACCTCGTCCGGAGTTGCGGTCTGGCGATCGGGATCGCTGCGCCAGACAAGATAGGAATAGACCATTCCCACCACCGCCGGCGTCAGGGCCAGGACCAGGACCAGAAACACCTGCCGCTCCGGCGGCACGAACCAGATCGAGACCAGGATTGCGAGGCCCGCGAGCACCATCAGCCGTCCGGTCAGCCGGTGTGTCTTGTCCCAGGCCAGATCAGAGGACAGGGTCCAGGGCGTCCGCACCCCGACGAACCAGTTCGGCCGCGCCTTGCCGAGCACATTGCCGAGCAGGACGAAGAGCGCGCCGACTGCGGCCAGGGTGAGCATCGGCACGAAGCCAACGCCCTCATTTGCGATCCAGCCCAGCCCCAGGGCCACGAACGCTGCCTGCAAGGCCAGCAGCAGCACAAGCGCGCCAAGCCATGCGGTGTTCAGCACCACCCGCGAACGTTCAAGATTGCGACCACGCGGATCGATTGCAGGCAAGACCGCGAACACGGCGCTCAAGCCGATCATGACCGCCGGCAGTAGCAGAAAGGCCTCGGCCCGGCCGCCATAGCGATCCGGTTGGCCATCCACACCCCAGTGGACCGGAATTCGGGTCTCGCCGTCGGTACCGAACCATCCCAATGCGGCCAGCAACAGGGCCGGCGCAATCAGGGCGGCCGACCGGATCAGGGCGTTTCGCATGCTTAGTCCTCCTCATCGGCTCGCTGGCCGCTTCCAACAAGCTCCAGCAGCCAGCCAAGGGCCTCGTCGGCCACCGTCACATTGAGCCGGTAGACGATGGTCGTCCCGTGTCGCTCGGCGGTGACCAGTCCTGCCTCTTTCAGAATCGTGAAATGGCCGGACATGGTTGGTTTCGAAACCGGAAAGCGCGCCGCCAGGTCTCCGGCCGATTGCGGCCCGTCCCGCAAGACGCGCAACACGTCGCGGCGAACCGGGTGGGCAAGGGCCTTGAATACATCACTCATGGGCTGCGCATTCCTCTCGCCCCGGTCTTAATTCGGTATACTCCTAATTACAAGCGACGCGGCGAACCCTGCCGAATCCGGCTGGACAGGCTGCGCAGCACTGGCAAGCTGCTCGCGCGCCCGCCCTGACCGCAAGGATCGACCCATGCTGGACCCCGCACTCGTCCCCATTTTCCTCGCCGGCGCCGTCGCGCTCGCCCTGACGCCCGGTCCGGACATGGCCTTCACGCTCGCAACGGCCGCCTCTCGCGGCCCGAAGGCCGGCCTCGCTGCCACGGCCGGTATCATCACGGGCGGCGCGATCTGGACTCTTCTGGCGGCGGCGGGCCTCGCCGCTCTCCTGGCGACCGTGGACCACGCGCTTTTGGTCGTCCGCTATGCCGGCGCGGCCTACCTTCTCTACCTCGCCTGGAAGACATTTCGTCACCTTGATGCCCCGATGGAGGCGCGCAGCGCCGCCAGCGTGGCCCGCGCCTTCCGGCGCGGATTGATGACCAATCTCCTGAACCCCAAGGTCGGGCTCTTCTTTCTCGCCTTCCTGCCGCAGTTCACCAATGCAGAATTGTCACCGGTCTGGCTGCAGATGCTGGTGCTCGGCGGCATTTTCTTCGCAATCGGGAGCCTGGTCCTCACCGTGGTTGCGCTCACCGCAGGGCGGGCCCGGATCATGCTGGGCCGGTCGGCCACGGCGCGGCGCCTGTTGAACGGATTGTCGGCCACCGCCTTCGGCGGGCTCGGTCTGCGCTTGATTCTGGTCGACGACGCGGCTTAAAAGCGCCGCATGTCACATGCCGATCCCCGCCTTATCGTCGCGCTCGACCTGCCGACCACCGACGCCGCCTGGTCTCTCGTCGAGTCCATCGGCAATACCGTCAGCTTTTACAAGATCGGGCTCCAGCTGTTTCCGATGGGAGGCATGGATCTGTGCCGCAAGATCAAGGCGACCGGCAAACAGGTCTTTCTGGACTTCAAGCTGCACGACATCCCGGCAACCGTTGAGAAGGCTACACGGTCCATCACCACGGGCGGCGCCGACCTGCTGACCATCCATGCCGAGCCCGCTGTCATGCAGGCTGCGGTGGCTGGACGCGAGGGTTCAGACCTCAAACTGCTCGGCGTGACGGTCATGACCTGTTATGACGACGCCATGCTGGCCGAGATGGGCTATGCCTTCGGCGCGCGGGACCTCGTCCTGCGACGGGTCGAGCAATCGCTGGAAGCCGGTGTCGATGGCGTTGTGGCCAGCGCCCACGAAGCACGGGAAATCCGCGCGCGTTTCGGCAAGGACCTCCTGATCGTGACGCCCGGAATTCGCCCGACCGGTGCCGATATCGGTGACCAGAAGCGTGTCGCCACCCCGGCCAGCGCATTGTCCGACGGGGCCAGTCATCTGGTGGTCGGCCGTCCGGTCAATGCGGCGCCGAATCCGAAAGCGGCCGCCCAGGCCATTGTCGACGAGATTGCCGCAGTCTGATCCAGGCGCCCGTTGCAGAAAAATTACTGGCCGACGAGCTGCGTCCGCAAGGTTCCGCGGGCCTGCATGCGCAGTACCGGTACGTTGGACACCTGGCCGGGCGGCAACAGGCTGGCGCGGCCCGCTCCATCAATCACGATAATGCCGCGATAGCCGTACTGGATGGTCGGCACCTGGCCGACCCCGCCAACCAGGCCGCCGCTGAAGAAGCTGTCATCAAGCTGAACCGTCCCGCCGGATGTCGGAGCGGTGGCCGCCGCCGGCAGCGGGCGCCCCCGGGCGGCCTGGGGCCCTTGCCGTCGAGCAAGAGGCGCCGGGGCCGACACCACGTCGGGTCGTTGCATCACGGGCGCCGCGCCGGCCAGCTGAGGCGAGGGCGCGCGGACCGACGCAGCATCGACCGTGTCCGGCATTTGCGTGAAACGGCAGGGCGGCCCGGCATAATCGCCCGCCAGGGCCTGCCGGATATCATCTGCCGAACACTCCCGCTCAAGCCGAGCCTGGGCCGATGCCGGGCCTGAAACCACCAGCAGGGTGACGGCAAGAACCGGAAAAAGGGCGACGTGATGTTTCATTCCGGCACACTAGCAGCCGTTCAATCCGCCACGAAGTGTCTGCACCGCTGAGGCGAAGCGCTGTCCGCCGGATCACGCGGCAGGCGGTGCCCGGCGAACCGAATCCAGCCACTCGAGCGCCGCCGGACGGGTCCGGAAAACCTGGACGCAGAGCCGGTCGCTGTCGCGCGGCAAGGCCGCCCAGACAGAGGCCAGCACTTCCGCAAAGGGCGACAGGACGAGATTGGCGGCATAAATGCGCTCACCCGGAGCATGCTGCGCCTGCCAGTCATCAACTGCCTGGCGGATCTCGCGCACCGCATCAAAATCGACATCGCCGACCGACATATCGACCTCAAAGACCGATAAGCGGTTGAAATACGGACGCCATTCGAGGTGGGCCGCAGCCCGGTCATAGGCATCCATAAGCGTATCGCGGTTGATTTCACCGCGCCAGACAAACTCGGCAAATCCCGCCTCGGCGTGAATCCGGACCTCATTGCGACCGTTCCCGGCCCGGTCAGAAGTCACAAATAATGCCCTTCTTCTCCCAATCGCCAAACCGCGTCGGCTCCGGCCCCTTGCGGCCGCCAAGCTCGGTCGGCCCGCTGTCGGCCTCCGCCGCCTGGCGTTCGGCCGTGGCTCGACGCTCCGCCGCTTCAGCGAGGGCGCGCCGGGCCGCCGGGCTCAGCGCCTTGCCGGTGCTCTGGGAGGAGGGAATTGGGCCGCTGCCGGTCCCGTCTTGCTGATCATCCTGGGTCATCCCATCTAGATAATCCGCGACGACTTCCGCGCCAAGACAAACAGGCCCCTGCAATGACAGCCAACACACTTCGCACCTTCCTTCTCCTTGCCGGCATGACTGCGCTCTTCATGGGGATTGGCTATCTGCTTGGCGGATCGGCCGGCGCCTTGCTGGCGCTGGTTGTTGCGGCCGGGTTGAACCTGTTCGCCTGGTGGAACTCCGCCGACATGGTGCTGCGTCTGCACGGCGCCCGCGAGATCGGACCCGCCGAGCGCCACCCGGCGCTGCGCCAATATGCCGGCGATGTGGAGCATCTCGCACGCCGCGCCGGCCTGCCCATACCGCGCGTCTTCGTGATCGAGAGCGATCAGCCCAACGCCTTTGCCACCGGCCGCGACCCGCAACATGCTGCTGTGGCTGCCACGACCGGCCTGCTGGAGCGGCTGGGACGGACCGAGATCCAGGGTGTGATGGCGCATGAACTCGCGCATGTAAAAAATCGCGACACGCTGACCATGACAGTGACGGCGACGCTCGCCGGCGCCATCGGCATGCTCGCCAATTTCGCCTTCTTCTTCGGCGGCAACAACCGGGCGGGCCTCATCGGCTCGCTCGCCATGATGATCTTTGCCCCGATGGCGGCCATGCTGGTACAGAGCGCGATCAGCCGCGCCCGCGAATACGAGGCTGACCGCGTCGGGGCCGAGATCAGCGGTGACCCGATGGCCCTGGCCAGTGCGTTGGAGAAGATTGAACGCTCGGCCCGGCGCACGATGAATGCCGGCGCGGAACGCAATCCGGCGACCGCGCACATGTTCATCATCAACCCGCTCAACGGCCAGCGCATGGACAATCTGTTCTCGACCCATCCCGACACCGCCAACCGGATCGACAAGCTGCGCCAAATGGCGGGCGCGCGGGCCAGTACGGTGCCAGGGCCCTGGTCACAGCGCGGGCCCTGGGGCTGACAGCGCGGCTACCCGGCATCGACGGGCAGGCGCCTGCGTGCTAGCTCCGCGCCATGAGTGACGGACTTGCCCCGCGCCGCGCTGCGGCCCTTGCCTATCTTGCCGTGGTCAAAGAACGACGCACCCTCGAAGCGGCGCTCGACCACACGCCCGATTTCAACGCGATGAGTGATCGCGACCGCGCCTTCGCACGCGCGATTGCCGCGACCACCTTCCGCCGGCTCGGGCAGACGCGCACCGTTCTCAACGCCCTGCTGTCACGACCCCTGCACGAGACGTCTGAAGGCGCCCAGGCGCTGCTGATCACCGGGGCAACGCAATTGCTGTGGATGGAAGGGGCGCCTCATGCCGTCGTCTCCTCAACCGTCGAGCTGGCCCAGGAAAGGGCTGACGCGCGCAAGCTGAAGGGTCTGGTCAATGCCGTCCTGCGCAAGGTCGACCGCGAGGGGCGGGACCATCTCAAACAGACACTGCCGCGTGACAATCTTCCAGAATGGCTGCGCGAAAGCTGGCGGGCCGCCTATGGCCCCGGTACGCTGAGCCGTATTGCCAATGCCATCACAGTGCCGCCACCCCTGGACCTGACGGTCCGCAATCCGGACGAACGTGACATGTGGGCGGCGCGCCTCGAGGCACGGATACTGCCCAATGGCAGCCTGCGCCTGCCGGTTGTCGGCGATGTCCGCGCCCTGCCAGGCTATCGCGAAGGGGCTTGGTGGGCGCAGGATGCGGCAGCGGCCATTCCAGCCACCCTGCTGGATCTCAAGCCCGGTTCCAACGTGATCGACCTGTGTGCCGCGCCGGGCGGCAAGACCATGCAGCTGGCCGCTAGCGGGGCTGACGTGATTGCCCTGGACCTTTCCGACAAACGCCTCGACCGGGTCCGGGAAAATCTCGGCCGGACCGGCCTCAAGGCGACCCTGATCGCGGACGATGCGCGCAGCTTCAAGCCGCGCCAGCTTGCGGACGCCATACTGCTGGATGCGCCCTGCACTGCTACCGGCACCCTGCGTCGCCACCCGGAAGCCGGCTGGATCAAGCGCGAGGACGACACGCTGCGCATGGCCCGCCTGCAGGACGAGATGGTCAAGGCCGCGGTCGCCATGCTCAAGCCGGGCGGTCAGCTGGTCCTTTGCACCTGCTCGCTGCAGCCGGAAGAGGGTGAATTGCTGGCTGGCCGGATTTCCGGGCGCCACAGACAGCTCAAGGAGTCGCCCGTCAGAGCGGCCGAGCTGCCTGGCCTTGAAAGCGCGATCACGCCCGCCGGCTGGGTCCGGCTGACCCCGGCGCTATGGGCCGAGCAGGGCGGAATGGACGGATTTTTCATCGCCCGGTTCGTGAAACGCACCGGATAGGCTCAAAACCGGCCGCAAGGACCGCGTTCGACTTGCGCGGTTTCGGCCCCACTGTTATCGGATCGATATGGGCACTCCCGTTATCATTTCCCCGTCAATTCTCTCGGCCGATTTTGCCAAGCTGGGAGAAGAAGTTCGTGCCATCGACGAAGCCGGTGCCGACTGGATCCATATCGATGTGATGGACGGGCATTTCGTGCCCAACCTGACGATCGGTCCGGCCGTTATCAAGGCGCTCCGACCGCACACGAGGAAGCCTTTCGACGTGCACCTGATGATTACGCCGGTGGACCCCTTCATCCGCGATTTTGCCGAGGCCGGTGCCGATATCATCACCGCGCACCCTGAATCGGGACCTCATTTCCACCGCACAGTCCAGTCGATCAAGGCGGCCGGCGCCAAGGCCGGAGCCGCGCTCAATCCGTCGACACCTGTCGAGGTGATCGACTATGTGCTCGACGAGCTCGACCTGGTGCTGGTGATGAGCGTCAATCCGGGTTTCGGTGGGCAGAGTTTCATCTCCAGCCAGCTGAGAAAAATCGAAGCCATCCGGGCCCTGATCGACCAGCGTGGCCTGGCGACACGCATCGAGGTCGATGGCGGCGTGAACCCGCAGACTGCCCGCGATTGTGTGGCGGCCGGGGCCACGGCGCTTGTCGCCGGATCGGCGGTGTTCAAGGGCGGCCCGTCGGCCTATCGCGACAATATCTCAGCGCTGCGTAGCTGATCCCATGGCTCGCGCGGTGCGTCTGTCCGACTATGCCGGCGCGATGGTCGCGGCGGCGCGGCGCGAAGCCTCTTCAACACTTCATTCGATGGGGCTGTTCTCCGGCCTGCACGATCTGGGCCCCCTGGCCAGTGAAGTCGGTCCGCTGCCAGAGGATTTCTACGCCAGTCAGCCGGCGCGCGGTACCGACATCCTGTCGGGACGCTTTCAACTCGCCGGCGATCTCCTGTCGATCGACCCGGCACACGACAATATCTGGCTGAAGCCGGCCCCGACCCGCGCCTTTGCCCGTCGCCTGCACGGCTTCGGCTGGCTGCGCGATGTCATCGCCGCACCCGCGTCGCACAATGACGATGATGATGCAGACGAGGCGCCCGCCAGTCCGCCGTACAGCGCCGTCGCGGCGCGGCAGCTGGTCGACGCCTGGATCAAGGCGTTCGGGCGCTGGAACAGTTTTGCCTGGAGCCACGGAGTGCTGTCGGCCCGCATCATCAACTGGCTGCGCGCCGGCGAGGTCCTGTTCGAGACCGGGGAGGCCGACCGAAAGGTGCGGAATGTCCGCCTGCGCAGCCTCTTGCGTCAGGCGCGCTACCTGCAACGCACCATCCCGCTCGCTCATGACGGAGCCGTCCGGCTGCGCTGCGCCATCGCCCTGAGTTTTGCCGGCCTGTGCATTCCGCGCCAGGCGGCACTCCAGAAAGCCGGCCTCGCTGCGCTGGAAAAGGAAGTGAAGCGCCAGATCCTGCCGGATGGTGGACATGTCTCGCGCTCACCGCGGGCCGGCACGGAGGCCCTGATCGACTTGCTGGCCCTGCGTGACGTGGCCGAGAAGGCCGGCGTCGAGTTTTCGCGCGAGATCGTCCGGGCGATTGACCGTCTGGCCCCGATGTCGCGCTTCTTCCGCATGAGCGATGGCGGTCTGGCAAGTTTTCATGGCGGTGGCGAATGTGATCACGGCGCCCTGAAACTGGCGCTGTCGCGGGACGAAACCAGCGCCAAGCCATTCGGGTTTGCGCCTCATTCCGGCTATCACCGGGCCGAAGCCGGCGGTGCAACGATCATCCTCGATGTTGGCAAGGCGCCGCCCGGTGTTCTCAGCGCCGGCGCCCATGCCAGCGCGCTGGCCTTCGAGCTTTGCACGACCGGTGGACGCCTCGTGGTCAATTGCGGCTGGCATGATGACCAGCCGTCCAGCTGGCGCGAAGCGGTGCGCGCCACGGCGGCCCATTCGACGCTGACGCTCGAGGAAACCTCATCCTCGCGCCTGTTCGCTCCGGGCTGGAGACGCGACCTGCTCGGCCCGCGCCTGGCATCGGCCCCCGGTCCGGTCACGGCGCGGCGCAATGAAGAGGAAATGGGGGTCTGGCTCGAAGGCATCCACGAAGGCTATCGCGAGGAATACGGCCTGTCGCACCGGCGACGCGTGTTCCTGGCCGCTGACGGTGGCGATCTGCGCGGCGAGGACGCCCTGTTCCGCCCGGTCTCTGATGGCCCGCCCGACAATGTCGATGTGCGCTTCCGTTTCGCCATCCGCTTCCACCTCCATCCCGACGTCCGCGCCTCGCTGTCACGCGACAGCATGAGCGCGCTTCTGGTCCAGCCGGACGGCGATGGCTGGCGTTTCCGGACCGATGGCGGACCCATCCGGCTGGAACGGTCGGTCTATCTTGCTGCCGGCGCACCTCCACAACGGGCCACGCAAATTGTAGTACAGGGCGAAGCTGAGCCGTTCGGCGCCGGAGACCGTCCGCCGAACCGGGTTCGCTGGGCCTTCCAGCGACTGGGCCGGGTCGGCGGGACGCAGGGGGAGGCCGGATGAGCAAGACGCCATCCAGGGCGCGCGGGACCACGTCGTTCCGCAGCCAGATTTCCATGGTGGGGGTTGCCCTGTTCGACCTCGCGGCCGGTGCCTTTTCAATGTGGGCCGCCGTACTGCTGCGTTATCGGTTCGAGCCCACGTCCGTACCTGACGACGTTGCCCTGCAGGCGGTGGCCGTGTTTGCGCTGGCCTGCGCCATCATCTTTCCGATCGAAGGCCTGCATCGCGGCCTGTGGCGCTATACCGCGCTGAACGACGCTGCGCGCATTGTGCGCGCCATCGTGCTTGCCAATCTGGTCTTCCTGCCGATCCTTTTCCTGATCAACCGGCTCGACGGCTTCCCCCGCACGTCGATCCTGCTGGAAATGCCGATCCTGCTTTTCATCCTGCTGGCCGCGCGATTGTCAGTCGCCGCCTTGCGGACGCAGGGCCTGCGGGGCGCCCTTCAGATCGAGGATCGCTCCAAGCCGACGGCCATCCTGGTCGGCACCGATCTGGAACTCGACGACGCCCTGCGCGATCTTGGCCGGCGCAACGGTTCAGCGCCGTTCCGGACCAAGGGGCTGATCGAACCGGGCGCCAGTCTGACCGGACACGCCATTCGCGGCATTCCCGTGCTGGGCGGCCTGGAAGCCCTGCCGGCAGCGCTCAAGCGACTGTCTGAAGTGGAAAAGGATGCACCACGCCTGGTACTCGCCGGCGCTCATCCCGATGCCGACCTGGTCAACCAGCTGATCCGGATTGCCTCGCGCACCGGGGCGAAACTATCCCGGGCCCGCCCGTCGGACGGGCGTGAGGCCTTCTCACCGGTCGAAGCGGCCGACCTGCTGAACCGTCCGCCACGACCGCCCAACCTGTCACCGGCCCGGCCGCTGATCGAAGGGCGCACGGTTCTGATCACGGGTGCGGGCGGCACAATCGGCTCGCAACTGGCGCGCCTTGCCGCGACCCTGGGCCCGAAAAAGCTCATCCTGTTTGATGCCTCCGAGGCCAATCTCTACGAAATCGACCTGGAGTTTGCGAAACGCTTTTCCGGCATCGCCTGGCGTGCCGTACTGGGCGATGTGCGCGACCGCGACCGCCTGGATCAGGTATTCTGCGAGGAGAAGCCGGACGTTGTCCTGCACGCGGCCGCGCTCAAGCATGTCCCGATGAGCGAGCGCAATCCCGGGGAAGCCGCGCGCACAAACATCATCGGCACAGTCAACACGATTGAGATATCCCAGCAATACGGAGCGCGGGTCGTGGCGCTGATCTCGACTGACAAGGCCGTCAATCCGGGCAATGTCATGGGCGCTACCAAACGCGCCGCCGAGCTCTATGCCCGCGCCGCAGCCGGGCGCGCCAAGGAAACCCGTGTCTGTGTCGTACGTTTCGGCAATGTGCTTGGCTCGACCGGTTCGGTTGTTCCCCTGTTCGAGCGTCAAATCGAAGCGGGAGAACCCGTCACGGTCACGGATCCGGAAGCGACCCGCTATTTCATGACCGTCGAGGAGGCGTCCGGTCTGGTGCTCGATGCTGCAGCCCAGACAGCGGCCGACCCCGCCCTCAATGGCGCGCTCTATGTACTCGACATGGGCCGGCCGGTCTCGATCATGCGGCTGGCGCGCCAGCTATTGCGCCTGCGCGGCCGCGATCCGGATGCGCCGGGCGCAATCCGCGTCGTCGGCCTGCGACCGGGTGAGAAGCGCCATGAAAGCCTAGTCTACGACTTTGAAAGCACGATCGCGACCTCGATTGACGGTGTCTGGGCCGTGACCGGACCTGACCTGGATGCGACCGCGGTCAGCGCCGGACTGGATGCCATCGTCACAGCCGCCAGCAGCGGTGACGGGGCGGGCGCGTCGGCTGCACTGGAAGCCATGTGCAAGCTGCGCCCCTCGATGCTGGAAGATTGACTTGCCGGCCCGCCGTGATACCTCGCCGCGGATCACCGGAATAGAGCAACGGAGACCGTTCCATGTCAGACCATGACCTCGCGCCCGTCCGGCGCGCCCTGATTTCCGTCTCCGACAAGGCCGGCCTGGTCGAGCGCGGCCGCCAGCTTGCCGATGCCGGCGTTGAATTGCTGTCGACCGGTGGGACGCTGCGCGCCCTCAAGGATGCCGGCATCCCCGCAAGGGATGTTTCCGAGGTCACCGAGTTTCCCGAAATGATGGATGGCCGTCTGAAAACGCTGCATCCGCGGGTGCATGGCGGCCTACTGGCACGCCGCGACAATAGCGAGGATCGCGCCGCCATGGGCGAGCACGGCATCCCGCATATCGACCTCTTGTACGTCAACCTCTACCCGTTCGAGGAGACCGTCGCCCGGGGCGGCGCCTATGCCGATTGCGTCGAGAATATCGACATCGGCGGGCCGGCCATGATCCGGGCCGCGGCCAAAAACCACGCCTGGGTCAATGTCTGTGTCGACGGCGATGATGTCGACCGGGTGCTGGCCGACATGGCAAAACATGAAGGCCATACCGGTCTGTCCCTGCGCAAATCACTGGCCGCGAAGGCCTATGCCCGCACGGCAGCCTATGATGCCGCCATCTCCGGCTGGTTTGCCGACACACTGGAAGACCCGGCTCCCGACTATCGCGCCTTTGGCGGCGCCCTGACCCAGGCCCTGCGCTATGGCGAGAATCCGCACCAGAATGCCGCTTTCTACACCACCGCAGAAAACCGGCCCGGCATTGCGACCGGACGTCAGGTCCAGGGCAAGGCCCTGAGCTACAACAACCTGGCCGACGCCGACGCCGCGTTTGAGCTGGCCGGCGAATTCGACGCGGGCGACAAGGCCGCCGTGATTATCGTCAAGCACGCCAATCCCTGCGGGGTGGCCCTGCATGACGATCTGGCCGTGGCCTATGAGAAGGCCTTCGCGGCCGATCCGATCTCGGCCTTTGGCGGCATTGTCGCCACGAACCGCAAGCTGGACGCTGAAACGGCGGGCGAGTTGGTCAAAATCTTCACCGAAGTGGTGATCGCGCCGGATGCCGATGAAGACGCGTTGTCGGTCCTTTCTGCCAAATCCAACCTGCGTGTCCTGCTAACCGGTGGCATGCCGGACCCGAAGCAGGGCGGCTGGCTCACCAAGACGGTTGCCGGTGGACTTCTGGTCCAGGAACGCGATATCGGGATGATCGCCGCGTCCGACCTCAGACTTGTCACCAAACGCGCGCCGACCGACTCCGAGATGGCCGATCTCCTGTTCGGCTGGAAAGTCGTCAAGCACGTGAAATCAAACGCAATTGTCTATGCACGCAATGGTTCAACCGCCGGCATAGGCATGGGTCAGACCAGCCGGCTTGAGGCTGCCCGCCTTGCCGTCCGCAAGGCCGAGGCAACAGCCGAGGAGAATGGCTGGGACGAACCGCGTACCAAGGGCTCGGTCTGCGCTTCGGATGCCTTCTTCCCCTTTGCCGACGGATTGCACGCAGCCGTCGAGGCCGGTGCGACGGCCGTTATCCAGCCTGGCGGCTCGATTCGCGACGAAGAGGTCATTGCAGCCGCCGACGAAGCCGGTATCGCGATGGTATTCACGGGGATGCGCCACTTCCGCCACTAGGCGGCACGACGGGCGCCTGAACGTGAATCAAGTAAACATTGCCTGATGCGGTCGGCCTGCCGCATCGTGCCTGAATGACGACGAAACCCATCCTCCACGGCGCCGGCGTACTGGCTGCCCTGATCATCAGCGGTCTGGGACTTTCCGCCACCGGCAATGCCAGTGGCTGGAGCGTTCCCGTCCGCTCTCTCGAGGCCCAGGCCGCGCTGCTGCGCGATGATATCGAGATCCGCCTGCCCGAAGCAGCGACCGGGCCGGTTCCGGCCGTGATCATGCTGCACGGCTGCGGCGGATTGCGTCAGGTCCAGGCGGCCTATACCGACGATGTGGTCGCGGCCGGCTATGCCGTTGTGATCGTCGACTCACTGTCACCCCGCAGGATCGGGCGTCTTGGCGCCATGAGCCAGGTCTGTACGGCCTTGCGTCTGTGGGGACAGGAACGGGCTGCCGACATCCCCGCCGCGATCGCCGTCGCCGCCGGCAATCCCGGCATCGACGCCAACAGGCTGGCACTTGTCGGTTGGAGTCATGGTGGCTGGACGGTCCTGGAAGCCCTGGATTTTGCTGCAGAGGGCCGCGCCTCACCGGTTATTGATCCGGCCCCGGCCACGCCCCTGGCCGGGGTTCGGGTGGCGGTCGCGATGTATCCCTATTGCGGCTTTCCGATCCGGGCTGACGGACGCGGGTTTTCGGCCGGTATCCCGTTGCGCGCCATTCTCGCAGAGCGCGACATGATTGCGCCGCACCGTGATTGCGAACGCCTGTTCAACCGGTCCAATGCAGCCGGTGTCGCTGTCGATTTCGAGATCTGGGACGGGCTGACCCATGCCTTTGACGAGCCCGATCCGCCACCGGATCCGCGCATCGAGTACAATGCGGGCGCGGCTCAAAGAGCGCGCGCCCGTCTTGTTGTCTGGCTGAATGAAGCCTTCGCCGATCAGGGCTGAACGACGGACGCCATCTCGCCAAGCTGGGTCGAGGCAATTGCCAGTTTTGACAGGGTCCAGGATCCCGACTCATCGAGTTGACGCTGCACCGAATCGACCCGGCCCGCCTCTTCCTCATTGATCGTGTTCCAGGCTTCCACCAGCGCATCGGCCCATTCGCGGGACGGGTCTTCAACGCCCGACGCCAGGGAACCGCCGGCCTGTACGGCAAAACGCATGGCCGAGCCGGTGAAGGCCTGCTGGCTGGCGTAGAAGTCCTCCATCAGACGGCGCACCGCGAGCCGGTCCCAGTGCAGTTCGGAGGAGACTTCCTGGCCGAGCCCGCGCAGGCGGTCGAACTTAAACCGGGCACCAACGGCGTGATAAATATAGGCCGTCGAGGCGAGTGGCCAATCCGATCCCATCGCCATATCGATTACATCCGTCGAGGATGTCAGCGGCCGCAATTCGGCCACCGCCAGGGCGATATCCTCCGGCGCGCCGCCTTCGATGAAACGCTTCTGGCGCGCTTTGACACCCCGGCGCTCATGGGTCGAGATGATCTCGTGCACCATGGAGCGCAATTGCTGGACGCCAGGCTGATAGCCCTGGATGACATCCGTGATGGCGTCCGGCTTGGCTGATTTCTTGTTGCGGCCCCGGCGCACCAGCCAGTAGGTCTGGCGGCGCAGCAGGCGGATGATTTCCTCGTGCAGCTGGACCTGCACACTGGCCGGCGCCTTGTTGTCGAGCGCGTTGATCGCATCAGTGATTTCGGCAAACCCGAAGATCTGGCGGCCAGCCTCAAAAGCCCGGGCAATCGCCGGAACTGCAGCGGTCGTTGAATCGATAGCCCGGTGAATGAAGGTGGGACCGCCGAGATTGATCATCTCGTTGGCCAGCACAGTCGAAATGATCTCCCGCTTCAGGCGGTGACCGTCCATGGCCTCTTCAAAGTCGTGAAGCCCTTTCGGGAAGTAGCTGACCAGCATGGATTTGAAGTGCGGATCGTCCGGCACGTCGGACGCCACAAGCTGGTCAAACAGCGTGATCTTGGCATAGGAATTGAGGACAGCGAGCTCCGGGCGTGTCAGCCCCTGATCCCGAGCTTTCAGACCACGTACCTGCTCGACCGACGGAAGGCCCTCGACATCGCGATCGAGCTGACCCAGTTCCTCGAGCCGGGCCATGAAACGCTCATGGGCATCGAGGTCAGCCGCCGCCGTGTGTTCTGCCAGGGAAAGCGCGAGCGACTGGTCGTAATTGTGACGGAGCACATGCTTTGCCACGTCATCCGTCATGGATTCCAGCAGCTTGTCGCGATCCGCACGATTCATGTCGCCATTGCGGACCATGGGCCGAAGCAGGATCTTGATATTGACTTCGTGGTCCGAGCTGTCGACGCCGGCCGAATTGTCGATGAAGTCGGCATTGGCTCGGCCACCATTCTGGCCGTACTCGATGCGGGCAGCCTGGGTGAAGCCGAGATTGGCACCTTCACCGATCACCCTGGCACGAACCTCGGTGGCGTTGACGCGAAGACCGTCATTCGTCTTGTCGCCGACTTCCCAATGCTGTTCCGACGTCGCCTTGACATACGTGCCGATCCCGCCAAACCAGAGCAACTCGACATCGGCTTTCAGCAGGGCATTGATCAGCTCGACCGGGCTGGCGCTGTCCTTGGTCAGACCGGTCAGGGCCTTGATCTCGGCGGACAACGGAATTGATTTCGCGGACCGGGCGAAGATGCCGCCGCCCTTGGAAATCAGTGTCTTGTCGTAATCCTGCCAAGAAGTACGCGGCAGGTCGAACAGGCGTTTGCGTTCATTCCACATCGTGTCCGGATCGCCCGGATCCGGGTCGATGAAGATGTCACGGTGATCGAAGGCAGCGACCAGGCGGATCTGCTTCGAGAGCAGCATGCCATTGCCGAACACATCGCCCGACATGTCACCCACGCCAATCACGCTGAAGGGTTCGGCCTGGATATCCTTGCCCATCTCACGGAAGTGACGCTTGACGGATTCCCAGGCACCGCGCGCGGTAATGCCCATCTTCTTGTGATCATAGCCGGCCGAGCCACCCGAAGCGAAAGCATCGCCGAGCCAGAAATCGAACTCGTCCGTGGCGAGGCCATTTGCAGTGTCCGAGAAGGTCGCCGTGCCCTTGTCGGCGGCAACAACGAGATAGGGATCATCTTCATCCCAGCACTCGGTGGCGCTGGGATGGATGACCACGTCATCGACGATATTGTCGGTCAGGTCGAGCAGGCCTCGAATGAAGGTCTTGTAGGCCTCGCGTCCGGCCTCGAAGATTTCCTCGCGCGAGCCGTTGCGGGGCAGGGCCTTGGGGTAGAATCCGCCCTTCGAGCCCACCGGCACGATGACGGCATTCTTGACCTGCTGGGCCTTCACCAGGCCGAGGACTTCCGTGCGGAAGTCATCGCGCCGGTCCGACCAGCGCAACCCGCCACGGGCGACGGGTCCAAAGCGCAGGTGAACGCCTTCCACATCTGGCGACCAGACGAAGATTTCACGATAGGGCTTGGGCAGCGGCAGCTCTTCCAGCAGTTCACTGGCAATCTTGATCGCGATACGGGGCTTGGGCTGGCCGCTCGCGTCAGTCTGGTAAAAATTCGTCCGCAGCGTCGCTTCCACGAGATGGAAGATGCGGCGCAGGGCGCGGTCATGATCGAGACTGGCGACGGCGTCGAGGCGCTTGCGCAAGCCTTCCGACACGTCCCAGACTGCATCGGACCGGGTTTTCTGATCGGTGGTAAAGGCCGGGTCAAACTTGACCCGGGCCAGCTCCAGCAGGCCGCGGGCGATGTCCGGATAGGCGGCGAGCGCCTCTTCCTGGATCGCCTGGGACGGATCGAGCCCGGTCTGTTGGCGATACCGGGCGCACGTGCGCAGGAAGGCCGCCTCGCGCCAGTTCACACCGATTTCGACGATGAGGCGGTTGAAGCCATCATCCTCAGCCCGGCGATCCGCAATTGCCAGCAGGGCGTCTTCAATGTTCGGCGCCAGCTCCTTGAGATTTTGACCCTTGAGTGCATCCGACTTCATTTCGAAGTCATGGATATGGGCGCGGTCGAAGGGCTCGCCATTGGCGCCGCGGCGATCGACCGGAAAGCCGGTTTCCTGCACCACGTAAAGACCGAGATTCTCCAGCACCGGCATGACCCGGGACAGGGAAACCGGCTTGCCGACGCGGTAGATCTTCAGCCGCAGGTCGGTGTCGCCGTCATCGGCTTCGCGGTAGACACGAACCGCAACCTTGTCGGAACCGGACAAGGATTCAAGCTTCAGGACGTCAGCGAGCGCCTCTTCGGGATCATAGAGCTCACGATAGCCGGCCTTGAAGGCGTCCTGGTAGGCGCCCATGCGCAGGCGGATATCTTCCGGCGCGTTGCGACGGACATGGGTTTCCAGATCATCTTCCCAGGTTCGCGCGAGGCGCGCGACCTTGCGCTCAAGCTCACCGGTCTCGGGTTCCGGGTGATCGAAAGGATTGAGGCCGATAATATAGTGAACCCGGGCCAGCGAACTGTCGCCGAATTGCGGATAGAAGGCCGACAAACGCCCGCCAAAAGCCTCGCGTATCAGCTCGCCGGCCTGTTCGCGGACCTTCGAATTGTAACGGTCGCGCGGGACAAACAGCAGGGCAGAAACGAAACGGTCGAACTGATCGCGACGGATGAAAAGCTTCGTTCGCGGCCGATCGTGCAGGTGCAGGATGCCGAGCGAGATTTCCAGCAGATCATTCTCGTCCATCTGGAAGAGTTCATCGCGCGGGAAGTTCTCGACGGTATTTCGCAGCTTCTTGGCCGAGTGGGTACCCGGCGTCTTGCCGGCCCGTTCAAGCACGCGCCGCACCTTGCGACGGATCAGCGGGACCGCGCTGGCAGACTGGTCATAGGCTTCAGCGGTGAACAGGCCGACAAAGCGAGCCTCGCCAATGACGGCACCGTCCTCGCGGTACCGCTTCACGCCGATATAATCCATGTAGACGCGACGATGGACGCGCGACTTCATGTTGGCCTTGGCGACGATGATCGGGCTGGGTTCGCGCAGGAATGTCTCGATGGCCGGCGTCAGAACGGCCGGTTCGGAAGCCTTGCGCAGGACATGGCGATCCGGGTCCCGCAAAACGCCGCGGCCGGTTTCCGGCCGCACGCGCGGATGGCGTTGGGCCATAGAGCCGCCATCATCGACCTCGAAGTCGTAGACCCGGCAGCCGAGGAAAGCGAAATGATCGTCTCGCAGCCAGCGCAGGAATTCCATCGCTTCGGCCAGCTCGTCCGGTGCGGCATGGGTGCGGGCCGCCGAGAGGTGGGCAATGGCCTCATCCATCTGGGCGCGCATGTCGGTCCAGTCCTCGACAGCAACACGAACATCGTCGAGCGTCGCAGTGACGCCCTCGATCAGCGTACGCCGGGACAGCTCGTCGAGGGGCGGCAGGTGGACCTGGATCATGGATTCGGCGAGGCAGCGCCCGCCTTCGCCGACCCGGTCACCGGCATTGTCGCGACGGACCTGCACGATCGGGTGGAACATGGCGATGATGTCGTGACCCTGCGCCCCGACCTCGCCCATCACCGAGTCGACGATGAAAGGTCGGTCGCGGCCGATGATTTCGAGCACGTCGCGCGGCAGGTCAGAGCCGTCGACCCGGGTCGCCGTTCGCATCCGCACCAGGATGTCGTCACCCGGCCGGCTGTCGCCAAACTGCCAGAAATCAACGCTCAGTGCGGCGAGGTCGCACGGGCCAACCCGTTCGAGATCCTCGGCCAGCGCATCATCATAGATTTGTGAGAAGAAGGAATTTCCGGGCTCACCGCATTCGGCGCCGAAAAGCTCGAGCCAGCGCTTTCGCGCCGCCTCCATGAAATCTGCGCGGCTGTAAGCGTGCGCGACTCCGACGACCGCCCCCATGTGGCGCTCCCTGGACTGTTATGTTTGTGATCCGACCCTAGTCCTGTTTGAAATGCGTGCAACCCGCCTACGCCGTTGAAAACGCAAACATGCCATTCTTTTTCTCAAGTCTTGAAAAGGTAGCGATAACGGCGCCGCCGGGTAGGGACAGGGGAACCCGGCGGCGCCTGGCAGACCTCATAGGCAGGCTGGGGGGACGCACATTGAGGCCTGATCTTCGCGAGCGGCCACCGGCAGGCGGGAATGGGGGGACACCACGCCGACCGGTTTGCCGCTACGACTTCCATGTAGAAAGCCCGTCCGGGATTTAAAGCCCGGGACGGGCTGATTTCACATGAATTCGCACCGGGTGCGGCAAAATCACCCAGATGTGATCGGGAGTACGGTAACCGGCGGCGCAATCAAGCGGTCGTTGCCTCGACCGGCCAGTCACGCGTCAGACTCTGCCAATCCATCAATGGCGCCATGCGGGCGACAAGGTCGAAGGCCATCGCCCGCGTCTCGCCGACATCCCGGGGCTCTACCGCAAGGGCCCCGACAGCGTCGGGCACCACGGTGATCGCCTTGTCGCGATTGGCATCGTCAAAAACGGTCGCGAGGATCGAGAAGGGCGCAGAGAAACCGACAAGCAGGGCGGTCGACCCGGCGCTGCGCGCCAGCACCTGGTGAAAATACGGGTCCGAGAAGGCGGACAGGCCGCGACGCTGGAAGACCGCTTCCTGGGCCGTCGGGCGAAGTCCGTCGATCGGCGCGCGGCCAGCGGCCGACCCCTCGCCCTGGAACTGGCAATGGCAGACCCGCCAGCCCGATTGACGCGCATGACGCAACAGCTCGCGAATGCGATCGAGGACAACGCGGTTCTCCGGATCGATCTTGCCATTGGGACCGGTGACCTGGTCGCGCTGGCAGTCCAGCAGGACCAGGCAGGGATCAGAGAAGCTCATGCGGCCTCCTCAGGCTTGCGGGCATCTTCGTCCTCTTGCATGCGCGCAAGCGAAAGGTCAAACGGGCCGGGCCGATCCCAGTCGCCATCCGGGCGGATCACCATCATCGGGTCGGCATCCATCGTGATCGCATTGGCCGGCGGCACGAGATCGCGCTCGATCTCGACATATTTATAGTCCGAGAAGCCGAATTCCGGACGATCGGCGCGAATCCGGAAGCCATGCGTCCGCCAGTATTTCACCCGGTTGAGCTGGGCATGCCCCAGCATTTTCCTGTAGCCGCGCCGCGCCGCATAGCGTTGCGCCTCCTGCATCAAAACCCGCATCACCCCGAAGCGGCGGTACTGGCGAAGGACAGCGGCACGCTCGACCTTGGCGAAACCAGCAAAGAAGCGCAGCCGCAGCACGCCGACCGGCTCGCGGCCCCGCCAGGCGATGAGGTGAGAGGCGCCAACAAAGTCATTGCCGTCATATTCCTCGGCAAACGGTGCGAACTGTTCGCCCAGATAAATTACGCCGCGCAGTGTCATCGCCATCACGACATGGTCGAGTGAACGGGCGATGGTCACTTCAAGACTATCGGGTATCGCGTTTTTCACGAGCGGGACTCCCATTCACCGAGGACTGTGCGCTTGAGCAGCATGTCGCCAAGCTTCTGCGGAAAGCCGGTGCTGCCATAGAGCGGGTTTTCGCCGTCCGGATAGGAACAGATTTCGAAATTCAATTTCCGCATCAGGGCTTTGCCCTCGGTTGTGCGAGCTCGAGCATAGACCCGGACATCGGAGTAGAAGCCGCGCCAGCCGACGAGCAGGGCGCGCAGGGCGGCGGCCTGGGCATGCGGCGTTCGGCCAGCCAGACCCCAGGACAGCAGGGCGGCGGCCCGCTCCCCGGTGCCACAGACCCACTCGCGACGTGCATTTGCAAAGCCGAATTCGCCCCGAAGCAAGGCGGAAACGCCGGAATCGCTCAGCGGGATTGAAGCAACGAAACCGTCAGGTCGGCCATTCCATCGGCGCATATGGAGCGATCTGCGGGTCCATTCCTGCACACGGCCAATATCCGTGGCGCTTGCGATCTCGCCATCAATCAGCTCATTGGCCAAGGCGTGAAACTCGTCGATTTCGGTCAGCTTTACAGGCTTGAAGTCCAAGGAACCAAAGGCTTGGTCGAGACGTTCGAGCGGAAACTCGAACCCTGTTTCTGTCGAGCCGAACCGCAGCTCACTGCCCACCATTACGCACACTCCGCCCTGTAGTTAATTCTTCGTTAACACCGGCGAGCTAGCTGTTCTTCTGCAAAGTTGGAATATAGGGTAGTCAGAACTTGGATAACGACCTTCGGCGGAACGTGTTCGACTGGGATGATCTGCAGATCTTCCATGCGGTCGCCACCACCGGCTCGATGAGTGCGGCGGCAACTGTGCTCGGCTGCCAGCAATCGACCGTGTCGAAACGCATGCGGCAGCTGGAAAGTCGCCTGTCCGCACAGCTGATCGAGCGACGCGCCGATGGCGTCGTCCTGACCCGGGCCGGCTCTGCAGCGCTTGACTATGCCGTCACCATGCAGCGCTCGGCCCAGCGTCTGGAGACCGAGCTCGCCGGCATGGACCGCAGCCTCGCCGGACAGGTGTCCCTGCGCGTACCGGACGGGCTCGCGACCTATTGGCTCGCTCGCCACATCCCTGAATTTCAACGGGTAAATCCGGAGGTCGTGCTCAAACTCATCAATGACCGCTCGGCCGCAGCGAGCGATACGGCCGCCGCGCTGAGCCTGACTTTCACACCGGACAAGTCGATGGATACCGAGGCCCGCGCCCTGGGCAGCGTTCACTACATGCCGATGGCTTCGCGCGAATTCATCGCCACCTATGGCGCGCCGCGCTCGCTGGAGGACGTTCTGACACTGCGCTTTCTGCGCCTCGAACAATATGATCCATCACTCCACCTATGGCAGCGAAAGGCCACGGCGACTGATGAGGTTGTAAGATATTCATTCACCGCGGATATCAGTTCGGTGTTATTTGAAACCATACGTCATGGCGGTGGTATTGCCATGGCCCCGACCTACTTGGCGTCCTTGTACCCGGACGAACTGGTTGTTCTTGACTATGACTTCCATCAAGACGTCCGGTTCTGGCTCAAGAACTCGCCTGGCAGCCTTGGAATAACCAGAATAAAGTGCGTTGCTGACTGGATTGCCGAACTGTTCAACCGTAGACTCCATCCTTGGTTCCGCGAAGAGTTCTGCCATCCGAGCGAGTTTTGCGACGTGGAAGTCATCAAACCACAGACGTGAGGACGCAATGAGTGCACGAGGCCCAACCAGTATTGATCAGCATGTAGGGGCCAGATTGCGCCTGCGGCGCAGCCTGCTCGAAATGAGTCAGTCTGAACTGGGCGAGAAGCTCGGTGTTACCTTCCAGCAAGTCCAGAAGTATGAGCGTGGCACCAACCGGATCGGCGCCAGCCGCCTGTTCCATGTTGCCAAAGTCATGGAAGTGCCGGTCGCCTATTTCTTCGAAGGGCTCGAAGAAGACGGCTCATCTGAACTCAAGGGCGGCGATTCCGACACGCTCTATGATTTCATCGCCAGCCCCGACGGCCTGGCCCTGGCGTCAGCCTTCTCCGGCATCAAGGACCAGACGGTCCGTCGCCGTGTGATCGACCTGCTGCGTTCGCTCGCTGTCTGAAGATCCAGCGCCCGGCCGACCGTGCCGGGCGCTGTCCTCAGGTGAGGGCAGCGCGATTTCTGATGCCGCGATGAACGCAATCGCCGGAAAATGGCCTTGACCGCGCCCCGTGATCGCCCCCGTGACGCGCGATTATGTCTCCTCAACGCAGAGGAGGCCGACATGACGATCCGCCCGCAAAAACCGACCCGCCCGATGATCCAGGCGCCCGCAGCCCTGCGGATCGGGCTGCCCCATCTCCTGTTCAGCCGACGCAAGCCACTGCCCGCCATCGATGTGCGGCACGAGACCTATGTCCGCCTGCGCGAGCTCAAACTGTCCTAGAGCGCCGGATGATGTCCGCTCGGCTCGTCACGGACCGGGCAGACAGGACTACTGGACAAGGAAGAGAATGGAGCGGGCGATGAGATTCGAACTCACGACATTCACCTTGGCAAGGTGACGCTCTACCCCTGAGCTACGCCCGCTCACGATTTGCGGGGCATGGCCCCGCCGGGGAGCGGGGTATATCGCGCAAAGCTTGGAAGATTGCAAGCGTCTGTTTCCGTCCTCTTGCACATGGGCTGCAGCCGCGCTTCAACAGGGGCATGACAGCCAACCGGACAGATCTCCTCGCGCGCCTCGATGCTCTGGGCATTGCGCACAAGACCTATGAGCACGCGCCAATCTTCACCGTGGCCGAAGGCGACGGCATGAAGGACGATATGCCCGGCGGCCACAGCAAGAATCTTTTCCTCAAGGACAAGAAGGGCCAGCTCGTCCTGATATCGGCCCTGGCCGAAACCACCATACGGATCAACCGCCTGCACGGCGCGATCGGCTGTGGGCGCCTGTCCTTCGGCAATCCCGACCTGCTGTTCGAGACCCTGGGCGTACGGCCGGGATCGGTGACCGCCTTCGCCTTGATGAATGACCCGGACGGAAAGGTCCGTTTCATCCTCGACGCCGCGCTGCTGCAGCACGAGATCGTCAACTTCCACCCGCTGAGCAATGACGCGACGACTGCCTTGCGCGCCGATGACCTTGTCCGCTTCGCGCGCGACACCGGCCACGAGCCGCTCATTCTCGATCTCGCCGCGCTTGCTGCAGCAGAGGATGCGGCGCAGTGACCGCTTGCATCGCGCTCCGCCAGGGGCCACTTAGACTCTCCCAAACACGATATCTGGCAATGACAAGGAATCCGGCATGACCCTGATCAGCGGCGCCAACGGACAGGACACCCAGGCGAACGATCTGGTTCGCGACAGCTCCGACCAGACCTTCATGCAGGACGTGATCGAACCGTCGCGCGAAGTCCCCGTCCTGGTGGATTTCTGGGCACCCTGGTGCGGCCCGTGCCGCCAGCTCGGCCCGATGATCGAAAAGACGGTGCTCGCGGCAGGCGGGGCCGTCCGCCTGGTCAAGATCAATATCGACGAGAATCCCGGCGTCGCGCAGCAATTGCGCGTGCAATCCATTCCGGCCGTCTTCGCCTTCAGGAATGGTCAGCCGGTTGACGGTTTCACCGGGGCGCTGCCGGAAAGCCAGATCAAGGATTTCATCGCCCGCATTTCCGGCAAGGGTCCCGGCGAAGCTGAAGTTCGCGCGCTCATCGAGCGCGGGCTCGCCGCTATCGAGTCGGGCGATCTCAACGGGGCCTCGCAGGACTTTGCCACGGTGATCCAGGCCGACCCCGGCCATCCCGGCGCGATGGCCGGCCTGTGCCGGATCTGGCTGAAGGCAGGCGATGTTGAGAAAGCGAAACAGATTCTCGCACAGATCCCCCAGGATCGGGCGGATGATCCGGCCGTCGATGGTGCCCGTGCCGCCCTGGAACTGGCGACGGGTGTCCCGGCAGACGACGCGGCAACCGCCGCTCTGCGCCAGGCCGTTGCCGCCGATGCCAGCAATCTTGAAGCCCGCTTTGAGCTTGCCGAAGCGCTGGTCGCTGCCGGAGACCACAAGGGAGCGGTCGATCAGCTGATCGCCATTACGGCGCTTGATCGTGAATGGAATGATCAGGCTGCCCGAACCCTGTTGCTGAAAGTCTTTGACGCGGCCGGACCCGCGTCTGACATCACGCGCGACGGACGCCGTCGGCTGTCCGCCATCCTGTTTTCCTGAGGCGCAACACCATGAGCGATACCGAAATCCGTGACGTCGACCCGAAGCTGCTGGAAATCCTGGTCTGCCCGGTGACGCGCGAAACCCTGCACTATGACCGCGACGCCCACGAACTGATCTCCAAGGGTGCCGGCCTGGCCTATCCGGTCCGCGATGGCATCCCGATCATGCTGCCGGAAGAAGCCCGGCAAATCGAGGATTGACCATGTCCCGCCCCTGGCCCGAAAAACTCGACTTCTCCAGTCGCGACAAGGCCTTGCACGCCCGTTTTGACGATGGCTGCGCCTTCACCATCCCCTATGAGACGCTGCGGGTCGAAAGCCCCAGCGCCGAGGTCCAGGGCCATGGTCCGGGCCAGAAAAAACTGATCACCGGCAAGCAGAATGTCGACATCACGAAGGCCGAACCGGTCGGCCGCTATGCCGTCCGCCTCACCTTTGATGACGGGCATGACAGCGGCATCTTCACCTGGGACTATCTCTACGCGCTTGGCGAAGCAGCCCGCTGAGCCTCTGGCGACTGGCATGCAGCGCGCGGTTCCAGGGCCCATGCGCCGAGGCCATGGCGGCCGGCAGACAGGACAAGATGACCGCACATGGCTAGGCTGGCTTCAAATCACATCGGAGCTCGTCATCATGCCTGTTTTCAAAGTTCGCAGCCTGCCGCTTGCCGCACTCGGCCTCGCCTTCACAACGCCCGCCCTCGCCGGTCCGGATGATTTCGGTCCCGGCCCCCTGATCCCGGAATACGGCCAGATCGCCCGTGTCGACACGACGACAGCCTTGCCCGACGGGCTCACCTTGCAGATTGCATTTGACACCGCAACACGGTCGGAGACGGACAGCCTCAACCGCACCCTCACCAGCGCGGCCCGCCTGCTCAACATGCACGTCGCCAATGGCGTCGCAGCCGGTGACATCCGCATCGCCGTCGTCATCCATGGCGGCGCCGTGCACGACGTCACCGCGGCGTCCGCCGGCCCCAACGCCGAGCTGGTAGCGGCCCTGCAGACGCAGGGTGTCCGTGTGATCGTCTGCGGCCAGAGCGCGGCCTATCTGGATGTCGACCGCGAGGACTTGCTGGCCGGTGTCGAAATGGCCCTGTCGGCCATGACCGCCCATGCCCTGCTGCAACAGGGTGGCTACACGCTCAATCCGTTCTGAGCCTGCCTGCTTCAGGCGGCGTCGAGACGACGGCCTTTCAGGAGGCGTGGCGGATCGCCGGTTTCGCCGCCCGCCTGACGCATGAAGAAGCGGCGGGCCGGGCCGATCCTGTTGACCAGCGACAGGCCGAGACCGCGGAGCTGGCGGATCGGTTCGATATCGTTTGAAAACAGGCGGTTGAACATGTCCGTCCCCGCTGCCAGCGAGGCACTGTCAAATTTCCGCCAGTCCTCATAGCGCCGCAGGGTGATCAAGGCGCCGATATCGAGACCAACACGTTTGGCTTCACCGGTCACTTCCGCGAGGGCCGCCGCATCGCGGATACCCAGATTGAATCCCTGACCCGCGAGCGGGTGGATGCCGCGGGCGGCATCGCCGACAAAGGCAATCCGCTCATCGCAGAAACGCTCGGCATAACGCAGCCCCAGCGGGTAGGCGAAGCGCGGCCCCTCGGCGCGGACATCCCCGAGGAAATCACCGAACCGGTTCTCGAGTTCTTCCTGGAAGACCGCTTCCGGCGCCGCCTTGAGGGCATCGGCGATCGCATCCGGTTCGGTCCAGACGAGGGAGGCCCGATTGTCAGGAAGTGGCAGGATGGCAAAGGGCCCGGACAGCAGAAAATACTCATAGGCGACGCCATGATGCGGCTCGGCATGGCGCACTGTCGCCACCAGACCCTTCTGGCCGTACTGCCAGCCGGCGGTACGGATGGCGGCCCGCCGGCGAAGCCGGGAGAATTTGCCGTCGCAGGCGACCAGCAGCTGGCCGGACAGGATGCGGCCATCTTCGAGGAACAGGTCCACCCCGTCGCCGCGTGTCTCATATCGATCGGCGCGGGCTGGCGCGATAACCGTTATGCCGCGCCGCGTCCGGATGGCCTGGATGAGGGCATGCCGGGAATGCCGGTTCTCGGCCATCCAGCCCAAGGGCTCGCCATCCTCGCCCTCGGAGATCTCGCGGCGATCGAAATGCAGCGTGTGCGGACCGGGACCGCCCGGCTTGTCGCCGCCATAGGGGCGACCATCACAGACCAGGATATGCTCGATGCGCTGGGTGAAGGGCTTGAGGTGCTCGGCCACACCCAGCGCCTCGAACATGCGCCACGAAGTGTAGGCCAGCGCCGAAGCCCGGCCATCAAAGGTCGGGGCCAGCTGGTCGTCAATTTCCAGCGCGTCCACGAGCGCAACACTGAGACCGGCCTGGTCCATCGCGAGGGCGAGCGTCATTCCGGCCAGACCGCCGCCGGCGATCACAACATCGCCATCAAAATATGCTGTCTTGTTCATGGCTGCAGAATAGGCGCTTTGATGCGGGTGAAAAGCGGCCAGAGCGTCGCAGTGCCGTTAACCTTTGTTTACCGACCGGGAAGACTTGCAGCGTTAGGAAGTGAGTATGAGCCGCAAACCCTCGACCCGCAAAGCCAAGGCGCCCGCATCCGCGCCCAGACCGACACCGCGCTGGCGGCTGCGTCTGGCTGACCTTGTCTTCGGCAGCATGATGCTGGTTGCCGGCGCCTTTCTTATGCTCGCCCTGCTGTCACACAATGTGCTCGACCCGAGCTGGAACGTGGCATCCGACGGCGAAATCGGGAACTGGATGGGTCGCCCGGGCGCCTCGGTCAGCGATGCCTTCCTGCAGGCACTCGGCTGGGCCGCTGGCGGACCGGCCATCGCGCTGGTGATCTGGGGCGGCATCCTGGTCTGGCGCACGCCGGACATGCGCGGCGGATCGGTTGCCGTCTTCCGGTGGATTTTCGCCGCGCTTGGAACCACCGGCTTTGCCGCAGCCGTGGCATCCCTCCCCGTCCCGCAGGCCTGGCCGCTGGCGCCTGGCCTTGGCGGCGTGATCGGCGACGCTGCGCTTGGCGCGTTGGCCGCACTGCCGGCGCGCCTCGACCTGCCGGCGCCAGCCGCGATTGCGGCCGGGTTTGCCCTGCTTCTGTCGATCGCCGGAATCTTTTTCACCTTCGGCCTGCGTGCCCGGGACCTCAGCGCAGCGGTCGATGCCGGCGGTCTGGCCTGGGCGACGCTGCGGGTCTGGATCGACCAGATTCGGGGTCAGCTCGGTGGCTGGGGTGAGGGCCGCCGCGAAGACCCCGATGAGGACGCCGCCGAAGACGCGGGCATTGCCCGCAATGAGCCGGTACTGAAACGGGCCATGCGCGCTGCCGACAGCGATCCCGTTCAGGCAGCCGACCGCGACAGCGAGCTTGATGGTCCAGGTTACAATCCATCGGTGAAAGTTGCTCCATCGCGCAAGTCCAGGGCCTCCGACCGCGATGTCCGCGAAGCCCAGGGCGCACTCCCCTTCGCCCGCAGCGAAGGCTTCAAGCTGCCGCGCCTCGACCTGCTGGCCAAGCCGGCGGTTCGCAATGACGCGATTGACGAGCTGGCGCTGCGTCAGAATGCCGAATTACTACAGGGTGTCCTGTCGGATTTCGGGGTCAAGGGCGAGATCGTCCAGGTTCGACCCGGCCCGGTGGTCACGCTTTATGAATTCGAACCGGCGCCCGGCGTGAAATCCTCACGCGTGATAAATCTGGCCGACGATATCGCCCGCTCGATGAGCACGATGGCCGCCCGGGTTGCTGTCGTGCCGGGGCGCAATGCGATCGGCATCGAACTGCCCAATCCCAAACGCGAGACGGTCTTCCTTCGCGCCCTTTTCAACTCCAAGGCCTTCGAGGATGCCAAGGCCGAACTTCCCTTTGCCCTCGGTGAGACCATTGGCGGCGAGCCCTTCGTGGCCGACCTCGCCCGCATGCCGCACCTCCTGATCGCCGGCACTACCGGCTCGGGCAAGTCGGTCGGCATCAATGCCATGATCCTGTCCCTGCTCTACCGGCTGCCGCCGGAGGATTGCCGGATGATCATGATCGACCCGAAAATGCTGGAACTCTCGGTCTATGACGGCATTCCCCACCTGCTGAGCCCGGTGGTCACCGATCCCAAGAAAGCCGTAGTCGCCCTGAAATGGGCGGTCCGGGAGATGGAAAGCCGCTATCTGCGCATGTCCAAGGTCGGCGTCCGCAATGTCGCCGGTTTCAATGAACGCGTGGCGGAAGCCCTGGCATCCGGCGACGAACTCTCGCGCACGGTCCAGACCGGCTATGACAAGGAGACAGGCGAACCGGTCTTCGAGACGGAAACGATTACCGCCGAAAAAATGCCCTATATCGTCGTCGTCATCGACGAGATGGCCGACCTGATGATGGTCGCCGGCAAGGAAATCGAAGGCGCCGTCCAGCGCTTGGCGCAGATGGCTCGGGCTGCGGGCATTCACCTTGTCACGGCAACCCAGCGCCCGTCAGTCGATGTCATTACCGGTACGATCAAGGCCAATTTCCCGACCCGGATCTCCTATTCAGTCACCTCGAAGATCGACAGCCGCACCATTCTGGGCGAGCAGGGAGCGGAACAGCTTCTGGGCATGGGCGATCTGCTTTACATGGCCTCCGGCGGACGGGTGCGCCGTCTGCACGGCCCCTTTGTGTCGGACAAGGAAGTCGAGGACGTCGCTGCCTTCCTCAAGCGCCAGGGCGCACCGGAATATCTCGAAGCGGTAACGGCGGGCGGTGAGGACGATGAGGGCGGGCTGCCGGGCATGGAAGATGGCGAGGGCAGCGGCGATGCCCTGTTCGACCAGGCCGTGGCCCTGGTTGCCCGCGATCGCAAGGCTTCAACCTCCTATATCCAGCGCCGGCTGCAGATCGGCTATAACCGCGCCGCGACCCTGATCGAGCGGCTCGAGGAAGAAGGCATGATCGGCCCTGCTGATCATGCCGGCCGGCGCGAGATCTATCTGCCCGAGCCCGGCGAGGGCTGACCGGGCACCGGCTTCCGGCTCACCTGATCGTGACTGGCCGTGCTGTCTCCTGCCTGCAAGTTTCTCGCGGCCCGGGGGGCTTGAATTCGGGGAGATCCATGAGAGAGATTGTATTGGCCGCCGGGCTTGTATTGGCAGGGTCCACTGCCCAGGCGCAGGACGTACCGCAGGCGACCGCCCTCTGGCGCAGCGAGAATTTTGCCCGCCCGGAAGCGGTCCACGTCCCGCCGGGCAGTGACTGGGCCTATATCGGCAACCAGTCCGGAGACGGTGAGGAAACAGACCCGCCGGGACAGGGCTATGTCTCCCGCCTCAATCTGGTGACCGGTGAATGGCAGGCCCGCTGGGCAGCCGGATTTGATGATCCGCTGGGCATCGTCTCACAGGGTGATCGTCTCTACATGATCGATGCGGGCCGGCATGTGGTCATGCTCGACCTGGAAAGCGGCATCGAACTCGGTCGCTGGACGATCAGCCAGGACAATGTCTTTCTCAATGACATCGCGATCGAGCCGGATGGCCGCCTCTGGGTGACCGATACGCGCGGCGGTGCGCTGTTTGATCTTGTCGGAGGTCGCTGGCGGCAATTGTTCGAAGGCGAGCCCTTCACCGGCGCCAATGGTG
Source organism: Maricaulis sp. (assembly GCF_015665295.1). GTDB lineage: Bacteria > Pseudomonadota > Alphaproteobacteria > Caulobacterales > Maricaulaceae > Maricaulis. Next base: position 124,500 of record NZ_JADFAJ010000016.1, read on the forward strand.
TCGAATATGCCGATGGCTGGATCTATGTTGTCTGCTCCGGCGGCGAGGGCAATCTGATCCGGATTCATCCCGACACGCTTGAAACAACACTACTGCTCGAGGACGAGGGTTCGCTCGACGGCGTCGTGACTGACGGTCGGGGCGGACTGGTGCTGAGCGATTTGCGCGGCCGATTGCTGCACTGGTCGGAAGCAGGCGGCGTGACCGTGCTGGACGGATTTGAGGGCGAGGACATCATGCTCAACTCGATCGGCGGCACACCGGACGGACGGTTCATTTTCGCGCCGCACTGGCGCAGTTCGCAATTGTCGGCCTATGAGATCAGCTACCCGCCATCACCGGGCGGCTGATAAGCCGGCTGCAAGCTGATACAATGATGAACATGAGGGTCTTGCTCATGCCGCAATCCCGGGCCAGCTTGGTGGCATGATCACTCTGCTTGCCACCCTCGCCCTGTTTCAGGCGACCGACCCTGCACCTGCCAGCGAACCGCCTGTCACAGAGCCTGTGGCCACGGCCGAAGCTGCCGCAGCGGTTGAACTCGACCGCGAGCGGGTCCTGTCAGGCATCAATGACTATCTCAACTCGGTCGACACACTGCGTTCGCGCTTCATCCAGATCGCGCCGGACGGATCCATGGCGGAGGGCAATCTGGCGCTCGCCCGGCCGGGCCGACTGCGCCTCGATTATGATGATCCCAATCCGCTGCGCATTATCGCAGACGGAACCACAGTTGCCGTCGAGGACCAGGCGCTTGAGACGGTGGACCGGATTCCGCTGCGATCAACCCCGCTCTGGTGGCTTCTCAAGCCGGAAATCGACATCGCCGAAGATGCTGCCATCGTCTCGATGGAGCGGGAATTCGGCTTTCTCTACCTCACCCTGCGCGACCCGTCCGAAGAGATGGAGGGCGAGATCATGTTCGTTTTCGCCGAGCCAAGCTATGAATTGCGCGAGTGGTATGTCACGGATGCACTTGGGGAAATTACCCGAGTCACGCTCTCCGGTGTTCAATCCGGCGAAGCACTTAGCCCGCGTCTGTTTGTGATCCCAGAGCCGGAGAGCCGGCGCGATTCCCGGCGCGGCCGCTAAAAGGTTGCGGCTTTTTGGACACACGCAATTTCTTTCTCATTTTTTATTTGTAAAAGACTGGACGCTGTGGCGTTATTGTAACGCTGACTGAGAGGCAATGGATCGGCGTCGTCCCCCCGCTTGCGGATCCTTATCTCAGTCGCGCCGGATTGATCCCCTCCCGGCGCTGCGCTCTTACAGACAAGCGCATGGCTTTGCGCCCGGTCTCCTCCCCCTCGAGACCGGGCGCAATTCGTTTTGCCCCCTGGCCACCGCGACCCGTTCCCCGCTTCTCGCATCTACACCCCTGTTGCGCGGCGGGATTGAAGGTTAAATACGGTCCATGCAGTTCCACGATGACCCCGACGACGCGGACATTCCGCGCCTGCTCGAAGAAATCCCGCTTCTCTACAAGGCCAAGGCCTTCGCGGAGAGTCTCAATTCAAATTCCTGGTTTGCCCGTCTCGGTGAACCGCTGGATGAGCGCGAGCTATTCCTCGCCCGCGCCTATCTTGACGGGCTGGGCTTTCCCGACGCCGAACCAGCGGCTCTGTCAGACTGGGACGAAGCCGCCGGTGCCGCTGAAACCCTCGACCGCGACCCGGTCAGTTGGGAAGCCGAGGAAATGTTGCGTACCGGCCTGGTTTCCCGGGTCCTGGAACGCCTCGATGAAGAGGCGGTGCACGCCGCCCTGTCCATGGTCGCGCAGAAGACCGGTGACAGCGCTCGCGACATTGTCGAGGACGCCGCCTCGATGGATGATGTCGAAGACATGACCCTTGTAAATGCCGCGGCTGGCGCCCTTGCCCAAGCCGCCAATGGCGCCGCCCTGGTCATCCTTGCGGAGGCCGAGGCCGATGACCCGCCCCACCCTTTCCTCGCGCGCTGGCGGCTATTTGCCCGCGGGCGCTGGCCTGTCGGCCTCGCCGGCTCGACCTACAACATTCTGTGATCCCAACTCAGATCCCAATTTGAAAGACCGTCATGCCGCTTACAATTGCCAGCTGGAACATCAACTCCGTGCGCCTGCGCGCTGTGCCGCTCGTCTCGGACTGGGTGCGTGAAGCCGATCCGGATGTGCTTTGCCTGCAGGAAATCAAGTGCCTGGAGGAGCAATTCCCGGAAGACGCCTTCCGCGAGATGGGGTTCCGGCATTTCCACATTCGCGGTCAGAAGGGCATGCATGGCGTGGCTGTCGCGTCAAAATACCCGCTTGAGGATCTCGGCGACGCCGGACTCTGCCCGCGCGGCGAAGCGCGCCACCAGCGAGTGGGTGTGGAAGGCCTCGAGCTCCACAATTTCTATATTCCCGCCGGCGGCGACGAGCCGGATCCGGCGGTCAATCCGCGCTTTGCCCACAAGCTGGAATTCCTCGACCGGATCGAGGCCTATTTCGCCGGCCGCGCGGCGGAAAATGCGCCGATAATCCTGGTCGGTGATTTCAACATCGCCCCCTATGAGCACGATGTGTGGTCACACAAACAACTGCTGAAAGTGGTCTCGCACACACCGGTCGAGGTGGACGCGCTCGAACGCATTCGCCTGGCCGGCCAGTTTTCGGATGTGGCCCGCGAGCTCATCCCCATGGATGAGAAAATCTACACCTGGTGGAGCTATCGGGCGAAGGACTGGCGGGCGGCGAATCGCGGTCGTCGCCTGGACCATATCTGGGCCTCACCTGCCGCCCGCACGCGCGCCCTGGCCGGCGGCCGCGACGCCTTCCGCGTCTGGGAAGACGAGCGCAGCCGTGACAAGCCGTCAGATCACGCGCCGGTAGTGCTGACGCTTGGTGATTAGAGGCGTTCGCCCTGGCCCGAACTGCCGCTAGTCAGTTCTGCAGCCGGTAGCCACCGCTTTCGGTGACCAGCAGGCGAGCATGGGCAGGATCGGGCTCAATCTTCTGGCGCAGCCGGTAGATATGGGTCTCCAGCGTGTGCGTGGTCACGGCCGGATTATAGCCCCAGACCTCGTGCAGCAGCTCGTCGCGCGGAACCGGCTTGCCACCGGCGCGATAGAGATATTTCAGAATATTGGTCTCTTTCTCGGTGAGCCGGATCTTTTTCTCGTCCGCGGTCAAAAGCAGCTTCATCGCCGGGCGGAATTCGTAGGGTCCGACCTGGAAGACCGCATCCTCACTTTGCTCGTGACTGCGCAGATGCGCCCGCACACGCGCCAGCAGGACCGAGAACTTGAAGGGCTTTGTGACATAGTCATTGGCGCCGGACTCAAGACCAAGGATCTGGTCGGCATCGGTATCCTGACCTGTCAGCATGACAATCGGGGCGGTGATACCGTTCTTGCGCATCAGGCGACAGGTTTCACGCCCGTCCATGTCCGGCAGGTCGACATCAAGCAGAATGAGGTCAGCCCGTTCATTGCGGGCGATCGTCATTCCGCCGCCGGCGGTTTCGGCGGACAGGGTCCGGAATTCCTCGTGCAAGGCGAATTGCTCGGCCAGGGCTTCCCGGAGATCTTCGTCATCATCGACGATGAGGATGGTTTTTTGCGCGTTCATGCGTTGATCATGCCCATTTCGTTTCACAAGGCAATTCCTGCCGGGTGGCAGTTTTTGCCCGGCAGTTTTTGCTGGTTGGTGGAAAATTGTCCTGCGGCGACTTGGCTGACATCTGGTCCCGAAATTGCTTGGTTAATCGCAGGTCCGCATTTGCGGACAATCCTCCGTGGTGGGGGAGGCGAAGTGGACGCCTGCGCACTCGCTTGTGCTGGATGTCCCTCGCCGACCACCGCGTTTTCAGATACGTTTTTCGAATGGAATGGCAAGTCAGCCGGAATGGCAGCCTCGTGCTGGAAAGCTGCACAGTACGCGCAGCGCTCGGTCGTTCGGGAGTCACGAAGGCGTCAAACAAGCGTGAGGGCGACGGGGCGACGCCACTCGGACAGTATCCGCTGCGCCGTGTACTCTATCGCGCAGACAGGGTAGCGCAGCCCCAAACCAGCCTGCCATGCCGGGCGCTGCGCCGGGATGACGGCTGGTGTGATGCCCCGGATGATCCTGCCTACAACCGACCGGTCCGCCTGCCCTACCCGGCCTCACATGAGGTCCTGTGGCGCGAGGACGGGCTGTACGACATCATTCTTGTGATCGGTCACAATGACGACCCGCCCGAGCCCGGTGCAGGCTCGGCGATTTTCCTGCACTGCAAACGCGATGATTATGCGCCAACCGAAGGGTGTGTGGCCCTCGACGCGGGCGATGTCCGCAGCCTGCTCGCCACGGCCCGCCCCGGCGATCTGCTCCGGATCGACTAGTCGATCCGCGGTCCGAAAAAGCCCGTCCCGACCCGGATCGAGGTCGCCCCCAGACCAATAGCGACCGGGTAGTCGGCACTCATGCCCATCGACAACTCGGCAACGCCGCTATCGGCAGCCAGTTTGGCAAGCAGGGCAAAATGCAATCCGGCCGGCTGTTCAGCTGGCGGGATGCACATCAGCCCGTCAATCGCAAAGCCATACTGGTTTCGCATGCGCGCCACGAAATCCGGCACGTCGGCGGCGGCGATGCCCGCCTTTTGCGGCTCATCGCCGGTATTGACCTGGACCAGCAGGCGCGGCGTCCGGTTTTGCCGGTCCATTTCCTTGCGCAGGCTGGCGGCAAGCTTCTCGCGATCAAGGGTTTCGATAACATCGAACAAGGCGACAGCCTCGGCCGCCTTATTGGTCTGCAACGGACCGATGAGGCGAAGCTCAAGATCCGGATAGGCTTCACGACGCGCCTGCCAGTGCGCCTGGGCTTCCTGGACGCGGTTTTCTCCGAATACCCGCTGTCCGGCCGCAAGGGCAGCCTCGAGCCGCTCTTCGGGCTGGCGTTTCGAGACCGCGACCAGTTTGATGGCCTCAGCTGGTCGCCCGCATTCACGTGCGAGCGTGCGTATTTCGGCGAGCAGGGCGCTACGGCGGTCGGCGATATCAAGGGAAACAGTCATGACGTCGCCCTACGATGCAGTGACCAGATTGGCAAGCATGGCTGCGCGCGTCCGGGGCCGGGCGTGGACATCTCTGCCGCCTCTGCTGGCGCTGACCGATCCCGATCGGCAACCGGATCCGGTCGCGCTCGCCGAGTTGTTACCGCCGGGCAGCGGGCTTGTCTTTCGGCATTTCGGCGCCCCGGATCGGGCCGACCAAGCGATGCAGGCACGCGAAACCACGAGTCGGCGCGGAGTATGCTTCCTGGTTTCAGCTGATCCTGAACTGGCCCGGCGGTGCGGCGCCGACGGCATTCACTGGCCTGAGCATGACCTGCCCTCGGCAGCGCGGGCGCGAGCCCGGGGCGATACCCGCCTGTTCACGGCATCCGCGCATTCGCCGCGAGCCTTGCGTTGCGCCGCGTCGGCCGGCATTGATGCGGCGCTGGTTTCGACCGTATTCCCCAGCGCCAGTCCGAGTTCGGGGCGGGCCATGGGTCCGTTTGCCGTTGCGGCTTGGGCAAGGCAAAGCCAGGTGCCGGTCTATGCCCTTGGCGGCATTAATCCGCACACAATCAGCCGCTTGAATGGATTGGGGATTTCAGGGGTTGCTGTCGTCGGCGCGATCAGAAGCGCAGGGCCGACTCGAACTTGATTTCCGGCTGCCGCTCTTCATCGTCGGCATTGCGGACAAAGAAGCTGTCATCCGGCGAAGCAAAGCGAACCTGACCGCCAAGCCGGATACGATCACCAAAGGTCACGAAGGCACCCGCGCTGAGATCACTGCTGAGGCGGGTATCGCTGCGGTCCTGGAAGCCCAGCGTGACGCCCCAGCGCTCGCCCAGCTCAAGATCATAGGTCGTGCCTTCTTCCAGCTCGGGCGTTGGCGCTTCCGCCATCGAGAGCGTGAAAGCCTCATACCAAGGCGCAACGACTTCGGTATCCGGAGCCGGCTCCTGGGCCATGGCGGCAGGCGCACAGAGAAAAATCGCCGCGGCAGCACCTGCCACAGTCGACTTTCGACCAATGATTTCAAACGGCTTCACCCGCCAGATCATTGCTTTTCTCCCTCACGCCCTTCTGTTCTAGCGCAGCGCAGCTGGCCACCCCAAACAGAATCTGCGGAAATCATGAAAGAAGTCCGAGTCCTGTGGCGGATTTATCAATACCGCCAACCAAGCTCCAGGAAAGCGGTCATCGTATCGATTTCGCCTTGTCGGCGCCCGCCTGGCCGAAGCTGCGGCGCGGTTTGCCGCGCCGATTGCACGCCGAACGCCACAAGACCGTGATCGCCGACCAAACGGGAAGTCCCGGCCTGCCAGACCGACCCGTCGCTGTGGACCAGATCATCGCTGTAGGCGGCATATTCCAGAGTGGTCAGCCAGTTGCCCTGCTCCCAGCCAACCGAGCCCGACAGCGCTTCATGGTCACCGGACGCGGCGACCCCGTTATTGCTGCGTCGCCAGCGCGCACCGGCTCGCCAGGCTCGCCAACGCCAGGACAGGCCGGCATCCAGCCCGGAAACCGGCTCGAATCCCTGGACACCGTCATGCCCCCCCGCCTGGCTGGCAGCGGCGCTGATCGCCCATTCATGCTCACCGCGACGGACCTCCCAGTTCAGTGCCAGTTCGGTAATTGCGGTTTGAACCGCCCCGACCTGACCGCCGGGCAGGGTCCGGCGTGGACAGTAGTCAATGCCACACTGGCCGGCCCCGGGCGTGTATGAACCGGCCACGCGGAAAGTGCCGACAGTGCTTGCCTGGCCAAGCGCGATCGATCTGAACACCAGTTTGGGATCATGACCCGAGAAAGGCGTTTCTGTCCGGATGGCCTGGCGAGCAGCCGCGAGAAGATGGCCGCCATCAGCGCGGATCAGACGGGCCGTAGCCGGTCCGCCTACCGGATCCAGCCGCGCGGCGCCCGGGCCATAGCCCAGTCGAACCTCTCCCCAGCCGGTGTCGGCAAAGACATAGGCGTCCGACAGCATCGAGCGGTGCCGGTCACCGGCTTCGCTGCCGGCACTGTACAGTCCACTATCTGTCGCGACCGGTACAAGCGGCGCCGTGTCCGCACCCACCCTGGCACAATCGGCGGCCCCGGCCGGGCAATCGCCAACGCGGCCGCCCTGTGGCGCATTTAGCAAATCGCGCTCCGCATGAGCCGTCAGCACAAGACCCCAGCGCCGACCGCTGTCGGTGAAGCTTTCGAAATCGAGGCCGACCTCAATATCCGAAAGCCATTCCGGATCGCTGTCCGGCGTGTCGCCCGCCAACAGAACAAGGCCGAGATCCACGCGCCAGGCAAGGCTGTGCACTTCGTCTGTGTCAAAGGAATTATTTGGAAAATCAACGGCCTGGGGGAATGCCGGCGGGCCCGCAAGTGCTCCGGACAAAGCGGCGATGAGTATCGCGCTGATTGTCCGTTTCATCGCTCGCGGTCCCGCCGATCGGCCCCGTCCCCCCGGACGTCGCGCCTTAAAGGAGGCGAGGCCGGTCGTCTGGTCAAGCGCCGGGAAAGCGTCGATAGCGTGTTCACGTAAACATGTTGCAGGTTTGCCACGCTTGTGCGGGTGCCTTTCATCGCTGGCGCGTACGATTTCGCGTGTTATACAAACCGTTCAAAACCTGAGGCGCATTCGCGTCCTGCAGTTTCTCGTGCGTTTTCGCCGTTTGTTTCGAAGGAGTCACGGCACATGTCGGACCGTCGGATTCTTGGATTGATCCTTTCTGCCGCAATTCTTGCCCTTCCGGCCTGCGCCTCGCGCAATGCCGACGCGGCAGACTCGTCTTCAGAGTCGTCCGGGCTGCGCCTGCCCTCCATTCCCAACCCGCTGGCCGGCAATCGCGTGGTCGAGCCGGAAGGCATCGGGGTCAATGGTTTCCTTTGGCGCGCAAGCCTCGACACGATCAGCTTCATGCCGCTGGCCGAACTCGACCCATTTGGCGGCGTGATCGTCACCGACTGGTATGCCAATCCGCAGATGGCGACCGAGCGTTTCAAGCTCACGGTCTATATTCTCGATACCCGACTGCGCGCCGACGCCCTGGCGGTCAGCGTTTTCCGTCAGGTTCGCAGCGAGAGCGGCGAGTGGATCGACGCGGAAACAGGCGCCGAGACGGCCTATGACATCGAGAACGCCATCCTCACCCGTGCACGCCAACTGCGTATCTCGCAGCTGGAAAACTAGTCCGACTGCACAGGCTGACTGATTACCGGGGGCGCGGCGCGGCCGCGGGCCAGACATGACACGATACAATCCTCGCGAAGCCGAACCCAAGTGGCAGTCGGCCTGGGAAGCCTGTGACGCGTTCAGGGCCATCGGCCCGAGCGCCGGCAATGACAAGCCGAAATACTATGTGCTCGAGATGTTTCCCTACCCGTCGGGCCGGATCCATGTCGGCCACTCCCGCAATTACACGATGGGTGACGTGGTGGCGCGCTACAAGCGCGCACGCGGTTTCGATGTCCTTCACCCGATGGGCTGGGACGCGTTCGGCCTGCCGGCCGAGAATGCGGCACGCGATCGCGGTGTCCATCCCGGCGCCTGGACTTACGACAATATCGACGCCATGCGCGGCCAGCTTCAGCGGCTGGGCCTGGCGCTCGACTGGAGCCGCGAGATCGCGACCTGCGATCCGGCCTATTACCGGCACCAGCAGGCGATCTTCCTGAAACTCATGGACCGCGACCTGGTCTATCGCAAGACCGCCAAGGTCAATTGGGATCCGGTCGACCAGACCGTACTGGCCAATGAACAGGTCATTGACGGTCGCGGCTGGCGTTCCGGTGCCCTGGTGGTGCAGCGCGAACTGGACCAATGGTTCTTCAAGATAACCGATTATGCCGATGAGCTCACCGATGCGCTTGATGGCCTCGATCGCTGGCCGGACAAGGTCCGCACCATGCAGTCCAACTGGATCGGTCGATCGCGCGGGGCGGAAGTCAGCTTCCCGCTGACCGATACGGAGCTGGCCGCCCGGTTTGGCGCCAATATCGATGTCTTCACCACCCGGCCCGACACCCTGTTCGGCGCCAGCTTCCTTGCGCTTGCGCCCGACCATCCGATCGTCCGGGCGCTGGCCGCGGATGACTCGGAAATCGACCGGTTCATGCATGAGTGTGCCCGTATGGGCACCACCGCTGAAGAGATCGAGAAAGCCCCGAAGCGCGGCGTCGACCTCGGCATTACTGTTCGACACCCATTTGATGAGACTTGGGAATTGCCGGTCTGGTCGGCGAATTTCGTGCTCTCCGGCTATGGGACGGGTGCCATTTTCGGTTCCCCCGCCGGCGATCATCGCGACCTGGAGTTCGCCCGCAAATATGACCTGCCGGTCAATCCGGTGGTCCTGCCGCCCAATGCCGATGCGGCCAGCCACGCGATCAGCGATGAGGCCTATACCGGACCCGGGACGATCTACAACTCCCGCTTTCTGGACGGGCTTTCGACGACTGATGCGATCGAGCGCGCGATTGCCGAGCTGGAGGCCCGTCGCCTCGGCAAGGGCGCGACGAGCTATCGCCTGCGCGACTGGCTGGTCTCCCGCCAGCGTTATTGGGGCTGTCCGATCCCGGTCATCCATTGCGATGATTGCGGCGTTGTCGGCGTGCCGCAGGACCAGCTGCCCGTCAAACTGCCGGACGACGTCACCTTTGATCATCCCAGCAACCCGCTCGAACGTCATCCGACCTGGAAGAACACCGACTGTCCCTCGTGCGGCAAGCCGGCCCGGCGCGAGACCGATACGCTCGACACCTTTGTATGTTCGTCCTGGTACTTCCTGCGCTTCACCTCGCCCTGGTCGGAAGACACGCCTTTCCTGGCCAGTGAGGCCGAACACTGGATGCCGGTCGACCAGTATGTGGGCGGGATCGAGCACGCGATCCTGCACCTGCTCTACGCGCGGTTCTTCACACGGGCTCTCAATGATGCAGGCCTGATGAATATGAGCTCGGGCGAGCCTTTTGCAGGCCTTTTTACGCAAGGCATGGTGACGCACGAAACCTACAAGTCGGCCGATGGCAAATGGCTCTCTCCTGAAGAAGTTGAGCGCAGCGGCGACGGCATGGTGGAGATCGCGACCGGCAAGCCGGTTACCGTCGGCTCGATCGAGAAAATGTCAAAGTCGAAGAAGAATGTGGTCGACCTGGACGCTTTCATCGAAAGCTATGGTGCCGACGCAGTTCGCTGGTTCGTCCTTTCGGACTCGCCGCCCGAGCGCGATGTTGAATACACCGATAGCGGCGTTGAAGGCGTCTGGCGCTTCATCCAGCGCCTGTGGAGCACGGTGATCTCGCTTCCGGAAGGCGCGCCGGGTCCGCTGAGTGTGGCCGCAAACGCCGATGGGGCTGCCCTGGACATCCGTCGCGCCGCTCACAAGACCTTGCATGCTGTCACAGATGCCATTGAAGGCTTCCGCTTTAACTCGGCCGTCGCCCAGGTCCATGATCTCGTCAATGTGCTGCGCAAGTTCGAACCGACCGACAGCCATGGCGTGGCGGCCAAGGCCGAGTCGCTTGGCATTCTGGTCAGGATCATCGCGCCCTTCGTGCCGCACCTTGCGGAAGAATGCTGGGCAACACTTGGCGGAGACGGTCTTGTGATCGACGCCGCCTGGCCGGAAGTCGACGCCGCGCTGCTGGTCGAGGATACTGTCGTCATGCCGGTGCAGGTCAATGGCAAGCGCAGAGCCGAGATCTCGGCGCCAAAGGGCGCCAGCCAGGACGCGGTCCGGGACATGGCCATCGCCGACGAAACCGTGCAGCGGGCCCTGGAAGGGCTTACCGTCCGCAAGGTTATCGTGGTACCTGATCGTATCGTGAATATCGTCGCAGGATAATCTCATGGGTCCCAGCCGCCGCGTCCTTCTTGCCAGCCTCGCCCTGACGGCAGGCTTGGTCCTGTCCGGATGTGGCTTTTCGCCCATGTATGGTGGCGGAAGCGTCCATGGCGCGCTGTCAGACATCCAGGTCGAGACAGGCCGCGAGCAGGTTGATTTCCATCTCCAGGAAGCCTTGCTCGACCGGATGGGCGCACGCCATGCCCGCGGTCCGTACACACTTCGCACCGAAAGCGAAACCACGCGCACGCCCCTGGGCGTGGGCGCCGACGCGGCCGTGTCTCGCTACGCGATCGGGCTGACCGTCGATTACGGCCTGTTCCGCGACGGGGATGTCGATCCGGTCATGACCGGGTCAGTCAACACGGAAGCCTCCTACAACCTGCCTCGCGAGATCTATGCCTCGGTCACGGCGGAACGCGACGCCACGGAACGTGCCGCACAACTTGCCGCCGAGCGCATTGCCAACCAGCTCGTCCGGGCGTTGCAGGACGCCGACACCCAGTGAAGGCGACCGCGCGCGATGCGGACAGGCGGGTCAGCAGGCCGGACCCGTCCATCCGGGCCTATCTGATCTATGGTCCCGATCGCGGCCTGACCCATGAACGGGCCCAGACGCTCGTCGCTGCGATTCTGGACGATCCGAATGATCCGTTCGCCCTGACCCAGCTGACAGAAGAAGATCTGAAATCCGACCCCGCCGGACTCGCCGATGCGATGGCCGCGATGTCGCTCACTGGCGGGAAACGCCTGGTACGTGTTCGGTTGAATGGTGAAACCGGAAGCGGTCCCGTCATCGAGCTGATCGCGGCCCTCGAGAAGGGCTCTCTCGCTGCGGAAGCAGTGCTGCTGGTCGAATCCGGGGATTTAACGCCGCGAGGGAAGCTTCGAAAAACCTTCGAACCGGCAAAAAACGCAATTGCAATAGCATGTTACGCTGATACAGCTCATTCACTCGAAACGCTGTGTGAAGACATGCTCAAGGTTGAAGGCCTCAGCCTTGCTCGCGACGCGCGTGATGTGTGGTTGCCGCGCCTTGAAGGCGACCGAGCGCTCGCCCGCGGCGAGATCGAGAAACTGATCCTGTTCAAGGGACTTCGCGAGCAGCGCCGGGACGGCGATGATGTCGTCACCCGCGAGGATGTCGAGGCTGTCGCAGCAGACCAGGGCGAAGCGCAGCTCGATTCCGTTCTGTCGCCCGCCCTGCTTGGACTGCTCGAACAGGCCGATAATGCCTATCACCGCTCGATCACGGCCGGCGGATCGGCGGTTGGAATTCTTCGCGCCCTGCAAAGACGGCTCGACCAGCTCGGAGCGGTTCACGCTGCAGGCGGCAATGACGGGGCCATGGCGCGCAGCGGCGCGCCGCGTTACGGACCGCAGGCCGACGCTTTCAAACGACAGCTTTCACTGTGGCGCGGGCGCCGCCTGGATCATGCGCGGCAATTGGCCTTCGACGCCGAACGGGCGGTCAAGCGTTCCGGGGCGCCGGCCGAGGCGCTCGTCGGTGACCTCCTGATCCGGTTGGCTCGCGGCGCGGCACAGATGGGCCGCTAATGCGACCGGGCTGCATCGGCGCTCAGACGCCGGCAAACATCATCCAGCTGTTCCAGCGTCTTGTACTGCACCCGCAGCTCTCCGCCCTTGGCGCCGTGACGGATATCGACCGCCAGGCCGAGGCGCGCGGTGATATCGGCTTCCAGGGCCCGGGTATCAGCATCCTTGCTGCCACCAGCTGACACGGCCGCAGACTTGGTCTCGGGCGCCGCCGGCGGATTATTGGCCTCGCGCGCCATTCTCTCGGCATCACGGACCGACAGGCCCCTGGCTACAATCTCTTCTGCCAGCACGCCCGGGTCTGGCGCGTTGGCGATCGCGCGCGCATGGCCGGCCGAGATCGCGCCACCTGCCAGGAGTTCAAGCACACTGTCAGGAAGCGACAGGAGACGCATCATATTGGCCACATGGCTGCGGCTTTTCGAGACCGCATGGGCAACATCTTCCTGGGTATGGCCAAACCGGTCGATCAGCTGACGATAGGCCTGGGCCTCTTCAACCGGGTTGAGATCGGCCCGCTGGACGTTCTCGACAATGCCTATCTCCAGCGTTTCGCGGTCAGTCAGCTCCCGCACAAGCGCCGGGACCTCGTGCAGACGTGCCCGCTGCGCTGCCCGCCAGCGGCGCTCGCCGGCGACGATCTGGAAGCTCTGTCCGCCATCGGCCGGACGCACCAGGATAGGCTGGACAATGCCCTTGTCGGCGATCGATTCTGCCAGCGCGTTGAGTTCAGGTTCGCTGATCGTCTTGCGCGGCTGGTCCGGATTGGGCGCAATCAGCTCAATCGGGATCATCCGCACGCCATCGCGCGACTTCGCCTTGCCAGGCGCGTGTCCGCCATCCTGAGCCGGGGCGCTATATCCCTCGGTATCAGTTTCTCCGAGCAAGGCCGACAGGCCGCGGCCGAGACGTTTGTTCTTATCGCTGGCGCTCATGCCACTTCACCCTGTTCTTCGCGACGACGCTTGCGTTCCTGCTGGACGATCTCCTTGGCCAGGCTGATATAGGCTTGAGATCCGGAGCACTGCAGGTCATAGAGCAGGACCGGTTTGCCGACAGACGGCGCCTCGGAAACCCGCACATTGCGCGGAATGACTGTCTTGTAGACCTTGTCGCCGAAATGCTCGCGAACATCTGCCGCGACCTCGGCCGACAGATTATTGCGGCTGTCATACATGGTCAGAACCACGCCCTGGATATCCAGGCGTGAATTGAGATGACCCCGCACCCGGTCGATCGTCTTGAGCAGCTGGGACAGGCCCTCCAGGGCAAAGAACTCGCACTGCAGCGGCACCAGGATGGCATCTGCGGCTGTCAGGGAGTTCACCGTCAGCACATTCAATGATGGCGGGCAGTCGATCAGGATATAGTCGAGCGCGGCCGCATCCGGTCCCAGTGCTTGCATGCTCTGGTCGATCGCGCGCTTGAGGCGATAGGAGCGACGCTGGTCATCAGCCAGTTCCAGCTCGGCTCCTGACAACAGCTCGTCCGACGGAACAATGCTCAGTCCGGGCACCACGGTCGGAACCATGGCTGACTTGAGGGAATCCCCGCCCACCAGGACATCATAGGATGTCAGCGTTCGCTTTGCCGGCGGTACGCCAAGCCCGGTCGAGGCATTGCCCTGCGGATCGAGATCGATGATCGCGACCTTCTGTTTGATCGCCGCCAGGGCCGTTCCCAGATTGATGGCGGTCGTGGTCTTGCCAACTCCGCCTTTCTGGTTGGCGACAGCGATGACACGGGGCGCCTTGGCGCGCTGGACGTCAGTTGGCACGTTCCACCTCATGAATGCGCAGGATCACCCCGCCACTGGTCCGACTGGGTATGACTTCATGATCGAATGTCCAGTGTTTAGCGGCCTCGGTCAATTCATCGCGATAGTTTTGCCCTTTGAAGAAAAGGCCTTGTGCCCTGTTTTTCAACAAGGGCTCCACATAGCCCAATAATTTATTCAAGGGCGCGAAGGCCCGGGCCGTCACCAGATCAAAGCCTTCAGCCGGATCGAGAGTCTCAACCCGCACGGATCGGGCCTCGGCGTCGAGATCCAGGGCGTTGATGGTCTTGCGCAGAAAGGCCACCTTCTTGCCCACGGAGTCGACCATTATCACCCGCGCGGCCCGGCCCCGATCGCGAAACCCGAGCGCCAGCGCGATACCAGGAAAGCCGGCACCGGCTCCGAGATCCGCGACACGGCTCACACCCGGGGCGATATGATCAAGCAGCTGGAAACTGTCCATGGCATGGCGCTCCCAGAACTGGTCAAGGGTGGAGCGACCAACCAGATTGGTGTGCGTATTGGTTTCAACCAGCAGACGCCGCCACTCATCAAAACCGTCGAGTGTTTCACGTGAAACACCGGTTTCGCGTCCGAAAGCCGCTCGATCCATCTAGCCCGCCTCCTGCGAACGCCGTTTCACGTGAGCCAGTACCGCCGTCAAAGCCCCGGGCGTCACACCTTCAATTCGTGCCGCCTGTCCCAGCGTTTCCGGGCGGGCGAGTTCGAGCTTCTCGCGCGCCTCATTCGAGAGGCCGCCGATCCGGCGATAGTCCAGATCACGGGGAAGCCGCACGGATTCATCACGACGGAAGGCCAGAATGTCGGCCTGTTGCCGCTCGATATAGCCGGCATAAAGCGCGTCGATTTCGATCTGCTCGGCAACCCCGGAACTGACCCTCATCAGCTCCGGCCAGATTTCGCAAAGCCGGGACCAATTGACATCCGGATAGGCCAGGAGCTCGGAAACGGTGCGACGCTTGCCATCGGCATTAACGACAAGCCCCCGCGCGTTCGCTTCATTCGGAGTGAGGGAAAGCCCTGCCACGCCATCCCGCACTTGGGATAATTCTTTCATCTTGGCATCAAAGCGAACCTGGCGGCCGCCGGCGGCCAAACCGAGGGAAACCGCCTTCGGTGTCAGTCTCTGGTCGGCATTGTCGGCCCGCAAGGTCAGCCGGTATTCCGCCCGGGACGTGAACATCCTGTAGGGCTCACTGACACCGCGGGTGATCAGGTCATCGATCATCACGCCGATATAGGCGTCGGATCGGCTCAACACGAAAGGCGCCCGCCCGGTCGAGGCCAGGGCCGCATTGGCACCCGCCATCAGTCCCTGCGCCGCGGCCTCTTCATAACCGGTGGTGCCATTGATCTGGCCGGCCAACCAGAGACCAGGCCGCTTGCGAAGCTGAAGGGTCGCATCCAGCTCACGTGGATCGACATAATCATACTCGATCGCATAGCCGTACCGCTTCACCTCGACCTGCTCGAGCCCGGGAATGGTGAGGAGGAAACGCTGCTGCACATCATCGGGCAGCGAGGTCGAGATCCCGTTGGGATAGACCGTGTCATCGTCGAGACCTTCGGGCTCCAGGAAGATCTGGTGCTGCGACCGATCGGCAAAACGCACCACCTTGTCCTCGATCGATGGACAATAGCGTGGACCACGCCCGGCAATCGCGCCCGAATAGACTGCTGACTGGCCGAGATTATCGGCGATGATCTTGTGTGTCGCTTCAGTTGTCCGGGTCACGGCACAGCTAATCTGCGGCACGCGGATCGCATCCGTCATGAAGGAAAAGGGTATGGGTGTCTCATCGGCTGCCTGTTGCTCGAGCGAGTCCCAGTCAATCGATGACTTGCGCAACCTCGCCGGCGTTCCTGTCTTCAACCGGCCCATCCGCAGATCGAGACCGTAAAGCGTATCCGACAGACCAATCGAGGGCGCTTCATCCACCCGACCCGCCGGGATACGCTGAGACCCTTTGTGGATCAGGCCACGAAGAAAGGTTCCGGTCGTCAGCACGACGGCGCCGGCATGATATTCGCACCCATCGGCGTCGATAGCACCGACACAGGTCTCACCGTCGAACATCAGGTCTTCGACGGCGGCGGCACGGATGTCGAGATTCGCTATACCGTCGAGTTCTGCCTGCATCCCCGAGCGATAGAGCGCGCGATCCGACTGGGTCCGGGGACCGCGAACAGCGGGTCCCTTTGACCGGTTCAAGAGCCGAAACTGGATACCCGACGCATCCGCGATCCGGCCCATGACACCATCAAGCGCGTCAATCTCTCGAACCAGATGACCCTTGCCCAACCCGCCAATTGCCGGATTGCAGGACATCTCGCCAATCGTTTCGCGCCTGTGGGTCAAGAGAAGGGTGCGCGCACCCAGGCGCGCCGCGGCTGCGGCCGCATCACAGCCGGCATGACCGCCACCAATGACTATCACGTCCCAGCTCTGCATGAGATGACATCCGTTCAATCTGAGCTCGAATTGAGGCCGGACTACATAGGACCTTCACCCGTCTGAGTCGAGCCAGACCGGCGGATGTTTCACGTGAAACACGACTCAGGCTTAACCCGTGGCTATTTGCCGATGCAGAATTGCGAAAAGACGCGGTCCAGCACGTCCTCGACATCCACGCGACCGGTCAGGCTTTCCAGGGCGCGGACGGCAAGCCGCGCATCCTCTCCCGCAAGCTCCGGCGCCTGAGCAAGATTGTCACGACAGCGCACCAAGGCCTCAAGCGCGCTTTCAACAGAACGCCGGTGACGCACACGACTGAGCGCCGGCATCTCTCTGGCCGAAAGCCGGTCGCGCACGATCGCCTCAATCCGCGCTTCCAGCTTGTCGACACCCTCTCCCGACTTCGCGCTCAGGCGATAGGCCCCATCGCGATCCGTCCGCGGCGCCAGGTCCAGCTTGTTGAGTACGAGCAGATCACCATCCACCAGGCGGCCCTGGAGGTCCTTGAGCTCCTCATCAGACCGCGCGTCCGCAACGCCGATCCGGAGATCGGCATGCTCCGCCCGGTCGAGCGCCCGGCGCACGCCCTCGGCCTCAATGGCATCGACCGCTTCACGCAGGCCGGCAGTGTCAGAAATCACGACCGGAAATCCGGCCAGGGTCAGCTGCACCTCAACGATATCCCGCGTGGTGCCCGGGATGTCGGTAACGATCGCGGCCTCACGCCGGGCCAGCCGGTTGAGCAAGCTTGATTTACCGGCATTGGGAGCGCCGATGAGCGCGATCGAGAATCCGGTCCGGATACGCTCGCCACGACGACCGTCATCAAGATGAGACATCATTGACGCGATCAGCGAGCTCAGCGGCGCATAGGCCGAATGGGACAGGGCATCCGGGACGTCCGCCTCGTCGGGAAAGTCGATTTCACCCTCGATTGAGGCCATCGCAGTGATCAACTGCTCGCGCCACCCCTCATAGAGCTGGCGCAATGACCCCGACATTTGCGACAAGGCCTGGACCCGCTGACCCTCGGTTTCCGCTTCAATGAGATCGGCAAGGCCTTCGGCTTCGGTCAGGTCGATCTTTTCGTTTTCGAAAGCTCGTCGCGTGAACTCACCGGCCTCCGCAGGATACCCGCCCGCCTCGTCCAGCGCCTCAAGCACAGCCTCGACCACGGCCGGACCGCCATGCACGTGAAATTCCGCACTGTCCTCGCCCGTAAAACTTCCCGGCCCCGGGAACCAGATGACCAGCCCGCGGTCCATCAAGGCACCCTGCCCATCACGAAGCCCCCGCAGCGCTGCATGGCGGGCCGGAGGGCGCGGCAGACCGGCGATCGCGTCAAGAATACCCCCGGCGCCAAGCCCGGACAGCCGAATGACCGCCACCCCGGAGCGGCCGGCAGGCGTGGCAAGAGCGTAAACTGTTGTATTCAAGGGATTACCGGTCCTTGCCACCACCGGAAACACCGCCAGCCTGACGCATCATCTCCATGAATTGATTGGTCATTTGCCCACCGACCGCAGACCATTGCCGCATGAGAGCTTCCGGTTCCATCGATTCCAGGTTGGCCTCGGTCCGGCGGACGACCTCGTCGACCATGGCATCATTGATGCGTGACACATCGGGAAGGCCCAAAAAGGTCCGGGCTTCTTCCGGCGTACAATCAATGTCGATCTTGACCTTCATAGCGGCCTCGCTTGAACTGGCTTCGAGAGCACTCAACAGGAGCCCCCCATGGCAGGTCAATATATCCCCATCAGCACGCCCGATGGAACGTTTTCCGCCTATCGCGCCCTGCCAGCCTCCGGAAAAGGCCCGGGCGTGCTTGTACTGCAGGAGATTTTCGGGGTGAATGCCGGTATGCGCAAAATCTGCAACGGGCTGGCAGAGGCCGGTTTTGTCGCTCTCTGCCCGGACCTGTTCTGGCGGATCGAACCCGGTATCGAACTCGATGACGGTGTCGAGGCCGACCTCGAACGTGCCTTTCAATTGTTCTCGGCATTCGATGTCGAAACCGGCATGCAAGATATCGCAGTGGCAATTGCTCACCTGCGAGCGGACGACGCCTGCACCGGACGGGTCGGAGCCATGGGTTATTGCCTCGGGGGACTGCTGGCCTTTCTGACCGCGTGCCGTACCGACAGCGACGCCACGGTTGGCTATTACGGCGTCGGTATCGAGGATCGACTCAAGGAAGCGGACGGGCTGGACCGGCCTCTCCTCCTGCACATCGCCGGCAAGGACCAATTTGTCCCGCCCGCTGCGCAGGCCAAGATCCACAGTAGTTTCGATGGTCATCCGATGATCCGTTTGGAAGACTATCCCGAGGCGGACCACGCTTTCGCCAGGCCGGACGGATCGCATTATTCCCGGGCCAGCGCTGAAAAGGCCAATGGCCTGTCCCTGCAATTCCTGCGTGAAGCGCTCGCTTGACACGGAGCGTCACGCGGGCGTGATTACCGACTCCGGGCAATATGAGTCACACTGCAGTCCTGTGACCCTGTCCCAACCGTACAGACAACCGGATAACACCGTGGCCCTTGTCGACGATCTCCGCGAAGTCCGCCTCGCCGGCTTTCCACTTCGCCTCCCTTTCCTCGCCATGACCACGCTGGCTTGGGTCGCCTGCCTGCTCGTGTTTTCAGGAGCGAGCTGGATCGACGCGGTTCGGGCGTATCCCGAAGCCAGCTACGGCCGTTACCTGCGCGGCTGGTCAATCGGGCTCCTGCCCTGGCTCATCCTGTTTCCGCTGGTCTTCAAGCTTGGCGCGCGCCACGTAAATTCAAGCGTCCGGCAAACATTCAGATCTGCCCTGACCGCGGGCTTTATCTCCATGATCGCAGTGACCGCCTACGCGGCGATCGCCTTCTCGATCGGTACCGACCTGACACCGATTGAGACCCTCGCCGATCTCGGAATGCGGGCCTTTTTGTGGGATATCGTGTTTTTCGTCATGACCTTCCTGATCGGACGTCAGATGCGACCAGTCCAGGATCCGCTGGAGTTTCGGGAACGGGATCTGGGTTCAGTGGCCGTCAAATCCAGCGGACGGGTCGAATACATCCCCGTACGCGACATTCTCGGAGCAACAGCGCAGGGCAATTACATCGCGCTTCACCTTGAAGACCGGGATGTTCTGCACCGGACAACCATGGCGCAGCTCGAGGATGCCCTCGGCAATGCCGGCTTTGTCCGCATTCACCGTTCACACCTGGTCAATCCGGCCTGCATCAGCATGGCAAGGTCACGCGGCGAAAGCTTCCGGATTGTCGAACTCACAAACGGTACACAGCTGCCCGTATCCGACCGCTACCGCAACGAGGTCCGCGCCCAGCTTGACCAGCGCGTTCTCGCGTGATTGCACGCCGATTACTCCTGACCTTGTGAACCGGTCCCCCGGTCAGCCCGCACCCAAATCAACCCGCGACTGGGTCCATGGCACTGGCGACCGACCAGCTCGGGCGTGCGGTCAGCCGCGCAAAATAAGCCTTCACCGCAGCCGGAGCATCATCAAACTGTTTGATGATTTTCAGAAGAAACAACATGTAGCCTACTGAAATATCCGCCGCTGTGAACCGGTCCGCCGCCAGATAATCACGGCCTGCCAGCCCATGGTCTGCCAGCATGGAAAGCGCCTTCACGGTATCACGCTTGGCAGATCGCGCGATCACCGGGCTACGGGCCTTCTCGGGCAGCAGCATGGTGTGGGCGAGCAGCAGGGTCACCGGCAGGATCATGCCGCTTTCCCCATAGTGCAACCATTGAAGAAAGAGGTCGTAGTCGGCTTCATCAGGCGTGACTTCAAGATCCGTCGGCCCGTACCGGCCCATCAGATATTGCAGGATGGCAACCGACTCGAACATGACCCGCCCCTTGTCCTCAAGGGCAGGCACCTTGCGCAGCGGATGGATTTCGCCATAAGCCTCATCGCCAGCCGGACGCTGGGCAAAAGGCACAGTTTCAAGCGTATAGGGCAGGTCCATTTCCTCAAGCAGCCAGCGAACACGCACAGAGCGCGTCCGCGGCGCATGAAAAAGACGCAGTCCGGATGTATCGACCATGACATTTCTCCCCGTTCCGGGTTTTCGTTTCTCGACCTTGCACCAGCACCAGCAATCAATACACAGAGGGCACGGTAGATCGTCACTGAAACACATAGGCCTGCAACGCGATCCTGCGATGCGATAGGATACCGCGACACCCAAAAAGACCAGTCCAATCCGTGGGAGCCCCCGATGCGAAACATGCTGATCACCCCTGTCCTGATCGCGCTGCTCGGCCTCGTCGGCTGCTATGTCGCGCCGACGACCGCCAGCGACAACCCTGCCGCGCCGGCCGCGGCGCTGACCTGTTTCCGTGAAAACGGTCACGCCATGCTGGCCGCACATCGCGGCGGTCCGTCAACCGGATACCCCGAGAACGCGCTGTCCAGCCTGCGACGCCTGGCCGATCTCGGCGTTCTTTATGCCGAGATCGATGTGCGCCGCGCCGCCGACGGCACGCTCTTCCTGCTGCACGACGACACGCTGGACCGGACGACCAACGGCACGGGAGATCTGACGGGGCGCACCTGGCCGGAGCTCGCGACCTACAGACTGCGTGACAATGAGGGTCATGATGTTGAAGAAGGCATACCAAGCCTTGCCCAGGCCTTTGAAGTCGCGCGGACCAATGGTCTGATCCTCAATCTTGATCTCAAGGATGTCGATGCGACGGAGATTGTCGCGCAAATCCGCGAACATCAGGCGCGCGACCTGGTCGCCATCATTGCCTATTCCGTCGAGGATGCTGCCGCGCTGCACGCGCTAGATCCCGGCCTCGTCCTGTCAGTTCCTCACG
Source organism: Maricaulis sp. (assembly GCF_015665295.1). Taxonomy (GTDB): domain Bacteria; phylum Pseudomonadota; class Alphaproteobacteria; order Caulobacterales; family Maricaulaceae; genus Maricaulis. Next base: position 145,986 of record NZ_JADFAJ010000016.1, read on the forward strand.
ATATCAGTGCGTTGACCAATGCCGGCGTCAATCTGGCAACGAGCTATGTCTGGCTGGGTACCGGTCCGGTCAATCCGGCGGCCGACGCCGCTCTGGCCGAGCTCGGCATTGAAACATCCGCAGGCCTGTTCCGCCGCGAGAATGGCGGCGCTGCCCCCTATCTCGAAGCCAAGGCAGCCGGCATCGAACTTCTCTCGATTGACAATGTCGAGGCTGCCGTCGCGGCCCTGGGCGGATCCGAGCACCTCAGACACCAGATTGCCACCTGCTCGCCCTAGCAAGCCCGGCGCGATTGGGCTCATACTCCTCGTCCTGACGCACTCAAGAAGGCTTGCAGCATGTCAAAGGCCATCCGGATCACTGAGGTCGGCGCGCCAACCGTCATGACCCTCATCGATCATCATGCACCCTCACCCGGCCCGGGCCAGTTGCTCATCCGTCATGCGGCAATCGGAGTGAATTATATCGATACCTATCACCGATCCGGCCTTTATCCGGTCCCGCTGCCAAGCGGAATCGGGCTCGAGGCGGCCGGTACGGTGGAAGCGGTCGGTGCCGGGGTCGACGATTTTGCCCCGGGTGATCGTGTCGCCTATGGCAGCGGCCCGATCGGCGCCTATGCGACGTACAATAACGTGGCCGCCGGCCGCGTCGCGAGACTCCCCGATACGGTCGGTTTCGACCAGGCTGCAGCAATCATGCTCAAAGGCATGACCGCGCGTTATCTGCTCAAGGAGACCTTTCCGGTCCAGCCCGGCGATACGGTCGTCTACCATGCCGCTGCCGGCGGCGTCGGCCTGGTCATGTGCCAATGGGCACGTGATCTCGGCGTATCGCTGATCGGTACGGCCAGCACCGACGAGAAATGTGACCTCGCCCTTTCGATGGGCGCGACCCACATGATCAACTCTTCACGTGAGAATGTCGTGGACCGGGTTCGCGAGATCACTGGCGGTGCCGGGGTTCCGGTCGTCTATGATGGTGTGGGAAAATCCACCTTCCACATCTCGCTCGATTGCCTGCAACCACGAGGCTTGCTGGCCACTTTCGGAAATGCCTCAGGCCCGGTCACAGGCGTCGATCTAGGCCTTCTTACCCAGAAGGGTTCACTCTACGTGACCCGGCCATCGCTGGGACATTATGTGGCCAGTGATGCGGCACTGGCCGCCAATACAGCGGATGTCTTCGACGCTGTAGCGCGTGGCGCCATCAACATCACGATCAATCAGCGCTATGGCCTGGATGAAGCCGTGCGGGCGCATGAAGCGCTTGAGGGCCGGCAGACGACAGGAGCCAGCATCCTGATCCCCTGACACCCTACGAGCCTAGGTGTCCATCGGGCGCTAGGTGTTCATCGAGTCGAAGAACTCGTCATTGGTCTTGGTCTGACGCAGCTTGTCGAGCAGGAATTCAATGGCATCCTGAGCGCCCATCGGATTGAGAATCCGGCGCAGGACATACATTTTCTGCAACTGGCTACGATCGACCAGCAGCTCTTCTTTCCGGGTACCGGATTTGAGAATGTCGATGGCGGGGAAGACGCGCTTGTCGGCAACCTTCCGGTCCAGAACGACTTCCGAATTACCCGTACCCTTGAACTCCTCGAAGATGACTTCATCCATCCGCGAGCCGGTATCGATCAGGGCCGTTGCAATAATGGTCAGCGAACCGCCATGCTCGATGTTCCGAGCCGCGCCGAAAAAACGCTTCGGACGCTGCAGCGCGTTTGCGTCAACGCCACCGGTCAGCACCTTGCCCGAGGACGGCACCACTGTGTTGTAGGCTCGTCCCAGACGGGTGATCGAGTCCAGCAGGATCACCACATCACGGCCATGTTCGACGAGACGCTTGGCCTTTTCAATCACCATCTCGGCGACCTGGACGTGACGCGTGGCGGGCTCGTCGAAGGTGGAGGAGATGACCTCACCCTTCACAGTGCGCTGCATGTCAGTCACTTCTTCCGGACGCTCATCGATCAGCAAGACCATCAGATAGCAATCCGGGTGATTGCTTTCGATCGCGTGCGCTATGTTCTGCAAGAGAACGGTCTTGCCGGTCCGTGGCGGCGCAACAATCAGGCCACGCTGTCCCTTGCCGAGCGGGGCGACAATGTCGATCACACGACCGGAGCGATCCTTCACCGTCGGATCGGCCAGCTCCATGTTGAAGCGGCTTTCGGGGTAAAGCGGGGTAAGATTGTCGAAATGGACCTTGTGGCGTGCTGATTCCGGGTCCTGGAAGTTGATGGTCGAAACCTTCAGCAAAGCAAAATAGCGTTCGCCATCACGCGGGCTGCGTATCTCGCCTTCCACGGTATCACCGGTACGAAGTCCGAACTTTCGGATCTGGGTCGGTGAGACATAGATATCATCCGGACCGGCCAGATAATTGGATTCCGGCGAGCGCAGGAAGCCGAAACCGTCCTGCAGCACTTCCAGCACTCCACCACCATGAATCTCGACATCCCGCTCCGCCAGGGATTTGAGAATGGCGAACATCATGGCTTGTTTGCGGAGAGAGGAGGCGTTCTCGATCTCGAGCGCCTCGGCAAACTCCACCAACTCGGTTGGCTTCTTCTCTTTGAGACCCTGCAGCGTCATGCGCTCCAGACCTTCAAGCAGAGCCGGAACGGGAACAGTTGCAGGTGCGGGTGAGGAAATTTCGTCGGTCATGGTGTTACTATCAGCTCAAGCACAAGAGCGTGGCCGGACAGGGCCTTACGCGATCAAGCAAGTCGGGTGCCGCCAATGCGGAGGTAACCCGTTAATTGAGGAGCAGACGGGCGCGCTGGGATGTACGCGTCTCACGTCACGAAAGAAGGGATCCTGGAAAAGGAGTCGAGAAACCCTTGCCATGCAGCCCGCCCAGCGTCAAGCGCAAGCAGGTGATTGCCTGCTAATTCAACGCGACGACAGCGATTATAACTATCGCTATGGCGAGCACGAAGGGCAGCTCATTGAGCAGGCGATAGCGCTTGTCGCCCCAGTCATTTGTACCAGCCTGGAAATGCTTGAATCGCGTGGCAAAAACATGGTGCAAACCGGTCATGCCGACAATCAGCAGGAATTTTGCAAGCCAGGCCCAGCCCAGAAAGACAGACCAGCTGCCCGCGCGATCCGCGTTTGACCAGACGAGCGCCAGGCCAAAAATCCAGGCCACGATCATGGCCGGGTTCATGATGATTTTGAGCAGACGTTGTTCCTGCAGTTTCAGTGTCTCATCCAGCTCGCCGCCAGGCGTCGCGTCACAATGATAGACAAACAGCCGCGGCAAATAGAGCAAGCCGGCCATCCAGGCGATTACCGCCAGGATGTGAAAGGCCCGCAACCAGTCATATGCCGCCAGCAACATGTTAGCCCCGCTTGATCAAACCTTGCCTGCAAGCTTGCACGGACATGCGCTGCAGTCAGCCGGACAAATCCGCTCACCTCGCTCCGAACGCAGCCCGCCGGGACCACGCAAGGCACCCCCAACCAGATTGGCCAGGGCTTCGATGAACACCGGATCACAACCGAGAGCCGGCACCCGAATATATTCCTTCACCCCCAGCTCGTGGGCAATTTCGGCATATTCTTCGTCCAGCTCGACGAGGGTTTCGATATGTTCGGATACAAAGGCGATCGGGGTCAGCATGATGGATTTTCCATCCCTGGCCGCTTTTTCGATCGCGGTTTCGGTCGATGGACCGATCCATTCCAGCGGCCCGACCCGGCTCTGGTAACAAATCTCCACATCCGGAAACTCCGGCAATTGCTGGCGCACGGCCGCAACAGTCTGCTCCACCTGCCACTGGTAGGGATCACCCGCATCAATAATCTTCTTGGGCAGACCGTGTGCGGAAAACAGGAGCCGAACATTGTCCGGTCGCCCTGCCTTCTCCCAGGTCTTGCGGATCAACGCTGCATGAACATCCAGGAAAGCGGCCTCCGTCGGATAGCAGCAGATCGCGTGGGTCTCCGGACCGCCGGCATCCCGCCAGGCTTTCAGGGACGACCCCGTTGTCGTGGTCGAGAAGTGCGGATAGAGCGGCAAAAGCACAGTTTCATCCGGCTGCCAAGCTTTCACCTCATCAGCCACATCATGGGTGAACGGGTGCCAGTAACGCATCGCCGGCCAAATCCGGATATCATGATCAGGCCACTGTGGAGACAAGTGTTCAGCCAGAGCATTCGCCTGGCGGATGGTTTCAGGCAACAAGGGGGATCCGCCGCCCATCTTGGCATAATTGGCCCGGGCCTCCTTGGCGCGGGTCGTCGAGATGAGCAGGGCCAGCGCTTCACGGATCAGACCCGGTGCCTGGATAATGGCCGGATCACGGAACAGGTTACGCAAGAAGGGTCGCACGGCCTCGGGTCCGTCGGGACCGCCGAGATTGAACAGTATTACTGCGAGTTTCTTGCGCCCGTTATTCACGACCTGCCCCCAGACATCAGGCGCGTGACCGGATTCGCGCCAGTAATTGCTCGACATGACTCACCGGCACGTCCGGCGTTATCCCGTGGCCGAGATTGAAGATATGGGGCCGGCCCGCCCAACTATCCAGCAAGCGATCCACCTCGCTATCCAGAGCCTTGCCGCCGGCCCGCAAGGCGGCAGGATCAAGATGGCCCTGGACGGGCATGCCGGCCGGAAGCACGGACTGGATCCAGGCCGGGTCCACTGCCGTATCGATGGCGATCGCCGTGACCCCGGTTTCGCGGGCATAGCGCGGGTAAAGCGTTCCGGCGCCACGCGGAAAGCCGATGATCGGGACATCAACGCCAGCAGCCCGGACCGCCTCGATGATCCGTCGCGTCGGCCGGATGATGACCCGCTCGAACAGGGGCTCCGGAAGGCCTTCGGCCCAACTGTCGAACAGCTTGAGGACTTCGGCCCCACAGCGCGCCTGCATGACCAGATATTCTGCCGTGACATCGGCAATCCTGTCCATCATGGCATCAAAGGCCTCCGGATGCTCCCAGGCCGCCACGCGGGCGCGGAACCGGTCCTTCGAACCGCCGCCCTCGATCATGTAGGTCGCGACGGTCCAGGGCGATCCGGCAAAGCCGATCATCGTCGTGGTCTCGGGCAATTGTGGCACGACCCGTTTGAGGGTTTCGCCAATCGGGGCCAGCACGGCTTCCGTCTGGTCCGTCCTCAATTCCTCGAACAGCCTCGGATCGAAGGGTTCCAGCTGCGGACCCTCGCCGGTTACGAACCAGACCTTGCGGCCCAGCGCGATCGGCACCAGCAGGATATCGGCAAACAGGATCGCGGCATCAAAGCCGAAGCGCCGGATGGGTTGAAGGGTCACTTCTGCGGCCAGATCGGGCGAGAAGCAGAAATCGATGAAGTTCTTCGCCCGGGAGCGTACTTCGCGATATTCCGCGAGATAGCGCCCGGCCTGACGCATCAGCCAGACAGGCGGGGGCGAGACGGCTTGACCGGCGAGAACCTGAAGGAGGGGTTTTTGGATCATGTCATTCATCCGCCCTGCTTAGGCATGTCTTATCGACGGATCAATCAGTCCCTTTCATCTCTCTAAAAAGATTAAATAGATTGTTGAAGTTTGTTGGGGCGTTGATGACGTGGATGACCGGGTTTTTACCCGTTATCCGGCGAGGTATGGCCGGGTTTTCTCCCTCCACAACTGGCGATATTCGATGAACGGCAAAATTGATTTCAGCAAATTAAAACAAAGCGTTACTGATCTGAATAGATGTGGAATGACAGTGGAAAACCGTTGCGCCGACGGCCATCAGCCAAAACATGATCCACAAACCTTTCCACGAAGGGATGAGATGTGGACAGCGCTGTGGGTTGTTCATGGTAAGACCGGGTACTACTCACAGTCTTCCTCTGCTGATTGCCGAGTTGGGGAAAACAGCCCTATTTATTAACAATTGGTAAACGCTATCCCGGTGCCCGGCCCCATGCCCCCCACGAATTCGCCTTTTGATACCTGCTTCCACATCCACATGGTTTCCGATTCGACCGGCGAGACCCTGATGGAGGTAATGCGTGCGTCGGTTGCCCAGTTCGAAGGCACCAGTCCGCTTGAACATCTCTACGCCTTGGTTCGATCCTCGAAACAGCTTGATCGTGTCCTTGATGAAGTGGCTGCCTATCCCGGCGTTGTGATGTACACGATCGTCAATGCTGATCTGCGGCGTGAGCTGGAAACCCGCTGCGTCGAACTGGGTGTACCGGCGATTGCCATTCTCGATCCGATGCTGGCCACGCTCAGCGCCTATCTGGGCCGACCAGTGGCCAGTCGTGCCGGCGCACAGCGGTCGCTGGATGCTGATTATTACCGCCGCATTGATGCGCTGAACTATGCCATGGCCCATGATGACGGCCAGGGTGATGATTTCGAGGGTGCCGACATTGTTCTGTTGGGTGTCAGCCGGACCTCGAAGACGCCAACGAGCGTCTATCTCGCCCATCGTGGTTTCCGCGCCGCCAACATCCCGCTGGTCAAGGACGTCCCCCTGCCGCCGGATATTTTTCACTTGCGCAATCCGCTGGTTGTCGGACTGACGGCCTCGCCGGAACGAATCGTCCAGATCCGGCGAAACCGCCTCCTCAGCCTGAATGAGGACCGGGACACGAATTATATCGACGATTTTGCAGTGCGCGAGGAAATCCTTTTCGCCAAGCGCCTGTATGCCAAACATAAATGGCCGACCATCGATGTCACGCGACGCTCGATCGAGGAGACCGCTGCCAAGATCATCAACCTCCTCATGGAAAAACGGAACCTCACGGCATGACCCGGTTTATCCTGGCCTCGGGCAGTCAGATACGCGCTCAGATCCTCAAACAGGCCCACATCCCTTTCGAGGTTATCAAGGCGGATGTGGATGAAAGCGTGATCAAGTCCGAACGCACCGATCTCGACCCGCGTGACATGGCGTTGTGCCTCGCCGAAGCGAAGGCCATCCCGGTTTCGCAGGACCATCCCGAAGCCCTGGTTCTCGGCGCTGACCAGACCATGGAGCTTGATGGCGAGTTGCTCGACAAACTGCCTGATGCTGCCCTGGCTCGTGAACGTCTCACCCGCATGCGGGGTCGCCCGCATTTTCTCCATTCCGGCCTCGCAATCCTGCAAGCGGGACAGGTGATCTGGTCCTTGCAGCAAACATCGACGATCCATGTCCGTGATTTCTCGGATGATTTTCTCGACGGTTACCTCCAGAACGCCGGTGATGCGCTGACAGCGAGCGTCGGGGCCTATGCCTATGAGGGTCTGGGCGCGCAATTGTTCGAGCGGGTCGAGGGCGACTACTATGCCATTCTCGGTCTGCCGCTTCTGCCGGTGGCCGCTGTTCTGCGGGACCAGGGAGTGCTCACCTCATGACGGTTTCAGGCGCAGCCCGGATTGCCGGGGTAACGGGAGACCCGGTTTCACATTCGCTGTCGCCTATCCTCATGCAGATATGGATCGAGGCAGCCGGCCTGGATGCGCTTTATGCACCCTTTCCCGTCTTGCCCCAGGATTTCGAGACAGCGATCCGCGGTCTGGCCAAGGCGGGGTGTCGCGGCGTCAATGTGACCTTGCCCCACAAGGAGGCCGCCCTCGAATTCGCCAATGCATCCTCGTCGATCGCCCGTGCCGTGGGTGCGGCTAACCTGCTGACATTCACATCAGCCGGCATTCATGCTGACAATACTGACATTGCCGGTTTCCTGGCCGCCCTTGAGCCCGCCAATCTTGATTACGGAAAGACCCGGGCGCTGGTTTTCGGCGCTGGCGGCGCTGCGCGTGCGCTCGTTTATGCCCTCCTGACAGTCGGGGTTACCAAGCTGGCCATCTGCAATCGCAACATGACCCGGGCCCAGGGCCTCGCGCGTGATATTGCCCCGGACGCTGACATCATTCCCTGGGATGCGCGGGATGACGCCCTTTCCGGCAGCAATCTGATCGTCAATGCAACTTCGCTCGGTCTCAATGGGAACACCGAGCTTGTGCTGGACTGGCAACGGGTCGCACCAGGTAGTGTTGCCTTTGACAGTGTCTATACACCCTTGAATACAGGGTTTCTGGCCGGTGCGGCCGGGCGTGGTCTGACCGCGATTGACGGGCTGGACATGCTGATCGGACAGGCTCGTCCCAGCTTTCAGGCCTTTTACGGCCGACCGGTGCCGCACGTAGCGGATCTCCGCAACCGTCTGATCCGCGTGCTCGAGGCCCGGTGATGTTGCGCGTCGGACTCACCGGCTCTATCGGGATGGGGAAGTCGGCGACGGCGCAGATCCTGCGCGATGCCGGCATCCCCGTTTTCGATTCCGATGCGGCCGTGCATGCGCTTTATGCACCGGGCGGGGCGGCGGTTGAGCCGGTTGGACGGGCCTTCCCCGGTGTCGTGATCGATGGCGCGATTGACCGCGCCCGGCTTTCCGAGCTCCTCAAGGCTGACCCGGACGGGTTCGAAACCCTCGAGGAGATTGTCCACCCACTGGTCAGTGAGGCCCGGGAGGCCTTTGTTTCAGAGCACGAAGCCGCCGGACACACGATCCTGGTTTTCGATGTGCCGCTTCTGTTCGAGACCGGCGGTGAAAAGCGCGTGGATGCGGTTATTGTCGTGCATGCCCCTGAAGAGATTCGGCGCGCCCGCGTGATGCAGCGCCCCGGCATGACGGAGGAGAAGCTCAACGCCATAATCGCCCGGCAGCTCGACGATTCGATCAAGCTGCAACGGGCCGACCATGTGGTGGAAACGTCAGGCGGGATCGAGGATGCACGGCGCCAGGTCGCCGACATCATCACGGCATTGAAGCGACGGGCACACGGCGAGCAGGGCTGAGGGCTGGGCGGAACAAAAGGGCGGGCGAAATGCGGGAAATAGTTTTCGATACCGAGACCACGGGTCTGGATCCCAATAATGGCGATCGGGTCACCGAACTTGGCTGTGTCGAGATCATCGACTTCATCCCCACCGGCAAGACCTTCCATGCCTATGTGAACCCACAGCGCACGGTGCCCAAGGAAGTGGTCGACATTACCGGCCTCACCACCGAATTCCTTGCTGACAAACCCTTGTTTGATGAAGTCGGTCCGCAATTCGTGGCCTTCGTCGGCGACGCGACAATGGTTGCCCACAATGCGCCCTTTGATCGTGGCTTCATCAATATGGAGCTCGCTCGGCTGGGTATGGAGATTTATCCGGACAGCCGCTTCAAGGACACGGCCCGGATCGCCCGCGCCAAGTTTCCCGGCTCCTATGTGTCACTGGACGCACTCTGCAAACGTTTCGACATATCGCTCGACACACGCGACAAGCACGGCGCCCTCGTCGACAGCCTGCTGCTGGCGGAGGTCTATCTCGAGCTGATGGGGGGGCGTACCCGGGCGCTCGACCTGTCAGGCCAGGGCGCCGGTGGTGACGGCAAGGTAATGTTCCCGGCCCGCGCGCAGCGCCCGGCAGGACTGCCCTCGCGCCAGACAGACTCAGAGCGCGCCGCCCATGCCGCCTTTATCGACGAAATGGGCGAAAACGCGCTCTGGAAAAAACTGACAATTCAGTAATATCAATCAGTTGACAGCGGCCGGGTCACCATTGCCATTGCTTTCCGAACCCGGAGCCGCGGCCGCGCGTTTGGCAATCTGGGCGCGGTAGAGACCGGCGAAGTCGACGGGGTCAAGCATCAGCGGCGGGAAATTGCCGTCGCGGGTCACGTCGCCGAGGACACGACGGGCGAACGGGAAGATCAGGCGCGGGCATTCGATCAGCAGGAAAGGTTCACGCTCGGTCTCGGCCACATTGGCCATCTGGAACAGGCCGGCATAGGACAGTTCAGCGATGAAGACGACCGTGTCCTCGCGGACGGCCTTGGCATTGATCGTCAGCACGACTTCGAATGTGTCTTCGCCGGCGGTACGGGCCTGGACGTCGATCGCCAGATCGATACCCGGGGTAGGCTGGCCGGGACGCAGCGTGTCCGGAGCGCCCGGGTTCTCGAAGGACAGGTCCTTCACATATTGGGCGAGAACGCGCAGCTGGGGCGCTTGGGCCGCAGCGTTGTCAGCGGGCGTGTTGGGTGCGTCGGTCATGGAACTCCCCGGATGGGTCTGTAAACGGCTGGCCAGGTTGGCCGGGTCTTATGAGAGCGCGCCCGTTAACATGCGGACCGGTCTGCGGCAAGCTGGCAAGACCACAGCGGGGAGGCTGACGAAAGTGCAAATTGAGCCTATATCTTGGTGAGAAACCGGATCGAGGCCTTGAGGGTCACGATGCAACAGCGCTGAAAAGGTAAGACGGTCCGCATGGATATCTGGACTCTCATTGGCGGCATTGCTGCAATTTTCTTCGCCTATCGCTTGTATACGGCGCTCGGTCGGCGCGAGGGACACATGGAGGCGCCGGCGCCCCGGGGCAATCCGGCGGGCTCGTCGGATCCAGCCAATGCGTCCGGCCTGCGTCCGGCCTTTGAGGGCCCCGCTGCGGCCGGACTGGAAGCGATTGCTGCCGCTGATTCCCGTTTTGATCCCGACAGCTTCCTGGAAGGTGCCCGCAGCGCCTACACGATGATCGTCCAGGCGTTCGCCGCTGGCGACCGCAAGGCCCTTGAGCCATTGCTGGCGACCAGCGTTCTGGACCGCTATACGGCAGCGATTGATCAGCGGGCCGATCGCGGCGAGACCGTCAAGACCGAGATCGAGCGCATCAAGTCAGCCGAGATTACCGAAGCCGGTCATTCCGATCACATCGCCCGCGTGAAGGTTCGTTTCGTGGCCGAGATCGCGACTGAAACACGCGATCAGGACGGCGTGCTCGTGCAAGGCGATCTGGGACACCTGTCGACGGTGACCGAGGACTGGCAGTTCGAACGGCGCACCGATACCGGCAATCCGAACTGGGTGCTGACCCGTGTCGCAGCGGTTTGACCGCCTCTGTCTGATTGGCGTCGTGCTGCTGGCGGCCTGTCAGCCGCGCGCCCCTGAACCCGAGCCCGAACCGCTGCCCGACACGGTCGAGCTCGTCCGTCCGGAAAGCCTCGATTTCCGGCCCGCCATGTGGACCGAGCTGTCCGGCTGGGGCGAGCGCGATCTCGAACCGGCCTTGCTGGCATTCAGGCGCAGCTGTGACCGGCTGGGGCGCAGGGCGGACGCCGACTGGCTCAATCCGCAAGCCCCCTGGGCAGGACGGGTGGAAGACTGGCGCGGTGCCTGCGCGGCCGCGGCCATGACCCAGCCGGGCGAAGCCTCGGCGCGGGCCAGCCTTGAAGCGGTCTTCACGCCGGTCCGCCTGTCGGCGCGCGATGCGGAAACCGGCGCCATTCGCGAACAGGGTCTCCTGACGGGCTATTACGAACCCTATGTGGAAGTCCGGCGCAGTCCGCAGGACGAGTTTGTCCAGCCCTTGCGCCGCCGGCCCGATGATCTGGTGACGGTTGATCTCGGCCGGTTTGACGAAAGCCTGGCAGGCCGCCGCATCGTCGGTGAGGTCGAGAATGGCGAATTGGTGCTCTACAAGGACCGCGCCGAGATCGAGACCGGCAATGCCGGCGAGGTCTTTGCCTGGGGTCGCCCGGTTGATGTCTTCTTCCTGCAGATCCAGGGGTCAGGCCGGCTGGTCTTTGCCGACGGGCATGAGGAACGCGCGGCCTATGCGGCCCATAACGGACTGCCATACCGCTCGATCGGGCGTGAATTGGTGCGACGCGGCGAACTCGAGGCTCATGCGGCCTCCAAGCAAGGTATTGAAGCCTGGCTCAATGAGCGCGGCCCGGAGGCGACGGCCGAACTGTTTGGCGTCAATCCGCGTTATGTCTTCTTCGCCAGCGAAACGCTCAGCGATCCGGACCTCGGTCCGCGCGGTGCCGAGGGCGTTGCGCTGACACCCATGGCCTCGATCGCGGTCGACACGCGCATCATGGCCCATGGTGTACCTGTCTGGCTGAGCGCGGATCTGCCCGAACTGTCCGGCTGGAATGGCCTTGTCATCGCGCAGGATTCCGGGGGTGCCATCAATGGACCGCTGCGGGGTGACTTCTTCTGGGGCTGGGGCGAGACGGCAGAGCGCCGTGCCGGGACAACGCGGGCGCAGGCGAGCTGGGTCGTGCTCTTGCCGCATACTGTGGTTGCCCGGCTTTTTGCCGATACCGAGCCGGCCTGACCGGTGTCGCGCAAACGGACCATGCGACCGGATGAGCGGGCGCTGTGGGCGCATGTCGCCAAATCAGTGAAACCAATCGCCGAGGACCGGCTCAAATCACTGCAGGAACCTGACGCGGAACAACCGGAACGGACGCGTAAGATGGACACATCCGCGAGCGCCTACGGGTCCGGTGTCCGCCTGCCGCCGGTGCAACGCAGTCGGGCGGTCTATGATCCGCCCACTCCGCATGACCGGTCCGGTGAGAAGCGCGTGCGCCGCGGTCGGCTGGAGATTGATGGACGGGTCGACCTGCACGGTCTCACCCAGGACCAGGCGCTTCGGACCTTGCGGCATTTCCTGCAAATGGCCTTCGCCAGCGGCTACCGCACCGTGCTGGTCATTACCGGCAAGGGGTTCAAGTCGCGCGAGCGCGATGTCGCCCCCTGGGAGCAGGTAGAGGAGCCCGGTGTTCTCAGACGCAAGCTGCCGGAATGGTTGGGTCTTCCGGAGTTTAGTCAGTATGTGTCAGGGTTTGCGAAATCGCATGCCCGCCATGGCGGCAGCGGCGCTTTCTATGTCACGCTGCGGACCCGAAACCGCGACTGACCAGACCGGTTGCCAGCGCGGCTAAAGGATGAATTTCGACAGGTCGGCATTCCTGGCCAGCTCGCCGACATGCGCCGCGACATAATCGGCATCGATGGTGATCGCCTGACCGGACTTGTCGGACGCGGTGAAGGATATCTCCTCGACCAGCTTTTCCATCACGGTCTGAAGCCGTCGGGCGCCGATATTCTCGACGCTGGCATTGACGTCGGCGGCCAGCTTGGCGAGGGCGTCGATGGCATCATCGGTGAAGTCCAGCGTGACACCTTCGGTGCCCATCAGCGCGACATACTGCTTGATCAGGCTGGCCTCAGGTTCGACCAGGATGCGCTTCAGATCGGCTTCCGTCAGCGCTGACAGTTCGACCCGGATCGGCAGGCGACCCTGCAATTCCGGCAGCATGTCGGACGGCTTGGCGACGTGGAAGGCGCCGGAGGCGATGAACAGGATGTGGTCGGTCTTGATGGCGCCGTGCTTGGTTGCCACGGTCGTGCCCTCGATCAGCGGCAGGAGGTCGCGCTGGACGCCTTCGCGGGAGACATCGCCGCCGCGTGCATCGGCCCGGGCCGCGATCTTGTCGACCTCGTCGAGAAAGACGATGCCATCATTCTCGGCCAGCTTGATCGCCTCGGCCGCGATCTGGCTGTCGTCGATCAGCTTGTCGGCTTCTTCATTGATCAGGGGCTCGTAGGCGTCCTTGACCTTCAGGCGCACGGTCTTGGTCTTCTGGCCGAACCCCTTGCCGAGGATGTCACCGAGATTGATCACCCCGGCACCGCCCGAGGGCATGCCGGGAATGTCCAGCATCTGCATGCCGGACCCGGTATCGGCCAGCTGGATCTCGACATCCTTGTCGTCCAGCTCGCCGGCCAGCAGGCGTTTGCGGAAACTCTCGCGCGTGCTCTCAGAGGCACCCGGACCGACCAGGGCCTCGACAACGCGGTTCTCGGCGGCCGCATGGGCCTTGGCCTTCACGTCCTCGCGCTTTTTCTCGCGAACGATGGAAATGGCGACTTCCACCAGGTCGCGGGCGATCTGGTCGACATCGCGTCCGACATAGCCGACTTCGGTGAATTTGGTTGCCTCGACCTTGATGAAGGGGGCACCGGCCAGTTTGGCCAGGCGGCGCGAAATCTCGGTCTTGCCGACCCCGGTCGGTCCGATCATCAGGATGTTTTTCGGCGTGACCTCTTCCGCCAGATCCTCGTCGAGCTGCCGTCGGCGCCAGCGATTGCGCAAGGCAATGGCGACCGCCTTTTTCGCGTCGGCCTGGCCAACGATGAAACGGTCGAGCTCGGAAACTATTTCGCGGGGCGTAAAATCGGTCATTATTGTCTTTGCATTGCTTGCGCGGTCCCCTGATGTAATCAGGGGTGACCGCCAAAACCAGTCCTGAAAGGCATAACCCGATGACCCGCCCGCGCTTCCACCTCGCCTTCCCGGTTGATGATCTGGCCGAAGCCCGGCGTTTCTATGGCGAATTGCTGGGATGTCGCGAGGGGCGGTCCTCGCCGGCCTGGGTGGATTTTGACCTGTTTGACCATCAGATCGTGGCCCATCTGGCGCCGGAGGAATGCACCCCGGTCGAGGCCGGCGCCGTTGACGGCAAGCAGGTGCCTGTCCGGCATTTCGGTCTCCTGCTGGACTGGCCCGACTGGGAGGCTCTGGCTGAACGCTTCAGGGCCGCCGGCCAGGCCTTCATCATCGAGCCCTATGTCCGTTTTGAAGGCCAGGCAGGCGAGCAGGGGACTTTTTTTGTTCGTGATCCGGCCGGCAACGCCCTGGAATTCAAGACGTTTCGCGATGAAGGCCAGATTTTTGCGCGCTAGCTAGCGAGGATTGGCACTGAGGCTCTCGCGCATCCGGGCGAATTCCTGAGCGGGCTCATCCGCGTCGTCGCAACTCTCTCCGCGCACGATCAGGCTCACGACGATCTCGTCATTATAGTTGTTGCCCGAGAGAAAGTGCTGCTCGATCCACATGGCACCGACCGGGCTGAAGCCGTGTCGGTCGAGCCAGGCCAGGTCGTGCTCTTCCGCGACCACACTTGCGGGAAACTCGTGACATTGCGCTTGTTCACCGCGAAAGCCGCCCACCGGCCAATCCGTCGCCGGGAAACGATCGTAATTGGCCGCACCGGACTGGTCGGCGACATGCTCGGCATGAATCATGATCGCCTCGTCATCGCGCAGGAAGGCAGAGAGTGACACCTCGAAGGGGACATCGTTGAAACGGGCTGACCGGTGGGCTGGCTCCGTCATTCGCCAGCCATCACCCGCCGAAAAGTGAAAGCGCAGGGTGTGGCGGGTCTCATATCCACGCGCGCCCAGCACAAGATATTCAGCCCCGTCCTCCGATCCTGCGGCCGGGGCCGTCAGGAACAGGGTGGGGGTGAGTGAAAGAAGGGCGACCTGTAACAGGCGGGCAGACATGGCTTGGCTCCAAGCTGGCGTTGGCAACACCCGCTAGATGCCGGCCATGGCAGATTCGGATGCGGAGCCGGCGCGAGCGCCGCCTTCACCGGGCGTGCTATCCGCCCAGAGTCTCGACCGTCAAATTCTCATTCGTGTAGACGCAAATCCGCGCCGCGATCGCCATCGCCTTGCGGGCGATGACTTCCGGGTCGGCCTCATACTCATAGATGGCGCGGGCGGCGGACAGGGCGAAGTTTCCGCCTGAGCCGACGGCGACGACCCCGTCTTCCGGTTCCAGCACGTCGCCGGCGCCGGTGAGCAGGAAGGTCTCGGTCCTGTCGCCGACGATCAACATGGCTTCGAGGCGGCGCAGATAGCGGTCGGTGCGCCAGTCCTTGGCCAGTTCGACACAGGCCCGGGCGAGTTGTCCGGGATATTGTTCGAGCTTGCCTTCAAGGCGCTCGAACAGTGCGAACGCGTCGGCGGTCGCGCCGGCAAAACCGGCAATGACCTCGCCGCCAGCCAGGCGCCGGACCTTCTTGGCATTGCCCTTCATAACGGTCGGGCCGATCGAGACCTGTCCGTCACCGGCGACCACCAGGCGGCCATCCTTGCGCACGGCGATGATCGTGGTGCCGCGCCACAGGCTGGCATCGGCATAATCGGGCGAGGAAGCGTGCGTCATGGACCGGTCTCCGGATGATGTCGTCCACACGATGTGGCCGACCCGGGAGGGCGGATCAAGTCTTCACGCTGAATTGCAGGCCGGATTACTCGTTGACGGCGCGGTCGGTATGGCTGTCCGAGGCGAAGGCGACGAAGTCGCTGGCCGGCATCGGGCGGGCAAACAGGAAGCCCTGGGCCAGGGTCGCGCCCTGGGACCGCAGCATCTCGTACTGTTCCGGCGTTTCCACGCCTTCGGCGACGGTTTCCAGCTTCAGCGACTTGGCCATGGCGAGGATGGTCTCGACCACGATGCGGGCGTGGTGATCCGTTGTCATGTCACGCACGAAGCACTGGTCGATCTTGAAAACGTCGAACGGCATGCGGGTCAGATAGGACAGCGAGGAGTGGCCGGTGCCAAAATCATCGATGGCGAAATTGACGCCACGATCCCGCAGCGGCTGGACCTGTTCGATCACCCGTTCCGGATTTTCCATGGCGATGGATTCGGTCAGCTCGAGTTCCAGCAGGTGCGGCGGAAGATTGGCCGCGGCGAGGGCTTCCAGGACCGAGTCCGAGAAACCGTCACGGTCAAACTGCATGGCCGATACATTGACCGCGACCGGGATTTCCAGACCGAGCTCGCGCCAGGCGGCGGCTTCCCGGCAGGCCGCGCGCAACACCCAGTCACCGATCTCACCGATCAGGCCACATTCTTCGGCGGCTTCGATAAAGGCGCCGGGCGACAGCAGGCCGGCGGTCGGATGCTGCCAGCGCACCAGCGCCTCGGCACCGGCGCAGGCGCCGTCCTTCATCAGGACCTTGGGCTGGTAAAAGACGACCAGCTGATCCTGGGCGACGGCATCGCGCAGCTCGTTCTCCAGCACCAGGCGCTCGAAGGCGGACTGGTTCATGGTTGGCTCGAAGAATTGCGCCGAAGATCCGCCGGCGCGCTTGGCATGGGCCATGGCAAGGTCGGCGTGACGCATCAGGGTTTCCGGATCAGCCCCGTCCTGCGGGAAGACGGCGACACCGATCGACACGCCCAGGAAGACCTGGTGGCCGGAAATCTCGAAGGGAAGGCGGATCGCATCGACCAGCTTGTTGGCGATACGGGCCGCATCCGCACTGTCCTTGATACCCGGCAGGAGCACGGTGAACTCATCGCCGCCCAGGCGGGCCACCATGGACGCTTCGTCCACATTGCCGGCAGCCAGGTCACAGCCACGCGTGACTTCGGACAGTCGGCGGCCGACCATTTCCAGCAGGCGGTCGCCCTCGCCGATACCCAGCGAGTCGTTGACGCGCTTGAAACGATCGAGGTCGAGGAAGAGCACAGCGCCGGACGTGCCTTCTTCCAGGGACTTGCGGGCAACCCGTTCGGTTTCCTTGCGGAAGCGTTCGCGGTTCGGCAATTCGGTGACAAGATCGACATAGGCCAGGCGGTGGATCCGCTTCAGATTGCCGTCCAGGCGCGCGAACATGCGATTGAAGGCGTTGGCCAGGACTTCCAGCTCGTCGCCTGTCTTGACCTGGATGCGCATGTCGAGATTTTTCGACGAGGCGAGACGGGCGGCATCGGTCAGAGTCTGGACCGGGCGCAGCGCGCGACCGACGATCAGCGCGGCCAGCGGCAGAAAAATGCCAAGGGCGAACAGCGCGATCAGGGTCTGGCGCTGGATCGCGGCATTCCGCGATGCGGCCAGTTCGACAAGCGGTTGCTGCATGTAGACGACACCAACCAGGCGGCGCGACTGGGTGTAGACCGGAGCCGCGACTTCCAGCATGCCGTCACGCAGGCCATAGCGCAGGTCGCCGGCGCCCAGCGCCATCACGGCAAGGTCGGCAGCGCGCAGCTGGCCCTGGTCGCGACCATCATCATAGGCTTCGCCCAGGACTTCCCGGCGATTGTTGAGGACGTAGAGCTCCGACGCGCTGACCGACGCGATCAATTCCTCGGTATAGGCGTCCACATAGGTCGCATCATTGCTTGAAATCGGATTGGCCAGACGGCTCGCCGTTGCCTGCAGCGTCGCCACAGACCGGTCGATCAGGAGATTGCGTGTCTCGCGCTGCGCGGCCACATTCTCCAGCGTCATCAGCATGAGTGTCGTCGCGAAGATAAGTGCACCTGTCAGAAGCGTGAACTTCATGACCAGTGATCGCATTACCCGCGCCACCGCTTTGCGGATGGGTGCCATGTTAACCCCTGAACGCTCCCCCGAGAGGTCGCGAAATCGCCACCGAACACCAGGTGAATGTTGTCACTCACCTGCTCTCAACGGTCAGGATGTCAGCAAGCACTTGAATTGTGGTTAAAATGCCGGAGTTGTTTCGTTAAGTTTTTAGACAAATGCCCGAAATGCCTTTATTCAAAGGCAATCCCGGCCGATTCAGCGAGCAATTTCAACGCAGTTTCAGGTCTCGCACCATAGTGGGAGATGATTTCCGCGGCACAGATCGCGCCCATTTTGCCTGCCTCGGCCAGGCTGAGGTCTCTTGCGATACCGAGCAGGAAGCCGGCGGCGAAAAGATCACCGGCGCCTGTGGTGTCGACCAGCTGGCTGACCGGCTGGGCGGCAATGGTGATCATCTCGTCGCCACGCGCGATCACGGCGCCCTTTTCCGACCGCGTGACGGCAATGATGGCGACGTCCTTTCGGGCCAGGGCCATGGCGGCGTCGAAATCATCGGTCTCGTAGAGCGCCTTGATCTCGGCCTCATTGGCCAGAAGGATGTCGATATGGTGGGCGACCAGGTGGCGGAAAGCGGCCCGGTGACGCTCGACACAAAACAGGTCGGACAAGGTCAGCGCGGTGCGGCGCTTGTGGGCGGCGGCCATCTCGGCGGCGGCCACATAGCCGCGCTTGGCCTCTTCGCGGTCGAAGAGATAGCCTTCCAGATAAATGATTTCAGAAGCTTGCAGGGCGGCCGCTCCGGCGTCCACATCCTTTTCCGTGACCAGGGCGGCTGCACCCAGGAAGGTCGACATCGAGCGTCCGGCATCCGGCGTCACATTGATCAGGCAGCGCGCGGTCGCCGGCCCGTCCTTGAGCGGCGGCGTGTCGAAATGGACGCCGACGGCGCGGATGTCATGGGTGAAGATCTCGCCCAGCTGGTCATCGGCGACCTTGCCGATATAGGCCGCCTTGCCGCCCAGTGATGCGATGCCGGCGACAGTGTTGGCGGCGGAACCCCCGGAGGCTTCCTTGCCCGGCTGCATGCGACCATAAAGCGTGCGGGCGCGCGCCTCGTCGATGAGTGTCATGGCATCCTTGGCAATGCCTTCGGCGGCCAGGAAGGCATCCGTTGCGGGCGACAGGACATCGACAATGGCATTGCCAACGGCAAGCACGTCAAAACGGGCATCGGACATCTCAAGCATCCATTTCAGCTGGTATCCGGCGCAGGGTTAAACGCAGCGCCGGGCAAGGACAAGGCTTGCCGTCACGGCGACGCGGCGCTAGCCAGCAAACCATGACCCGGATCGCCTTCCTCACCGCCAGCTGCATGCTGCGCGACCATCCTGATGCCCGCAAGGATTATTGGGAGTATGAGCTTGAAATTGCAGCCCTTCAGCCCGCCTGCGCCGCGCGCGGACTGAGCCTTGAACCGGTGATCTGGGACGCGCCGGACTTCGATCCGTCCGGCTTTGACGCCATCATGATCGGCACCTGCTGGGATTACATGGAGAAACCGGATGCCTTCATGGCCATGCTGGAGCGATGCGATCGCGAGAGCCGACTCCTCAACCCGCTCGACATTGTGCGTTGGAACAGCCGCAAGACCTATCTCAAGGAGCTCGCGGCGCGTGGCGCGCCGATGATTCCGACGGTCTGGGCGGACAAGGCGGACGCAAGCTCGATCGCACAGGCCTTCGACACGCTGGGGGCCGACGATATCGTGGTCAAACCGGTTCTGGGCGCCGGCGCCTGGCGCCAGGCCCGTATCCGTCGCGGTGAAGCCCTGCCCGCCGCCGACGCCCTGCCGCCGGCCGAGTGCATGATCCAGCCCTTCCTGCCGGCCGTGTCCGAGGAGGGCGAATATGCCTTTCTCTTCTTCAATCGCGAATTTTCCCATTGTGCCCGCAAGATGCCGGCAAAGGGCGATTATCGCGTCCAGTCCGAATATGGCGGCCATGAAGAAATCCATGTACCGGGCGCCGACGAACTCGCCCTCGCCCGATCAGTCCTCGACTGCATTGACGGCGATCTTCTCTACGCCCGGGTCGACATGCTGCGCGGCCTCGACGGTCATCTCGCCCTGATCGAGATCGAACTCATCGAACCTTATCTCTACCCGGAACAGGGTCCGCAGATCGGTGCGGTCTTCGCCGACGCGCTGGAGGCGTTGCTGGGATAGGACGGGCCTATTTATCCCCCACCGTTCCCCCTTTCCTTCTCCCCTGGGAGACGGTGGCCGGAGGCCGGATGAGGGGGAAACGCCTGCTGGCACCGGGACTTACCCCTCACCCTGGCCCTCTCCCAAGGGAGAGGGAAAGCGGTTGCGACAGGAAAATCTGCCAAACTTATCCTCCCCCTCCAACGCCGGGCGATAATGCCCTCGGTTTTCGGGACGGGAGGCACGAGCTCAGTCACTTGTGCCCGGAAGCGAGCGGAGCCTGTCCGCGTCTCGGGGGTGACAGCCCGAAACTCCGGCAGGGCCTGCGAACCGGTCCAGGGGCACTAAACGACCGACCCCATGTACCGGCCGCATTGGAAACGGGGTGGAGACAGCCCGGGAAAACTCCGCGAACGGGATGTCGGCGATGTCACGTTATTCAAATCAAACCGGTTGACGGCATTGGCCGGCATCCCGTTCCCCTCCCATCTCTCCGACGTTTCGGCGTGCGGAGCCAACGTCGTGCCTAAAAGGGGACAGGTACAATTAACGCATGCCGTTAATTGTACCTGTCCCCGATCTGCCAAAGCGGTGGGTTACGCGCCCTTCGGCGCCGGGGTCTTGTCCTTGAACTGGCAGATATCCTCGACCGGGCAGCGCCAGCATTCCGGCTTGCGGGCCTTGCACAGATAGCGGCCATGCAGGATCAGCCAGTGATGCGCGCCCTGGCGGAACTCGTCCGGCATGATCTTCTCCAGCCGCAGCTCGACCGCCAGCGGGTCCTTGCCCGGCGCCAGTTTCGTGCGATTGGAGACGCGGAAGATATGGGTGTCCACAGCGATGGTCGGCACGCCAAAGGCCTCGTTCATGACCACATTGGCGGTCTTGCGACCGACGCCCGGCAGGGCTTCCAGAGCCGCCTGGTCAGCAGGCACTTCGCCGCCATGTTTCTCGATCAGCTGGTGTGACAGGGCGATGACATTCCGGGCCTTGTTGCGAAACAGGCCGATCGTCTTGATCCGGTCGCGCACATGATCCTCGCCCAGCGCGACCATCCCTTCCGGCGTATCGGCCTCCTGGAACAACAGCTTCGTCGCCTTGTTGACGCCGACATCGGTGGCCTGGGCCGACAGGGCAACGGCGACCAGAAGCGTGTAGGCATTGGTGTAGTCGAGCTCGGTTTTCGGATCGGGCCGATCCTGGGCCAGCCGCGCCATCAGGTCGTGGGCCTGTTCGCGAGTGAGTCCGCGCGGGCCGCGTTTGGCGGGCTTCTTCGGCTTGGCAGGGCCGGCTGGCATGGGTGTTCTCCCGTCGTATCAGGCTGGGGCGCTGTCAAGGAACAGCCAAATCGCGATCATCGCCAGCATGACCGCCAGCGCGCGGCGAAACCAGAGGGTTCGGGCCGGGTCCTGCAGCCAGCTTGCTGCCCGGGCGGCCAGCAGGACGATGCCGACATGGATCGTGGTGGCAACGGCTACGGAGACGGCCGTCAGTCCGACCGCTTGCGGCAGGGCCGGCAGACCGGCCCGGATATAATCGGGCAGGACGACGAGATAGAACAGGCCGGCCTTGGGATTGAGCAGGTTGATTACCAGCCCGTCGCGGAAATGGCGGCGCAAACTGCCATCGAGCCGGGCCGGCGAGTTTTCGCCGGCACCGCGCCAACCCTGGAAGGCCAGCCAGAGCAGGTAGAGTGAGCCGCCATAGCGCATGATCTCGAACATCCAGGGTGTACGGGCGATCATCGCCGACAAGCCCAAGGCAGCCAGAAGGCCGATGATGGCGAGGCCGCTTGCCACGCCGAGCACGGCGGCAAAGCCGGCCCGCCGACCGCGATCGGCACTCAACACCGCCAGCCAGGCCATATTGGGGCCGGGCGTCAGCTCGATCACCAGAACGGTCAGGGCAAATGCCAGAAAGGGGGTCAGGGCGGCGCTCATCCGTTCGGCTTAGGCAGAAATCCCGCCGACGTCACCAGACAAACAGCATCCGGCAAATCGTCACGTGGCAATCGCCGGAGGCTGTCCTATCTTGTCGGTCATGAAGACGATCCTTGAAACTTGGCCAGCCGAGGCTTCTGCGCCCGAACGTCATGACGGGCCGGTCTTCATGCAGGCCGAGCTGGCGCCCAACCGTTCGCTGGCCAATCCGGCCTTTATCGCGCTGATGATCGCGATCGGCACGATCTCCTTCACGGCTGGCATTTTCTATCTGGCCATCGGGGCCTGGCCGGTCCTGCCCTTTTTCGGGCTCGACGTGTTCCTGGTCTGGCTGGCTTTCAGGATTTCCTATCGCGACGGTCGGGCCCGGGAATTCGTCCGGGTCGATGGCCGCGATATCGAAGTGGTGCGTCAGCATCCGACCGGGCATCGCCGCCGTTATCGCCTGCCCACCGCCTGGGTGAGGCTCCGCCTGGTCGATCCCCAGGCGCATCATGCGCAGGTCGCGCTGGTGGCGCACGGCAAGGCGCTGGTGCTCGGCCAGTTCCTCAGCCCGCCGGAACGCGGGGAATTCGCGACGGCGCTGGGGGCGGCGATTGAGCGTGCCCGACAATCCTGGAGCGGGCCGCAAGAACCGGGTGGAGCCGATCCGGCGAGCGCGTAAACTCAGTCTCATGACAGCCGATCTCTACACCCTCGACGCGTCGTCACGCGATTATGACCGGATCGCCGGGGCGCTTGCCTTTCTCGGCGACAATTGGCGCGACCACCCGGATCTCGACCGTGCTGCCCGGGCGGCCGGTCTTTCCCCGCACCATTTCCAGCGTGTCTTCACGCGCTGGGTGGGTGTCTCACCGAAGAAATTCGTCGGAGCGCTTGCCCATGATGCTGCTCGCGAAGCGCTGGAGGGCGGGGCCTGCGTGCTCGACGCCGCCTTTGAGGCCGGGCTGTCCGGACCCGGACGCCTGCACGACCTCTTCATCGCCCACGAGGCGGTGACCCCCGGCGATGCCCGCCGACGCGGGGCGGGGCTGGCGTTTCAATGGGGCGTGGCGCCCTCGCCCTTCGGGGACGCCGTGCTCCTGATTGCACCGCGCGGGCTATCGGCGATGGCCTTTGCCGACCCTGATGTCGAAAGCGGGTTTGCCGATCTCGAGGCGCGCTATCCGGCTGCGAGCTACCAGCGCGACGACACGCTGGCGCGCCGCTGGGCGGAGCGGATCTTCACGCCGACCGGGCCGGAAAAACTGCCGCTCGCGCTTTATGGCACGCCCTGGCAGCGCCAGGTCTGGCGCGCCCTTCTGACGATCCCGCCCGGCGCGGTGACGAGTTACAAGTCGATCGCCGAGCAGGTCGGCACGCCGAAGGCCTCACGGGCTGTCGGCGCCGCTGTGGGGGCCAATCCGGTCTCCTGGCTTATTCCTTGCCACCGTGTGCTCGCTGCCAATGGCAAACTCACGGGATATCACTGGGGTGTGGAACGCAAGCGCGCCATGCTCGCCTATGAGGCCGCAAGGGGGTAAATTGACGGGATGAGCAATCCCTTTGTCTATGCGGCTGCGGCCGCGCTTCTTGCTGCCGCTGCGTTTTTTCTGAGCTGGCTCGCCGCCCGGCGATCGCTGATGGACGATGCCCGCCTTGAATACGCCGAGCGCCGGCAAACCAAGGCCGGGACCATCAAGGGCGTCGATGCGGAAACCTTTGAGCGCATCTATGTCTCCTCGCACGAGCCGCGCGGCGCGCTTTACATCGCAGCCGCCCTGCTGCTCGCAATCGCCGTAACCCCGCCCGCCGCGATCGGGCTGATCGCGCTGTGGCCCTATATCGTCATGACGCTGGATGGCGGGCCCTGGTATGATATCGGTTATTATCCCTGGATGTTCTACATGTTCTTCGGACTGTGCGGCTGCTGGGCCCTGGCTGGCGCTGTCGTCGCCCGAATCCACCACGCCCGCACACCGGAAAACTTCTATCCGGCGCTGGCCCGAGCCCGCGGCGAACCGCTCGATGACATTGTCATTCCGCGCAAACGCCCCAAATGGGCGGTGAAGGCCCTGTCTGGTGGCAATGCCGATACGGCCGGTTCGACGGACAACTGAAATTCAGGGGATTTTCATGCGCTATCTTCACACCATGGTCCGGGTCACGGATCTCGATGCCAGCCTCCGCTTTTATTGCGAAGGTCTCGGCCTGATCGAGATCAGCCGCTATGACAGTGAAAAGGGCCGTTTCACCCTGGTTTTCCTGGCCACGCCGGAAGATGTCGCAGCGGCCGGCTATACCGGCGGCAAGATCCCCGAGGGCCTGCCCTGCGTCGAGCTGACCCATAACTGGGATCCGGAAGACTATCAGGGCGGCCGCAATTTCGGCCATCTCGCCTATCGCATGGACAATGTCTATGACACCTGCCAGCGCCTGATGGACATGGGCGTCACGATCAACCGCCCGCCGCGCGACGGCCACATGGCCTTTGTGCGCTCACCAGACGGTATCTCCATCGAACTCCTCCAGCGCGGCGACAACCTGCCGCCGCAAGAGCCGTGGGCCTCGATGGAGAATAGCGGGAGCTGGTAGGGCAGGTTCGGTCTGGCTCAAGCCGCCCGCCGCATGTCCTCATAGCGTTTGCCGGGCTCGTCCTCGAAACTCTCTGCCAGCACGGTCAGGCGTTCGACGCGGTCGGTGCGGAAATGGCGGAAATCATTGCGTAGCTCGCACCAGGCCGAGAGCAACCAGACGCGGCCGAAACAGGTCAGGGCCAGCGGCCGGATGACGCGTTCGGTCGTGTCGTCGGCGAGCGACTGGTAGCGCACCCGCAGCTTGCGCTTGTTGGCAATGGCATTGCGGACCGGGCCGAAGGCTTCCGGGCGTACGGTCTCGTCCAGGAAGGCGGCGAACAGTGGCACATTGCGCAGGCGCTGGCGATGCGTGTCCGGCAGGGCATGTTCGATCTTGGCCAAGGCCTCATTGGCGGCCGAGGCCAGGTCCTTGTCGCCGGTTGCCTTCACGAGGCGGGCGCCCAGGGCCAGTGCGTCGAGTTGTTCGAAAGAGAAGGTCAGCGGCGGAAGGTCGAAACCGGGCCGCAGGACATAACCGACACCGGCCTCGCCATCGATCGGCGCGCCCGATCCGATCAGATGCGCGATGTCGCGATAGATGGTGCGTTCTGAGACTTCAAAACGCGAGCCCATCTCATGGGCGGTGACGGCACCCGGCGCGGCTTCGCGCAGGGCCTGGACAATGCGGATAAGACGCTCGGCGCGGCGCACTGACACCTCCTGCAATTTTATGCTGGCGGGATGATGTCAGGATTTGCCTATTGCGGCAATACAGCCTGTTTCACGTGCAACATGCGGGAGATGTCAGGGGTTTGGCGAGAGGAACGGGACCGGAAAAGGGCCGGGATCAGCCGGCAATGACATCCTGCATGGTGTATCGGCCGGCGGGTCGATCCTTGCCACCATTGGTCATCCAGCGCACGGCCTCCAGTGCGCCGCGGGCGAAAATGGAGCGGTCGAGGGCGCGATGGGAGATCGTGATCTCCTCCAGGTCCGCGAGAAAGCGAACCGAATGCTCACCCACCACCGATCCGCCGCGCGACACCGCAAAGCCGATCGTGCCCGGTCTGCGCGGTCCGGTCGTGCCTTCGCGGCTCCAGGTGGCGATGTCTTCGAGTGTTTCGCCGCGTGCCTCGGCCGCGGTGCGCGCCAGCATGAGCGCCGTGCCGGATGGCGCGTCGGCCTTGCGCTTGTGGTGCGTCTCATGGACCTCGATGTCCCAGGTCTCGGCCGGCAATCGCGCCGCTTCGCGCACCAGCGCCTCGGTCACGGCAACGCCCAGCGAGAAATTGCCGGCCATCAGGATGGCGAGCCGGTCGGTGCATGTCTCGAGGCGCTTCATCTGGCCCGCGTTGAAACCGGTGACGCCGGTGATCAGGGCCGGACCTCCGAGGCCGGCCAGGCGTTCCGCGGCCGCGACGGTCATGCCCGGCAGACTGGCATCGATGACGATATCGGCATCGTGGACAGCGTGTTCGAGCGCCGTCTCCGCGCGGCAGCCGACGGCCTCGCCGCCCAGCCAGGCGCCAATGTCTTCGCCCGCAGCCGAGGATTCGGCGCGCACGACCGCGCCGGCGAGCGCAAAGTCGGGATTGTCCAGCAAGGCGCGGCAAATGGCGCTGCCCAGGCGCCCTGTCGGGCCCAGCACAGCTACACGAATGGGTGAGGTCAAACCACGCCTCCAGTCACGAATTGGTCTGCCAGCTTCTCGAACAGGTAAGAGCCGACAATCGGCAGGATGGGTAAAAGGATATAGAGCGAGAAGCGTGTCGTCACGCCACCCGATACAGGCCATTCCGGGCGGGCGTCGACCCAGACCTCATAGTCGGTCAAACCGGCCAGGGCGGATGCGGCCTCGGCATCGCCGGCCAGCGCGGCGACCCGCTGGCGCGCCATCTCGGTATGGATGCGATTGAGCTCGGCCGCCTTGGCGGCACAGATCTTCTTGTGCACCGGATGGATGGAGCTGGTCAGCAGGAAGAGGCCACCCAGAACCGAGATCGATACGATCGGAACGGTTACCCAGAGCTGGCGAGCATCGACAATCTGTTCCGGATTGTTCGGATTGACGAGGAAGAGCAGCAGGATGGCCGCCATGATCATCCACGACCGCGCGGCGCGAAGCCCGATCCGCCCGAAGACGGCCAGGCGGTCGAGATGGAAGAGGTCGATCTCGATATGGTCTCGGATCAATTGTTTGATGGCGCCGCTTTCCCGCGCCACGTCGACACACGCGCGAAACCCGATCCCGTAGAGCAGGGGCGAGGTGACCAGAAACCAGAAACCGACGGAGTTGATATAGGCCCAGACGCCGAAACCGCCTGAAAACATCATGAAGACATTGAAGCCGAGACCGCCGAGCGCGCCCATGATGAACATGCTGAGATAACGCGGTCGCCAGCTGTGCTGAATGCCGGAGTCCAGCCCGTGCACCGAGGCCTCACCATCTGCATGGACGGCAGCGAGCAGGGCATCCCGTTCGCGAGCCCACATCTGGCGACCGGACTCGGTGAAGGCGACGCCGGCGGTGAAAATCAGCGACAGCACAAAACCGATCCAGGCGACCTGCGTCAGGACAAGCTGGCCCTGGTCATCGGTCTCAAACACGGGTGGGCGCTGGGTGAAGGTGGCAACGAGCAGGTAGAAGCCGTACACGAGGGCGAAAATCAGCGCGGTGGTGGCTGCAAAGCCCATCGGCGAGGCCGCATAGAGTCGGACTTCGGCCGGCTGGAAATAGGCCGGTTGCTCAGGCTTGCCTGCGGATGCGTCGGTCGGAGAGTTGTTTCGTGGCGCCATGCCCCGATTGGTAAGCTGTTCCGGTCGCGATTGTCATCCTGTCAGGCAAAAATCAGGATGAGTCCGACCGCTTTCAGCCGGCATTTGGCCGGCCGTCATCGGTGGTGACGTCGTCCCAGAACTGTCTGACCTTGTTGAAGAAGCCGGCGCTGTCTGGATTGCAGCCCTCGCCGGACAGGTCGCAGAACTCCTTGAGGAGCTCCTTCTGGCGGTCAGACAGATTGCGCGGGGTCTCGACGAAGAGCTCGACAATCATGTCACCGCGCGGCCCGCCACGCAGGCGTGGCATGCCCTTGCCGCGCATGCGCATGCGCTTGCCGGTCTGAGCGCCTTCAGCAATTTTCATCTCTGCCTTGCCGCCCTCGATGGTCGGCACCTGGATGGAGCAGCCGAGCGCCGCCTGAACCATCGAAGCGGGTGTCCGGCAATAGAGATTGGGCCCGTCCCGCTCGAACAGATCGTGGGCGCGCACCGAGATGAATATGTAGAGATCGCCGCGCGGCCCGCCACGGGCCCCGGCTTCGCCCTCGCCAGCGAGGCGAATGCGCGTGCCATCCTCGACGCCTGCGGGCACGGTGACATTGAGCGTGCGGGTCTTGCGGACCCGGCCAACGCCATCACAGTCCTGGCAGGGTGTTTTCACATACTGCCCACGACCGCCGCATTGCGGGCAGGTCTGTTCCATTGTGAAGAAACCCTGCGAGCGACGGATACGTCCGGCACCCTGACAGGTGCCACAACTTTCCAGCTCCGTGCCGGGTTCATTGCCCTGGCCATCGCAACGCTCACAATGCATGGCGGTGGGGACCTTGATGGTCTCGTCCTTGCCGTGGAATGCGTCTTCCAGGCTGATTTCCAGGTCGAAGCGAAGATCGGCGCCGCGCGCCGGGCCGGAATGACCGCGTCCGCCACGCCGGCCACCCATGCCGCCGCCCATATTGAAGGCATCGCCGAAGACCTGTTCGAAAATATCCGCGAAATCGGCCGCTCCGCCACCGCCGCCGAACGGACCCTGACCATTGCCCATGCCACCCTGCTCGAAGGCGGCATGCCCCATGCGGTCATAAGCGGCACGCTTGTCAGGATCGGAAAGGACGGAATAAGCCTCGCCGACTTCCTTGAACTGGGCCTCGGCGGCCGCGTCGCCGGGATTGCGATCCGGGTGGAATTTCATCGCCTGTTTGCGATAGGCGCTCTTCAGCGTCTTTTCGTCGGCGGTCTTCTCGACACCCAGGATTTCGTAGAAATCACGCTTGCTCATGACAGGTCACCTGTAGGCAGAACCAGTACTGCGTTCTGCCGCATTTGCTGGGCTACCGTGTAGCCGTGTTCAAGACAGAGACCGGCGGCGCCATCGGTAATGGCAGCCTCATGCCGGGTCTCCAGAAGGATCATGGTCGGCCAGAGACTGCGCGGTGATTCCGCGAAGAAGCCGTTAAGGACAGGCTCCTCGAAGCCCTCGATATCCATTTTCATCACGTCAACGCGGTCAGTGCCGGCTTCGGTCAGGGCCGCGCCCAGCGGGCGCAGGCGGATCGCGTCGCCGGTCTCGCCGCCACTGGCCACATGGACCTCGCCGCGATTGGTGGCCGACTGGACCATCGCGCCCTCGCCCTCTTCAGCGCCGAGCGCGTAGGGCAGAACGGTCACAGCTGACGCCTTGGACACAGCCAGATTGAACTCCAGCCGACGCCGGTTCTCGATGTCCGGCTCGATCGCGATTGCTCGGACGGGACGCGACTGGACAGCCGCATCGGCCAGAACGGACAGCGTGTAGAGACCGGCATTGGCGCCGGCATCGACGAAGACGAAGGTTTCACCGGCCGGTTTGGCGACCATCGCCTCGCGAATGGCGCGACGCTCGGCGCTGTCCCAGCTTTTCGAGCCGGCAAAGACGCGTTTCTCGCACCGATTATCGCGAAGGTGGACGCGAGCAAACTGGCCGGGGAAGACCTCGATATCCGCAATGTCACGGCCGCCTGACATCAGCGCCCGTCGCACGACGGATTCGGCGCTGCGCCGCAGCGCATCACTCGGCATCGCCATAGGCAGACGTCGGAACCGCTCGGCCAGGGGCGAGAGGGCGAAGGCTCCGAACGGAGCAGTCAGGGGATCGGGACGGGTCATGGCCGGGCCTTGCAGGGCTTGGACCGGGAGGGGACGGAACCCTCCCGGTCAAAACCGGACCTTACGCGTCTTTCTTCTTGTCGTCGTCGACTTCGGAGAACTCCGCATCGACGACGTCATCATCGCCTTCGGCGTCAGACTTGGCATCGGATTCAGCCGCTTCGGTCTGCTGGGCCGCATACATGGCCTCGCCGAGCTTCATGGCTGCCTGGACCAGGGCCTGGGTCTTCTGCTGGATGGCTTCAAGATCTTCGCCATCCTTGACTTCTTTCAGCTCGTTCAAAGCCGCCTCGATGGCGCCCTTGTCTTCACCGGGCACCTTGTCGCCGAACTCCTCGAGCTGTTTTTCGGTCTGATGGACCATCGCCTCGGCACCATTGCGGGCCTCGACGAGTTCCTTCTTCTTCTTGTCCGCCTCGGCATTGGCCTCGGCATCCTTGACCATCTGCTCGATATCATCGTCCGACAGGCCGCCGGAAGCCTGGATCCGGATGACCTGCTCCTTGCCGGTCGCCTTGTCCTTGGCAGACACGTTGACAATGCCGTTGGCGTCGATGTCGAAAGTGACCTCGATCTGGGGCAGGCCGCGCGGTGCCGGCGGGATGCCAACCAGGTCGAACTGACCCAGGAGCTTGTTGTCGGCCGCCATTTCGCGCTCGCCCTGCGACACGCGGATGGTCACCGCAGTCTGGTTGTCATCGGCGGTCGAGAAGGTCTGCGACTTCTTGGTCGGGATCGTTGTATTGCGCTCGATCAGGCGGGTGAAGACACCACCCAGCGTTTCGATACCCAGCGACAGCGGGGTCACGTCGAGCAGGAGTACGTCTTTCACATCGCCCTGGAGGACGCCGGCCTGGATGGCGGCACCCATGGCAACGACTTCATCCGGGTTCACACCCTTGTGCGGGTCCTTGCCGAAGAAGCCCTTCACGGCCTCCTGCACCTTGGGCATGCGGGTCATGCCGCCGACCAGAACGATGTCGTCAATGTCGGACGGGCTCAGGCCGGCATCCTTGAGCGCCTTCTTGCAGGGCTCCAGCGTGCGCTTGACCAGATCCTCGACCAGGGCTTCCAGCTTGGCGCGGGAGAGCTTGATATTGAGGTGTTTCGGCCCCGAGGCATCGGCCGTGATGAAGGGCAGGTTCACTTCATACGAGGTGGCCGAAGAGAGTTCCTTCTTGGCCTTCTCGGCTTCTTCCTTCAGGCGCTGGAGAGCCAGCTTGTCGGCCTTCAGGTCGATGCCGCTTTCCTTTTTGAACTCGTCCGCGAGGTACTGGACGATGCGCATGTCGAAGTCTTCACCGCCCAGGAAGGTGTCACCATTGGTGGCCTTCACTTCGAACACGCCGTCACCGATCTCCAGGACCGAGACGTCAAATGTGCCGCCGCCGAGATCGAAGACGGCAATCGTCTTGTTCTCGCCCTTGTCGAGGCCATAGGCCAGGGCCGCCGCGGTCGGCTCATTGATGATGCGCAGGACTTCAAGGCCGGCAATCTTGCCCGCGTCCTTGGTGGCCTGGCGTTGGGCATCGTCGAAATAGGCCGGAACCGTGATCACGGCCTTCTCGACCTTTTCGCCGAGATAGCTTTCCGCGGTCTCCTTCATCTTCTGCAGAGTGAAGGCAGAGATTTCCGACGGGGAATATTTCTTGTCGCGACCCTGGACCCAGGCATCATTGCTGTCCGACGGGACAATCTTGTAGGGCACCATGTCGATGTCCTTTTTGACCGTCGGGTCGTCCATCATGCGGCCGATCAGGCGCTTGATGGCAAAGAAGGTGTAGTCGGGATTGGTGACGGCCTGGCGTTTCGCCGGCTGGCCGATAAGGCGCTGGCCATCCTCCGTGAAGGCCACGACGGACGGGGTGGTCCGGACGCCTTCTGAATTCTCGATGACCTTCGCCTGGCCGCTTTCCATAACAGCCACACAGGAATTGGTCGTACCCAGGTCGATGCCGATAACCTTGCTCATTGATCGCTTCTCCGTTTTTTCCAAGCGGGACCCGTCCGGCGAATGCGCGGCCTTCAAATGAAGCACCCCACATCCCGCTGACTGTCCCCTTCGGGATCGTCATTGATGATACCGGTGTGCCGACACCGGTCTGGTTCAAATGTTCGCGGGAATAACCCCGCGCTCAGTGGGCGATTTAGGGAGGCGGGAGATACAGTGCAAGGGCTGCGTCAGCTGCATCGCATATGAGCCATACGCATTTGATATGACTCAAGGACCGTCCTGCAGGTTCGCGGCGCTTGCGGGTTCCGGCTGAGTTGCCTCAGGGAGCGGGTGGTCAGAGGCCCTGATGCACCCCATCTTGGGTGGATGAGCGCAGCATTTTCCATGCCATCCGGCTTTCGCCTTCTGCCTGGCCGACTGTCCCGACAGCAACAGGCGGTACTGATCGACGCAGTCATCGCTGCGCAAGACACGGCGCCTTTCTGGCGGCCGTCCATGCCGAGAACCGGGCAGCCGCTGTCCGTCACGATGACGAATTTCGGCTCGTTGGGCTGGGTGACCGACAAGCGGGATGGTTACCGCTATGAGCCCACCCATCCTGAAACGGGATCGCCCTGGCCGGAAATGCCCGCCCTGCTGACCGAACTCTGGCAGGAAGTGGCGGATTATCCCGCCCTGCCTGAAGCCTGTCTGGTCAACTGGTACGCGCCGGACAGTCGTATGGGGATGCATGTCGACTGGGACGAGGAAGCGACAGACGCTGCCGTTGTCTCCATTTCGCTCGGCGACAAGGCGCGCTTCCGGCTCGGTGGCCAAAGGCGCGGGGGCAAGACAGGCTCCATGGTCCTGTCATCGGGCGATGTCGTGGTTCTCGGCGACGAAGCACGGTCTTGCTATCACGGCGTTGACCGGATTTATCCGGGCACGTCGACCTTGCTGCCTCCAGAGGCCTTCCCTGGTGGCGGCCGCATCAATCTGACAATGCGACGGGTGAAACGGGCATAGGTCGCAAATGTCAGGCCTGGCCCGGCACCTCCCGGTTCGGCGCCTCGTCATCGGGCAGATAGCTCAGCGCGGTCATCGGCAGGGAGCGGCCATTGGCCTGCACGATCCGGACATGTTTGCGACCGAGCCGGCGGGGCTCTGGCACGCCGCAGGAATGGGCGATGATCTCGACATGTTTGCGCACCGTGTTGGCGTATTCAGCGACCCGCTCCGCCTTGTCCTTGACGACCAGACCGCGTTGCAGGCGCTTGTCGTGGGTCGTCACGCCCGTCGGGCAGGTATTCTTGTGACATTTCAGCGCCTGGATGCAGCCGAGCGAGAACATGAAGCCGCGGCCGCACTGGATGAAATCGGCTCCAGCCGCGAGGGCCCAGGCAACAGATCCCGGCGTCAACAGCTTGCCGGATGCGATCACGCGGATGCGCTCCTTCAGGCCGTAGCGCTCGAGCAGGGAAACGGCGATCGGCAGGCTCTCGCGAATGGTCAGGCCGACATTGTCCATCAGCGCCATCGGGGCCGCGCCGGTACCGCCATCACCGCTGTCGATGGTGAAGAAATCCGGGGCGCTGTCAGGTCCACGCTTGGTGATCTCGACACACATCTCCTCGATCCAGCCATAGGCGCCGATCACCGCCTTGAATCCGACGGGCTTGCCGGTCACCTCACGGATATGACCGATCATGTCGAGCAAGCCGCCGATATCGTCGAACTCGGGATGCCGGTTGGGTGAGATCGAGGCCTGTCCGACAGGGATGCCGCGAATCCTGGCAATGTCGCGGGTCACCTTTTCTGCCGGCAGGATGCCACCCTTGCCCGGCTTGGCGCCCTGCGACAGCTTGAGCTCGAACATCCGGACCTGTTCGTGACCGGCAACCCGGCGCAGGTTCTCGTCTGAGAGGCCGCCCTGATCATCACGCACGCCGTATTTCGCCGTGCCGATCTGGAAGACGATGTCGCAGCCACCCTCCAGATGCATCGGCGACAGCCCTCCCTCGCCGGTATTCATCCAGATCCCGGCCTTCGCCGCCCCGCGTGACAGCGCCCGCACGGCCGGTTTCGACAGAGCGCCATAACTCATCCCGGAGATGTTGAAGAAGGAGGGGGCGTCATAGGGCGTGCGGGCCTGGGGTCCGACGCGCAGTGGCTGGGCTTCTGCGGCATGGTCGTCGAGCAGGGGAAAGGGGCAATTGACGAAAATCGCCGTGCCCGGCTTGTCCATTGGCTTGGTCGATCCGAAAGGGATGGTGCCGCCCTTGCCTTGCGATGACCGGTAGACCCAATCACGCTCGGCCCGGTTGAAGGGCAGTTCCTCGCGGTCCATCGCGAAGAAATATTGCCGGAAGAACTCGCCCAGGGTTGTAAAAAGCGACCG
The DNA here is from genome assembly GCF_015665295.1 of Maricaulis sp. Taxonomy (GTDB): domain Bacteria; phylum Pseudomonadota; class Alphaproteobacteria; order Caulobacterales; family Maricaulaceae; genus Maricaulis. Next base: position 179,839 of record NZ_JADFAJ010000016.1, read on the forward strand.
GAAACGTCCGACGACCGGGTAGTTGCGCCGGATCGCATCGCGCGTTTGCAGACGGTCGACGACATACATGCCGAATGCCACGAGCACGGCCAGGCCTATGGCCAGAATGAAAACCTGGGTCAGGATGTTCATCGCATCCATTGCCCAGCCAGGCAGCATCGTCATGGAACTCTCCCGCTTGTGCGCAACGCATCATGACCCGACATCGATCGTGATGCGAGAGGTAGCGGCGCGCATGACGCGGGTGTGATGCCTCGTGTGCGCTCAGGCCTTCATGTCGACATTGCCGCCTGAACCACCCGACGCGTCACCATTGCCGGCCGCCGGGCCGGAGGAGACGGCGACCATGGCGGCGCGCAAGGTGCGGTCCGCAATCACAAAACCGGTCTGCATGACGGCGGCGATCGTGCCTGCCCCGTGGTCGGACGGGATCTGGGCAACGGCTTGGTGTTTGTGTGGATCGAAAGCGTCACCGGGTTGCGGATCGACCTTCTTGACGCCGTGGCGCTCCAGCTTGGTCGCCATGGCCTTCTCGGTCATCGCGACGCCCTCGACCAGGTTCTTCACGGCGTCCGGCGCATCGGCAAGGGCGGCCTCATCGACGGCGCTCACGGCGCGGGTCAGATTGTCGGAAATGTCGAGCATGTCCTTGGCAAAGCTGGAGACAGCATAGCTGCGCGCGTCGGCGACATCGCGATCCGCCCGCTTGCGGGCATTCTCGGCCTCGGCCAGGGCGCGCAGCAGCTTGTCGCGCATGGAATCGAGCTCGGCGGTCAGCTTGGGGATTGGATCATCCGCGACCGGCGCGTCTGCTTGAGCCGAATTGGCATTGGCCGCGGCCTCCGCTTTTGCGGTGTCGTCCTGAGGGGTTTCGGTGTCGTTTTGCGGCTTGTTCTCTGTGTCGCTCATCTTGTCTTCACTCTCGCGATCGCGCGCCATCCAGTATCTGTCCGACCACACGGGCGGTGTAGTCGACGAGGGGGATAACACGGGCATAGTTCAAACGTGTGGGGCCAATTACACCCAGCGCCCCGATGATTTCCTGTTCGGCATTCATATAGGGAGCCACGATCACACTGGAACCCGACAGACTGAAAAGCGGGTTTTCGGCGCCGATGAAGAGGCGCACACCCTGGGCGTCCCGCGCCTTGTCCAGCAGGGTGATCAGCTCTTCCTTGCGCTCGATGTCCTCGAACAGCAGGCGGATGCGCTCGAGGTCGCCGGCGGCATCAAGGCTTTCCAGCAGGCGGGCCTGGCCCCGCACGATCAGCGAGCGCTCCCGGCTCTGGCCGCCGCTCCAGTCGGCCAGACCCCGTTTGACCAGGCTTTCAGCCGCCCCGTCCAGTGCTGAGCGCCGCTCGGCGATCTCCAGCTCGATGACCTTGCGGGCATCGCTGAGGGTTCGGCCTTTCAGGCGCGTCGAAAGATAGTTTCCGGCCTCGATCAGCGCCGCTGGCGGAATCCCGTCGGGCGAGCGCATGAGCCGGTTTTCGACACTGCCGTCCTCGAACACCAGGACGGCCAGCATCTCGACCGAGGAGAGCGGCACGAATTCAACATGGCGCAGCGGCGCTTCGCGTTTGGAGGTGATGACCAGACCGGCACCGCCCGCCAGGCCGCCGAGCAGCGAAGTCGCCTCGCCCAGCAGGTCCTGGGTCGAGCGGCCGGACACCGAGACGCGGCCCTCGATCGCCTGGCGCTCGTCGGCTGACAGCTCGCCGATCTGCAACAGCCCGTCGACGAAGAGCCGGAGCCCGGCATGGGTCGGCATGCGGCCGGCGCTGGAGTGCGGCGCACTCAGAAGGCCGAGATCGGCCAGGTCCGCCATGGTGTTGCGGATCGAGGCCGGGGACAGGGATAAATTGCCGCTTTGCGACAGGGTGCGGGAGCCGACCGGGTCGCCGGAGCGCAGATAGGCCTCGACGATCTCGCGAAAGATCGTGCGCATGCGATCATCCAGCGCGGCCAGGGCCGATTGCGGAACAGTCTGGGACATCCCTTCTCAATTAGTCGTGCCCGCGCCCGGGTTCAATCCGCTTTGCGCGCGCTTGCCGCTTGAAGCCCGTCGCCATCGCCGCTAGGAGCGGGGCCAGGACAGCACCGACACCGGAGACGAGCATGAGACCCAATGGACGCGCCCGCGACGCCATGCGTGACATCAGCCTGGAGGCTGGCGCCTCGCTTTACGCCGAAGGGTCCTGTCTCGCCCGTTTCGGCGGCACGCATGTCTTGTGCACGGCCTCGGTGGAAGACAATATCCCGCCGTGGCTGCGAGGTGGCGGCAAGGGCTGGGTAACAGCGGAATACGGCATGTTGCCGCGCGCCACGCATTCGCGCTCGCGCCGCGAGGCGAGCGCCGGCAAGCAATCCGGCCGGACCCAGGAAATCCAGCGCCTGATCGGCCGCTCGCTGCGGGCGGTTGTTGATCTGAAGGCGCTCGGTGAACGCCAGATCACGATCGATTGCGACGTCCTGCAAGCCGATGGCGGCACACGCACGGCGGCCATCACCGGCGCCTGGGTCGCGCTCAAGCAGGCGACCGCCTATCTGATCGAGGAAGGTGTGCTGGCCGAGGACCCTGTGCACGGCCAGCTCGCCGCCATCTCCTGCGGTGTCATCGACGGTGAAGCCCGGCTCGACCTTGAATATGAGGAAGATCGCCGCGCCGAGGCTGATGCCAATTTCGTGCTGACTGACCGGGGCGGGATTGTCGAGATCCAGGCCACGGCGGAAGACAGGCCGATCCCGGAATCCGATTTCGACCTCCTCTTCGCCCTCGCCAAGGCCGGCGTGACCGATCTGTGCGCGGCGCAACTGGCGGCACTGAAGGGATAGTGCTTGCACTGGTGGCGGAAGCCGGGTGAATTAAAGAACAGACGGCGGGGGCGCGCTGGGGGGCTGGAAACGGCCCGCACGGCCTCTTTGGGAAGGGGCTACCGTGCAGGCCCACCCCCGCCGTCTGTCCCGTCGACCCGAGGGCCGGCGGTTCGTGAGTGACGCGCGCGCCTATTCGGCCGCGTCGGCGTCATCATCCTCATCATCGAAGCTCAACAGGTCGCCGGGCTGGCAACCCAGTTCGCGGCAAAGCGCTTCCAGGGTCGAGAAGCGGACAGCCTTGGCCTTGCCTGTCTTGAGGATCGACAGGTTGGCCATGGTGATACCGACACGGTCGCAGAGTTCGGTCAGCGACATGCGGCGCTCGAGGAGCATGCGATCAAGAGTGACGCGAATGGGCATGGTGTGCGTCTCCCTAAATCGTCAGTTTTTGTTCTTGGCGCATCCGCGCGCCTTCGCGGAAAACTTCCGCCAGGACCAGCAGTGCCACTACGGCAAACCAGGCCCCGAGATCGATTCCGCCGACACCGGCCAGCTCGAGCCCGCCAACCACCGGATTGTCCATATCCAGCAGTGTCAGGATCATGGCGACAGCGCCCTGGGTGACATGGCGCAGAATCTGGTAGGCGGCGATGGCAATCGCGATGACGCGCAAATGCCCGGCATTCTCCGGCACGAAGGGATCGCCGGCGATCAGGGTCGAGAAAATGCGGCGCAGCCGGTCGATCACGACCAGAAAAGCGACGATCTCGGCGACGAAGATCGGGTAGACCCATCCATGATTCCGGACGGCATCGAAAAACTGGGTGACGAAGCTGGGCGAATAGCCGAGCCAGTCCATCAGCAGGGTAGCCGCTGTCGCGACCAGGACGAGGGCTGAAAAACCCAGAAGGCCCCAGGCCAGATACCAGACAACGTCCAGTACTACCTTCAAAACGGATGCCAGTGATCCGCTTCCCAGTGCCTTCATAGCCGCCCCTTCCCTTTTAGGCGTCGCACGTGAGGTCCGTTGACCCTATTCCGGGACCCCGGACCTCACGCGACTTTTTTCATCATGCCGCGACCGGGGCAATGGCGTAGAACGCGCCGGCGCCGACTGCGACGAGAAGCATCAGATTGATCGCGATAGAGCCGATCATGTGAATGCCTGAATTGTTGGACCTGACCATTTCACTGTTTCCTTTGTCTTGTATCTGACCAATTACCGTTGTCATTCATGTTGTTCGGACGACGTCTCCCGCCCTTGTTGTTTATCGATAAACAGAAAGTTTGCGGGGCGCAAGCGAAAAATATCGTTTTTCGATATGAATTTTTCGAAAGGCGATAAATTGGATCGATCTGGAGGGCAGAAATGGGCCAGGAAACCTGGGTATTGGCGAGCCATAATGCCGGTAAAATCAAGGAGATGGAGCGTATCCTCGCGCCGTTCGGCGTAACCCTGAAGAGCGCCCATGACCTTGCGCTTCCCGAACCGGAAGAAACCGAGACGACATTTCGCGGCAACGCGGCGCTGAAGGCCCGCGCCGCCTGCGAGGCAACAGGGCTGCCCTGCCTGGCTGACGATTCCGGTCTGGCGGTTGATGCACTGGGGGGTGATCCGGGCATCCATTCCGCCCGCTGGGCGGGTGAGCCGCGGGACTTCATGCGTGCCATGCAGCGGGTCGAAGATGCGCTTGCCGCGTCGGGCAGTGGTAACCGGACTGCCCGGTTTGTCTGTACGATAGCGCTCGCGAGGCCCGGCGAGGACATCGTCTTTTTCGAAGGCGAAGTTGAAGGCGAGATCGTCTGGCCGCCTCGCGGGCCGGATGGGTTTGGTTATGACCCGGTCTTCCAGCCGGTTGGCCATAACCGCACCTTTGGTGAAATGAGCGCCGACGAGAAACGCCAGCTCAGCCATCGCGCCCGCGCACTCGATGCGATGATCGCAGCGGGTGTCCAGCGATGACCAATCCCGCGCCGACCGATCTTGGCCGGGCACTGGGCCTTTACCTGCACTGGCCCTTTTGTGCGCGAATTTGCCCCTATTGCGATTTCAACGTCTATCGCCCCAAGGGGGATGATGAGGCGTTGCTCGCCGCGATACTGGCGGACATGGCGAGCTGGCGGGACCACAGCGGACCGAGATCGCTCGCAAGCCTGCATTTCGGCGGCGGTACACCTTCGCTCATGAAACCCGCCTGGATCGCCGCGGTGATCGAGACGGCGGACCGGCTCTGGGGATTGGAGGCGGGCGCCGAAATTGGCCTTGAGGCCAATCCGAACGATCAGGCTCGCTTTGACGGCATTGCCGCGGCCGGCGTCCGGCGCTTGTCGCTGGGGGTTCAGAGTTTCGACGATCCGGTCCTTGCAGCCCTCGGTCGTGACCATGATGGCGCCGGGGCACGTCAGGCGATCAACCGGGCCCTGGCAGCGTTCGACCGGGTCTCGGTCGACATGATCTATGCCCACGCAGGGCAGACCCTGCCCGAATGGCGTGCCGAGCTGGGCGAGGCGCTGGCCAGCGGTGCAGGTCATGTCTCGGCCTATCAGCTGACCATCGAGCCGGGCACGGCCTTCGGCAAGCGAACCGAGCGGGGCGAGACCCTCGCCGTGGACGGAGACGGCGCTGCCGATCTCTACGAGCTGACGGGCGAGATGTGTGAAGCCGCCGGCTTTCCTGCCTACGAAGTCTCCAATCATGCCCGCAGCGCTGCCGACCGCTCGATCCACAACCGGATCTACTGGGAAGGCGGTGAGTGGATCGGTGTCGGACCCGGCGCGCACGGCCGGCTCGGGCGCAGCACGCAGGATGGGCGGATCGCGACCACAGCCAGCCGAAGGCCCGCCGACTATATCAATCGTGTGGCGCGTACCGGGTCGGGCCTGGCAGCGGACGGGCGCGAAATGCTCGCGCCGCTGGACGACATGATCGAGCGGGCCTTTCTCGGGCTTCGTGTCACCGAAGGCCTGGATCTCGATCATCTTGCCGTGACCACAGGATGCCAGCCGGACGCGGCGGGAATCGACCGGATGGTCGAAGGCGGCTTTCTGGTCCGGGACGGGACGCGCATCCGCCTTACGACTGCTGGCCGACTTCTGGCGGACCGGGTTACGCGTGAGATATTGCCGTGAGCAGCTAGAAAGCCTCGACGGGTTCGAAGGTCAGCGGTGCCGGTTCGATCTCGCGCAGGCCGCGCGACCGGACTTCATAGATCGCCAGACCCCGCTCGATCAGACCGGTTCCCACGAAGCGGAACAGGCCGTCGGCGCCAAGAAAGCCCTGCTCTTCCTCGATCGCGGCACGGCTGAAGCCAAGTTCGCCACCATCGAGATGCGCCGCCAGGCTCATCGCGTCATAGGCCAGGCTGGCAATGCGCGACGGTTCGTTGCCGAAGGCGGCTTCATAGGCGGTTTCAAACGAGGTGCGGGCATCCAGGTCCGGGCCGGCAAACCAGCCACCATGCAAGGCCGGCTCGCGCAGCAGGTCCGGATCATTCCACAGGCCGGTGCCGAGGAAGCGGACGACCAGCGGATCGACAGCCTGAGAGATAAGAAGCGGCCCCAGCGCGCGTAGCCGTGTACCGCCTTCGGGAAGGATCACGGCCTGGAAGGGCGCCTCCGGGTCCGGGACCCAGGCCTCGCCCCGCAATTCATCGGCTTCTTCCGGTGTCAGCGGTTCGAACACGCCTTGTGCCAGTCGCGCCGAGGCTCGTGACATGGCCTCGACATCGCCGGTGTAAAAGCTTTCCGCCGCAATATGGCCGCCGGTCAGGGCGGCATTTTCCTGCAGGGACGCGTAAACGGCCATGCCATAGCGGCTCTGTGGGCCAAGATAGGCGAAGCGTTCAACGCCTTGACGGGTGGCGTATTCCACAATGCGGGCCACTTCGATCTCGGGCGGGAAACTCATCAGGTAGACGCCATCGCCGGCCACGGTCGTGTCGGTGGTGAAGGCGATAACCGGGATGTCGGCCTGCCGCGCCACCAGTGCGGCGGAAGCCACAGCGGGGCCGAACAGCGGTCCGATGATGATGTCAGCCCCGTCCTCAACGGCCGCCAGCGCAGCCGATCGCGCGCCCTGCGGTGTGCCCTGCGTGTCCTTGGGGATCAGCAAGAGATTGCCGCTGCCGCGTTCGAACAGGGCCAGCTCGGCCGCATTGAGCAGGCGAAGCGCTTCCGATCGTGCCCCGGAATTGTCGGCCGAAAAGGGCAGGAGGAGGGCGACGCGGGCGATGTCCCGCTCCGCCATGTGCGGCGGGATGAGGCCTGTGGCGACCGGTTCATCGACCGGTTCGGGCTCAATATCGACAGGCTCGTCTATCACCGGCTCCGGCGGAATATAGACTGGCGGTGGCGGAGTGGTCTGGGTCGTCCCGCAGGCGGCGAGCGCTCCAAGCATGGCAATGACAGCGAGGCAGCGCAGGCCCCGGCTTTGTGCCAATGTGTCCATCGACAGGGCGATACGCGAATTGAAGACTGAAAGCATGACCGAAACATCCCGGGAAATTCTTGGCGAAGCTATCCGCCGCAGCGGCAAGGGGCAAGCGCTCGGGCCGGGGCTCTACCTCGTTTCAACGCCGATCGGCAATCTGCGCGACATCACGCTTCGCGCGCTTGATGTCCTTGGACAGGCAGATCGCGTGCTCGCCGAGGACACCCGCGTGACCAGGCGATTGCTCGACGCTTATGGCCTGCGCGTCGAACTCACGGCCTATCACGATCATAATGGCGAGCGGGTCCGGCCCAGAATTCTTGCTGATCTGGCGGCCGGCAAGCGGGTTGCCCTTGTGTCGGATGCTGGCACGCCGCTCGTTTCCGACCCCGGCTACAAGCTGGCCCGGGATGCCATCGCCGCAGATATTCCGGTGATCGCCATTCCCGGCGCCTCCGCCGTCCTCGCGGCGCTCGCGATTGCCGGCCTGCCGACAGACTGCTTCACCTTCGCGGGCTTCCCGCCGCAAAGGACCGGTCCGCGCGAGGCCTGGCTGGATGCTTTCCGTCATGTGCCCGGAAGCCTGGTCTTCTACGAAGGCGTGTCGCGCCTGCCTGCGATGGTAGCCAGCCTGGCCAAGGTGCTGGGTGACCGGCCGGCGGCGGTCTGTCGCGAGCTGACGAAACTGCATGAGGAAGCGCGACGTGGTTCCCTGACCGAGCTCGCGGCGCATTATGCCGAGGCGGGCCCGCCGCGCGGCGAAGTGGTCATTGTCGTCGGACCGCCCGCCGCCGATGACTGGGATGCCGGCCGGATTGATGTCGCGCTGCGCGCGGCCCTGGAGGACATGCGGGTGAAGGAAGCGGCCAGTCATGTCGCCGAAGCGTCCGGCTGGCCCCGCCGCGATGTCTATGCCCGGGCGCTCGCGCTCAAGGACCGGGATCAGGAGCGGTGAGCCGGGCGCGGCGGCAGGCGGAAGCCCGCGGCCGCTGGGCGGAGCGGCTGGCCATGGCCTGGCTGGTCGCCAAGGGTTATCGCCTGCTTGATCACCGTGCCCGCACTGCGGCGGGCGAGATCGACCTGGTAGCTCGACACGGCGACTACCTCGTTTTTGTCGAGGTCAAGGCTCGACCGAGCATCGAACAGGCACTCGACTCTGTCGGGCCGCGCCAGCGCGCTCGCATCACCCGGGCGGCGTCAATCTGGCGCGCCTCGCGGCCCGCCCTGAAAGCGCTTCATTTGCGCTATGACCTTTTCCTCGTTGCGCCCGGGCGCTGGCCACAACACCGGCGCGCAGCCTGGATACCCGGAGATGGAGCGCGTGATCTGCTGTGAGTACCGCTTGCGCGATGGCGCTTGGCCTGCGCGCCGCGACTTGTCATGGTAGCGCGTCTGCAAATGACTAAGCTGGGGCGCGGGCGATTCGACAGGAGTTTCGTGCATGGCCGACCGTCTTTCTTTGATCACCACCCTCTGTCTCGCCGGTCTTGTCGGGCTGGCCCCCGCGGCTTGCAGTTCTGTGGGGTCTGTTGGCCAGGAGCGGTCGATCGGGCGCCAGCTGGACGACACCAATGCCTCAGTCTCGATCAAGTCCGCCATGCTGCGATCTGAAGGCTTTGCGCTGGACGGGGTGGATGTGGAGGTGACCGAAGGAATAGCGCTTCTGACCGGGCGTGTGCCGCGCGAGGATGATCGCTTGATGGCCGAATGCCTCGCCTGGACCTCGGTGGCCGTGCGCAATGTCGCCAATGAGATCGAAATCGGCAGCGGTCAGGGTTTTCGCGACCGGACCCGTGATGCGGAGATCACGGCACGGGTGAACGGGCGGCTGATTTCCGACCGTGCCGTGCGTTCCATCAATTTCAATGTCGAGACCCGGGCCGGTCGCGTCTATCTGCTCGGTGTTGCGCGCAATCGCGGTGAACTCGAGCGCGCCAGTGCTCATGCCTCGCTGGTGGAAGGCGTTCAGGAAGTGGTGTCCTACGTCCGGATTGCCGGTGTGCCGACCAATCTGCCTGCCCGCGGCGAGCGGCGCGCCGAAGCGTGTGCCGGTGAAGCCAATCCCGGGGTTGAATCCGGCGGCAGCCCCCCTAACTCCGGACCACAATTGCTGGGTGGACCGGAGACGAGATGATGGCATGGCGTGTTGCGGTCCAGATGGACCCGATCGAGACGGTCAATGTGGACGCCGACACCACGTTCGCCCTGATGGAAGAGGCCCAGGCCCGGGGCGCTGAACTCTACGTCTATCATCCCGACCAGCTCGCCTGGCGGGAAGGCCGGATCCTGGCGCGGGCGCGACCGGTTCGCGTGAAACATGTCCAGGGCGACCATGCCGAACTCGGCGAACCGTGCGTACTGGACCTGGCAAGCGATGTTGATGTGGTCCTCATGCGCCAGGATCCGCCCTTTGACATGGCCTATCAGACGGCGGCCCATCTCCTGGAAATGCTCAAGGGTGAAACCCTGGTGCTCAATGATCCGTTCTGGGTCCGGTCGAGCCCGGAAAAGATCCTGCCGCTACTCTTTCCCGACATCATTCCGCCGACCCTGATCACCCGCGACCTCACTGCCCTCGCCGGCTTTCGGGACCAACATCAGGACATCATCATCAAGCCGCTTTACGGCAATGGCGGCGCAGGGGTCTTTCGCCTCAAGCCGGGTGACGGCAATTTTTCCGCCCTGCTCGAGACCTTCTTCGCCATGTCGCGCGAACCCGTGATCGCCCAGGCTTTCCTGCCGGCGGTCTCGGCTGGTGACAAGCGCATCCTGATCATCGACGGAGAGCCTGTCGGTGCCATCAACCGGGTACCGCAAACCGGTGAAACACGATCGAACATGCATGTCGGCGGGGTCGCCGAGGCGTCCGGGCTGACCGCCAGCGACATGCGGATCTGCGAGGCAATCGGGCCGACTCTCAAGCAGCGTGACCTCGTGCTGGTCGGGATCGATGTCATTGGTGACCGCCTGACCGAAATCAACGTCACCTCGCCGACGGGCGTCCAGGAGCTTCGCCGCTTCTCGGGGGTCAATGCCTGTGCGGCCTTCTGGGATGCGGTCGACCGACGTATCGGCTAGATCAAGCTGCACGCTTGACGTGTGCATCTTCATCGTACATGATTTGTTCCTGTTTTGATCCAGTTGCGCGCGAGCCTGTGGAAAACCCAATGATGCCGGATGCTTACTGGCGCGGGTTGTCTCCGGCAATCGTTGTGCCGCATCTGGTGGCGGGGCGCGACACAGGCCGCTGTCTGTGATTCAAATCCCCGGTATGCCGGGAGATTCGACATGGCGGCTCGCACAGCATCTGTGGCCTTTCACGGCGCCGAGGCCCGACTTGTGGATGTGCAGGTTCAGGTTGCAGGCGGGTCTCAGCCGATTTTTTCCATTGTCGGCCTCGCCGACAAGGCGGTGGCGGAGAGCCGGGAACGGGTTCGGGCCGCCTTTTCCGCCCTCGGCCTGTCGCTGCCGTCCAAACGGTTGATCGTCAATCTCGCGCCGGCGGACCAGCCCAAGGAGGGTGCACATTTCGATCTGCCCATTGCAATTGGTGTACTGGCGGAACTGGATGTTCTGCCCAAGGATGTCGCTGAGGACTATCTGGCATTCGGCGAGCTTGGCGCTGACGCGCGCATCCGGCCTGCACCCGGAGCCCTGCCTGCGGCAGTCGCCGCCCACGCCTCTGGGCGTTCGCTGATCTGTCCGGAGGCTTGCGGTCCGGAAGCGGCCTGGGCTGGCGGAGACCTGGCCATTCTCGCGCCGACGACGCTGATCCAGCTGATCAACCACTTCAAGGGAAGCCAGGTGATCGATCGCCCGGCTCCGGGCGAGTTGATCGAGGCCGGCCCCGATGTCGACCTCCGGCAGGTCAAGGGCCAGGAAGGCGCCAAGCGCGCTCTCGAGATCGCTGCTGCCGGCAATCACAATCTTCTGATGGTCGGCCCGCCAGGTTCCGGAAAATCCATGTTGGCAGAGCGTCTGCCCGGTCTTCTGCCACCGCTCACCGCGCCGGAACTGCTGGACGTGTCGATGATCCATTCGGTCGCCGGCCTGCTGGAACGCGGCCGGCTGACCCGGATGCGCCCCTTTCGCGCGCCGCATCATTCCGCCTCGATGGCGGCAATGGTGGGGGGCGGCAGCCGGGCGCGGCCCGGTGAAGCCTCGCTGGCCCATCGAGGCGTTCTTTTTCTCGACGAGCTCCCTGAATTCCACCCGCAAGTGCTCGACAGCCTGCGCCAGCCGCTGGAAACCGGCTCGATCACCGTGGCCCGAGCCAATGCGCATATTGCCTATCCTGCCCGCTTCCAGCTGGTCGCGGCGATGAATCCCTGTCGCTGCGGTGGAGGCGGCGTGGATGGCGCCAGCTGTCGCCGCGGGGCTCGCTGCGCGATTGATTATCAGGCCCGCATTTCCGGTCCGATGATTGACCGTATTGACCTGCAAATACAGGTTCCGCCGGTTACGCCGGCCGATCTCGCCCTGCCGCCACCGGCCGAGGGTACGGCCGAGGCTGCGGCGCGGGTTTCTGCAGCCCGGGAGGCGCAGTCAGCGCGCGGGCATCTCAACGCCCAATTGCCGACGGACTTGCTCGATCATGCCGCCGCACCGGACCGGGCGGGTGAGGCCCTGATCAACGAGGCGGCGATCCAGCACGCCCTGACCGCGCGCTCCTATCATCGCGTTCTGCGGGTTGCCCGGACCATCGCCGATCTCGACGGGCAGGAAGCCGTCCGGCGTATCCATATCGCTGAAGCCCTGTCCTGCCGCCGCGGCCTTCAACGCTCGGGCCCGGTGCCGGGCAGCCCGGCCCGGGCCTGAAGGCGGCCGGTTCTGCAGCCAGACACCGCCAGCGCTGCTCCCCCCCTGCGCGGCTGCGATAAACCTGCGGACAGGTCACGCACACCGCTGCTTGGTCAGCCACGCTTCAACGAGGCTTCAACGACGCTTCATTAACCCAAATCGACTATCCATCAGGCGGATCGATCCGAGGACAGCCGAATGACCGACAAGCCGGGAGATCGCCGGACAGCCGGTTCATCGCCGTCAGACGCGGCGGGGAATGACAGGGACGTGCCCGGTACGGACCGGTCAGACCTGTCGTCTGCTGCCGAACCGGCGAATCCTTTCGCGTCAATATCCGAACCTGTCGACAGCCTGCTTCTGTCGGCGCTTGACGTTGCTGGCGAGCTCATCCTCGTACGCGGCTATTCCGGTCGGGTCATGTATGTGAACGCCGCCTTCCTGACCGCCTTTGGCGGTGAACGGCAAGATTGGGTCGGGCGCTGGTTCTCGGTGGCACCGCCGGTTTCGGCCCGGGACTCGCGGCGCTATGAAATGCTGATGCGGACCCGCAAGGGCGCCATCTGGATCGAATGGGATGAACGCCTCCTGCCCGACGGTGCGGGCGTGATTTCGGTCGGCCGGGATGTCACCAGCCGTCGCGCGGCGCACGAGGATCTGGAAGCTTCGCAACGGGCCAAATCACTTTTCTTCGCAGCGGTCACGCACGAGTTGCGCACGCCGCTGGCCGGCGCGCTCGGCGTGTCACGCCTGCTCGAAGCGACCGCGCTCAAGCCTGACCAGGCGGACTATGTTCGCTCGATCGCGGCCTCGGCCGATCACGCCCTTTCAATGGTCGATGATATTCTCGACCTGTCCCGACTCGAGGCAGGTCGGCTGGAATTGCGGCCCGAAACCATTGATGTTGCGGAGTTGGTGCGCGAAACTGTCGAGCTCGCCGCGCCCCGGGCACAGGAAAAAGGGCTCGAGATCGGCGTCGTTCATGCCGCCGATGCGCCGACCCTCATTACCGGCGATGCGGCCCGGCTCAAGCAGATCCTCTACAATCTTCTCGGCAATGCGGTGAAGTTCACGCGCTCAGGCGGTGTCCGACTGGATGTCGCCAATGCGCCTGACAGCGAAGGCCGTGACCGGCTCGCCCTGTCGGTCAGCGATACCGGACCGGGCATCTCCGAGGCTGACCAGGAAACCCTGTTCGAGCATTTCGAGCGCGGCGCCGCCGAACGCGATGGCGCCGAAAGCGGGGCTGGGCTGGGCCTCGCAATGGTGCGTCGCCTCGCCGATGCAATGAACAGCGCCATGGGTGTTGAGAGCCGTCTTGGCGAGGGTGCCAAATTCTGGCTCATATTTGATCTGCCCGTGCTGGCAAAACGCGTTGATACACCTCTCGCCGGCCGCTCCATACGGGTTGCCTGTGCCAATGAAACCCTGCGCGACAGCTTGTGCGACCAGCTGGTCGCGCTCGGCGCCGACGTGCAAACGATTCAATCGCGGGAAGCCTTGTCGGACGTGATCGACGGTCCGGATGCGGTCGAAATCCTTTGCGACGCGGCATGGGCCGGATCCTCCCCTCCGGGACGGGTCTGGCAATTGGTGACACCGGCGGAAAAGGCGCAACGCTGCGACCTGGTCGCCGATGGGAGCGTCAACTGGTTCGTCAAACCGGTCCGGGCTTCGACCCTGGTGGCGCAGCTGTCCGGGAACCCCGGCGCCGAAGGCACCGCCGGACTGCGCTTGGCTGAACGGTCCGCTTCGACATGTTTCCAACCCGATTTGTCCGGCCTCCATTTGCTCGTGGCTGAAGATGACCCGGTCAACGCCCTGATCGCCCGCAAATGCCTTGAAGGGCTTGGCGTACGCGTCACGCCGGTCGCACACGGTGATGCCGCGCTGGAAAGCCTGACCTCACAGTCATTTGATGCCGCGCTGCTCGATCAGCGCATGCCGGGCATGGATGGGCCGGATGTCGCCCGTGCTGCGCGCGCCGCCGGCTGCTGCCTGCCCCTGATCGCATTGACCGCCAATGACAGCGAGGCCGACCGCAAGCTCTGCCTCGGCGCCGGCATGGACGAATTCCTGACCAAGCCGCTGGACGCCGACCAGCTCGCCGACATCCTCACTCGCTTGTGCCGCCCCGGAAACCGCGCCAGCATGGGGTGACCGACTTTCAGCCGGAATATCAGGCACAAACGGGGACATGAGATCATGGCGGAATTGATGGCTCCGGCCCGCAAGACCTGGGGCCAAACGCTCGCTGCCTATGGGCGCCCCATCATGATTGCGATGCTGATCCTCGGCTTCGCCTCCGGCCTGCCGCTGATGATGGTTTTCTCCAAGCTCAGCTTCTGGCTGCGTGACGCCGGGATCGAGCGCTCCACCATCGGGTTTTTCTACTGGGTGACGATTTCCTACACGCTGAAACCGCTGTGGGCGCCCGTTGTTGATCGCATGCCCATCCCCTTTCTGACATCGGCGCTCGGGAAACGCCGGTCCTGGATGATTGTCGCCATACTTGGCACGATGGTCGGCTTGGCAATGATTGCATTCACAGACCCGGCCAACGGGCTTGTGGTGACCGCGCTCGGCGCTTTTATCCTGTCCTACTCGGGCGCTACCCTCGACATTTCCATCGATGCTTGGCGGATCGAATCTGGGCCACGTGACGATCAGGCGAACATGGCCGCCGCCTACGTGTTGGGCTATCGCGGCGCAATCATGTTTTCGGGCTTCGGACTGGCCATTTCAGAATGGACCAACTGGACGGTGTCATTCCTCGTCATGGCCGCAACCATGGGCGCGTGCGCGATCCTCGTGCTGTTCATGAAGGAACCCTACCACGCGTATCGGGAGCCGGATGGCAAGAGTTTTGGCCGCCGGGTTGCGGATTCCGTGATTGAGCCGTTCAAGCAGTTCTGGGATCGCCTGGGCAACTGGATTGTGCCGGTCTTCCTGCTGGTGGCCTTCTATCGACTTTCCGATTTTACTATGGGCGTTATGGCCAGCCCGCTCTATTCCGACATGGGCTTTGACCGAGCCATCGTCGGCGGTATCCAGAGCGGACCCGGAATCATCGCCACGATCTCGGGCGGGTTCCTGGGAGGTTTGATCGCCTACCGCTTTGGCGTCCTGCGCACGATGGTAGTTGGCGCGGTGATTACCTTCGCCACGAATGCCGCCTTCGCCTACCTCGCTGCCACGGGCGATTCCGACAGTGTTGGCCTGCTGGCGGCGGTCATCAGTGCCGATAATATCGCCGCGGGTTTTGTCGGGACGGCCTTTATTGCTTACCTGTCGTCATTGACCGATCCGCTCAACGCCGCGACCCAATACGCGCTTCTGTCGTCGCTCTACGCCCTCATCTGCAAATTCATCGCCGGCTTCTCTGGCGTTATGGCGGAAACGATGGGGTATGTTGGCTTCTTCGTCGTCACCGCCAGCTATGCGCTGCCGATGGCTGCATTGATCATCTTCATCATGTTGCGTGGCACGGATGCGGCCCGTGGTGTCCGTGACCTGGAAAAAACGGCCGACGCCGCTCCCTGACCCCTACTCCGCCAGCCCGCTGTCGACGTCGTGCTTGTCCGGGTCGTAGGCGGCCAGGGCCGCCAGTGTGGTGATTTCCGAGACCGAGGCACCCAGGCGGGCGATCTGGACGGGTTTTTCGACCCCGACCAGCATGGGCCCGATCACGGTCGCTCCGCCGGCCATGCGCAACAGCTTGGTCGCGATCGAGGCGGAATGGATGGCCGGCATGACCAGCACATTGGCCGGACCCTTCAGGCGCGAGAACGGGTAGAGGAAGCGGTGTGACGGGTCGAGCGCGACATCGACATTCATCTCGCCCTCGTATTCGAAATCCACACCGCGCTCGTCGAGGATCTGCACCGCCCGGCGCAGCTTGTCCGAGCGGTCGCCGGACGGATTGCCGAAGGTGGAATAGGACAGGAAGGCGACTCGTGGCGTGAAGCCGAAACCCTTGGCCGCTGCCGCCGTTTCCGTGGCGATATCGGCCAGGGCCTCCTCGTCGGGGAATTCTGCGATATTGGTGTCGGCGATGAAGAGGGTCCGGTTCTTCGCCAGGGCGATCGACATGCCCATGACACGCTGGCCCTCGGCGGGGTCAAGGACCTGGGAGATGTCGGCCAGGGCCGCGCCGTAGGAGCGTGTCGTGCCGGTGACCATGCCGTCGGCATCGCCCAGCTTGACCATGCAGGCGGAAAAGACGTTGCGGTCATTATTGACCAGGCGCTGCACGTCGCGCTTGAGATAGCCCTTGCGCTGCAGGCGGCTGTACAGGAAGTCGGAATAATCCGCATTGCGGTCCGACAGGCGCGCATTGACGATCTGGATCGAGTCTTCCGGCACCCCGACCAGGCGCATATTGGCGCGGGTGATTTCCTCGCGACCGACCAGGATGGCCTTGCCCAGTTCCTGATTCTGGAAGGCAAAGGCGGCGCGGATAACCGAGGGCTCCTCGCCCTCGGCGAAGACGATGCGGCGGCCATGCCCCATCACCGCGCCCTGGATGCGTTGCAAGAGGGCGGCGGTCGGGTCGAGGCGGCGCGCCAGGGAGGCACGGTAGGCCGCCATGTCCGGGATGGGTTTGCGGGCCACGCCGGTGTCCATCGCGGCCTGGGCCACATAGGGCGGCACATAGGAGATCAGGCGCGGATCAAAGGGCGAAGGGATGATGTAATTGCGGCCGAAGGTCGGGCGCGCACCGTGATAGGCGGCCGCGACCTCGTCCGGCACGTCTTCCTTGGCCAGGGCGGCGAGGGCCTGGGCGGCGGCGATCTTCATCTCTTCATTGATGGTTCGGGCACGCACATCAAGGGCGCCGCGGAAAATGTAGGGGAAACCCAGGACATTGTTGACCTGATTGGGATAATCCGACCGCCCGGTGGCCACGATCGCGTCCTCGCGGACGGCGCGGGCATCTTCCGGGGAGATCTCCGGGTCCGGATTGGCCATGGCGAAAATGATCGGGTCCTTGGCCATCGACCTGACCATGTCCTGGGTGAGTGCGCCGGCGACAGACAGGCCGAGAAAACAATCCGCGCCGTCGACTGCTTCGGCGAGCGAGCGCTTGTCGGTCTGGATCGCGTGGGCAGCCTTCCACTGGTTGAGATTGTCGCGTTCGGTGTGGATGATGCCCTTGCTGTCGCACAGGATGGCGTTGTCGGGGTGCACGCCCATCGCCTTGAGCAATTCGAGCACCGCAATACCAGCGGCGCCGGCACCGTTGACGACAACGGTGAGGTCCTCGATGCGGCGATTGGTGAGTTCGCAGGCATTGATGATACCGGCGGCGGAAATGATGGCGGTGCCGTGCTGGTCGTCATGGAAGACCGGCACATCGAGCAGTTCGCGCAGGCGCTGTTCGACGATGAAGCTTTCCGGCGCCTTGATGTCTTCGAGGTTGATGCCGCCGAATGTATTGCCGATCCGCTTGACGCACTCGATGAATTGTTCGGCGTCCTCTTCCTCGACCTCAATATCGATCGCATCGATATCGGCGAAGCGCTTGAACAGGACCGCCTTGCCTTCCATCACCGGCTTGGACGCCATGGCGCCAAGATTGCCGAGGCCTAGAATGGCGGTGCCATTGGAGATCACGGCGACCATGTTGCCCTTGGAGGTATAGTCGTAGACCTTGTCCGGATCGGCTGCGATAGCCTTGACCGGCACGGCGACGCCGGGGCTGTAGGCGAGCGACAGGTCGCGCTGGGTCGCCATCGGTTTGGTCGGGGACATGGCCAGCTTGCCGGGAACGGGATCCTTGTGGAAGGCGAGGGCTTCCTCGTCCTCGACGTGACTGGTTCTGTCGTTCATCACCGATGTCCCTGTATCTTCCAAAAGTCCGGGCGGATTATGAAGTCCCGGACCTTACAGCGCTCTAGCCGCTTCACACCCTTGCACGCAAGGCGAAACCTCGCCACCGTCTGTGCCGATGAATGCCCTGTCGACCCTCCCCGTGCCGCGCGATCGCACCTTTCCTTCCGCCGAGGGTGCGACCCCGATGATGCAGCAATTCCTGGCCCTGCGGGCGCAGGCGCCGGCCGATTCCTTGCTGTTCTACAGGATGGGCGACTTCTACGAACTCTTCTTCGACGACGCTGTACGGGCTTCTGCGGCGCTCGATATTGCCCTGACAAAACGCGGCGAACACCAGGGCGAGCCGATCGCCATGTGCGGTGTTCCGGCGGCGACGTTCGAGGCCTATCTGGCCCGCCTGATCAAGGCCGGCTTCAAGGTCGCTGTCGGCGAGCAGATGGAAGACCCCAAGGCGGCCAAGGCGCGCGGCGGGTCGAAGGCGGTCGTCGAACGCGCGATCACGCGGGTCGTGACGCCGGGCACGCTGACCGAGGACAGCCTGCTCGATCCGCGGGTCTCGAACCGGATCGCCGCTCTGGCGCAGCTGGCAACCGGCGAGGCCGCACTCGCCTGGGCCGATGTGTCGACCGGAGACTTCCGGGTTTCGCCCGTCCAGCCAGATCATCTGGCCGCCGAGATTGCCGCCATGAGCCCGGCCGAGCTGCTGGTCGAGGAGCGCGGCTTCGCCGAGGCGGCCCTGCTGGCACCGCGCGCGACGCTGACGCCGCTGCCGCGGGCCAAGTTCGACCCGGCTTCGGCCGAACGCCAGCTCAAGGAGCAATTCCGCGTCCGGGAGCTGACCGCCTTCGGCGACTTCTCGAAGGCCGAATGTGCGGCGCTGGGCGCGCTGCTGGATTATCTCGCCCTGTCGCAGGCCGGCGCGCCCGCCAAGCTCGCTCCGCCGCGCCAGATCCGGGCCGGGGCGAGCTTGGCCGTAGACCCGGCGACCCGCGCCAGCCTTGAGATCGAGCGCACCCTGTCAGGATCGCGTCAGGGGTCCTTGCTGGACGCGATAGACCGGACGGTGACCGCGCCGGGCGCGCGCCGCCTCGCGGAACGTCTGGCCCGGCCGCTGACGGATGTCGCGATGATCGAAGCGCGGCTTGACGCAATTTCCTGGTTCGAGCGGGCCCGGGCCGAGCGCCGCGATCTGCGCGACCGTCTGCGCCAGGCCGGTGATGCCGAGCGTGCGCTATCGCGTCTTCTGCTGGGCCGTGGTGGTCCACGCGATCTCAAATCCCTTGCGGCAGCGCTGCAGGAAGGCGAGATCATTGCCTCGCGCCTGCTTGGCAACCGGCTGGATACACCGCCAGCCCTCATCGCCGACGGGCTGACGGCGCTTGTCATGGCGGACAAGCCGGACCTGTCGGCGCTGATCGCCGATCTCGAGCGCGCCATTGTCGATGAACCGCCGCTTCTTGCCCGCGATGGCGGCTTCATCGCGGAGGGTTGGCAGGCCGATCTCGACGAGCTGCGCCAGCTGCGCGATGCCTCGCGCCGCGTCGTCGCCGGACTGCAGCAGAGCTATGCCGAGGCGGTCGGGGTCAGCGGTCTCAAGGTCAAGCACAACAATGTTCTGGGCTATTTCGTCGAAGTGACCGCCAAGCATGGTGACGCCCTGATGGGCGATGCGCGTTTCATCCATCGCCAGACCATGGCCAATGCGGTGCGTTTCTCGACGACCGAACTTGCCGAGCTCGAGGCCAAGATCGCCTCAGCGGGTGACCGCGCCCTGGCGATGGAGATCGATACTTTCGCCGCACTGCGCGACCGGGTCGAGGCGCAAGCGGAACTGATTCGTGCCGCCGCCCGGGCCCTTGCCGAGTTCGATGTCTCGGCGGGCCTGGCCGAATGGGCCGAGGACAGCGAGGCCAGTCGTCCGCTCGTGTCCGACGACAGCGTGTTTCACATCGAGGGTGGTCGCCACCCCGTCGTCGAGCGGGCACTGGCGAAAGCGGGCGATGGTCGCTTCACGCCGAATGACTGCCATCTTGACGGTGCAGGCGGCGAGGCGGCGCGGCTGACCTTCGTGACCGGTCCCAACATGGCGGGTAAATCAACCTTCCTGCGCCAGAATGCGCTTATCCTGATGCTCGCGCAGGCCGGGTGCTATGTGCCGGCCCGCTCAGCCCGCATCGGTATTGCCGACCGGCTTTATTCGCGGGTCGGGGCCGCCGACGACCTGGCGCGCGGCCGTTCGACCTTCATGGCGGAAATGATCGAGACAGCCGCCATCCTCAACCAGGCGACGCCGCGAAGCTTTGTCATCCTTGACGAGATCGGCCGCGGCACCGCCACCTTTGACGGGCTCTCGATTGCGTGGGCTGCAGCCGAGCATCTGCATGCCGTCAATGGCTGCCGGGCCCTGTTCGCTACCCATTATCACGAGCTGACCCGCCTGGCGGATGATCTCGATGCGGCCGGCAATGTGTCGCTGAAAGCGCGAGAATGGAAAGGTGAGCTGGTCTTCCTGCACGAGGTGGGAAGCGGCGCTGCCGATCGCTCCTACGGCATCGAGGTCGCCCGCCGCGCCGGCCTTCCGCGCATGGCAGTGAAACGTGCCCAGGCCATTCTGGCCCGGCTCGAGGCAGACGGAACCCCGGCGGCGGCCCTGACCGACCTGCCGCTGTTCGCGGTTGCGGAACCGGAACCGGAGACTTTCGTCTCGGAGGTCGAAACCCGCCTGGCCCAGCTTGATCCGGACGCGCTCAGCCCGCGCGAAGCGCTCGATGTGCTGTACGCGCTCAAGGCCCTGACAAAGAAATCGTGACGAAGAAGACGTGACGCCGCGCCATGCGGTGAACTAGATTGGCCCCGCTATGAAGATGCCCGTTTTGCCCGCTTCGCTGGATGGTCTGCAATTGCGGGCACAATTGGCGGCTGCCCTGGCCCAGCAAGGCTGGGATTCGCCGGCTGCGAGGGCGACGGCCTTGAGTCATGTCCGCGCCTCGATTGACCGGTTCCGCGGACAGGCCTTCGCCAGCCTGTCCGGTGCTGGTGGTGGTGCCGTGGCGGCGCATCTCCTGTGCGATGGCATGAGCGCCTGCCTGCATGCCCTGTTCGACTCCATGTCGGCAGCTGATGCCGAGGGATCAGCCGGGGTCGCCTTGTGCGCCCAGGGCGGATTCGGTGCCGGTGAACTGGCGCCATCGTCGGACATTGACCTGATGCTGATCAAGCCGGACGAGGCGAGCGAACGGACGGATGCCTTCCTGCAGCAATTCCTCTACGCCCTGTGGGATCTCAAGATCGATGTCGGCGGCGGTGCCTGCCGCACCATGGACGAGACGCTCGCCCTGACAAGCGAAGACGCGTCGGAACGTACGGCCCTGTTGTCCCTGCGCCATCTCGCCGGGGATGAGGCGGTGACCACACGATTGGCCCAGCGTTTCCGGGACGAGGTCGTGGCCGGCGATCTGCCGGCCTTTGTCGAGGCCAAGTTGCGCGAGCGTGATGCCCGGATCGAGAAAGCCGGTCGCTCGCGCTACACGGTTGAACCCAATCTCAAATCCGGCAAGGGCGGGCTGCGTGACCTGCAGCTGATGCGCTGGCTGGCGCAATTCCTCTATGGTGCCGACGCGTTCGAGCGCTGGGTCGGGAGCCGCCTGCTCTCGGTCGAGGACGTGTCGAAATACATTCTTGCCGACGACTTCCTGTGGACCGTCCGCTTTCATCTGCACGAGCTGGCTGGCGGCAAGGATGAGCGTCTCACATTCGACGTCCAGCCCGAGATCGCTGCCCGCATGGGCTTTGAGGATGGCGAGACCGAGAGCGGTGTGGAACGATTCATGCGACGCTATTTCCGCACGGCGATGGATGTTGGCGCCCTGACCCGTCTGGTCTGTGCCAAGCTGGAAGCCGATGCCTGGAAATCCAAGCCCAAGGGGCTCGCGCGCTTCCTGCCGCCGGGCATGGACGCTGCCGAGGATGCCGATGTTGGCGAGTTCATCGTGCGTGATGGCCGTCTCGACTTTGCCCATGCCACCCAGATCCGCGAAGATCCGATCCGCCTGATGCGCTTCTTCCATGTTGCCGCTTCGCGCCGCCTCGACCTGCATCCGGAGGCGGTGGCGCGAATTGGTCGGACGCTGCACCTGATTGACGATGAGTTCCGCCGTGCGCCGCGTGCCGCGCGTGCCTTCTTTGCCGTCCTGCTCGACAGCGCCGCGCCGATGGCGGTGTTGCGCATGATGACCGAGGCCGGTGTTCTGGGGCGCTATATCCCCGAATTCGGGGATATCGTCGCGCGGACCCAGTTCAACATGTATCACCGTTACACGGTGGATGAGCACACGCTGCAGGCCTTGGGCCTGTTGCGCGAGATCGAGGACGGGCTGCACCCGCTTGATCACCCGCTGGTCACCAGGCTCGCTCCCAAGATCCAGAACCGGCGCGCCCTGCACCTCGCTGTCCTGCTGCATGATACCGGCAAGGGAGCCGGCGACCAGTGTATCGAGGGCGCGGCACGGGCGATCACCGCCTGCGAGCGTATGGGGCTCGGCGAAGGCGAGACAGAGCTGGTATCGTGGCTGATCGCTTCCCACCTGCTGATGAGCGATACCGCGCAGCGCCGTGACCTTTCCGACCCGCGCACCGTGGCAGATTTCGCGGCAGCGGTCGGAACCGTCGAGCGATTGCGTCTTCTGACCATCCTGACAGTTGTTGACATTCGATCGGTTGGACCCGGTGTATGGAATGGCTGGAAGGGACAATTGATCCGCGAGCTCTACACCGCCACCGAACAGGTTCTTTCCAGCGAGGGCGATAATCTGCAGCTGGCGCGCGAGACACTTGCCGACAAGGCCGAGCTGGCCCGCAACCGGATCCGGCCCCGTCTCGAACGGGTCAATCCGGAGTTTGCGGCCTGGTGGACCGCCGAACTGAATGACGCTTACTGGACGGCCTTTTCCGAGGAGGACCGCTTTCGCCATGCGGCCTTCGTGCGCCATGCGCGCACCGGTGCGCTGCAGACCTCGGCGGCCGCGCGCGTGGACCGCCGCCGCGCCGCCACGGAGGTGATGATCTGGTCACCGGATCGCGAACGCGTTTTTGCCGATCTCGTCGCGGCGTTCGCCGAAGTGGGGGCCGATGTGGTCGGCGCGACGATCAACACGACCGTCTCGCACCAGGTTTTTGATATTTTCTATATCCAGGACGCTGCCGGTCAGCCCTATGGCCATCATGACCCGCTTCAGCGCCAGGCGCTGGTCGGGTATCTGCGTGAAGTGGCGACCGGTGAAATCACGGTCCGCCGCCGTCCCGCTGCTCCGCTCAAGCGCCGCGACGCGGCGTTCCGGGTCACGCCAAGTGTGACGATCTCCAACGAGATTGCCGAACAGGCGACCGTGATCGAGGCCTCCGGGCGTGACCGGCCCGGCCTGCTGGCCGATCTCGCCGATATTCTGGCCGATGAGCACCTCGCTCTCACTTCGGCCCAGATTGATGGCTATGGCGAGCGCGCAACCGACGTGTTCTATGTGACGCATTGCGGCCAAAAGCTGGACGACGCGGCCATGGTCGAGCGTGTGCAAAGCGGCTTGCTGGCGGTGTTCTCCGAAAGCGAATCCGCCTTCGACAAGAAAGCCGCGCAACGCGGAATTGCCCGCGCCCGGGCCAGTGTATTGAGGTAATCATGCGCCTGCTCCGATCCACGGCCGTTGTCGGCGTGCTGACCATGGCAAGTCGGGTCCTCGGCCTGGTGAGAGAAATGCTGCTCGCTGCGGCTCTGGGCGCAGGCGCGGTTACTGACATTTTCCTGACAGCATTTCAGTTCCCGAACCTTTTCAGGCGCATATTTGCTGAGGGCGCGTTCAATTCCGCCTTCATACCCTTGTATGCCGGGAAGCTGGAATCCGGCGAGGCAGGCGAAGCGATCCGGTTTGCGCGGCAGGTCATGTCGGTCCTGCTGACCGCGATGCTTGTTCTCGTGGTCGCAGCGCAATTGCTGATGCCGTGGCTGATGTATGCCCTGGGGCCGGGATTTGTCGGTGAGCCTGACCAGCTCCAGCTGGCGGTGCTTCTGACCCAGATCACGATGCCCTACCTGCTCATGATGTCCTTGAGCGCCATGCTCAGCGGGGTGCTCAACTCGCATGGTCGCTTCGCGGTCGCGGCGGCGGCGCCGGTGCTGTTGAACCTGACGCTGATCGGCATTCTCTATTTTTCCCCGGCCGAAGGTGAAGACCTGGCCCTGCACCTGTCGGTCGGCATCAGCCTGTCCGGCATTGCCCAGCTGGTCTGGTTGTTCGCGGCCTGCCGCGCGACCGGTCTTCGCCTCTCCTTGACCGTGCCCCGCATTTCCCCGGGCGTGCGACGCCTGGTCATCCTGGGCGTGCCTGGCGCAATTGCTGCCGGCGTCACGCAGATCAATATCCTCGTGACATCCTCCATTGCGACCATTGATGAGGGCGCCCGCTCCTGGCTGTATTATGCGGACCGGCTCTACCAGTTGCCGTTGGGCGTGGTGGGTATCGCCATGGGTGTCGTCCTTTTGCCGACGCTCAGTGGCCGTGTCCGTGCCGGGGCCGTCGAGGCCGCCTCGAACGCGATGAACCGGGCGCTCGAGATATCCATGGCGCTGACGCTGCCTGCGGCAACGGCATTGGCTGTTATCCCGGTTTTTATCGCGACCGGCATTTATCAGCGCAATGAGTTCACGCCGAATGATGCGGTCATGGTGAGTCAGGCCCTGGTGCCCTTCGCTATGGGGTTGCCGGCCTTCGTCTTGATCAAGGTCCTGTCACCCGGCTTTTTTGCCCGCGAGGACACGCTGACCCCGATGAAATTCGCCACCGTCGGCGTGGTCGTGAACCTGGCGGTCGGTCTCGCCCTTTTCTTTGGCCCACTTGGCTTTGCCGGACTGGCTATCGCCACGGCGCTGGCGGGCTGGATCAACGCCATACTGCTCGCCGTGACGCTCAGGCGCCGGGGTCTTCTGGAGCCGGATGCGCGCTTGCTGGGCAAGCTGCCGCGCATTCTCGCAGCCTGTGCCATCATGGCGGTCTTCCTGCTCGTCGCCGAGCAGTATGCCGACCAGATCCGTGCCGTCCTGTTCAATTCCACGCTGGTGACCCTGCTCGTTGTCTGTGTCGCCGGTCTCGGGATCTATGGCGTCGCGGCGCTGGCGACGGGTGCCCTGCGTCCGTCAGAGGTGCGCGGCGCGCTCAAGCGCTCTTGAGGCATTTGCCTGCGCTCGCTAAGACGCATGTCCCTGTTCGTCTTACCCGCAAGGCCCTCCCATGAGTGAAACGCCCACCGACTACAAAGGTCCGCACCGCGTCCTGTCCGGCATGCAGCCGACCGGTCGTCTGCATCTTGGCAATTATCTCGGAGCGTTGAAGAACTGGGTGGCGCTGCAGGAAGACCCCACGCGGGAGTGCTTTTACTGCGTGGTCGACATGCACGCGATCACCATGCCGCATGATCCGGCAACCCTTCCGGATTCGGTGCGTTCGGCCGCTGCCGCCTATATTGCGGCGGGTGTTGATCCGGAGAAAAGCACGATCTTTGCCCAGTCGGCCGTGCCGGCGCATGCCGAACTGGCCTGGATCCTCAATTGCGTGGCTCGCCTCGGCTGGCTTGAGCGGATGACCCAGTTCAAGGACAAGGCCGGCAAGGACAAGGAACGCGCCTCCGTTGGCTTGTTCACCTATCCCGTGCTGCAGGCGGCCGATATCCTCGTCTACAAGGCGACCGAAGTGCCGGTCGGTGAGGACCAGAAGCAGCATCTCGAGCTCTGCCGGGACATCGCGGCGCGCTTCAACCGTGACTATGGCAAGGGCGAAGCCTTCTTTCCGATCACCGAACCGGTCATCCAGGGACCGGGCGCGCGCATCATGAGCCTGCGCGACGGGGCGTCAAAAATGTCGAAATCAGACGTGTCGGACAATTCCCGCATCAATCTGGAAGATGATGCCGACATGATTGCCCGCAAGATCAAGAAGGCCAAGACCGACCCGGAACCGCTTCCGGCGACGGTGGAGGAGCTCGAAGGCCGGGCCGAAGCGTCCAATCTGGTTGGCATCTACGCGGCGTTGACCGGCAAGACCAAGCTCGATGTGCTCGGCGAGTTCGGGGGTCAGGGATTTGGCGCGTTCAAGCCGGCTCTCGCCGATGTCGCGGTCGAATATCTCGCCCCGATTTCCGACGAATACCGCCGCCTGATCTCCGACAAGGCCGAGATCGACCGCATCCTCACAAACGGGGCCGAGCGGGCACGCGCCGTTGCCCAGCCGGTCATCGACGAGACCAAGAAGGTCATCGGGTTTTGGGGGTAGGCCTTATGCCGCACTCCCCAAATCGGGGCGCATCGGCTAGAGCCACATCATGAACTGGAATCGCCTCCGAACCGGCCTCTTGTGCCTGGCGCTCGTCTGGAGCGCCGTCTTCCCCTTTGCGGCGGACGCTTTGGCACGTGTCAGCGGCGATGAAAGCTGGTTGCTCTGCGCGCCTCGGGCACGCGCCGAGCTGGGCGCCGAAGATACCGCGAATCTTGCCATCCTGGCCGAACTCGCTGGTCAATCTGCGGCTGGTGATGCCGGCTTACCAGTCCCGGTTTGCGATGATTGCCTGGCCTGTCCGGTTATCGCTTTGCCGGTTGCAGCGCTCTCTGAGCTGGCTCCGCCTGATGCGCATGCCCTCCTGCAGCATCGCCGCACAGGCCTGCTCGCCGCCCTGCAGCGCCCGCGTCTGCGCCCGGACGCGCGTGGGCCACCTCGCTCGGATCACACGCCTGTCTGATTGTGATCCCGGCCGGCGCTCGAAGCGCGGCCAAAACAGCGAGAAACTCTATGAAAAACCTGATGATGTCGGGCGCTATGGCGCTCGTTGCGAGCGCGCCTGCCTGGGCGCATGAACCGGATGCTGTGCGCGCGGATGCCCATGCGCCGATTGGCGTGATGGGTGATCATACCCATGAAGCCGGCGAGTGGATGCTGTCCTATCGCTTCATGCGCATGGAGATGGACGGCAACAGGATCGGTCGGACCGCTGTTTCGCCGCAGGATATTGTGACCACCATCCCCAATGTGCACGGCATGCCGCCCATGCTGCGTGTCGTGCCAGACCATATGACCATGGACATGCACATGTTCGGCGCGATGTATGCGCCCAGTGACCGGATTACCGTGATGGCTATGGTCAATTATCTCGAGAACGAGATGGACCACATCACCTTCGCCGGGATGATGGGTGATACCGAGCTGGGGCGTTTCACGACGCGCAGCACCGGGTTTGGCGATGTGAAGCTCTCGGCCTTGATCGACATGCTCGACAACGGGGCGACCCGGCTCAATATTCGGGTCGGCCTGTCGCTTCCCACCGGATCGATTGATGAGACGGCCCGGGTCTTTACGCCCATGGGCACGACCCCGGTCATGACCATGCCCTATGCCATGCAGCTCGGCTCGGGCACGCTCGACCCGATACTCGGTGCGACCGTCACCCACAACGCCGGGCACTGGAGCTGGGGCGGTCAGGCTGTCGCGACCTTGCGGATCGAGGACAATGATGCGGACTACCGGCTTGGCGACGAAGTCTCGGCGACCGGCTGGCTGGGTTGGTCACCGCGTCCGGAATGGGCGTTCTTCGGGCGCGTGGAGGGGTCTTCGACGGGCCGGATCGAAGGTGCTGACAGCCGTATCGCTCCGCCCATCCAGACCGGGAATCCGGCGTTCTACGGTGGCGAAACCCTGACCGCTTCGCTGGGCGTGAACTGGGTCGGGCAGGCCGGCAGCCTGCGGGGTCAGCGTCTGGCAGCCGAATTGGGTCGTCCACTGTATCAGGACCTGAACGGGCCGCAGATGGAGACCGACTGGACGCTCACGCTGGGATGGCAATACGCTTGGGGCGGCGCGCAATAGCGCGCCCCCTCCTTCACGAGGATGAGATCATGAAAATGCACTTTCTATTACCCGCCATCGGGCTTGCCGTGACCGCCTGCGGCGGTGGGTCCGATCCGGTTGAACCGGAAGCGGCTCACCAGGCTGACGGAGCCATGCACGCCATGGACGGCGCCCAGCCTGGCGCGCTGCCCGATGATGGGGTGATGCCGGTTGTGGATATCGGTCTGGCCTGGATGCGCCCGCATCCGCAGGGGCGCGACGTCACGGCGGCCTATTTTTCCGCCAGCCTGTCGCAGGGGCATGCGGACCGCCTCCTGTCCGCCCGCATCGATGGCGCCACGCGTGTCGAGATGCATGGTCACATCATGGATGACCAAGGGATGATGCGGATGCGCCCCGTACCTCCGCAGGACCTCAACGATACCGGCGCGCTGATCTTCAGGCCGGCCGGTCTCCACCTGATGGTGCATGGGCTGGCTGCGGTCGCTGAAGGCGACCGGGTTGGCGGCGTTCTGGTTTTCGAGCGTTCGGGCGAGGTTCCGGTCGTTTTCCAGGTGCGCAATACGCCGCCGGACGCCCCGGCCGACGAGTGATCCTCGTTCCGGACGGGTTTGGCTGACGGTCTGACGCGGGACGGGTATGGTTAACGAGGCGTTACCGAACCCTCGTTTCCTGCCAGTTCCGCGTCGGAACCGGCTTCGTGACAGGTCATTTCGCCGCTGATGGGTGCGGTGTACGTCGCCGGATCATAGCGCTTGGCAGCGCGCGGCCAGAACAGGCGCATCAGCCAGACGCCCAGCGCGATGGCGGGAATCAGTACCAGCCCGATCGCGTTTTCGTCGATCAGGAAGAGCTTGGCGAAGAAACCGGCACCGATCAGCGCCAAGACAGCGCCGAGCGAGGTCATGATGATCAGGAAGGCCATGGACGAGCCTTCGACATAGCGTATCGGCCCGGGCTGGCGGGCCAGGCCGACATGCAGCGCGTGCAGGAAGGCCCGGAAATCACGGGCATTGGCTTCCCACTGGCCGATACCGGCCCAGCGCATCGATCCGAAGGCAATCTCACGTCCCTGCGCATCCGTTAAACGGCACACGACCTGACTGTCCTGGCCGGCCATTTCGACGGCCAGACGGACCTGTCGGACCTGGTCCAGCGGCAGGCTGTCATCCGTGTCCGCGTCACCGCCGCGCCAGTGGATGGCGTGCGAATCCAGCGTGAAGCGGCGCAGGGGTGTGCCGGCATTGCGGCGATCGGCGAATGTCTTCGAGTCCATGATATTCCCTTCTGGAGAAGGCGTTAGCATGAATTGCTGGACGTGTCGTGCGGCAGGCGGCAAACTCCGATCATGCCGGACAGCACGCGCAAGTTTCTCGTCGTCGCAGATGACAGCACAGAGTGCCGGACAGCGCTCTACTTCGCCGCCCGGCGGGCCCAGGCGACGGGCGCCCATATTACCATTCTCGCTACGCATGAGCCCGGCGATTTCAGCCATTGGATCGGTGTTGCAGAAACGGCCAAGCGCGAAGCCGAATCGGCAGCCGAAGCGCTGCTGGAATCCATGGCAGAAGATGCCGAGGCCGTGACCGGGGAGCGACCCGAGCTCCTGCTGCGCGAAGGGGACCGTCGCCAGGTCCTGTCCGAATTGCTTGAGGAAGACCCGTTGATCTCCCTGCTCGTGCTGGCGGCCTCGGCCAATGGCGAAGGTCCGGGCCCGCTGGTGACGGCGCTGGCGCGTGGCAAGGGCCTGTTTTCCGGCCGCGCGGTCCCGGTCACGGTGGTGCCAGGCGACATGCAAGAGGCCGAGATCGACGCCCTGGTCTGAAAACCACAACGGGAGTGTGGTTGAAAGGCGGCCGAAAGAGCGCCAAGTGGTTTCCAGGAGGCCCTGCCATGTTCATCCAGACCGAAGCCACACCGAATCCGCATACGCTGAAATTCCTGCCTGGCCGCGAAATCGCGCCGGACGGACCTCGCGAGTTTGAAAGCGAGGAGGATGCTGCCACCGCGCCGCTCGCCGCTGACCTCTTCCTGATCGATGGCGTGTCGGGTGTGTTCTTCGGCGAGGATTTCATCGCCGTCACCAAGACTGACGCCTATGAGTGGGACCACATCAAGCCCTTCCTGCTCGGCGCGATCATGGACGGGCTGCAGTCAGGGCGGCCGCTTCTCGGTGATGCCGTGACTGAGAGCGGTCATGCGGCCTATGCCGGCGCGGACGAAAGCCTGGTGAAGGAAATCATCGAACTGATCGACACGCGTGTCAGGCCGGCAGTCGCCCAGGACGGCGGCGATATCCTGTTTCATTCCTACATTTCCGATGGCGGCATCGTGCGCCTGAAAATGCGCGGCGCCTGCTCGGGCTGCCCGTCCTCGACGATGACGCTGAAGTCGGGCATCGAGAATTTGCTCAAGCACTACATTCCGGAAATCCAGTCTGTCGAGGCGGTGGAATAGCCTTGCCGGGTGGCTGGCCGCGCCGGGGCTTCGACCTTGCCGCAAATATCCTCTAAATGGCTGGCATGATCTGGCTGGCAATCGATACGACGGGCGCAAACTGCACGGTGGCCCTGCGCCTGGATGGCGGAGCGACCCGCGTTGCCAGTGAGGCGATCGGGCGTGGCCATGCTGAACGGCTCGCGCCGATGGTCAAGCAGCTGCTGGCGGACGCCATGGTCGAAACGCGCGATATCGCCCGGATCGGGGTCACAATCGGACCGGGCAGCTTCGCCGGAACCCGGGTCGGTGTCGCCTTTGCCCGCGGTCTTGCGCTGGCTTGCGGCGCCAGCTGCGTCGGCCTGTCCAACCTCGCGGTTCTGGCCCGCCAGGCCGACAAGCGGACACCTCTTGCCGTCCTGCATGATGCCAAGCGCGGCGAGGTGATCTTTCAGGTCTGGAGTGATGCTGGCGTGAGCGCACCGGAGCGCCGCAATGTGGCCGATCTGCCAGAGCGGCTCGAACAACTGGCCGGGGCCGGCATTGCGGTCACAGGAAGCGGTGCTGCCTGTCTGCCGGACCGGTTTCCGAACCTTGGCATGGTCGAGCTCGATCCTGCGGTCATGCTCGCAATGACCGGTGAGCTGGATCCGGCCAATCACCCGCCCTCACCTTTCTATGCAAGGCCGCCCGACGCCAAATTGCCAGGCGGTGTGGAGCCGGCATGAGCCAGGCTGTGGAGGCCGTTTCGGCATCATGCGCCGGCTATCTCGCGGACCTGCACGCGCGCTGTTTCGCCACGCCCTGGTCGGCGGCGGACATCGCCTCTCTCCTCAACCTGCCGGGATGTCTGGCCTTGGCCTGCCGCGAGGGCCGCGACTACCAGGCGATGGCCATGTTCCGCAGCGCTGCCGATGAAGCCGAATTGCTGACCCTCGCAACGGATCCGGCCTGCCGTCGCCAGGGCCTGGCCGAGAAAGTCCTGGCCTTTGGCGAGGCGCGGCTTTTGAACCAGGGCGTTGTGCGGGTTTTTCTGGAGGTGTCGGAACACAATCCGGGTGCCCGAGTTCTCTACCAGCGGGCGGGATATGACGAAATCGCCCGCCGCCGTGCCTATTATCGTGACGGAGCCGATGCGCTCGTGCTTGAAAAATGGCTGCAGAAAGATGGACAGACCGCCCCGTGAGCGCCTATTTCTCCACGGGACTGATAGGGGGATGATCATGCCGGACCGGATCGAGAAGCTTTGCATCGCCAAGGGCCTGCGAATGACGGACCAGCGCCGCGTCATCGCCCGCGTCCTGTCGCAGTCCGACGATCACCCGGACGCCGAGGAATTGCACCGTCGCGCCTCCGAGGAGGATCCCCGCATTTCGCTGGCTACCGTCTACCGGACGGTTCGTCTCTTTGAGGAAGCCGGCATCATCGAGCGCCATGATTTCCGCGACGGAAGGTCGCGCTATGAGGAAGTCGGGGACGAGCATCATGACCATCTCATCGACCTGAAGTCCGGTGAGGTCATTGAATTCGTCAATGAAGAAATCGAGCGTCTGCAGGAGGCGATCGCGCGCAAGCTGGGCTACAAGCTTGTCGATCACCGGCTCGAACTTTACGGCGTACCGCTGAAGAGCGCCGAGGACTAGGCGCCAGGTCCGGCCTTGCCGGTCCGGAACCAAGGGAACGCCATGTCCGTCCGTCCGACCGGTCAACACGCGGTCATCTTCATCTTCATCACGGTCCTGATCGACATGATCGGCTTTGGCCTGATCATTCCCGTCATGCCGGAATTGATCGAAGAGCTGACCGGATTGCAGGCGGATGATGCGGCCATTCTGGGCGCCTGGCTGATGGTCTCCTATGCGGCCATGCAATTCGTGTTCGCGCCGATTGTCGGCGGTTTGTCGGACCGGTTTGGCCGCAAGCCTGTCCTGCTCGCAGCGCTCGCCGGTTTCACCATCGACTATCTGGTCATGGGGTTCGCCCCGGTTTTCTGGCTGCTACTGGTCGGGCGGATTCTGGCCGGCATCTTCGGTGCCAGCTACTCGACGGCCAATGCCTTCATTGCCGATATCACACCGCCCGAGCAGCGCGCGGCCCGTTTCGGCCTGATCGGTGCCGCCTTCGGTGTCGGCTTTACGCTGGGGCCGGCCATCGGTGGCTTCCTGGGTGACAATTTCGGTCCGCGGGCACCCTTCTTCGCTGCCGCCATCCTTGCCGGTGCGAATTTTGTCTACGGCCTGATTGTCCTGCCGGAAACGCTTAAGCCGGAAAATCGCCGAAAATTCGATATCCGACGGGCCAATCCGCTCGGCTCCCTGCTTCAGATGCGAAAATACCCGGCTGTGCTGGTGTTGATGCTCGCCATCTTCCTCATGCTGCTGGGGCATTCGGTCTATCCGGCGATCTGGTCCTACTACACCGACTTCAAATTCGGCTGGGGGCCGCGCGAGATTGGCCTTTCGCTGATGGCGGTCGGGCTGTCATCCGCGATCGTCCAGGGCGGGCTGACCCGAGTTCTGGTGCCCAAATTGGGCGAATGGCGCGCGATCACGATCTCGCTGACCCTCGCTGTCATCGCCTACGCACTCTACGGCCTCGCAAGCACGGGCTGGATGGTCTACGCGATTATCCTGTTTGCCGCTCTGGGCGGGATCGGTCAGCCGGCGCTGCAGGGGGTGATGTCACGCCTCGTTCCCTCGAACGCCCAGGGTGAGTTGCAGGGCGCGATGACCTCGCTGCAGAGCCTGTCGATGATCATTGGCCCGCTTGTGATGTCGCGCCTTTTCTCCCACTTCTCCGAAGACGAGGCTGCGGTGACCTTTCCGGGCGCGCCCTTCCTGCTTGCGTCAGCGCTGACCCTCATCGCCTTGATGATCGGCCTGTCCGCCCGGCGCCATGATCCTGGCCCGGCCGTGAAACCGGTGCTGCCGTCAGCCTCGGTGTCCGACCCGGCAGAATAGTCACGTCCGGACCGGATCGACTGGCAGGCCTTGCGTTCAGCCCCCATATCCATCATAACCCGCGCCTCCCCGGACCTGCCGGCGAAAGCGGGTTCGACAGCAATGAGGTAGCGATCTGCCGGGCAGGTCGAAGGATTTCATGAGCAAGACGCGCAAACGCCTCTTCATAAAGACCTATGGCTGTCAGATGAATGTCTATGATTCCGAACGGATGAAGGACGTTCTGACGCCGCTTGGCTATGAGTCGGCGGACACGCCGGAAGGCGCGGACCTCGTCATCCTCAATACTTGCCACATTCGCGAGAAGGCTGCCGAGAAAGTCTATTCCGAGCTTGGACGCCTGCGCCCGCTCAAGGACGAGAAGGCTTCGGCTGGCGGCATGACGATTGCGGTGGCCGGCTGCGTTGCCCAGGCCGAGGGCGCCGAAATCATGCGCCGCGCGCCGGTCGTCGATCTCGTTGTCGGGCCCCAGACCTACCACAAGCTGCCCGAGCTGATCGCCCAGGCCCATCGCGCCAAAGGTGAGACGCTCGATACCGAGTTCGAGGTGGAGGACAAGTTCGACAGGTTGGGCAGTGACCGCCAGGTCGAGGGTTATTCGGCCTTCGTGACCGTGCAGGAAGGTTGCGACAAGTTCTGCACCTTCTGCGTCGTGCCCTATACGCGTGGTGCCGAATGGTCGCGCCCGGTTGACCAGATTATTGCCGAAATCCGCGCCCTGGCGGCCAAGGGTATCCGGGAAGTCACCCTGCTCGGCCAGAACGTCAATGCTTTCCACGGCGCGCCGCCGAGTGGCCGCGAGGCCGATGGCGCCTGGGGCCTGGGGCAGCTGGTGCGTCATATCGCGCTGATTGGCGGGATCGAGCGCATCCGCTTCACCACCTCGCATCCGCGTGATATGGATGAAGACCTGATCCAGGCCTTTGCCGACACGCCCAAGCTGATGCCCTATTTTCACCTGCCGGTGCAGTCGGGCTCGGACAAGATCCTCAAGTCAATGAACCGCCAGCACGTCGCCGCCGACTATCTCGCCACCATTGCCCGCCTGCGCGAAGTCCGCCCGGACATCGCCATTTCCGGCGACATGATTGTCGGTTTCCCCGGCGAGACCGATGCTGATTTCGAGGCGACGATGGAGCTGGTGCGGCAGGTCAATTACGCGTCCTGTTTCTCGTTCAAGTATTCCAAGCGTCCCGGGACGCCCGGAGCAGCGATGTTCAACCAGATCGATGAGGGCGTGAAGTCCGAACGTCTGGCCGCGCTCCAGGCCCTGCTCGACGGCCAGCAGGTCGCCTTCAATGAAAGCATGATCGGCCGGACGCTTCCGGTCCTGTTTGAAAAGCCCGGCCGGCTC
The DNA here is from genome assembly GCF_015665295.1 of Maricaulis sp. Taxonomy (GTDB): domain Bacteria; phylum Pseudomonadota; class Alphaproteobacteria; order Caulobacterales; family Maricaulaceae; genus Maricaulis. Next base: position 214,351 of record NZ_JADFAJ010000016.1, read on the forward strand.
GACGGACAGCTGCACGGCCGCAGCCCCTATCTGCAATCGGTCCATGTCGACGGTCCCGCCGAGCTGATTGGCCAGATCGCCGGGGTCGAGATTGAAACCGCCTCCCGCAACGCCTTGTCCGGGCGTCTGGTCGGGACGAAACGGAGTGCCGCGTGACTGCATCGCGTCCCCCGGCTCGCAAGCGAGCCGCCAAACCCCGCAAGGCTGCCTCTGAGAGCCTGTATTTCGAGGATGTCGAACGCCTGCGCGGCATGGCCGGTGCCGGTGATCGCTTCCTCATGCTGATCGAAGAGGATCTGGGTGTCTCGATCAGCGCGCCCGGTCGTGGCCAGGTCGTGATCACGGCCGAGGACAGCAGCGCGCGCGACGAGGCCAAGCGCGTGCTCAAGCGCCTTTATGGCAGCCTCGAGCACGGGCTGACCTGCGACGAGGCGGCGGTGCGTGCCGCCCTGAGGCTGCAGGATGACGAGGAGACGCCGGGCCTGGTCGATGATGGTGTAATCCGGGTGCCGCGTGGCTCCAGCCTGATCGCTCGCACCGAGGGCCAGCGTGCCTATGTCCGCTCACTGAAAAACGAAAAGGCCTATGACCTGATATTCGGCGTCGGCCCGGCCGGTACCGGCAAGACCCTGCTCGCCGTGGCCTATGGCGCCTCGATGCTGATCCAGCGCAAGGTTGAGAAGCTCATCATAACCCGGCCTGCCGTCGAGGCCGGCGAGAAGCTCGGCTTCCTGCCGGGCGACCTCAACGAGAAGGTCGACCCCTATCTTCTGCCGGTCTGGGATGCGCTCGCTGATACGCTGGGGCGCAGCCAGCTGGAGAAGATGCGTGAAGATGGCAGGATCGAGGTCGCGCCGATCGCCTTCATGCGCGGCCGTACGCTCAACCGGGCCTTTGTCATCGTCGACGAGGCGCAGAACACGTCGCGCGCCCAGATGCAGATGGTGCTGACGCGGCTGGGAGAAGGCTCGCGCATGGCGGTGACCGGTGACCCGAGCCAGTGTGACCTTGGACCGCGGGACCCGTCAGGCCTGCCGCACGCGCTGGATATCCTTTCCAACACCAAAGGTGTTGCCATCACGCGCTTTTCGCGCGTTGATGTGGTTCGCCACGATCTTGTGGCCCGTATTGTTGAAGCCTATGAGGATGATGCGCGCAGCCGAACCGGCTCCGTGCAACCACGATGAACGCCGTTGATCTGATTGTCGAGGATGACGCCTGGTCATCGCTGGAAGGCAAGACGCGCCTCGCCGAGGAGGCGATCCGCGCAGCCTGTGACGAGCTGCCCGATCGCGCGCCGGGCGTGGTTGCTGTGCTGCTGGGCAGTGACGAAGCCGTTGCCGCGATGAACCGGAAGTTTCGCGGCAAGGATGGTCCGACCAATGTCCTTTCTTTCCCGTCCGGCGAGCATGTCGACAATCATCTCGGTGATATTGCAGTCGCATTTGGTGTCGTGTTGCGGGAAGCCGAAGGTCGTTCCATCGATCCGGCGGATCATCTGCGGCATTTGATCATCCATGGATTCTTGCACCTGCAGGGCTATGATCACCAGCATGATGACGAGGCAGAGGTCATGGAGATGATCGAACGCCGCGCACTCGCCCGTCTCGGCGTTGCCGACCCCTATGCCAACGAGGATGCGGGCCCGGACCCGCAAGCTGAATGACCGATACATCCGCCCCTGCCGAAGCTGACAGTCGACCCTGGTTTGCCCGCCTGTTCGGGTCCGCGACGCGTGCGTCAAAGGGCAATGGTGCCACGCCGCTAGCGCCCGTCCACAATTCCATTGAGGCAGATGCACTCGACAAGCTGCGCGTGGCCGATGTGATGGTGCCGCGTGCGGACATCATTGGGGTCGACATAACAACCCCGCTCGGCCAATTGGCAAAGATCTTTGCGGAAGCAGCGCACTCCCGCCTGCCGATCTATCGCGATACGCTGGATGACCCGGTCGGGGTGGTTCACATCAAGGACGTGGTCAGTCATCTGGCGCCCGGCTCGTCCGGCAAGCGTCCGGCCGGCTGGGCCCAGAAACAGGTACTGCCTTCGATCGGCCGTCCCCTGCTGTTCGCCCCGCCCTCGATGAAGGCGCTCGACCTGCTGCGCCGCATGCAGGGCCGGCGCATGCATCTGGCCCTGGTTGTTGATGAATATGGCGGTACTGATGGGCTGGTGACGCTGGAAGATCTCATCGAGCCGATCGTCGGCGACATTGAAGACGAGCACGATGACGAGGAGACACCGGCAATTCGCGCACGCGGTCCCGGAGTCTGGGATGTTGATGCGCGGGCCGAGATCGACGCTTTCGAGGCCGTGGTCGGTGAGGAGATTGCGGCGGAAGACGAGGACGAGGATGTCGACAGCCTTGGCGGGCTGGTTTTCACCCTGATCGGCCGTGTCCCCGAGCGCGGCGAAGTGATCCGTCACCCGACCGGCTATGAGTTCGAGGTCATCGAGGCCGATACGCGCCGCATCAAGCGCATGCGGGTCCGGGCGCCCAACAAGCGGCCCAAGTCGGCTGGCGTCGATGCTGCGGACGTTGCGGACGTTGCGGACGCAGGCTGATGCGCCGTCTCCACCTCCTGGTCTGGTGGCCGCGAACCTGGCTGGCTACACGCGTCGGCTGGCGGCCGCGCATCGCGATTCTGGTGGCGGGCCTGTTCAGCGCCCTCGCGGTGGCACCGCTCCACATCGTTCCGGCCCTGATGATCGGTTTGTGGATTCTGTTCGCGGCGCTCGACGGGTCACGCCGACTCGAGCGGCCCCTGCGCAGCGCCTTCCTTCGCGGCTTCCTGTTCGGTTTTGGCTATTTCATCGCCGGCATGGCGTGGGTGGTCTATGCCTTCCTGACCCGCGGCAATGGTGTCGAGTTTCTCGCGCCGATCGCGCTGCCCGGGCTGGCGGCCCTGATGGCGGCCTTCACGGGGCTGGGTGCAGTGATTTACTGTGCGCTGGCACCGCGTTCGGTCTGGCGGGTCCTGGTCTTTGCCGCCGCGCTGGCGTTCGCGGAATGGATTAGAGGCCATCTGCTCGGCGGGCTGCCCTGGAATTTGCCGGCCTATGTCTGGCCAGCCGGAGGATTGGTCAGCCAGACGGCGTCCTGGTTCGGCGTTTACGGGCTGAGCCTGCTGACCATCTTTGTCCTTACGGCGCCCCTGCTGGCAATCGCACCTCGGCTCGAGCTGGCGCGCAGCCTGCCCGCCTTCGCCGCTCTCGGCATTTCCATGATTGTCCTGGCGACCGGCGCGATACGGCTCGCCGCGACAGCGCCCGAAAATGTCCCTGGCGTGACAATCCGGCTGGTACAGGCCGGTATTCCGCAAGCCCAGAAATGGGCGGAGGGCGGTGCGGAGCTGACCCGCGACCGATATCTCGCCCTGACGGCGCGGCCCGGCATCGACGAGGTCACACATGTCGTCTGGCCGGAGGGCGCCCTGCCGACCTTCATGCTCGAGGACGGGGCCACGCTGGCCCGGATAGGCGATGTGCTCAATGGTGGCCAGATCCTGCTGTCCGGCGTCAACCGGCGTGCGCCCCATGGCGAAGAGCTGAGATATTTCAACACGCTGGCGGCTTTGCGCTACCAGTCGGGAACGCCGCGTATCGCCGCGCTTTACGACAAGGTTCGCCTGACCCCGTTTGGAGAATTCACCCCGCTCGCCAGCGTCATGGCGCTGACCGGGATACCGGCGCTGCAGGACCTGGCCCGGTATCAGTTCAGCCCGGGCCCCGGAGCCAATGTCCTGGAAATACCCGGCGCGCCCGACATGCTGCCCCTGATTTGCTATGAGTCGATCTTTCCGGACTTTGTCCGTTCGGCGGAACGGCGGGCCGGTTGGCTCTACAATCTGTCGAATGACGCCTGGTTCGGGCCGACTTCGGGACCTCGTCAGCATTTCAACCAGGCCAGTTATCGCAGTATCGAGAGCGGCCTGCCGATGGTTCGGTCGGCCGCGCTCGGCGTGTCCGGCGTGGTCGATGCGCTCGGGCGCCCGCGGGTAGCGCTGGAGCCGAGTGGCGAGGGCGTGCGCGATGTCGCCCTGCCCGGAAGGCTGGAGCGGACGCCTTATTCCTTCTGGGGCGACACGCCCTTTCTGGCTTTCTGCGTGCTGGTGCTGTTGGGCATGGCGTGGCAGCGCTTGCGACTGGCCCGGGCTGCGCGTCAGGCGCAGCCGTGAGATGAGTTGATTGGCGCGCATCACTTTGGTTGTGCTAAATTACCGTTTCGCTTTTCACCTTGGCTCGATCCCAGTGAGGTTTTTAAATGCCGAAGGTTAATCCTCGCGGCCCGAATCCGATCGACATCCATGTTGGCTCCCGGATCCGGTTGCGCAGGCAATTGCTCAAGATGAGCCAGGAAAAACTGGGTGACGAACTCGGCGTGACATTCCAGCAGGTCCAGAAGTATGAGCGCGGCGCCAACCGGGTCGGCGCCAGTCGGCTCTACCGGCTTTCGCGAGTGCTGGAGGTGCCGGTCCAGTTCTTCTTTGAAGGCCTGGCGGAGCCTGCGGATGCAACCGGCATGGCCGAAGGCGACCAGACGCCCATCGTCTATGACTTCATCCAGAGCTCCGACGGGGTCTCGCTGGCGGAGTCCTTTTCCCGAATCAAGGACAGCAAGGTCCGCCGGCGCGTGCTCCAGCTGGTTCGCACGCTGGCGACGGAAGATCTCGCCGGCGCGTCCTGATCTGCTGACTTTCCCGGTGCAAGCCTCGCCGGAAACGGTTAAACCGGCGCCCCATGGAAACCGAGACGCCTGAAACGCCTGCCTTCCGCCTGTTCGGGCGTGCCCAAGGGAAACCCTTGTCCGCCCGCCAGCAAGGCTTGGTTGATAAGCTTCTGCCACGCATCGGCCTGCCCGATGAGGGTCTGATCGATCCCGCCGTCCTGATGCCGGCGTGCCGGAACCAGGCACTTGAGATCGGCTTTGGCGGGGGTGAGCATCTGGCAGCCCAGGCGGCGGCCCATCCCGAAACCGGTTTCACCGGTATCGAGCCCTTCCTCAATGGTGTCGCCAAGGCGCTGACGGCGATTGAAGCCGGTGGTCTGGACAATGTCCGGATGGCGCGGGCCGATGCCCGCGAAATCCTGCCACGCTTCCAGACCGGCTGTCTGGAACGGATCTACCTGTTGTTTCCGGACCCTTGGCACAAGAAACGCCATGCCAAGCGCCGTTTCGTCCAGCCGGATACCCGTGACCAGTTCGCCCGCCTGCTCAAGCCGGGTGGTCGCCTGCGCATTGCCACCGATGTGAAGTCCTATGCGGATCACTGCATGGTCGAGCTCACCGGCGATACCCGCTTCCGCTGGCTGGCGGAAACATCAGCGGACTGGACCCAGCCGCCGGCCGATCACATCACCACTCGCTACGAGACCAAAAATCTCGGCGATTGCGCCCCGGTCTTCATGGATTTCCTTCGCGTCTGACAGACTCACCCGTCTTGCAATCGCGCGACACAGGGCGTATAAGGCGGCTATTACAAGTTCGATTGCATCGGATGATGCTATCGAGCGGTCGCTTTCGGCGGCCGCTCTTTTTGTTTCTGCAGACCGGGGCCCGCGCCTTGAAGACAAAATCGCCTCAGGATGACCGCATCCTCGCCCTCGCCGAGCCGGTGGCTTCCGAGCTCGCGCTTGAGATCGTGCGCGTGCGGATCATGTCGGGCAAGCGCCCGCGACTTCAGATCATGGCTGACCGAACCGATGGCAGCGGTATCGAGGTCGAGGATTGTGCGCGTTTGTCGCGTGGCCTGTCCGAGGTGTTTGAGGTCGAGGATCCTGTCTCCGGCGAATATGACTTGGAAGTATCCTCTCCCGGCATTGATCGCCCGCTGACCACGCTCGCGCATTTTGAGCGCTGGGAAGGCAATGAAGCGAAGATCGAGCTGGATCGCCTGGCGGAAGGGCGCAAGCGTTTTCGCGGCATCCTGGCCGGCGTCGAGGATGGCCATGTCGGGCTCGACATGGACGGCGAGGAGGACACCACGATGATCCCGTTTGACTGGATCATCGAGGCCAAACTGGTTTTGACAGACGCCTTGATTGAGGCGGATTTGAAAGCGCGGGGCCGCGGCGCCGCGACGACTGAAGGAGACGAATGATGTCGCTTTTCAACGCAACGGGGATCACCCGATGAGCATTGGTGTCAGTGCCAACCGGCTGGAACTGCTGCAGATCGCCCGTGCGGTCGCGGCGGAGAAGTCCATCGATGAATCGATCGTGATCGAGGCCATCGAGGAAGCAATCCAGAAGGCCGCGCGCTCCCGTTACGGGGCCGAGAATGACATTCGAGCCAAGATCGATCCGAAAACGGGCGAGCTGTCGCTGACCCGCAACATGACGGTTGTGGAAGAGGTCGAGAATGACAGCCAGGAGCTGACGCTCGCCGATGCGAAGAAGATCGACAAGACCGCCGAGATCGGCACCGTCTTCTCCGACGAGCTGCCGCCGATCGAATTTGGCCGCGTCGCCTCGCAGACCGCCAAGCAGGTCATCACGCAGAAGGTCCGTGAAGCCGAGCGCCAGCGCCAGTTCGAGGAATACAAGGATCGTGTCGGCGAGATCATCTCCGGCATCGTCAAGCGAGTCGAGTACGGCAATGTGATCATCGATCTCGGCCGCGCCGAGGCGATCATCCGCCGCGCCGACGGCATTCCGCGCGAGAACCTGCAGAACAATGAGCGCGTGCGCGCCTATATCTACGATGTACGCGAAGAGGTTCGCGGTCCGCAGATTTTCCTGTCGCGCGCCCATCCGGACTTCATGGCTGCCCTGTTCGCGCAGGAAGTGCCGGAAGTCTATGAAGGCATCATCGAAATTCCGTCGGTTGCCCGCGACCCGGGTTCGCGCGCCAAGATCGCCGTCATCTCCAATGACAGCTCGATCGATCCGGTTGGTGCCTGTGTCGGTATGCGCGGTTCGCGCGTCCAGGCCGTAGTTTCCGAGCTGGCTGGCGAGAAAATCGACATCATCCCGTGGTCGGATGATCCGGCGACCTTCATCGTCAATGCCCTGCAGCCGGCCGAAGTCGCCAAGGTCGTGCTCGACGAGGAAGACCAGCGGATCGAAGTCGTGGTGCCGGACGAGCAGCTCTCGCTCGCCATCGGCCGTCGCGGCCAGAATGTCCGTCTTGCCTCCCAGCTGACCGGCTGGTCGATCGACATCCTGACCGAGGAAGAAGAGTCCGAGCGCCGGCAGAAGGAATTCGCCGAGCGGACCCAGCTCTTCATCGCAGCCCTTGATGTTGACGAAGTGATTGCCCAACTTCTGGCAACGGAAGGCTTCACCGATGTCGAGGATCTGGCCTATGTCGATCTCGGCGAAATCGCTGCGATCGAAGGCTTCGACGAAGATACGGCCGAAGAAATCCAGGCGCGCGCCCGTGATTATCTCGACCGCCTCGCTGCCGAGCAGGACGCCAAGCGCCAGGAACTCGGTGTCGAGGATGCCGTTCTGGAAGTGCCGGGCGTCGAGCTCGCCATGGCCGTCAAGCTGGGTGAGAACGACGTCAAGACCGTTGACGACCTCGCTGGCCTGGTTACCGACGACCTGCGTGGCTGGTTCGAGACCAAGAATGGCGAGCGGGTTCGCGAGCCGGGCATACTGGAAGAGTTCAATCTCTCCTCCGAGGACGCCGAGATGATGATCATGCGGGCGCGTGTTGCGGCCGGCTGGATCTCGGAAGAGGACCTGCCGCAGCCGGAAGTCGTCGAAGAAGAAGTCGACGAAGCGGCCGGAGCGTTTGACGTGGCAAGCATGGATCTGGCAGCGCTTGAAGCGGAAGCCGAGGCCCTTGGCCTCGACCTCGACGCCGAGATGCCGGAAGACGACGGGGAGGTGAAGGCTGACTAGCCCCCGGGCCAGCCAGTCGAGGGAACGGCGCTGCGTTGCCACTGGAGAGGTCCGTGAAGAGGCGGACCTCATCCGGATGGCCCTCGGGCCGGGTGACCAGCTGGTTCCTGATCTCGCTGCCAAACTGCCCGGCCGTGGTGCCTGGGTGAGTGCGGAGCGAGCCCTTATCGAGAAGGCGGTAAAGAAATCCGCCTTCAACCGGGCCTTCGGGTGTCCGGTGAAAATGCCGGAAGACCTGCCGGGCCTCATCGAGGGCCAGCTGGTCGAGCGCGCACTGAGCCTTCTGGGCCTGGCGCGGCGCTCCGGTGATCTGGCGGTCGGCTATGACGCGGTGCGTCTGGCCCTCAAGGCCGCCAAGCCCGCCTGGCGCATCGAAGCGTCGGACGGGGCCGAGGATGGCCGGTCCAAGCTGGACCGGCTGGCCTTCGCGGCCTGGGGCGATGTCCCGGTCGCAGGATGTTTTACGGCGGAAGCCATCGGTGATGCGACAGGTCGCGGTCCGGTGGTCCATGCCAGCATGTCGGGAGGCTCGCAGGCGCGCGCCTTTTCGACCGTGATGGGGAAGCTTTCGGGCTTCCGGCCGCTCGTCCCGCAAGGCTGACGTGCGGATATTGCCGCGACAGCGGTTGATATCGGCCTTGAGCTGGCTAGTTTAGCGAGCCTTCAGGCCGGGCAGTGGTTTGAACAGTGCGGATTTCCGGCATTCGGCTACCGGAAGGCCCCGCGGAACGAAAGCCGATTTGGAAGGCTCGTATGAGCGACGCAGACGACAACAACTCCTCCGGCCGCCGGCCGCTCTCTCTGAAACGCTCCGGCGGTGGCACCGTGCAGCAAAGCTTTGCGCGCGGCCGCTCCAAGGCGGTCGTTGTGGAGAAGAAGCGCAAGCGTGTGGCGACGCCGGCCAAGGATGGTGGTCCGGGCGGCAAGCCGGGTTCAGGCGCCAAGAGTGGCGAATCCGCGCTCGCTGCGAAGGCGCGCCAGCTTGGCCTGTCCGAGGAGGAGCTGGTTTCGCGTCAGCGGGCGATTGCCCGTGCGCGTGCCGAGGCGGCCGATCGCGAAGCCCAGAAAGAGCAGGCGAACGCTGCGATGCAGCAGCGCGCCGCGGACGAGCGCCGCCAGCTGGAAGAGCAGCGCGAGCGTGAAGCCCGTGAAGCCCGCGAGGCCGAGGATGCTGCCCGTCAGGCCGTCGAGGACGAAGCCCGCCTGAAAGCCGAGGCCGAAGCAGCCACGGCTGCCAAGGACGGAGCGCGCAAGCGTGACGAGGAGCCGCGTCGCCGGGCGCCGGCCAAGGACGAAAAGCATACGCCCGACATCACGCCGATGGATGACCAGGCCAGCGCGCTGGAGGCCCTTGGTGGTCGCGTCAAGCGCAAGGGCGGGGCTGCCGGCCCCGGTCCGGCTGCGAAACAGCAACCGGCTCGTGCCAAGACCGACAATCGCCGTCGCGGCAAGCTCACCATCCAGAATATCCTGGAAGGCGATGAAGAGCGTCAGCGCTCGCTCGCCTCGGTACGCCGGGCCCGTGAACGCGAAAAGCAGCGCCGCCAGGATACGACCGGCGGTCGAGACAAGATTGAACGTGAAGTCGTCGTGCCCGAAGCCATCACGGTGGCCGATTTGGCCAACCGGATGGCGGAACGTTCGGTCGATGTCATCAAATACCTGATGAAGCAGGGCCAGATGGTCCGCGTGAATGACGTGCTCGACGCCGACACCGCCGAACTTGTGGTCGAGGATTTCGGCCACATCGTGAAGCGTGTCTCCGAGGCCGATGTCGAGGAAGGCTTCATTGCTGATGATGATGCCGATGAGGCGAAGGTGCCGCGCGCACCGGTTATCGCCGTCATGGGTCATGTCGACCACGGCAAGACGTCCCTGCTCGACGCCCTGCGCTCAACCGATACGGCATCGGGCGAAGCCGGTGGCATCACGCAGCATATCGGTGCCTATCAGGTACAGCTCAAGGGTGGCGAGAAAATCACCTTCCTCGACACGCCGGGCCACGCGGCCTTCTCGGCCATGCGTTCGCGCGGCGCGATGGCGACCGATATCGTGATCCTGGTCGTGGCCGCCGATGACTCTGTGAAGCCGCAGACCATTGAGGCGATCAATCACGCCAAGGCCGCTGGCACGCCGATCATCGTGGCGGTCAACAAGTGCGACAAGCATGAGGCCAACCCGCAAAAGGTCCTGACCGACCTGCTGCAGCACGAGGTCGTCGTCGAGGCGATGTCCGGTGAGGTCCAGTCGGTCAATGTCTCGGCGAAGACCGGCGACGGGCTCGACGAGCTGACCGAAGCCATCAACCTGCAGGCCGAACTGCTGGACCTGAAGGCCAATCCCGAGCGCAGTGCCGAAGGCATTGTCATCGAAAGCCAGGTCGACAAGGGTCGGGGTCCGGTGGCGACGCTGCTGGTCCGCCGTGGTACGCTCAAGCGTGGTGACATCCTCGTCGCCGGCGCGCAGTGGGGCCGCGTGCGTGCCCTGGTCAATGAGCGCGGCCAACAGCTCGACGAAGCCGGTCCCTCGGTCCCGGTCGAGATCCTGGGTCTCGCCGGCGCGCCCGATCCGGGTGAGGTCTTCGCCGTCGTCGACAGCGAGTCCCGCGCGCGCGAGATCGCGGACTACCGCCAGCGCAAGGAACGTGAGGCCTCCGGTGCCTCCTCGTCTGCGGGCGCCTCGCTCGAGCAGATGATGGCGCGCCTGAAGCAGGACGCGACCCAGGAAATGCCGCTGCTGATCAAGGCAGACGTGCAGGGCTCGGCCGAAGCCATCAAGCAGTCGCTTGAAAGCATCGGCAATGACGAGGTCCGTGCCCGCGTGGTTCACGCGGCTCCCGGCGGTGTCAATGAAAGCGATGTCCTGCTCGCCAAGTCCTCCGGCGCACCGGTGTTCGCCTTCAACGTTCGCGCCAACAAGCAGGCGCGCGCGCTGGCCGAACGTGAACATGTCGAGATCCGCTATTATTCGGTGATCTATGATGTGATCGATGATGTGCGGAACACGATGGAAGGCATGCTGGCGCCGGAGAAGCGCGAGAACTTCATCGGTTACGCCGAGATCCTGGAAGTCTTCAACATCACCAAGACGGGCAAGGTTGCCGGGTGCCGGGTTACCGAAGGCACTGTCAAGCGCGGCTGCGGCGTTCGCCTGCTGCGCGACGACACGGTCCTGCACGAAGGCAAGCTCAAGACGCTCAAGCGGTTCAAGGATGAAGTGCCCGAGGTCAAGTCGGGCACCGAGTGCGGCATGGCGTTCGAACGTTATGAAGACCTGCAGAAGGGCGACCAGATCGAGTGCTTCGAAGTGATCGAAGTGGCGCGCAAGCTGGAAGCCTGATCACGGGCTTGAACCGGAACGAGACAGGGCGGCCCCGCCGGGGCCGCCCTTTTTTGTCCTCTATCGCGGCGCGCAGAGGCGCGGTCTGCGCCCGCTCGGTGGTCCGGTCAGTGGCCCGTCTGAACGTCGATGAGGCCTTGTTCGGGTGAGACGTAATTCGCGAAATCCTGATGCTCGACAACCAGCCCGTCGCGGACCGTGATCACGGTCACCTGCTCGGAACGCCAGCGAAAGACCTGGCCTTCCTCCTGCGCCGGGTAGAGCGCATTGACGTGGCCGACGAAGACAACCCGGCTGTTCGACGTGAACACCTTATCCCATTCAAATCCGAGTTCGATCGGGTGATAGGTCTCACTGAACGCGCGCAGAAGGCTCATCATGGCATCGCGCCCGTTGCCGGCAATGCCTGCGGCACCGAGCTCCGGGCTTTCTGCCGTGGGGTCGCGAAAGACCACGTCCTCGGCGAGCAGGGCTTCCATCGCGTCCCAGTCGACATCGGAATAGTGGCTCATATAGGTGAGGGCTATGGTTTCGGCGCTGGCATTGGCGTCGCCCTGCGCGTGAAGCGCCGGTGCCGCCATCAGCGTCAGCACGGCGGTGAAACCGGCGAGGGCAGGAAAACGTGTCATCGTGTTGTCCTTCATCACGGTTTAAGGGTCAGGCCGGCGACCCGGGGATTTGGCTCGGGCAGTTACTCCCAAGGGCGCCGGCCCGGTCTGCGCCGGGGGCACACACCCGGCGCAGACCATTCCAAAGGGCGGTTATCCGCCCGGTTCTCAGTGTGGGGTCGGCACGCGCGAGGCGCCGTTGAAATCGGTGTAGTCGCGGTGTTCGGCGACCTGACTATCGACGACCGAGATGATTGTCGTGATCGGATAGCGGAAGGTCTGCGCGCTATCGCCCTCGCCGTACACCACGTCCACATGGCCGCTGAAGACGACCTGGCCAGACGCTTCATAGGTCCGGTCAATCGTGTAGACGCCGTGATCCATGCCCCAGGCAGAAACCCCGGCGATGATGGCCTCGGGGCCGCGCCACTCGATCCGGTCCGTCACCGCGTCGATCGCAAAGGAGGTGGGGTCAACAAAGACGGTGTCCTCGGACATGAGCGCGGACATCTGCTCGAAATCCTGGCTCGCATAGGCTTCGAGCCAGGCCTCGGCGACGCTGCGCGGCGAGGATTCCGCCGGCTGGCTCCAGCCGGCAGGTGCGACAGACAGCAGGCCGGCCGCGAGGAGGCAGGCAAAGGAAGGTCGGTTGATAATCACGTGGGTACTCTGCTTGTGTTTGGCGCCGGCCAGGCGGCGTTCGTTGCAGCGACTAGCGCTGACCGGAGCGGGCCGGTAAAGGTCCGGACGTGTTCAATGTGACGAGCGGCGGAAGGTGAGGGACGAATGCGGGCCGGCGGTGACCCTTGCATCCGCCCGGCAAGGAGCGTAAACCCGCGCGCCTCGCTTCCGCCGGGATGGAGACACGCATGGCCCGCCGCAATAACCAATCGCCGAAAGGTCCAAGCCAGCGCCAATTGCGCGCCGGGGAGCTCGTGCGCCATGCGCTCGTGGCCATTCTCACGCGTGAAGAGTTGCGCGATCCTGATCTGGACGGGCAATTGATCTCCGTGACGGAGGTCCGGCCCAGCCCGGACCTGCGCGTCGCGAAAGTCTATGTCGCACCGCTTGGGCGTGGCGACTCGGCCAAGCTCGCCGCGGGCCTGAACCGGTGCGCCGGTTTCCTGCGCGGGCGCCTCGGTCGCGAGATCGAGATGAAGTTCACGCCGGAGCTTCACTTTCACCCGGACAACTCTTTCGATACTGCCAGCCATGTCGATGACTTGCTGAACCGGCCGCAGGTAAAGCGGGATCTTGATGCCGAGGACGGGGACGACAGCTAGCCTCGCGACAGGTGCGAGATCATGCCATGTTGGAGTCGTGTCCATTGGCCAGCCGGCCGGCAGGTCGCCTGCCCGAGTGAAAGTTCGTTCTGATGTTCCGAAACATGCTTGCCCTGCTGGTCGTGGTCCTCGTTGCGACCTGTCCTGCCCGAGGTCAACAAGAGCCGCCCGCAGGTCAGTGGCTCGGTACGGCGAGTATCGGCCAGGAAACCACTCGTATCAGAATAACCCTGTCCGAGGCGGGCAGTGGGTGGGCCGGGTCGGTCGATCTGCTGGATCTCGGCGTTGTCGGATGGCCGGCGAGCGAGGTTCTCATCACGGAGCACGGGGTCACGGTGACGATTCCGTCGGACTCCGGTCCGCAAACGCTAACGCTGGTCTCCACGGAGCGCGGTCGCCTGACCGGTGAGTGGACCGAAAGCCGGCCCGTGGGCCCAGCCCGGCTGGAGCTGGAGCATCTTGGGGCAGCGCCAGAGCAGGCAGAAAGCCGTCTGATCGTCGAAGGGCCCGCCGGAGCGCTCGGAGTATCGATCATTTCGCCGACCAATGAAGCGCCGATCGCCGGCGTTGTGTTTGTGCACGGTTCCGGTGCCCAGCCGAGAGACGCGACCCGTTTTCACTCACAAATGTTCGCCGAAGCCGGCATTGCCTCCGCCATGTATGACAAGCGCGGTGTCGGGGAGTCCGAAGGCGACTGGCTGCAGGCTGATTTCGACGATCTGGCCCGTGACGCCGTCGCCGTCGCCGACCGGCTGGCGCTTGAAACGGGACTGAGGCCGGACCAGATCGGTTTTGTCGGGTATAGCCAGGGGGGCTGGATCGGGCCGGTTGCCGCAGCCCTGCGTGAAGACACCGCATTTGTGATCTCGATTGCCGGTCCGGCGACAACGCCGGGCGAAGAGGGGCATTGGGGCAGCGTTCGATCTCTTCGGCAGGCCGGCTATGGTGCGGACGTCCAGTCCAGGGCCTCGTCGATCCTCGACACCTGGAATTCTGGCATCCGCGCGGGGGGCGATTTCAGCGCGTTCGAGCGCGCGCGGTCCGCGGTCGAGAATGAGCCCTGGTTCGCGGCTTCCCTGCTTGGAGAATACGGGACGGCCGATCTGTCACCGGCATGGATCGCCTGGTATGCGGGTATTCTCGATTTCGACCCCGTGCCGGTTCTGCGCGCGACCCGCATTCCCTTCCTTTCGCTGATGGGCGACGCGGATGAGGAGCAGCCATGGGATCGTTCGACCGAGATTTTCGAAGCCTTGGCGGCGGAGGGATTGCCGGTCGAAACGCACCTGTATGCCGGCGTCACGCATTCCATGCGCCATGCGAGCTCAGAGGCGTCACCGCGGCGTTGGCCAGGCCGCCCGTCCGACTTTTATACCCGGCAGGTCGACTTCATTCGTCGGCAAGTCGGCGACTAGTTTTCAAAGTCCATTCCTGGGGTCGGTGTCGGTAGCGGCGGAAGGTCCGCTCGCTCCAGACGCCAACCGGTCGCCGGGCCGGTCAGGCCGCGCTGGTTGACGGCGATCGCGGACACGCGGCCGGCGGCGTCCCGCTCATAGCTGAAATCGGCATTGAACAGGCGCCAATTGAGGGCGTCGGGTCCGGTCGGAGTCAGATAGAAGCGCCAGTCACGCTCGGTCAGGACCAGGTCGAGCCCGCTCTCGGTCTGCTCGATGACGACAGGTCCGTAGGGGCTTCCGGAATAGGCGCCTGCGGCCTCGAGATGGGCGCTGGTCAGGCGGTCGGTTGCCGGTCGTGTCGCGGCCGGTTCAAGGGCCAGGCCGAGCGCGAGCGCATGCAAGACATCGCGCAGCTCCCAATTCGAATAGGACTCGATATTGGTCCCGTAGGCGAGCGTGATGTCGCGCCCGGGAAGGATCGAGATGCCGGCACTATAGCCCGGCACCGACCCCTGGACCGTGTAGATGGTTTCGCCGGCAAGCTGCTCAACCTGCCAGCCACCTGCCATGCGACCATCCGGCTCGAACAGGTCCACTCGCCGTGTCCGGACGGCATCGGCGAGCCGCAACAGGTCGCCGACCGGTGCCACAAGGCCGGAGGCGCCGAGTGCCGGGCTGTCTGGCATCGGCGCGCGGAGGTCGAGGGGCAGCGGCCCGGCTGCAAATCCTCGCGGGACAGCGGCACCCATGGGCGCTCCAAGGCGGACAATCCGGCTTGCCTGCATGTCGAGCGGGACGAGGAATTCAGCGGCAATCAGGGTCTCGAACCGGGCATTTGCCGCCCGCTCCACCGCGACTGCGAGCAGGCCATAGCCGAGATTGGAATAGGCATAGGCATGCGGACCGGGACCCGGCGCGGGCTGTCGCGCCAGCCAGGCGACGAGCGTGTTGCTGCGATCATCGGCGAGGGTGCCCGGGGCAATATCACGCGGAAGGCCGGCCGTGTGGGCGAGAATGTCGGCAATTCGGACCTGGTCATAGCCGGTCAGCTCCGGGATGTAGCGATTGATCGGGTCACCGGGCGCCATGCGACCTTCCCCGATCAGCCGCCTGACCATGGCGGCGGTCAGGCCCTTGCTGATCGAACCGGCAGGAAAACGGGCCCGGGCTGTCATCGGGTCGCCACTGACCCAGTCGGCATAACCAAATGTGAGGGCGACCGGTTCTGCATCGCCATACCGGAGCATGATCACGCCAGAGAAGTCCCGGGTTTCTACCAGCGGCGCGACCCAGTCGCGGATACGGTCCTCGAGGGTGAACAAACCGGGTGCCGCCGCGCCGGGCTGCGCGTGCGCCGGGGTCAGGCTGGCGGCATGCCCAAGCAGGACAAGGCTGGCAAAGACGGTCCGGATCATGACGCAACTCCCTGGGAATTGACTGAGGAGTATGGTGTTCCGGCGCGCGCAGCAAGCCGTCGCCCCTTGCCTCGCGGCGCCCGATCCGTTAGGTCCGCCCCTCCCGCGATCCGGGTCCGATCCCCGGCGCCAGAAGGAGACTGACATGGCGCGACGCCGCAAGGGCGAGGACATCCACGGCTGGGTGATCCTCGACAAACCGCTTGATATTTCCTCGACCCAGGCTGTTTCCGCGGTCCGGCGCCTCTTCAACGCAAAGAAGGCCGGTCATGCCGGGACGCTCGACCCGCTCGCCACCGGCATTCTGCCGATCGCGCTCGGCGAGGCGACCAAGACCGTGCCCTTCGCTGTTGAAGGTTCGAAGACCTATCGCTTCACCATCAAATGGGGCGAGCGCACCGATACGCTCGATCGTGAAGGCGAGATCGTCGCCACCAGCGATGTCCGTCCCGACCGCGCGGCGATTGAAGCGGTGCTGCCGGACTTCATCGGCGACATCCAGCAGGTGCCGCCCGCCTACTCGGCGATCAAGGTCGATGGCGAGCGCGCCTATGATCTCGCCCGGAGCGGCGAAGATGTACAGCTTCAGGCGCGCACCGTTCGCATTGATGATCTCCGCCTTCTGGACTGTACCGACCGTGACTTGGCAGTGCTGGAAATGCATTGTGGCAAAGGCGCTTACGTCCGGTCGCTGGCGCGCGACATTGCCTTTGCCCTGGGCACGGAAGGGCATGTCGCCGCCTTGCGCCGGAACCGGGTTGGCCAATTCACTGAAGCGGAATCCACAAGGCTGGACGTTTTGGAAGAAATGGCCCATAAGGGCGCCGCTTCGGAAGCTCTGCTCCCGGTTCAGACCGCGCTGGACGACATCCCGGCACTGGCCATTACCGATGAGGAATCCTTCCAGTTGAAGCTAGGACGTCCAATCGTCCTGCTCCCGCGTCAAGCGCAAGAGCTGAAGGCGCAGCGCCGACCCCGCGAAATCGCGGGCAAGGACTGCACCTTTACCGCTTTGGCCCTTTGCGACGGCGTGGCAGTGGCGCTTGGAGACGCGAGGGCGGGAAAGTTCCAGCCATCGCGTGTTTTCAACCTCACCTCCTGACATCAGGAGGTCGACATAACGAGTTTAGGAGAACCCGATGTCGATTACGCAAGAGCGCAAATCCGCGCTGATCGCTGAACATGCCCGTGGCAAAGCCGACACGGGATCGCCGGAAGTGCAAGTGGCCATTCTGACAACCCGGATTGCCAACCTTACCGAGCACTTCAAGACCCACAAGAAGGACAACCACTCGCGTCGCGGCCTTCTTAAGATGGTCTCCCAGCGCCGCCGGCTTCTCGACTACGTCAAGAACAAGGACGTGGCCCGTTACCAGGCTTTGATCGAGAAACTGGGTCTGCGCCGCTGATCCGCGACGCCATCCGTACGAAAGACGATATGTTCGATATCCAGAAAGAAACGATTGAGTGGGCGGGTCGCCCACTCACCATCGAAACCGGGCGGGTCGCCCGCCAAGCCAACGGCGCCGTCATGGTGTCCTATGGCGAGACCACCGTTCTCGCCACTGCCGTCGGCGTCAAACAGGCCAAGCCGGGAGTCGATTTCTTCCCGCTGACGGTCAATTACCAGGAAAAATACTTCGCGGCGGGCAAGATCCCCGGCGGCTTCTTCAAGCGTGAAGGCCGTCCGACGGACAAGGAGACGCTGACCTCGCGCCTCATCGACCGCCCGATCCGTCCGCTGTTCGTCAAGGGCTTCAAGAACGAAGTCCAGGTGATGCTCACGGTCCTGTCGCACGACCTTGAAAACGATCCCGACATTGTCGGCATGATCGGTGCCTCTGCGGCTCTGGTCCTGTCCGGTCTGCCCTTCATGGGTCCGATCGGCGCGGCTCGCGTCGGTTACAAGGACGGCGAATACATCATCAACCCGCCTTGCGACGAAATGGATGACAGCGAGCTCGATCTCGTCGTCGCCGGTACGCAGGACGCGGTCATGATGGTGGAATCGGAAGCCAAGGAGCTTTCCGAGGACGTCATGCTTGGCGCTGTCATGGCCGGTCATGCCGCTTTCCAGCCGGTGATCGACATGATCATCAAGCTGGCCGAACGCGCGGCCAAGGAGCCTTGGGACTACGAGCCGGAAGATCATTCCGCCGAAGAAGCCAAGGTTCGCGAGCTGATCGGGGACGATCTCGCCCAAGCCTACACCATCGTTGACAAGACCGAGCGCTACAAGGCGGTCGGTGTCGCGAAGGACAAGGCTGTCGCGGCCCTGCTGCAGAGCGAAGACAATCCTGATGGCATCGAAATGACGGTGCTCAAGGATGTCATGAAGGCGGTCGAGAGCTCCATCGTTCGCGGTGGCATCATCAAGACCGGCAAGCGCATTGACGGCCGCGCGCTCGATCAGGTTCGCCCGATCGTGTCCGAGGCCGGCATTCTGCCGCGTACACATGGTTCGGCGCTGTTCACGCGTGGGGAAACCCAGGCCCTGGTCGTTGCGACCCTGGGTACGGGCGAAGATGAGCAATTCATCGATGCCCTGACGGGAACCTACAAAGAACGCTTCATGCTGCACTACAACTTCCCGCCCTACTCGGTCGGTGAGACGTCTTTCCGTCTTGCTCCGGGGCGTCGGGAAATCGGCCACGGCAAGCTGGCCTGGCGTGCGGTGAAAGCGGTCCTTCCGAGCAAGGAAGACTTCCCCTACACGATCCGCCTGGTCTCCGAGATCACCGAGTCGAACGGCTCGTCCTCGATGGCCACGGTCTGCGGTGCCTCGCTGTCCATGATGGACGCCGGCGTGCCGATCACCCGTCCGGTCTCCGGCATTGCCATGGGCCTGATCAAGGATCCGGAAGGCGTTGCCGTTCTCTCCGACATCCTGGGTGACGAGGATCATCTCGGCGATATGGACTTCAAGGTGGCGGGTACCACCGAGGGTGTCACCTCGCTGCAGATGGACATCAAGATCGCCGGCATCGACGAGGAGATCATGAAGACAGCCCTGGCCCAGGCCAATGGCGGTCGTCTGCATATCCTCGAAGAAATGGGCAAGGCGCTGGGCGAAGCCCGCACCGAGCTGGGTGAATTTGCACCTCGCATCGAGACCATCACCATTCCGACCGACAAGATCCGCGACGTGATCGGTTCGGGCGGCAAGGTGATCCGCGAGATCGTGGAAACCACCGGTGCCAAGGTCGACGTCAATGATGACGGCGTGATCAAGGTCTCGTCTTCGGACGGCGCTTCGATCAAGGCTGCCCTCGACTGGATCCACGGCCTCACGGCCGAGCCGGAAGAAGGCAAGGTCTACAAGGGCAAGGTCGTCAAGGTCATGGACTTTGGTGCCTTCGTGAACTTCTTCGGTCCCAAGGACGGTCTCGTCCACGTGTCCCAGCTCAAGGCTGAGCGCGTGAACCATCCGAACGACGTGGTGTCTGAGGGTCAGGAAGTTTATGTGAAACTTCTCGGCTTCGACGACCGCGGCAAGGTTCGCCTGTCGATGAAAGTCGTCGACCAGGAAACCGGCGAAGAGATCAAGAAGGAAGAGGAAGACGCTGAATAAGCGCCTTCCGATCCATCGAAACGATCAGAAGACCCCGCCGGCGCAAGCTGGCGGGGTTTTTCTTTGGCCGGCCTGTACGGCCGCCTTCGGCAGCGGCTAGGCTCGAAGGCGATCGCCCGGCGCTGGAGGCACGACATGGACTGGACGCTTTTCGATTATGTTTTCGCGGGCGGCATGCTGGCTTGCCTGCTGCTCGGCAGCGTCCTGGTTCTGAAAACCCAGCGGCACTGGGCCGCACGCCTGGCCGGCGGGCTCGCGCTCGTGACGTTCTTCCTGCTGGTCTGGAGCGTTGGAGCTGTGGGCATCATTGGCGGCTCCGATGATGATGCCAATCTGGCCTATCTTGCCTTGCCGTTCCTGGCCTTGGCCGGCGCCATGACAACGCGCCTCCGTGCGTCGGGCCTGGGCGTTACCTTTGCGCTCATTGCGGTCGGACAGGTCCTGATCGGACTTGTTGCCTTGATAGCCGGCCTTGGCTCGAGCGGGCCAGCCTGGCCGATGGACATCATCGCCGCGACCCTGGTCTTCGCGGCGCTCTTTGCAGCGTCCGCGGCCCTGTTCCGGTTCGCCGCGCGGGCTCAGGCCGCTTCGAGCCTGTCGCGATAACGGCGGCTGCCGGGGATTTGCGAGCCGGTGTCCAGGGTGATGGCGACATCGCCCTCGCCGGTGGGGATGATTTCGCGGATCGCCTCGCGATTGACCAGCCAGGAGCGGTGCACCCGCACCGCATCAATCCCGGCCTCGGCGAGTTGTTTTTGCAGCTCGGTGAGCGTTGAGCGGGCCAGGTGTTCACCGCCGGCCAGCCGGATCTCGACATAGTTTCCGGCCGCCTGGGCGGCCCGGAACTCGTCTGCCGCGATGCGCAGGGTGCGGCCGCCGCATTTCAGGGTCAGCCGGTGTGACCGCCGTGCCTCGGCGCGGGCAAACTCGACTTCCAGCCGCCGCATCTGCAGCGCCAGAGAGACCGCGATGATGATCTGATAGCCGGCATAGGTGCCGATATCCTTGCGGGCTTCGTAGACAATCTCCCGCCAGGGCGCGTCGTGGAAGAATTCATAGTCACAGCCATAGCCAAAGGCCCACACACCTTCCCGGATCAGCACCATGCCCAGCACGTGCAGACCCGTATAGGCGAGGAAGCCGGCGGCGTGCCAGGGCAGGGAATTCAGCCAGCGCCCCGGCTCCAGCGGCGCACGCAGGCCCAGCCACATGATGCCGGGCACCATGATCGCCGTCATGATGATGCTGGACCCTTCCGTCACCCAGGCAAAGAAAGGCGGTCCGGTCCGCCCGTCACGGACGAATTCCGTGTCGATCGACATCGAGGCGATCACCCAGAAGGCAATCAGGCTCAGCCAGGCAAACTGGCAGGCCAGCCACAAGGCGCGCCGTTCGGCCTGGCGGGCGCGGCTGTGATCGGAAGGCAGGGTGTCGCTCATGCCGCGATGCTCGCCCAGCCGCGCGCCGTCGGCAAGTACCCGATCAGCCGCTCATCCCTGCTCGCCGCCGCTTGCCCCCGGTCCGCAGCCGCTGGTCCCGGCGACTTGCCACTGGCCCCGCGGAAATGGCGCGATCCGCTTCATTCAGGCAAGGCGGTGGGCAAGAAGGAGCGCCAACATGACCGCACAATCCCCAACCGCCGCATCGCCCGGACCCGGTCGCCAATACGGGCTCGACTGGCTGCGCATCGGTGTCTTCATCCTTTTGATTTTCTATCACACGGGCATGTTCTTCAACACGGAGGGCTGGCACGCCAAGAGCCTTAACGCCAACGATGCGATGGAGCCCTTCATGTGGCTGTCCAGCCCCTGGCGCCTGCCGCTACTCTTCCTGATATCCGGCATCGCGATCCGCTTCCTGTCCGACAGGCTCGGCAGCTTACGGTTTGCGGCGGACCGGTTCTGGCGACTCTTCCCGGTGATCCTGTTCGGCATGTATGTGATCGTCGCGCCGCAATCCTATTCCGAGCTGCGGATCGCCGGCGTCATCGAGCCGGGCTGGTGGGACTTCTATCAGCAGTATGCCGGCGATTGGGGCGGCCCCTGGTCGATCCATACGCCGACCTGGAATCATCTCTGGTATGTCGTTTATCTCCTTGTCTATTCGCTGCTGCTGGCCCCGGTCCTGCCATGGCTGCGGCGGCTTGCGGACAGTCGGGCGTGTCGGTCGACGGGGCAGGCCGCCGGGGGAAGCTGGTACGGCGTGGCGGCCCTGATCGTGCTGCCGCCCCTGCCCTTCCTGCTGGTCCGCTTTGCGCTTGCCGAGCAATATCCGACCACACATGATCTGATCAATGACTGGGCCAACCATGCCAATTCCCTGACCATGGTCCTGATCGGCTATTTCATGGCCAGGAATGAAGGTGTCTGGCGGGCGGTCGACCGGGCCTCGCCTGTTGCCGGCGCGATCACGGCCATGCTTCTGGCCTACCTGTTCTGGGCCTATACCCATCTCGAGGTATCGTTCGCGAACGCGGTTGTCGCCGGGATTGCCCGGATTGCCCGCATTGTCTTCATGTGGACGATCATCCTCACCCTGGTCGGCGCGGCCCGCCGCTGGCTCGACCGCGACGGTCCGGTCCGTCGCTATCTGACGGCGGCGGTCTTCCCTTGGTACATCCTGCACCAGACGATCATCGTCATGGTCGGTTTTGCG
Source organism: Maricaulis sp. (assembly GCF_015665295.1). Lineage (GTDB taxonomy): Bacteria > Pseudomonadota > Alphaproteobacteria > Caulobacterales > Maricaulaceae > Maricaulis. The sequence goes on from NZ_JADFAJ010000016.1 coordinate 236,470, forward strand.
ATCCGCGATGCCGGCTTCGGGGTATGGACAGAATTCGCGATTGTGACCGTGTCGACCTTTGGCGGCTGCATCATCGGCTTCGAAATTCTCCGCCATGTCCCGGTCGTGCGTCTGGTCATGGGCATGAAGGCCCTGGCGCCGGCGGTGGCCCCGGCCAGGCGGAGCGAACCAACATTACAGAAACTTTAGGCGAAACCGGGGGCAAGCCGCCTATCTTTCCCGGCAACCATTCAATGCGGGGAGCCGGGCATGCTGAAATCAATGATGAAATGCGGATTGGGGCTGGTTGCTGGCTCAGCCCTGTGGGCGGCGCCGATCGAGGCCCAGGAACCCTACCGCCTGCCGCCGCAGGAAATCATCGACATCGTTGATGCAGCACCTTCGCCCTGGACCTCGCTTTCACCGGCGCGTGACACGCTCCTGTTGATGCATCGCGAGGCCTTGCCGCCGGTCGCTGAGCTGGCCCGGCCGATGGAGCGGCTCGCGGGTCTGCGGCTTGATGCAAGTCTGAACGGCCGCCACGGCCCGCGTTCGGTGGTCGGCTTCTCGCTGATGGACCTGGACAGCGGTGAGGAACGCCGGGTCGATCTGCCCGCCGATGCGGGCCTTTCCAGCACCAGCTGGTCGCCGGACGGGTCGCAGATCGCCTTTGTCATGACCCGCAATGACCAGCTCGGCCTGTGGGTCGTCGATGTCGAAAGCGCGCGTGCCCGCCAGCTGGTGCGCAGCGGGATCAACGCGGTTTTCTCGCCGCTTGAATGGATGCCGGACGGCGAACACATTCTGGTCAGCCTGGTGGATCCGGATCGCGGCGCCATGCCGGAGCGTCCGCGCGTGCCGGTCGGACCGGTGACCCAGGAGGCCAGTGGCTATGAAGCGCCGGTGCGGACCTATCAGGACCTGCTGACCGATGATCATGACGCCGCGCTGTTTGCCTGGCTCGCCTCGAGCCAGCTCGCCCTCGTCAACACGACCGGTCGCACGCGCGTTCGCGAGATCGGCGAGCCGGGCCTCTACTACTCCGCCGAACCGGCTCCGGGCGGGAACTATGTCCTGATCGGCGAGATGGAAGAGCCCTTCTCCTACCAGGTGCCCTGGTCGAGCTTCCCGGACCGCGTTTTCGTCGTCGATATGGACGGGGATGAGGTGGCGACGATTGCCCGCCAGCCGCTGGCCGACAATGTGCCGATCGGTGGTGTGGTCACCGGTCGCCGTTCGGTCAACTGGCAGGCCAGCCATGCGGCCCGCCTGACCTGGGCCGAAGCGCTTGATGGCGGCGATCCGCGGGTCGAGACTGACCAGCGCGACAGTGTCTGGGCCCTCGAGGCACCGTTTGACGGCGAGCCGGTGGAGATCCTGCGCACCGAGGACCGCTATTACGGCACCGAGTTCACCACGGAAGGCCAGCTCGGCTTCGCCATGGAATATGATCGCGATACCCGCATCATTCGCCGCTGGCTGGTTGATTTCGCCGACCCGACCGCGGAGCCGCGCCTCGCCGAGGAACGCAGTTACCAGGACAGGTACGCCAATCCGGGCAGCGCCCTGAGCGTGCGCAATGAATTCGGCCGCAGCGTCGTCGGCGTCCATGACGGCTATATGTATATGGCCGGTGACGGGGCCACCCCCGAGGGTGACCGTCCCTTCCTCAACCGGGTCAGCCTCGACACGTTCGAGACCACCGAGATCTGGCGCAATAGCGGCGAGAATTACGAGGAGATCATCGGTCTCACCGCGCCGGACGGCTCGGCCTTCCTGACCAGCTGGGAAGACCCGGTCACGCCGCCAAATGTGCGTTGGCACCGGGACGGTGAGGACACGGTCCAGATCACGCAGTTCGAGAACCCGCATCCGCAGCTCAACGAGATCAGCCGCGAGCTGATCACCTATGAACGCGCGGATGGCGTGCCGCTCTCGGCGACGCTCTACCTGCCGGCCGGCTACGAGGAAGGTGACACATTGCCCGTCCTCGTCTGGGGCTATCCGCTGGAATACAACGACACCTCGACGGCCGGTCAGGTTTCGGGCTCGCCCTATGAGTTCACCCGCGTTGCCGGCACCAGCCCGCGCTTCCTGGTCACCCAGGGCTATGCCCTGCTGGAAAACGCGACCATGCCGATCGTCGGCGATGATCCCGAGACGGTGAATGACAGCTTCATCGAGCAGCTTGTCCTGTCGGCCGAAGCGGCCCGCGACGTGACGGTGGAGATGGGCTTTGGTGATGGCGAGCGTCTGGCGATTGCCGGCCACTCCTATGGCGCTTTCATGACGGCCCACCTTCTCGCCGCGTCCGACGTCTTCCGGGCCGGGATCGCGCGCTCGGGCGCCTATAACCGAACCCTGACGCCCTTCGGCTTCCAGTCCGAGCGCCGCACCTTCTGGGCCGCACCGGAGACCTATTTCGAGCTCTCGCCCTTCATGCATGCCGACCAGATCAACGAGCCCATGCTCCTGATCCACGGCCAGATGGACAATAATTCCGGCACCTATCCGATGCAGTCCGAACGCATGTTCGCGGCCGTCAAGGGCAATGCCGGCACCGCCCGCCTGGTCATGCTCCCCTATGAAAGCCACGGCTATCGCGGCCGCGAAAGCATCCTGCATGTGCTGGCCGAGAGCATCGACTGGCTGGATCGCTGGGTGATGCCGGTGGAGGATCCGATGGGTGGGGGTGAGGCAGGCGCAGAAGCGGAGTAGACCTCTCGAGCGGCACGCTCGCCCAACGAAAAGGCCCCGCCGGATCATTCCGGCGGGGCCTTTTTTGTCTAGACGCGGTCGCGTCTATCAGTCGTCATCATCCATGCTCGGCACCGCCACCGCGTGGAAGCCTGCATCCACATGCAGCGTTTCACCCGTGCAGGAGAAGCCGAGATCGCTGAGCAGGTAGAGGGCGGCGCCGGCGACGCCTTCCATCTTGGTGTCCTGCTTCATCATCGACCATTCGCGGCCGGTGCGCATCAGGGCCTTGCCGCCGGAAATGCCGGCCATGGCGAGGGTGCGCATCGGGCCGGCCGAGAGCGCGTTGACGCGGATGTCCCTGGGGCCCAGGTCGCGAGCCATATAGCGGGTCGAGGCTTCCAGGGCTGCCTTGGCGACACCCATCACATTGTAGGACGGGACGACGCGTTCGGAGCCGAGATAGGTCAGCGTCACCATTGAGCCGCCATTGGGCATCAGGTGGGAGGCGCGCTTGCCGGCGTCGACAAAGGAGAAGGCGGAGATGTCCATCGCCCGGCGCCAGCCCTC
>NZ_JADFAJ010000012.1:0-117005 GCF_015665295.1 Maricaulis sp.
GCGGGCGTCTCCTGGGTTGGCGAGAACGGCTTCTTCGGCGTCGCGGTCAAACAATCGAATGCGCTCTACGGCATCCCGGGCGGCCATGCCCATGGCGAGCACGAGGACGAGGATCATGACGAGGATCATGACGAAGATCATGCTGACGAGGATCACGATCATGACGAACACGGTCATGAGGATGTTCGCATTGACCTCGAGCAGACCCGCTTCGACGTGCGCGGCGAGTGGCGCGATCTGGGTGAGCATATCGACCGCGTGAGGTTCTCTTTCGGCACGGGCAGCTATGAGCATGTCGAGCTGGAAGGCGACGAAGTCGGCACCCGTTTCACCAATGAAGGATGGGAGGGCCGCATCGAGGCGCGCCACACCCCGATCAATCTGTGGGGCGGGACCTGGGAAGGCGCGGCCGGTCTGCAGGCCTTCAATCGCGACTTCGCCGCCGATGGCGAGGAAGCCTTCGTTCCGCCGTCTGAAACCGCCGACTGGGGACTCTTCTTCGTCGAGCGCTGGGATACGGGTGATTGGGGTCTGGAAGGCGGTCTGCGGGTCGAGCAGCGCGATCTCGACACCCCGACCGACAGCCGCAGCTTCGATACGTTCAGCGTTTCCGGCTCGGTTTTCGTGCGCCCGGCGCGCGACACCTTCCTTGCCTTCACCCTGTCGTCGGCCGAGCGGGCACCGACCGATGTCGAACTCTTCGCCGACGGTCCGCATGTCGCCACGCGCTCCTATGAGCAAGGCGATGCGAACCTGGCGGTCGAGCGCGCCCTTTCGGCAGAGCTGACGGCGCGGACGCTGATCGCGGACTGGTCGCTGGAAGCCTCGATCTTCCGGGCCGACTATGACGGCTTTATCGCCGCCTATGCGACGGGCACCGAGGAAGATGGCCTGCCGACCTTTGCCTACAGCCAGGACGATGTGGTCCTGTCCGGCTTTGAGGGGCGCCTGGAAGGCCCGCTCGGTTCGCTGGGCGGATGGGATATCGACGGTGAGCTGACCGGTGAATATGTCCAGGCCAGCCTGGACAGCGGCGGGGACCTGCCGCGCCTGCCGCCGCTGTCACTGACGGGCGGCGTGACGGCCTCCCGTGGCGGTCACGACCTGCATGTCGAAGTCGAATGGGCGGACGTCCAGAACGACACGGCGGCCTTCGAGTTCAAGACGCAGTCCTATGTGCTGGTCAATGCGCGCTGGACCTTCGAGCCCTTCGAGGCGCGTGATCTTCGGGTGATCCTGGAAGGCCGCAATCTCACCGACCAGGAAGCGCGTCTGCACACATCTGTCCTGAAAGACCAGGTGCCGCTGCCGGGGCGCAATTTCCGCGCAGCGCTGGTTCTCGACTTCTAGCAAGCCGTCCGCGACAGCCTGCCGCGCGGCAGGCTGTCGCGCGGCGAAACGCGCACTGCCCTGTGCAGGCGGCTGGGTCCAGAAAGTCCCTACACTTTTTAGGGACGAAAGGATCAATCCCATGAAACGCCTGTATCTCACCGCTGCCCTTGTCGCGCTGGTCGCGGCCGCGCCCGCCTCGGCCGAGAGCGGTGACTGGCTGGTTCGCCTGCGCGGCATAAACGTGGCCCCCAATGAATCTGCGGACATCGCCACGATTGGCGGCGATGTCGATATCGACACCTCGATCGTGCCGGAACTGGACATCACCTATTTCGTGCGGGACCAGTGGGCGCTTGAACTCATTCTCGGGGTCACACCGCATGATGTGATGGCCGTTGGCACCAGCCTCGGCGACGTCGATCTCGGTGACGTGACCCTGCTGCCGCCGACGCTGACGCTGCAATATCACTTGAATCCTGACGGACAGGTCCGGCCCTATCTCGGTGCCGGGGTCAATTACACCCATTTCTTTGATGCCGACCTGCCCGCAGGCTCGACCCTGACCGCGATCGATTATGATGCCAGCTTTGGTCTCGCCGCCCAGGCCGGGGTTGATTTTGCCCTCGACGAAGACTGGGTCTTCAATGTCGATGTCAAATACATCGATATCGATACGGACGTGACCATCAATGGCGCAATCGCTGCCGATGTTCAGATCGATCCGGTGGTTTTCGGACTGGGTTTCGGCCGCCGCTTCTGATTTTTGCAGTTGCCGGTCAAGTCAAATGCCGGGCGGGTCATCCGTCCGGCATTTTTCTTGCTACAGCATGCTCGCACAGGCCTGCGCCGCTCCGTTGCCGGGGCAGGTCATATCCGCTATCCAGTGCGCAAAGAACTTACAAGGGGTTTCTATCATGGTCGACGCTGCCGCCAACGAGCCGCGCCTTACCGGGACTGTTCCGCTCTACAAGAATGTGGAGCCGCTCAATCGCCAAAAACACGCCAAATACGGTGTGAACACGGTTACTCAGCCGTTCAACTTCCTCAAGGACTGGCATTTCGTGCCAGCCATCAGCGCGGAATTCCCGCTGGCTTGCGGCAGCTATCCGATCATCTTCCTCGGCGAGAAGAAGATGCCGATCCTGGTCATGGGCCTGCGTCAGGGTTCCAACGTCTTCGTGTCCGCCGACGGCCAGTTCGACTCCGAACACTACATGCCGGCCTATGTCCGTCGCTATCCCTTCGTGAGCGCCGCCAATCCGAACGACCAGCCGTCCACGGTGTGCGTCGATCTGGATGCCGAGTTTGTCGTCACCGAGAATTCGGAGCGTCCCTTCTTCGACGCCAATGGCGAGCCGACCGAGTATACGCGCCAGGCCATCGATTTCGTGTCCGCTTTCGAGAATGATGCGCGCGCCACGGAAGCCTTTGTCGAGCGTCTGGTCGCCCTCGACCTGCTCGAGAAGAAAGACGTCAAGGTGTCCAATCCGGATGATCCGGAAAACCCGGTCACCGTCGCCGAGTATTTCGGTGTCTCTTCTGAAAAGTTTGACGCCCTGCCGGCTGCCAAGCTCAAGGAATTGCAGAGCAATGGCGATCTTGCGCACATCATTTCGCACATGATCTCGCTGCAGCGTTGGGACCGTATCCTGCGCCGTACGTCGAACCTTGCAGCGGCTCAGGCACCGGTCCAGGCCTGATCGTCTGACTGATCTGATCCATGAACGGCCGTGCCCCCGGGTGCGGCCGTTTGCATTTGTGATCACGGTTGCGCGAAGCCGGTTCGACGTGGACGAAAAAGCGACTATATCCTCCGCACATACGCTGATCGTCGCGGTTCCAAGAGGTAGTTGAATGCGTGTCCTGAACGGGCTGTTTTCCCTGATATTGATCGCGGTTGCGACGGGTTTTGCCACCGCTCCCGCCCCGGCCCAGTCCGGCTGGTCGAGCGGGCAGGAAATCATCGAGGCCGAACTGGTCTCGGACCGCGCTGTCGTGGCCCCGGGCGATGCCTTCCATATCGGGCTGCACCAGATCATGCCCGAAGGCTGGCATACCTATTGGCGCAATCCCGGCGATAACGGCCTGCCGGTCGAGATCGACTGGACGCTGCCGGCGGGGGTCGAGATCGGTGACGTGGTCTGGCCGACGCCGATCGAGCTGCCGCTTACCGACATGATCATGGATTATGGCTACAAGGACGAACTCGTCCTGCCCATGCCGGTTACGGTCGCTGCAGACTTTGCCGGCACCATGATCGAGCTGCAGGCCGATGCAACCTGGCTGGTCTGTGACGATATCTGTGTCCCGGAAGAGCGGATGCTCTCGCTGACGCTGCCGGTCGCGGAGACCAGCGTCCAGGACGAGGCGGGCTATTGGTATATCCGTGCCGCACTCGATAGCGAGCCCCGGGCCGACCCGGAAGTTGCCGCCCGCCTGTCCGTGGAAGGTGGCCATGTCATCCTCGAGCTGGAAGGTCCCGCTTTCGGCGATCCGGCCATGATCACGGCGCTGCGCTTTTTCCCCTATGAAACCGGCGTCGTCCGCAATGCCGGTCTCCAGGCCCTGTCAGCCGGTGAGGGCACCACGCTGGTGGTAATGGAGCCGGGCTATGCGGTTCAGTCCGCAGCGCTCAGCGCGCAAGGCGGTGTCGTGACCTGGACCGATGCACGCGGCGACCATGCGATCGCGATCTCTGCCGATCCCGGTCCAGGCGGATACGGCCTGCCGCCGCGCAGTGGCGCGGTGACGCAGAACGCCGCGCCGGTCGGCGTGATCGGACTGTTATTGCTGGCCTTTGGCGGTGGTCTCATCCTCAACCTGATGCCGTGCGTCTTCCCGGTCTTGTCGATCAAGGTTCTGAAATTCGTGCAGGTGGCCCACGCCGATGCCGGCGCCGTGCGGGCCCAGGGCGTGTTCTTCCTGGTCGGTGTACTGGTCAGCTTTGTCGGTCTCGCCGGCGCCCTTGTCATCCTGCGCGAAATCGGGCTGCCGGTCGGCTGGGGCTTCCAGCTGCAGGTTCCCATCGTCGTCGCCGGCCTGGCGCTGCTGCTTTTTGCAATTGGCCTCAACCTGCTCGGTGCCTTCGAGGTGGGAACCCGCCTGATGGGGCTTGGTTCCGGACTCGCCGACAAGCCCGGCTGGAAGGGCGCTTTCTTCACCGGCGTGCTTGCCGTTGTGGTCGCGGCCCCCTGTGTCGGGCCTCTGGCTGCCGGCGCCCTCGGACTGGCGCTGACCCAGCCGGCAATCGTCGTCCTGCTGGTCGCCGCGGCCATGGGCCTGGGACTGGCGGCGCCCTTCGTGATGTTCGCGCTCTTCCCGACCCTGTTGCGCTTCCTGCCCAGGCCGGGCGGCTGGATGGTCACCTTCAAGCAATTCCTGGCCTTCCCGATGTTTGCCTCGGTGGTGTGGTTGAGCTGGGTGCTGGCGATCCAGTCCGGTCCTACTGGCCTGATCTTTCTCGGCAGCGCCATGCTGGCGCTTTCCTTCGCCGTCTGGGCCCACGGTCAGGGCCACCGGGTCTGGTCGGTCATCGCCATCATCGCCCTGGCGCTGGGCGTGGTCAGCCTGGTTGCCATCGCGCGCCTGCCGGCGGCGACCAATTCGACCGCCATGGCCGGCGAGGAGGAGATCTGGTCACGCGAGCGGGTCGCCGAGCTGCAGGTCATGGGGCAGCCGGTCTTTGTCGATGTGACGGCGGCCTGGTGCGTGACCTGCCAGATCAACAAGCTGACCGTGCTCAATTCCGACACCGTCAAGGATGCCTTCGAGACGTTTGGCGTCGTCAGCATGCGGGCCGACTGGACCAATCGCAATGAGACCATCGGCGCGCTGATCAGCGAGCATGGCCAGGCGGGCGTTCCGCTTTATCTGATGTATCCGGCGTCCGGCGGATCGCCGCGTGTGTTGCCCACCGTGCTGACCACCGGCGGGTTTGTCGATCAGCTGGAGTGGGCGGCGAGCAACTAGCCACCGGACTTACCCGCCCGAGAGGGCCGGGCAACTGGCGGGCAGTTCGACGTTCGCAAGGTCGGTATCGCTGTCAACGGCGGGTGCGATCTCGCTCGCATCCGACATCAGTGCGGCCAGATCGGTATAGATATGGGCCTGCTCGGCGGCGGTCTCTGCGGCGTTGAGGGCTTCAAGGCGCGAGGCTGCATCAGCCGACATGCCGCGGAAGATGCAGCGCAGGTCGATCGGGCCGCCGGCCTCATCGATCCGCCGGCTCATCAACAGCGCCTCGACGGAAAACTGTTCCAGCTCGAAAGAAAGCGGGTCCTCGATATCAAGCGGGCTGGCCGGCGCGGCGGGGCGCAGGGCGGCCTGCCGGGCGCGTTCGCGGGCGGTGGCGCCGATAGCGTCGGCGAAGGCCGCGAACGCGCCGCCCGGTCCCGCGAAAGCGGCAGAGCTGGTCAGCAGGCTCGCGGCGAAGGCGGCAATCAGGGCGGATTTCATCGGACTCTCCCGTACGGTCTTGGCCTGTCTTAGCAGTAACGCCTTGATTTCCGGTGAATCGACCGGCATCTCCCCTTTCAGTCTGCGCACGCGGGTTCACACAGCGCGCCGGCTCGTGGAAAACACCGCCTGAACAGGGTCGTCATGCGCGGGCAGGCGATCCGGCAAACCGGAGATCGAGATGAGCGCCAAGAAACCCTTCCGACCCAAGGCCCGCCGTCCGCGCGGCTTTGAAGACCGCAGCGGGTCTGTCCTCCGGGTCGAGCGCCATCTGGTCGAGACCGCCAGCCGGATCTATGACGACTGGGGGTTCGAGCCGCTGCAGACCTCCGCTTTCGAATATGCCGACGCGCTCGGCAAATTCCTGCCTGACGAGGAACGGCCCAATGAGGGCGTGTTCGCGCTCGAGGATGATGACGGGCAATGGCTGTCGCTGCGCTACGATCACACGGCGCCCCTGGCCCGTTTCGTGGCCGAGAATTTCCAGGATCTAAACAAGCCCTATCGCCGCTATCAGGCGGGCGATGTGTGGCGCAATGAGAAGCCGGGACCAGGCCGTTTCCGCCAGTTCGTGCAATGCGATGCCGACACCGTCGGCGCCGGCAGCCCGTCTGCCGATGCCGAGATGATCGCGCTGGCCGCCGATGTCATGCGCGCGGTTGGCCTGGCCGATGGCGATTATGTGGTGCGGGTCAATGACCGCCGCATCCTCGACGGCGTGCTGGAATCCATCGGCGCCGCCGATCCGGAGCGCCGCATGCGCGTGCTTCGGGCCGCCGACAAGCTCGACCGGCTCGGCCGCGACGGTGTCGCGCTCCTGCTCGGCGAAGGCCGCAAGGACGAGTCCGGCGACTATACCGAAGGCGCCAGGCTCGACGCGGCCGGCATCGACACGGTGCTCGGCTTTCTCGATGCCGGCGGTGGCAGCCGCAGCGATGTGATCGCCCGCCTGGAGCCGCTGATCGGGACCTCCGAGACAGGCAAGGCGGGCCTCGCAGCGCTTGCCGAGATCGATGCGGTGCTCAGCGCCATCGGCGTGGGTGTCGACCGGGCCCTGTTCGACCCGTCCGTCGTCCGCGGTCTTGGCTATTACACCGGACCGGTCTTCGAGGCCGAGCTGCTGGCGCAGGCCCAATATGAGGACGGTTCGCCGATCCAGTTCGGCTCGGTTGGCGGTGGCGGTCGCTATGACGATCTGGTCTCGCGCTTCACCGGGCAGGCTGTGCCCGCCACCGGCTTTTCCTTCGGGGTCAGCCGCTTCGCCGCCGCCCTGTCGGCCCTGGGCCTGACCGGTTCGGTCGAGGAGAAGCCGCTGGTGCTGGTCGTGGCCAGCGAGAAGGACCAGTCCGCTGCCTATCTGGCCATGGCACGCGAGCTGCGCGCCGCCGGGTTCCGCGCCGAAGCCTTTGTCGGCTCAGGCAATATGGGCAAGCAGATGAAATACGCCGATCGGCGCGGCGCGGTGGCGGCTGTCATCGTCGGATCGGATGAGCGCGAACAGGGCCTGGTCACGATCAAGGATCTCAAGCTGGGCGCGCGCCTGGCTGCGGATATCAGCGATAACAAGCAATGGCGCGAAGAGCAGCCGGCGCAGGAAACCGTGTCCCGCGAGGGCTGGATTGCGGCGGTGTCCGCAGTCTCCCAACGCAACAAGTAGTGGCAAAAAGTCGAGCGTGTAAGGTCGCTTATCCCCAAGCGTCAAGATTTGGGGGGTTGACGTAACCGGGTGCTCACGTCAACGTCGTAATCGGACTGGGCCTGACCGCTCTGTCTTTTGGCGTTTCGGGGAGGAGACGCCCTTTATCGACCAACCGTTATCTCGGGGCTGGCCTTTGCCAGCCCCTTTTTTTGAGTTGTTTCTGGCTCGGGGCCACCGGCTTTTTATCCGGTTCCGGACATGAAAAGGGCGGACCTGCCTGCGCCGGTCCGCCCCTTGCCTGGCTGGAAAGGATTGCCGGCTACTCGTCCCGGTCCCGGTCCCCGTCCCCGTCTGTCTCGATCTCCATGATGACCACACGGTCGCCGCCATCCAGCTCGATCACGCGACGATTGTCGGCACGTTGCACGCGCTCGATGCGCATGGTCCGCCGCATGTCGCGCCCTTCATGGCGATCTCCGTGGGCGGCGCCCGAAAGGCGGTCGACCTCCAGGCGGTTGAGCCAGTCGACCAGATCGTCGCCGGTCTGTTCCTCGCCATCGATCCACACGCGCCGGCCGTCATCGGTCTGTTCGACGCGAATATCGTTGACGTCATCGCTGCCCATGACCTCGCGCAGCCGCGAAACATCGGCCATCCGGGCGGCTTCACCGGCCCGCAGGACTTCAATGCGGGCGTGACGCCGCTCTTCATCGCCGCGCAGGATTTCGACGCGGGCGCGGGCCATATCGCGTTCGGCCCGGGCCATGTCGCGGGCAGCGCGCTCGATCTCGACGCGGATCTGGCGCTGGTCGACTTCAATCTGCCTGCCAGCCTCGCGCAGCTCGCGGCGAGCCTCTTCCATCGCTTCCCGCATTTCCTCGCGGGCTTCGCGCAGCTCGGCGCGTACCTCGGCCTGTTCCGCCTCGCTGAGATCATTCCAGTCCCGCGAATTGGTGATGCGGTCCTCGTCGAGCCCGGCGAGCGCCGCCTCGAGCGACTGCATCACCGTGGCTTCCAGGGCTTCCCCGTGAACGCCGTCGAGGTCAATGACCATGCGCGCGAGGTGGTTTTCCATGTCGGCGAGGTGTTCGGCACGCTCGGCCATGTGGACTTCGAACTCGCGACCCATCCGGACGTGTTCGCCCTCGATCACGCGGACATTGTCGCCCTCGATGACGACCACGCTGCGCGGGCCGGTTTCGATGCGCTCACCGTCGACGCGAACGAGATTTTCTTCGATCTCGATCTCCTGGCCGTCGATACGGATGACGGACCGCTCGCCATCGCGGTCGATATGGATGGTCCGGTCGCCATTGGCGCCCCGGATTTCGACAACCTGGCCGTCATCGCCAACAAATGTGGCGTGGTGGTCGGTCGTGACATGGACGCGCATCTGTCGGGCGTCGTCATCGTCCAAGGCAAAGGCGGCAGCCCCGGTTACGGCAAGGGCAGCGCCCGCCAGCAGGAATCGTTTCATCGCATGTGTCCCTCTTCAATCTGTCGCCAGACTGCACCGCCAAGCCTTACAGCGCCCCTGTGCGCTGCTAAAATATTTGTCACGATGGCTGCCCGGGCCGGTGACAGCTTGCGGCCAAGCCGGCAGGTGCAAACGCCTGCGCAAGGAAATGCCGGGAGACGGGCTCACTGCGCCTGAGGGGCGAGTGGACTTGCCAGCGAGCGGACCGGTCAGCATGGTCGTCGACAGGCAAGCTTGTGACGGACAAAGACATGGATCGACGACACGTTCTGCAATCGGGTCTCGCGGCCACATTGATGGCGGCGGCAGGGCCCGCGGCCCGTGCCAGCCTTCCCGAAACGATTGCCGAGCGGTCGCTCGCCGAACGGGTTGGCGAGATGCTGCTCGTGGGTTTCATCGGCTCGACGGCCGAGACCGAAGGCGCGGACATCATCGACGCCCATCTGGCCGACAAGCGGATCGGCGGCGTTCTCTTCCTGCGCCACAATGCCCGGACCCGCGAGGGGGCGGAGGGCTCTGCCGCCCGCTTCCGCGCGACCAGACCGGATGCCTGGATGGCGATCGACCAGGAGGGCGGCCTCGTCCAGCGCCTGTCGCGCGATATGGGCTATACGTGGATCCCGCGTGCCATGCAGGTCGTCGAGGAGCGCGGCCTCAGCGGTGCCCGCGAGCTCTATGCGATCGGGGGGCGCGAGCTCAAGACGGCCGGTTTCAACATGAATCTCGCGCCGGTCGCCGACCTGCACGATCCCGAGAATGCGGTGATCGGTCGTCATGGCCGCGCCTATGGCACCGATGGCGAGACCATTGCCGCCTATGCCGGGGCCTTCATTGATGCGTTCGAGGCCTCCGGCGTGGCCTGTGCGATCAAGCATTTCCCCGGCCATGGCCGTTCACGCGGAGACAGTCATGACGGCTTCGTCGACATTTCCGAGAGCTGGAGCGAGGCCGAGCTGGCGCCTTTCCGCGAGCTGATCCATGACGGCAAGGCGCATCTCATGATGGGCGGCCACCTGACCAATCGTCAGCTCGATCCCAGCGGCGAGCCGGTGACCTTCTCGGCGCCGGTGCTCGAGGACCTTCTGCGCGGTCAGCTCGGCTTTGACGGGGTGGTGATGACCGATGATCTCGACATGGGCGCCATCCGCGACAATTACGATCAGCGCGAAGCCGTGCTGCGCGCCATCGAGGCCGGCAATGACATGATCATGCTGTCCAACTCCGCCGCCCCCGACGCCGAACTGCCGCAGCGCATCGTCGGCTGGGTCGAGGCGGCCATCGCGGATGGCCGCCTGACCGAGGCGCGCATCAACCAGTCGGTTGCCCGACTGGCCGTGCTGAAGCAGCGGGTCTCGCCGGGCTAGTCTTGCGGCGTCCCGTTCTCGCGCAGATAGCTGTCCAGGAAGTTTACATATGCCTCCGAGGCCGCAATGCGATTGTCGCGGCGGCGGAAGCCATGACCCTCGTCCGGGAAGAGAACGTATTCAACATGAACGCCATTGGCGCGCACGGCCTCGACCAGTTCATCACTCTCCACCTGCAGCACGCGCGGATCATTGGCGCCCTGGACGACCAGCATCGGGCGGACAACATTCTCGGCGTGGAAGAGCGGCGAGATGGCGTGATGACGTTCGGCATCGGTCGCCGGGTCGCCCATTTCATCATAGAGGGCTTCGCGGAAGCTCTCCCACCAGGGCGGGATCGAGGCCAGGGTGCGTTCCCAATTGGTGACGCCGAAAATATTGATCCCGACATCAAAGGCTTCCGGATGGAAGGTGAGGGCGGCGGCCGTCATGTAGCCGCCATAGGAGCCGCCGATCACCCCGACCTCGTCGGCCGAGACCCAGTCCTGCTCCCGCAGCCAGTCACCGGCGGCGACAATGTCGCGCAGGTCTTCCTCGCCATGACGGCGATCATCCATGTGGAAGAAGGTTTTGCCGTAGCCTGACGAGCCGCGATTATTGGCGGCGTAGACGGCATAGCCGTGATTGACCAGGTGCTGGATGGTGGCGGAGTAGCCGATCCGGCTCTGCCCGCCCGGACCACCATGGACCCAGACCAGGGCCGGCACCGGATTGTCGGCGCTGGCCTCGTGCGGGCGGTAGAGAATGCCCGGGATTTCCAGACCGTCGAAGCTTTCGAAACGCACGACTTGCGCATCGACCATCTCGTCTTCCGAGATTGCCGGGTTGAGCGCATTGGTCAGCTGGGCATGGGCCTGGCTGGCCAGATCCACGACATGCAGGTTGGACGGCGAGGTTGCGGAGTTGATCAGGAAGGCGATGCGGCTTTCGTCGCGTGAAAAACGGACCGAGCCGATATCACCGGCCGGCAGGTCAGGCAGGGTCAGGCTCATGCCGGTCGTGGTGTCGAGAATGGAGACCTCGGTGCGGGCATCGGCATTGATGCCGGAGACGCGATACTGGCCACTGTCGGAATAGATCACGAACTGGACGTCCCACTCCGCCTCGATCAGCGGCGCGGTTTCGCCTGTCGCGAGATCATAGGTCCAGGCCTGGTTGAACTCGCCATGCTCGTCCGTGGCATAGACCAGTTGCGTGCTGTCCGGTGTGAAGGTGTAGACGCCGTGCGCGATATTGCCCTCATGGGCCGTGATCACGCTGGGCTCGGTCTCGCCGGACGCCAGGTCGAGCAGCAGGATATCGCTGTCGGCCGAGGTCCGGTTGCGCACCAGGGCCAACCAGCGCCCGTCCGGGCTGACATCGCCGATCTCCAGCGCGTCGTCATTCTGGAACACAAAGCCGCTCTCATAGCTCAGCGTGTCATAGGCATAGATGTCCATGGCGCTCTGGTCGCGCTCATTGGTCATCAGCCACATGTCATTGCCGTCCGGCGACCAGCCGAGGAATTGCGCGCGAACCTCCTCACCGGGCGTGATGTCGTTCAGGCGCCCGTCCAGCTCACGCACAAAGATGTGGGAGATCTCATTGCCGCCGGTGTCCGCCGTGACGACGGCGCGGTCGTCGGTCGGGAACCAGGACAGGGCGTAGGTGGCATTGGTGTCTGACTCGGTCAGCGCCTCGCGCTCGCCGGTGTCGGGATCAACGGCATAGGCATTGAACACCCCGGTCTCGTCCGAGGAGATCAGGATGCGGCTGTCGTCCGCCGACCAGGCGAAGCCCGCCGAGGAGGCGAGCGAGAAACTGGTGGTCTGGTGGAAGGTGGCCGCGTCATGGCGGGCGACGGTTTCGGCCGCCGCAGCTGGCGCCTCGGCGGTTTCGGTCTCGGTGCCGGGTTGGGCAGGCTGGCAGGCGGCCAGCAGGCCGGCCATGAACAGGCAGGAACCGGTAATCAGGTATTTCATGTCTATCCCCTCATTTGTCGCCAACTGATAAACGCGGGAGTGTAGCAGAAAGCAAGCGGTGAGCGGAAATGACGGGGGCCTGTGCCGCCATTCTTGTCTCGGCAGCTGGAGCGCGGTGATATTTCTGGCATATTCCGCAATATTCACCTGTCATTCCCGAGCCGACTTTCCAAGACTGCGTGTGTTGGCGCTGCCCGGAGCAGCGTGAAGACGTGGACACAAGAGACATGATGAAGTTCGGCGACTATCTCAGACAGGCCCGTGAGGCCCGCCACTGGACCCAGCCGGAGGCGGCGGCCCGGGCCGGGATCGAGCAATCCTACCTGTCCAAGCTTGAGGCCGGGAAATCCTATCCCTCTGACGATGTGTTCGAACGGCTGGTCCAAGCCTACGACATCGATGTGAAAGCCCTGGTTCGCCATCTCGATCCGGCCGAGGCGAAGGCCCTGCGTGACATTCAAAGTCTGCGCACGGCCCGGCTGATCCTGCACCGCGCTGTTCAAACCATGTCGCGGGGATGGATGCTGGCCGGGCTCGCCTGCCTTCTGATCGGCGGCGCATCGGCTGGCGCCGCCCTGACCGCGTCCGATACAAGCCATGAAGAATACATCTATCTTTCCCGGGGCGTGATCGCGCCGGGGGAAGCCTTTGACGTGTTTGACCGGGTCGATGCCTCGCCGGGCGAAAATCCCGAGGCGGCGGCAGCGTTGAGAGCGCAGCAGATCGCGTTGCAGGACCGCATCGATGAAGAAGTCCGCATCCAGCGCACCTTGCAGGGCGAGGGATATTTCGAGACCGTCGAGGGCGGGCGCCGCTATTTCCGTGCGCTCGACAGCCAGACCGTTATCGAACGGTCGCCCCTGCGCTGGTTCTGGGTGCCCGGCCTGATGTTCCTGTTCGGCGCCTTGGGCTGTTTCACCATCAGTTGGCGCTGGAAATAAGCGCCAACGCCCGGGGCGGTACCACCAGCCTCTGAAAACACACAATCCGGAGAGTTCCATGTTACAGCTTCGCACCCTGGCGGGTGTCGTGGCCGGGGCGCTGTTGTGCCTTGTGCCGGCCATCGCGCACGCCCAAACCACCGGTACCGACCCGGTTCTCACCGACCGAGTCAATCAATTCTTGCGGCAAAGCGAGGCCAATGGCGTCGTGCCCGGCGGGATCGGGATCTGGGTCGATGGCGAGCCGGTTTATCAGGGTTTTTTCGGTGAAGCCGACCGGCGTACCGGCCGCAGTTTCGACGCCGACACCCTGTTCGATATCGGCTCCCTGACCAAACAATTCACGGCGGCGGGCATTCTCGTTCTGGCCGATCAGGGTCAGCTCACGCTGCAGGATCGGCTCGCCGATCATTTCGGCGATGTGCCGGCTGACAAGGCGGATATCACGATCGACCAATTGCTCAGTCATTCGTCCGGATTGTCCGATGATACCGGCGGCTTCCAGGGGCATGATGCCGATCCCTTCGTGTCCGAAGCGGACTTCATGTCCGCCTTGTTCGCCAGCCCGCTGACTTCGCCGCCGGGCACGCGCCACGAATACACAAATGCCGGATATTCGGTGCTCGCCTCGATCATTGAACGTGTGTCCGGGCAAGACTACGAAGCCTTTTTGCGCGAAGCCCTGTTCGAGCCGGCGGGTATGCAGCAGACCGGCTACCGGCTGATGGACTGGCGCGAGGACCAGGCGGCGCGCGGCTATAATTACCGCCAGCCCGATCCGGCGCGGGCCGATACCGGCTGGTTCTATCTGGAACGCTGGAATGACGAGCCTGTGACCTGGCATTTGCGGGGCAATGGCGGCCTGCATTCCACGATGGCGGACCTGGAGCGCTGGCATCGCGTCCTGCAGGAGAACCGCCTTCTCTCACCGGGAACCCGCGCACTGTTCGAGGCGCCCCATATTCCCAGCGGTTTCGATGGGCGGCCGGGTTTTACCCATTACGGCTATGGCTGGGCGGTCGGTACCAGCCCGGACGGAACGCCCGTGCTGAGCCATAATGGCGGCAATTCGATCTTCTTTGCCTCGATCCACCGCTACCCGGAAGAGGATGTTCTGGTCCTGCATCTCACCAATGAGGCCAGTCGGGAGATCGAGCGCGTGGGTTATGCGATCCGCCACATGCTGTTTGACGATGGCTTTGAGCCCGCGCCGATCGCGCCCTACTCGATCCGCTTGATCCAGGCATTCACCGCGCATCATCCGCCGGCTGCGGCAGGCCGCCTGCCGGCCTTGCTGGAGACAAGCGGGGCAGGGCCTATAGAGGAGGCGTGGATCCTCAACCGGCTTGGCTATCATCTGCTGGGAGAGGGCCGGACAGACTGGGCCATCGCGCTCCTGCAATGGAATACGCAGCTCTTTCCCGACGATGGCAATTTGCAGGATTCCCTGGCTGAAGCCTATGCCCATTCAGGGCAGCACGCTTTGGCGATCCGGCGCTACCGGCAGGCGCTGGCAATGGATCCGGGCGATGGCAATTGCCAGTGGTGTGATCATGCGCGCCAGGAAATCACGCGGCTGCGAGGGGAGTAGAGGCAAAAGAAAAGGCCCGCTCCATGGGAGCGGGCCTCTCTTTTAGTCGGTCGGGTGACCGGCATGATTACATCATGCCGCCCCCGCAGACCGGCTTGCCGGTCTGCTCACCTTTAGATGATGGGCGGCTTTATGATGTTTGTTACATCATGCCGCCCCCGCAGACCGGCTTGCCGGTCTGCTCACCTTTAGATGATGGGCGGCTTTATGATGTTTGTTACATCATGCCGCCCATGCCACCCATTCCGCCCATGCCGCCCATGTCGGGCATGCCGGCGGAGCTTTCGTCTTTCGGCGCGTCAGCCACGGCAGCTTCCGTGGTGATCAGCAGGGAGGCGACGGAGGCCGCGTCCTGCAGGGCAGTCCGGACAACCTTGGCCGGGTCGATGACACCGAAGGCGAGCATGTCGCCATACTCTTCGGTCTGGGCGTTGAAGCCGAAGGTCGCGGAGGCGTTTTCCATGACCTTGCCAACCACGATCGAACCTTCGACACCGGAATTGGTGGCGATCTGACGGATTGGCGACTGCAGGGCGCGCGCGATGATGGCGATACCCTGGGTCTGGTCCGGATTGTCACCTTCCAGGCCGGCCAGCTTGGCGGAAGCCTTCAGGAGGGCGACACCGCCGCCCGGCACGATGCCTTCTTCCACCGCAGCGCGGGTGGCGTTGAGGGCGTCGTCGACGCGGTCCTTCTTCTCTTTCACTTCGATCTCGGTGGCACCGCCGACCTTGATCACCGCAACACCGCCGGCCAGCTTGGCGAGGCGTTCCTGCAGCTTCTCGCGGTCGTAATCAGAGGTGGTTTCCTCGGACTGGCGACGGATCTGCGAGACGCGGGCTTCGATCTGGGCCTTGTCACCCACACCGTCGACGATCGTGGTGTCGTCCTTGGTGATGTTGACGCGCTTGGCCGAGCCGAGCATGTCGAGCGTGACGGTTTCCAGCTTGATGCCGAGGTCTTCGGAGATGACCTGGCCGCCGGTCAGGATGGCGAGGTCTTCCAGCATGGCCTTGCGGCGATCGCCGAAGCCCGGAGCCTTCACGGCAGCGATCTTCAGGCCGCCACGCAGCTTGTTGACCACGAGGGTGGCCAGGGCTTCGCCTTCAACGTCTTCCGCGATGATCAGCAGCGGGCGCGAGGACTGGACCACGGCTTCCAGGATCGGCAGCATCGGCTGCAGCGAGGTCAGCTTCTTTTCGAAGAGCAGGATATAGGGCTCTTCCAGCTCGGCCTGCATCTTGTCGGCGTCGGTGATGAAGTAGGGCGACAGGTAGCCACGGTCGAACTGCATGCCTTCGACGACATCCAGCTCGGTTTCCAGGGACTTGGCTTCCTCGACGGTGATGACACCCTCTTTGCCGACCTTGTCCATGGCCTTGGCGATCATCTCGCCGATTTCCTTCTCGCCATTGGCCGAGATGGTACCGACCTGGGCAATTTCAGCGGAGTCCTTCACCGGGGTGGAGCTCGCCTTGATGTCTTCCATGACGATGGCGACGGCCTTGTCGATGCCGCGCTTCAGATCCATCGGGTTCATGCCGGCAGCAACCGACTTCATGCCCTCACGGACGATGGACTGGGCCAGGACCGTCGCGGTCGTGGTGCCGTCACCGGCGACATCATTGGTCTTCGAGGCCACTTCGCGCAGCATTTGTGCGCCCATGTTCTCGAACTTGTCGCTGAGTTCGATTTCCTTCGCGACGGAGACGCCGTCCTTGGTGGTGCGCGGAGCGCCGAAGGATTTCTCGATCACCACATTGCGGCCCTTCGGACCGAGGGTGACCTTCACGGCATTGGCGAGGATGTCGACGCCGCGCAGCATGCGTTCACGCGCGTCGGAGCCGAAAAGTACGTCTTTGGCAGCCATTGGATTATATCCGTTCTTCTAACTTGAGAGGATGGGGTCAGATCGACGCGGGCGGTTACGCCATCACGCCGAGAATGTCCGACTCTTTCATGATCAGCAGCTCGACACCGTCAACGGTGACTTCGGTGCCGGACCATTTGCCGAACAGGATGCGGTCGCCGGCCTTGACGTCGAGCGGACGGACCGAGCCGTCTTCCTTGATCGCGCCGCCGCCGATGGCGACAACTTCGCCTTCCTGGGGCTTTTCCTTGGCCGTGTCCGGGATGATGATCCCGCCCTTGGTCGTGGACTCTTCTTCGACGCGCTTTACCAGCACGCGGTCGTGCAGAGGACGAAAGGTCATCTTGGTCTATCTCCAACAAGAGGACTGAATGTTTCCGGCAATCGGCGGGGGTCGTTAGCACTCACCCCGACCGACTGCTAACAGCGCCGGAGATAGGCGGTCGATGCCGCCTCGTCAAGAGAGAGGTCATGCAAGGGCGCGCCGCCAAGCCGGCGGATGGCCGGTCAGCTTGCGTTCATGTCGGGAAAGATAAATCCGGACATTGCCATGGCTGTCATATGAATTGATATGATAGACATCGAGTTGCGTTACCGAGAGGGATCCCCGATGAAACTCCGCCCAACCATTCTTCGCACGACCGCCCTGACCATCGCGGCATTGTCCATGGTCGCTTGTACGACGACCGACCCCTATACCGGCGAAACGCGCGCCAACAATACGGGTCGTGGTATTCTTATCGGCGCAGCAGCAGGTGCGGCGCTCGGCTATCTCACCAACACCAATGACAGCGAAGAGGGCCGGACCAACGCCCTGATCGGTGCCGGTGTGGGTGCGCTCGCCGGTGGTGCCATCGGCAATTACATGGACCGTCAGGAAGCGGCCATGCGCGAGGCGCTGTCCGACACTGGCGTCGGCGTCCGCCGTGAAGGCAATGACCTTCGGCTCATCATGCCCGGCGATGTCACCTTCGCCACCAATTCGGCCAATATCCAGGGCCAGTTCTACGGCATCCTGAGCGATGTCTCGACGGTGCTGAACCGCTACCCGGCGACCTATGTCGATATTGTCGGTCATGCCGACAGTGTTGGCGCTGCCGAGTACAACCAGCAGCTCTCCGAGCGCCGGGCCCTGGCCGTCGGCAATTACCTGATCGCGCAGGGCGTCCTGCGGGATCGTTTCTACATTGCCGGCATGGGCGAGCGTTCGCCGATTGCCTCCAATGACACCGCCGATGGCCGTCAGCGCAATCGTCGCGTGGAAATCCTGATCCGTCCGCACACCACTTCATAAGCGAGCGGATTCTTCACAGGAAATGAGAAGCGACCCGTCGGATCGGCGGGTCGCTTTAATTTATGCATATTATTATAGATCAACATGTTAGATGGTGTTTCGACCATCGGGGTTTACCTTCGTTAACCAAACGACAACCCGCCACGGCACAGTTTAACCTTCAAGCACACCTGACGACTCGCTGATTCGAAGGCCCGACATGCCCCGCGCATCCGACATCTTGATCCTGCTGACCTACATCACCATCGCGGCCGTTGCCGCAATCGGCTTCGAGTTCTTCGGCCTGATGCCGACACTCAATGCCTGGATGATGGGGGCGATTGTCTTTATCGTGGCCGGGATGGCGCATTCCGCCTCGGCCCGCGGTCAGGAACGGCGGGCGCTGGAGAGCGAGATCCACGAGCTGAAGGCCGCCAATCTTGCCCTTGCGGAAGAATTTGAAGCAGCCCAGTCGCGGATCGACGAGATCGCCGACGAGCTGCGTGCGGAATCGGTCGAGCGTGACAATGCACTGGTGCATGAAGTGAAAGTGCTTGAGGACCTGGTCCGCCGCGTCGGTCCGGCAGGGGTCCAGACACGTGCGGATGCACCGGCACAGGAAGCCTCCACGTCGCGCACGGATATCGACACTGTGCGCGAGGCTCTCGCGGCCAACCGCGTCGATCTCTACCTGCAGCCGGTCGTGACCCTGCCGCAACGCCGTACCGCCTTCTACGAGAGCTATACCCGACTGCGTGATGCGACCGGTCGCATTCTGGCGCCGGGCGCCTTCATGGCGGCCGCCGAGGAAGCCGGTCTGATGGCCGAGGTCGACAATCTCCTCCTGTTCCGCTGCGTCCAGATCGTCCGCCGCCTGACCGGTCAGGACCGCAAGGTCGCGATCTTCTGCAACATCTCGCTCAACTCGCTGTCGGACGAGACCTTCTTCCCGGAATTTCTCGACTTCATCCGCCAGAACAAGGACCTGTCCGGCTCGCTCATTTTCGAGATTTCGCAGCAGGCCTTCGAGGAACGCGACGCCATCGCAGCGCGCAACATGGCGCGCATGGCCGATTTCGGCTTCCGCTTCTCGATTGACCGGATCAATCATGTCGAACTCGATCTGACCGAGATGGAACGTGCCGGTGTCCGCTTCGCCAAGATCTGCGGTCGACGCCTGCTCGACGCAATCGACAATTACGAGTCGATCGCCGGCTATGAGGCGGGTGCCATTGCCACCGAGGACATGGCTGGCCTGTTCGGCCGTCACGGGATTGAGCTCATTGTCGACAAGATCGAGGATGAGGCGACGGTGGTCGAAGTGCTGGAAATGGACGTCGCTTACGGGCAGGGCCATCTGTTTGGCGAACCACGTCCCGTACGCGATGATGTGCTGGATGGCGCGCGCGATGCGCCGAGCAATGTCATCCAGATGACCGCCTGATCCAAACGCCGCATTGACCGCCCGGCGCGCGCCTGCTTCAAGCGCGGCATGATACCCGAACTCGCCACACTCGGCCCGCTCCGCGACCGCTATGACACGCTCTACTGCGATGTCTGGGGTGTCATTCGTGATGGTCACGACCTGCTGCCCGAAGCGGTCGATGCCCTGCTGAGGTTTCGCGCCAGCGGAGGCCGGGTCTGCCTGGTCTCAAACTCGCCAAGGCGCAGTTCCAGCCTGGCGCATTTCCTCGCCGACATGGGCCTGCCCGACGCGGCAACTGACGCCATGGTGACCTCGGGCGATGCCATCCATGCCCAGCTGGTCAAGCGCACGCCCGGCAAGGCGTTCAATATCGGACCCGAGCGCGACAACAGCCTGTATGCCGGGCTCGACCTTGAATTCACGGATATCGAGCAGGCCGACTTCATCGCGTGCACCGGTCCGGATGATTACTTCAACGGGCGGCCTGAAGACTATGACGCGGTGCTGAAGCGGGCACTTGAGCGCAACCTCGATCTGGTGTGCGCCAATCCGGACATTGTCGTGCAGTCGGGTAACCGTCTTGTCTTCTGCGCCGGGGCGATCGCCCGTCATTATCGCGAGATGGGCGGAACCAGCATCGTCGCCGGCAAGCCGCACCGGCCGATCTACCGGCTGGCCCGGCGGGCCCTGGAAGCAAAAGGTTTCGAGGTCGAGCTGGCGCGGGTCCTGGCGATCGGCGACGGTCCGGAGACCGATGTCGAAGGCGCCATGCGGGCAGGGGTTGATTGTCTCTTCATCGCCGACGGCATTCTCGGCGAAACGCTCAACGGCGGCCGCCTCGATCCCGAGACAGCCGCCGTCGCGCTGAAGGATTATGGCGTGTCGGCCAGCTATGTCGCGGACCGCCTCACCTGGTAGATCGTCGTTCGGTCAATCGAACAGGGAGTCGATCGAGCCCTGGTCGAGGTCGGAGGCCGGCGCCGCGTCGGAGAACATCGCGTCGATGTCATCCTGGCTGGTTTCCGGTCCGCCAATTGCCGGGCCGTTCAGCAGTTGCTCGCGCGCCCGCTTCTCCTGCTCGGTCTCTTCGACGACATGGTCGGCATCCCGCACGCCCATGACTTCGGCAAAGCGGGACACGCGGTTTTCCACGTGGCGCAGCGAGGTCACGACCTTGGAGACGCGTTGGCCGGCGAGATCCTGGAAGCTGCACGCCTCGATGATGGTCATCATGCGCGCTTCGACATTGGCCCGGTAGGCGTCATAGTCGGCTTCATCGTCACAGAGCACGGCTTCCGCCTCGCTCATGATGGTCTCGGTCGCCCGTTCGGTATCCCCGACGACGGCCTCGAGTTCCTGGCCGGCTGTCGGAATGCGTTCGGTCTTGATATCGTTCGGCCGCAGGGCGGCGATCTCGTCGCGTGTGCGGGAGATATAGTCCGCGATATAATTGAATTCCTGGCAGATCGACTGGTCGAGGGAGCTGAAGAACAGCTTCATCGTATCCGTCAGCTGGTGCGCCAGCTTCAGGACTTCCATGATCTGGGCATCCTGCAGATCGCTCGCTTTCAACGAAGCAAGGGACGTGCGGACTTGCGCGGCAACATTGGCGGCGGGCATGGGGCCCTCCTTCCTTTGCAGACTCAAACGAGGGTGAAGCGGCTCATCGAGCGACTAGAAGTCGCCGAGAACTGCTGACATCTTCGATTTGAGAGTTCCGGCGTTGAAGGGCTTCACGATGTAATTGTTCACACCAGCCCGTTTCGCCGCGACCACGTTTTCGGTCTTGGATTCTGCGGTTACCATAATGAAGGGCGTCGCCTTCATGCTCTCATCTGCGCGAACTTTCTGCAGGAGCTCGTAGCCCGTCATGGGCTCCATGTTCCAGTCTGAGATCACCAGACCGTACTTGTTTTCCTGCATTTTCGCGTAGGCTTCCTGGCCATCGGCGGCCTCGTCCACATTTTCGAACCCAATCTGCTTGAGCAGGTTGCGAATAATGCGGATCATGGTTTTGTAGTCATCCACGACCAGGATCGGCATCGTCATATCGACAGCCATGCTTAGTCTCCATCCACTCGGCGCGTTTACACAAGGACAGCTTGTTCCGCTGTCTTCAGCGAGGACCCTAGACATTCGCGGATAAAAATCGGTTAAAGCGGATACAAAGATGGAGTCGCCCATGTCCGAAGTGCACGGCATCAGCCTGGATGAATTGGAAATTGGTCTTTCCGCAGAGGCAGTTAGGACTGTCACTGAGGAAGATTTGGATATGTTTGCGAAAGTGTCCGGCGACTATAATCCGGTGCATATGGACGAGGAATTTGCCCGAGCGACGCCATTTCGGGGTCGGATCGCACACGGTGCGCTGGTCGCGTCCTACATCTCCGGCGTGCTCGGAAACCAGCTGCCCGGACCGGGCGCCATCTTCCTCGGGCTGAACATGCGCTTCTTCCATCCGACCCGGATCGGCGACGAGGTTCGCACCCGCGTCGAGGTGAAGTCCGTCGACTTGAAGTCGCGCAAGGCGGTGATGGATTGTTCCTGCTATGTCGGCGACAAGCTGACCATGCAGGCCGAAGCCGAGGTGATGGTCCGCAAGCGTCGCCGCAAGTCGGCCGACTGATCACCGATGCGGATCCTGCAGGGTTATAGCGGTCTCCCCGTAGACAGCCGCGGCGCCGTCATTGCGCTCGGCAATTTCGACGGTGTCCATATGGGGCATCGTCATGTCATCGCCCTGGCCGGCGGCCTGGCGGAGACGCTGGACGCTCCGCTCGGCGCCGCCCTGTTCGATCCCCATCCGCGCCGCTTCTTCGCGCCCGATGCACCGGCCTTCCGCCTGATGAGCGAGCGCCGCCGCAATGCGATCCTGGAAAGTCTCGGCGTCCGGCAGCTGCACGTCTTGCCGTTTTCGATGGACATGGCCCGGATGACGCCCGCCGAATTCGTCGGCAATGTTCTCGCCGAAGGGCTGGGCATCGCCGGCATTGTCACCGGCGAGGATTTCCGCTTCGGCGCCGGCCGGACCGGCGCGACCGATGATCTCGCGCGCCTCTGTGCAGAACACGGGATCGCGACGGCCTTCGCCGAACTGCACGGCAATGGCGCCGACAAGGTCTCCTCGACCCGCATCCGCAAGGCGATCCATGATGGCGACATGCGCGCTGCAGAAACCCTGCTCGGCACGCCCTGGGCCGTCGAGGCCATCGTCCAGCGTGGCGACCAGCGCGGCCGCACGATCGGCTTCCCGACCGCCAATCTCACCCTGGGCGACTTCGTGCGCCCGGATTATGGTGTCTATGCGGTGCGGGTCGGCGTTGATGGTGGCGGCCCGTCCATTGCCGCGGTCGCCAATATCGGCAAGCGCCCGACCGTTGATGGCGCAACCGAATTGCTGGAAGTGCATCTGCTCGACTGGACGGGTGACCTCTATGGACGCACGCTGGAGGTCGAGTTCTTTGATCATATCCGCCCGGAAAGGCGCTTCGACGGGCTCGACGCCCTCAAGGCGCAGATCGCCGCAGATGCCGAGGCCGCCCGCGCGGTGCTGAGCGGTCTGTCTGGACCGGCCTGACGGGCTCTGTTACACGCGAGGCATGGTCTCGATGTCCTTGTTCATATGCCCGGCAGCGCCTGCCACTGCCCTTGCCATCGGGCGAATTACCGGCCCGGGCCGCCGCGTGTGATGTGGGCGGTTCCGGGACATGTCCTGCCTTGAACCCATGACCATAAAAGACCGCAAGGATCCGATCCGATGACGGACACGCCTTCGAAGACCGACGCAACAGACGCTGGTCGCGACTACAAAGACACGCTTTTCCTGCCGACCACCGATTTCCCGATGCGCGCCGGCCTGCCGCAGCGCGAGCCGGAATGGCTGGAACGCTGGGCGAAACTCGACCTCTACAAGCGTCTTCGGGCCCAGGGCGAGGGCCGTGAGCGCTGGGTGCTGCATGACGGTCCGCCCTATGCCAATGGCCATATCCATATCGGCACCGGGATGAACAAGATCCTCAAGGACATGGTCGTCCGCTCCAAGCAGATGGCCGGCTTCGACGCGCCCTATCGTCCGGGCTGGGACTGCCATGGCCTGCCGATCGAGTGGAAGGTCGAACAGAATTTCCGCGCCAAGGGGCGCAACAAGGACGACATCCCGGTCAAGGAGTTCCGCGCCGAGTGCCGCAAATATGCCAGCGAATGGGTCGGCATCCAGTCATCCGAATTCCAGCGCCTGGGCGTCAGCGGCGAGTGGGATGATCCCTACACCACCATGGCTTTCGAGGCCGAAGCCGCGATCGTGCGCGAATTCCTCGCCTTTGTGGAACAGGGCCTGGTTTATTGTGGCTCTGCCCCGGTGATGTGGTCGCCGGTCGAGAAAACCGCCCTGGCCGAGGCCGAGGTCGAGTATCAGGACAAGGTGTCCTCGACGATCTTCGTGCGCTTCCCGGTGCGCGGTGTCCGCAAGGATGGCACGGCGATCCCGAAAACCTGTATCGGCGCTCATGTCGTCATCTGGACGACCACGCCCTGGACGATCCCCGGCAATCGCGCGATCTGTTTCTCGCCGGAGATCCGATACGGCCTCTACAAGGTCACCGGCGTCGATGGTGGCGAGTTCAAGCCCTGGGCCATGCCCGGCGATCTCCTGATCGTGGCCGACGCGCTGTGGGAAGAGACTGCCAAGGCGGCGATGATCGGCAATTGGGAACGCGTCGACACGATCGACCCGGGCGGCTTTGTCTGCTCGCACCCGCTCTCGGAACTCGACCGGTTCTGGAGTTATCCGGTGCCGCTGTTGCCGGGTGAGCATGTTACCGACGAGGCCGGTACCGGTTTCGTGCACACGGCGCCCAGCCATGGTGCCGAGGACTATGTCGCCTGGATGTCAGCGCCGGAATGGCATGACAAGGACGCCCCCGTCCCGCACATGGTTGACGAGAACGGTGCCTATTATCCGCATGTGCCGGTTTTTGCGGGGATGAACATCATCCGTCTCGACGGCAAGAAGCAGGGCCAGGACGGCCCGGCCAACAAGGCGGTCATGGACGAGCTGATCGTGCAGGGCAAGCTGCTCGCCCGCGGTCGTCTTGAGCACTCCTATCCGCACTCCTGGCGCTCCAAGGCACCGGTCATCTTCCGCAATACGCCGCAATGGTTCGTCGCCATCGACCGGCCGATGAAGTCCGGCGGCACGCTGCGCGAGAAGGCCCTCAAGGGGATCAGCGAGACCAGCTTCACGCCGAAGATCGCCGAGAACCGCATCCGCTCCATGGTCGAGCAGCGCCCCGACTGGCTGGTTTCGCGCCAGCGCGCCTGGGGTGTGCCGCTGACCATGTTTGTCGAGAAGGGCACGACCCGTGTGCTCAATGACCCGACGGTCAATGAGCGGATCATCGATGCGGTCGCCGCCGATGGTGCCGATGCGTGGATCGAGCGCCCCGCCGCCGATTTCCTCGGCAGCGAGTATGACGCCGGGAATTACGAGAAGATCACCGATATCCTCGATGTCTGGTTCGACAGTGGCTGTACGCACGCCTTTGCGCTCGAGCCGCGGGCCGATCAGAAATGGCCGGCCGATCTTTATCTGGAAGGTTCGGATCAGCATCGCGGCTGGTTCCAGTCGTCCTTGCTGGAAAGCGCCGGCACGCGCGGCCGCGCACCTTATGACGCCGTGCTGACGCACGGTTTCGTCATGGCCGGCGATGGCCGCAAGATGTCGAAATCGTTGGGCAATGTCCTCGCCCCGATCGAGATCGGCAAGAAATACGGGATCGAGATCCTGCGCCTGTGGGCCGCCGCCCAGGACTTCACCGACGATCTGCGCATCTCCGAGGAGATCCTGCAGACCTCGGTCGATGCCTATCGCAAGATGCGCAACACGCTGCGCTATCTGCTCGGCGCGCTGCACGGTTACGACCAGACGCTCGAACACGTCCCGCACGACCGCATGCCCTCGCTCGAGCGCTTCATGCTGCATCGCCTGCATGAGCTCGACGGTGTCGTGCGCGACGGCTATGCGACTTATGACTTCAAGAAGGTCTATGCGGCGCTGTTCAATTTCTGCGTCGTCGACCTGTCGGCCTTCTATCTCGATATCCGCAAGGACAGCCTGTATTGCGACCGGCCCGACGATAGCCGGCGCAAGGCCTGCCGCTCGGTGATGCATGAAATCTTCATGCGCCTGACCGCCTGGCTGGCGCCGATCATGCCCTTCACCATGGAAGAGGTCTGGCTGTCGCGTTTCCCGTCCGAGGATGACAGCGTGCATCTTCGGACATTCCCGAAAACGCCGCGCGACTGGCATGACGGGGCGCTGGCCGAGAACTGGCGCACCATCCGCCGCCTGCGCCGCGTGGTGAACGGGGCGCTGGAAGTCGAGCGTCGCGAGAAGCGGATCGGGTCCAGCCTGGAAGCCGCGCCGCGTGTGCATGTCACCGATGCCGCCTATCGCGCCGCACTGTCGGCCGAGACTTCGGGCGATGTCGACGACTTCCTGGCCGAGATCGGCATCACCAGCCAGGCCTACCTGGTTGACGGGGCCGCCGAAGGCGAGGCCTTCCGCCTTGATGATGTGGCCGACGTCGCCGTCGTCCCGGGCCGGGCTGAAGGCAGCAAATGTGCGCGCTCGTGGAAATACTCGACCGCGATCGGTGCAGATCCCCGCTATCCGGACCTGAGCCCGCGTGATGCCGATGCCGTCGCCTGGTGGGACGCAACACATGCCTGAATGGGCGTTTGAGATCCGGCGGCGCCTTGCCGCGTCGCCGGTCCCGCGCCTCGGCCTGGGTATCGCGGCTATTGTTCTGGTGCTCGACCAATTGTCGAAATGGTGGGTGCTGGCCGGCCTCAACTTCTCGCCGGAGGGCTGTCTGGACTACCAGCGGGCCGAGGGCGCCGAGCGGCTGCTTCTTGCCAATACCTGCGGTCATATCGAGGTCTCGCCGGTCTTTGATCTCACCATGGTGTGGAACAAGGGTGTCAGCTTCGGGCTTCTCGGGGCTGACGGGCCAGTCGGGCGAACCATTCTCATCGCCTTTTCCGTGCTGGTCGCCATCGGATTGATCGCCGGCCTGCTCAATACCGGCCCGATCAAGGCGACGCGCAGACTCCAGGGGATTGCCTTCGGCTTCATTATCGGCGGCGCTCTGGGCAATGCCATCGACCGTGGCCTCTATGGTGCAGTCGTGGATTTCCTCAATTTTTCCGATGTCTATTTTCCCTACGTCTTCAATGTAGCGGATGTCGGCATCAATCTCGGCGTCGCGGCCATCGTGCTCGACGTCTTTATCAATGATCGCAAACCCGCCTCCGACACCTAGTGTGGAATGCGGGGTGGAGTGACACCCCGGCTTCAGGTAAAACTGGGCCAGACAAGAATTCGGAGTCTCACAGAGATGCGTATGCGTACTGCTCTTATTGCCGCGACCACTGCGGCCATCGCCCTATCCGGCTGCAGCAATGTGTCGCGCGCGCTCGGCGCCGAGCGTTCGACGCCGGACGAGTTCCGCACCGTGACCATCGCACCGCTGACGGTTCCGCCGGAATACAATCTGCGTCCGCCGCGTCCCGGCGAGCCGCGCCCGGACGAGATCTATCCCGACCAGCAGGCCCGCGCGGCCCTGCTCGGCTCGCAAGGCGAGTTTGAAGGCTCTGACGCCGAGGCTCTCCTGGTGGCCCGCGCCGGTGGCGGTTCGGCCGATCCCTTCATCCGCTCCATCATTGATGGCGAGATGGCCAGTGTCGTCCGCAAGAATCGCGGATTTGCCGACATGGTCCTGTTCTGGCGTGACGGCGAGTATCGTCCGCAGGGTGATGCCACGCCGCTCGACGCCGAAGCCGAAGCCCTGGCCCAGGAGCGCATCCAGAATGTCACCGGCGGTGGCGAAGTGGAAATCGAGCGCGACCGTCGCCTCCTGCCGAAGCTTCCCGGTCTTTGATCCGCCTGCGCGGGTCCCGTGCGGGCTCGCAGGTCTGACCGACCCAGGCACTTGACCGACTCAGGGCCAGCCAAGAGGCTGGCCCTATGTCTTTGGCCATGACCCAACCGATTATCCGACGCCTGCCACCGGAGACGGTGAACCGTATTGCTGCCGGCGAAGTCGTCGAGCGGCCGGCCTCTGTCGTCAAGGAACTGGCCGAGAATGCGCTGGATGCCGGCGCGCGCCGGATCGACATCACCGCCGAGGGCGGTGGTCTGGTCCGCCTCCTGATCGAGGATGACGGCAAGGGGATGAGCCCTCAAGAGCTCGAGCTCTGCATCGAGCGCCACGCCACCTCCAAACTGCCGGTCGGCGCGGACGGGCAGGATGATCTGCTCAACATCGCCACCATGGGCTTTCGCGGCGAGGCCTTGCCCTCGATCGGCTCGATCGCCCGTCTCGGCATCACGACCCAGGCCAGGGGCGAGGGCGATGCCTGGACCATCTTGCTCGAGGGCGGCAAGACCAATGGCATTGCCCCGGCCGCACCACTGGGACGCGGCGGCACACGGATCGAGGTGCGCGATCTTTTCTACGCCACACCGGCCCGCCTGAAATTCCTCAAATCGGAACGCTCGGAAAATCTCGGTATCACCGACGTGGTCAAGCGCATGGCCATGTCGCGGCCCGATGTCGGCTTTTTCCTGACCCTGGACGGGCGCAAGCGCCTGTCCGTGGCGGCCGAGCGCGGCGAGGGGGCCGAGGCCCGCATCGCCCGCATGTCGGCCATCCTCGGCTCGGACTTCGGCGAGAACGCGCTCGAGGTCGACCAGGAGCGCGACGGCGTCCGCATTTTCGGCTTTGCCAGCCTGCCGACCTATTCGCGCGGCTCGTCCATGCACCAGTATCTCTTCGTCAATGGCCGTCCGGTCCGCGACAAGCTGCTGGGCGGGGCGGTGCGCGGCGCCTATCAGGATTTCCTCGCCCGTGACCGCCATCCGGTCGTGGCACTCAATGTCGAACTGCCGACCGGCCTCGTGGACGTCAATGTCCACCCGGCAAAGGCCGAGGTCCGCTTCCGCGATGCCGGGCTGGTGCGCGGGCTGATTGTCGGCTCTCTGCGTCATGCCCTGGCCGCCGCCGGCCACCGCGCCTCGACCACGGTCGCCGGCTATGCGCTGGGGCGGGTGCGACCGGAAGGCTGGCAGCCGCCACAACCGCCGCCGGGCGGCTATCAGTCCCACACCGCCAGCCTCGCCGGCTGGGGCGCCGCGCGTCCGCCGTCCGAACCGGTCCAGGACCGGGTTTTCGATCCGGGCATGTCGGCCCGTGTCGAACCGGATCAGGCTGGTTACGGCTCCGGCTTTGGTGAAGGTTCGGCCCAGGGCTTCGCACCGGACCAGCAAGCCTCAGCGCCGCCGCCGGACTGGCCGCTCGGCGTCGCGCGGGCGCAGTTGCACGAGACCTATGTCGTCGCCCAGACGGCCGATGGCATCGTCATCGTCGACCAGCACGCCGCCCATGAACGCCTCGTCTATGAGCGCATGAAGAAGATGATCGCCGAGACCGGGGTCCAGCGTCAGCGTCTCCTGGTGCCGGAAATCGTCAATCTCGACGAGGCCGAGGCGCGCCGCCTGCTCGACCGCATCGACGAGCTCGAAGAACTCGGCCTGGTGATCGAGGCTTTCGGCCAGGGCGCCATCGCCGTGCGCGAAACGCCGTCGCTGCTTAAAAAGCTCGACGTGCAGGGCCTGATCCGCGATCTCGCCGATGATCTGGCGGAATACGACCAGGCGCTTTCTCTCAAGGAAAAGCTGGAAGACGTGGTCGGCACCATGGCCTGCCACGGCTCCGTCCGCTCCGGCCGCCGCCTCACCGGCGAGGAAATGAACGCCCTGCTGCGCGAAATGGAGGCGACGCCCCATTCCGGCCAGTGCAATCACGGCCGCCCGACCTATGTCGAGCTCAAGCTGAGCGATATCGAGCGGCTGTTCGGGCGGCGTTAGGTCAGTCGGGGCGGCACTGGCCCTCTCCCTTGGGAGACGGTGTCGCTTAGCGACGGATGAGGGGGATCAGCTGGCCGGCACCGGGATTTACCCCTCACCCGACCTTCGGCCACCCTCTCCCAAGGGAGAGGGAAGGCAACTCTCTCACGGCCCCCCTCCTTGTCATCCCCGCCACCCGCGTTCGCGGGCGCAGGCTTATGGCCTGCGAAGGCAGGCCGCAGAGCGGGGACCCATATGCGCGATGTTGGCGGCGCCGGGCTTGTGGGTCCCGGATCTCCTCCCGCTTTCGCGGGGTATTCGTCCGGGATGACAAATGAGCGGATGAGGGGGGCTTAGCCCCGCGTCAAAAACAGCACTTTCGCCGCGCCATAGGTTTTCTCAACCTGGCAGGTCCAGCCCGGTGTTTCGGGCGTTTCCTCCACCCCGACTTCCAGCACGGCGACGGCATCCTCACTGACCCAGTGGCCCTCGATCAGCTTCTCAAGCGTCTTGGTTCCGAGGCCGAAACCGTAGGGCGGGTCGAGGAAGACGAGGGTGAAGGGGGCGCCGAGATTGGACGGTTTTTCGCCCAGTGCGGTGGCGTCGCGGCGGTGAATGCGGGTGATGCCGAACAGCTGCAGCGCATCGACATTGTCGCGGATGGCGCCGCGCGCCTCGGCCGCGAACTCGATGAAGAGGCAGAAGGCGGCGCCGCGTGACAGGGCTTCCAGGCCAAGCGCGCCGGAGCCGGCATAGATGTCGGCGACCCTGGCGCCCTTGATCGGCGGGCACCAGTCGGCATGCTCGATCACATTGAACATGTTCTCGCGGGCCCGGTCCGAGGTTGGACGGGTCGACTTGCCCTTCGGCGCGACGAGGGCGCGATTGCGGTACTGGCCACCGACGATCCGCATGCCGGACTAGCTCCGCCCGCCCGGCTTGCGTGGCCCGCCGGAACGGCCGCTGCTGCCGCCCGGTCCGCCGCTGCGGGGTCCGCCTGTGCGGGGTCCGCCAGTGCGAGGGCCGCCGCCGCGCGGGCCATCATCGCGCGAGCCTTTGGGTGCACTGCCCTTGGGGCCACTCGGTCGCGGGGCCGGTTTGGCCGTCGGCTTGCCATCCTTGTCGCGCCGGGCGCGGGTGGATTTGGCATCCAGCGGGCGACCTTTCAGCGTCGGTTCGATCAGGCTGTCATCGATCTCGCGCCTGGGACGGCCCGGCTGGCCCGGCCCGCCCATGGCACGAACACCGGGCTTGTGACCCGATTGGCCGGGCTTGCGCGGCGGACGGCTCGGCGCGCGCGGCTTGGCAATCGCCTGGCCGGTGGGAACCGCGCCCATCTCGATCAGGTGCCCGCACTGGTCGTGCAGCACGCGCGACGGCACCGCCTTGATCTCGCCCTTCTCCAGCTGGCCGAGCTGGAAGGGACCATAGGCGATGCGGATCAGCCGGTTGACGCGCAGGCCGACGGCGTCGAGCGCTTTGCGGACCTCGCGGTTCTTGCCTTCGCGGATGCCGACCTCCAGCCAGATGTTCGAACCGGTTTCGCGCTCGACCTCGACTTCCATCGGGCCGTACTTGATCCCCTCGACGGTCACCCCGGCGCGCAGGATTTTCAGTGCGTTCTCGTTGATCGAACCGAAGGCGCGGGCGCGGTAGCGGCGGGTCC
Source organism: Maricaulis sp. (assembly GCF_015665295.1). Classification (GTDB taxonomy): domain Bacteria; phylum Pseudomonadota; class Alphaproteobacteria; order Caulobacterales; family Maricaulaceae; genus Maricaulis. The sequence goes on from NZ_JADFAJ010000012.1 coordinate 30,903, forward strand.
AGCCGGTTGAGGGCAGTTCCAGGGCGCGGGCGAGCGCCCCGTCATTGGTCAGCAGAAGCAGGCCTTCCGAGGTCAGGTCCAGGCGCCCGATCGAGATCACCCGGCCGATATCCTTGGGAATGGCATCGAACACGGTCTCGCGGCCTTCCGGGTCGGCATGGGTGGTCACCAGACCGTCCGGCTTGTGATAGCGCCACAGCTTGGTGGCGGCCGGCGGTTCGACCCGCTTGCCGTCCACCTCAATGTTTTCGGTGCCCGTGACCTTGAAGGCCGGCGTGTCGAGCGTCTTGCCATCGACCTTGATCCGGCCGCCCTCGATCATGCGCTCGACCTCGCGGCGCGAGGCCACACCGGCGCGGGCGAGGAATTTGGCAATACGTTCAGAAGTGTCGGCAGTCCCGGTCACGCTTGACCCTTTCGATGCGGCGCTCTAGTGCGCGCAGTATGACGAACCCGCGCGATACACGTTTTATGACGGCGGCGCTACGCCTGGCGCAAGCGGCAGCTGAGGCTGGCGAGGCGCCGATCGGTGCTCTGGTCGTCGATCCGGCCACGGACCGTATCATCGCACAGGCGCATAATCGCCCGATTGCCGGTCATGATCCGACCGCCCATGCGGAAATCCTTGCCCTGCGCGACGCTGCCTTGCTGCTGGGCAATTACCGGCTCACGGGTCTGGAACTCTATGTCACGCTGGAGCCCTGCGCCATGTGCGCCGGTGCCATCAGCCATGCCCGCATCGGCCGGCTGGTCTTTGGCGCCAGCGATCCCAAGGGCGGGGCGGTGGTCAGCGGGCCGCGCTTTTTCGAGCAGCCGACCTGTCACTGGCGTCCCGAGGTGGTCTCCGGCATCCTGGCCGAGGACGGCGCGACCCTGCTCAAGGATTTCTTTCGGGCCCGGCGCAAGGCGAAACCGGCGGAGGCTGGCGATGGTGCATGATCCCGATCTGGTTGACCGCATGGAAGCGGCCCTTGTCGCCCTTGGCCATAGCCCGGAGCGTCGGCGCATGTTTGGCGGGGTCGCTCTGATGATCAGGGGAAATATGAGTTTCGGCACCTCCAGGGACGAGCTGCATGTTCGCGTGGGACCGGATCAATATGCCGCTGCCCTGGCCAAACCCGGCGCTCGCGAGATGGATGTGACCGGCCGGGTGATGACGGGCTGGGTGACGGTGGACGGCCCGTCCGACCTTGATGACGACGCCCTGGCGGCCTGGGCGAAAATGACCGCCGACTTCGTCAACACGCTGCCGGCCAAGTGATTGCGAAATTTCGATAATTTGCGTTAATACCAATCTGTCATAAAACCTTGTCTTGAGTTGAATCCGTGCCCGGACGATGAGGAGCCATCCTTTCGGAGCCCCATCATGCGTCGTGCACTGATCAAATACGTTCTCGCTTCCGCCCTGGCCCTTGCCGGATCCGGCGCAGTCCTGGCCGAGACCGCCGAGTGCGCGGCCGCGTCGATCCTCCTGCGCGACGTCACCATCATCGACGCATCGGGCGAATGGGATCACCAGGACATCCTGATCGAGGCCGGGCATATCTCGGCCATCGGCTCGGAGATGGAACTTGAAACCGGGCAATCGGTGATCGAGCTGGGTCGTCCCGGCGCCATTGTCCGCCCCGGTCTGCAGCCTGCCGCTTCCGGCACCGCGATCTTTATCCGCACCTCGACAGCGGCCAGCCGCCGTTCGGTCGCGGTCCTCTCGGCCGGCTCCCCGGCAGACCTTCTGGTCTATTCCACGGATGATCGTCTCGCCGGCCAGGTCGAACTCGAGATTCGCGGCGGCCGTATCGCCGGTCTCACGGATACCTGCTTCGCCGGCTAGGCGAAGCGCGCTTCCAAGCCGGCTTTCACGGCCGGCCATTCCTCCCGCAGAACCGAGAAGAAGACCGTGTCGCGCCAGTCGCCTGTCCAGCACAGGAGATGGCGGCGCAGCGTGCCTTCGCGGGTCGCCCCCATTTTCGTCATCGCCGCTTGCGAACGCGCATTGAGGTGATGGGTCTTGAGCTCGACCCGCTCGGCGCCGGCCTCGAAAGCACCGCCCAGCAACAGGTGTTTGGCCGCCGGGTTGACCCGGGTCCCGCGCGCGGTCCTGCCATACCAGGTCCAGCCGATCTCCAGCCGCCTGTGTTCCGGCGCCAGCGTCAGCCAGGCCGAATGACCGACCGCCGCCCCATCGCTTTGTCGGCGCACCAGATGACTGACCTGTGTCCCGGCGCTCGTGCCCGACAGCATCAGGTCGAACCAGGTATCGAAATGCGGGCCGTCGCCACGCAGCGAGGTCAGCGCCCAGATCTCGGCCTCGTCAGCGAGCGGGCGAAGTTCCTCGCGATGGCCGTCCGTGAGCGGCTCAAGGCGGACAATCGCATTCTCGCGCACCATCGGGATTATGATCATGCCGAACCTCCGACAAGCAAGAGCACGCCGCGCACCACATAGACGCCGCCGATGACCGAGACGATCCATTTCGTCCATTTGCGGAACTGGACATCGCTCATCAGTGCCAGGAAACGCGCGCCCGCCGTGGTGCCGAGAATGGCCAGCGGGGCAGCGACCAGCAGCCATTGCACGGACGGCAGGGAGGCGGCGGTGAGGGCGGGCAGGATGTAATAGGCGATCTTGACGCCATGGCTGACCACCTGGGTCGCCGCCTTGGTCGCCACAATGCTGCGCCGGTCGGTTTGCGTATCGGCGAAGAAGACGTCCAGCAGCGGGCCGGACACGCCGGCCACGACATTGAGACCGGTGACCACGAAGCCACAGGCCACGGCGTGGTGCGGCCGCGCGGCGTCGAGATGCAGGACGCGCTTGGGCAGCCAGATCACGGCTGGCACCAGTCCCAGGATGATGAAGAGCCAGGGTTTGGACAGTTCGAAACTGGCGAAGGCGAGCAGGCCGGCTGCGGCAGCCGAACCGGCGAGATAGATGGCCAGGGTGCGCCAGTCGATCCATTTGAGATGAAGGACGGCGCGCCAGCCATTGGACACGCTCTGGATGATGCCGTGAACCACCATCGCCGAGGCGACCGGCAGGACCAGCGCCAGCGCCCCCATCAGGATCAGCCCGCCCGCCATGCCGAACACGCCTGAAATGAAGGCGGTCACAAAGGTCGCGAGCAGGAGAAAGGCAGCGGTCATGCGCGGACTATATCGCCCCGTTCCGGTCCGGCGAGTCGGGAGTGCAGGCGGGTGTGAAGCTTGCGGAGCATAGCCAGAACTTGTGGTGTGCGGGTATGTCGAAGTGGGGCCGAACTCTCAAGCGCTTGGCGACGGTGGTCCTGGCGCGAGGGCTTCGCTGGCGACCACGTTGCGCAACGGCGAATGCTGCGCTTTGGAAAAGCTGGGAGGAGACAAGTCGCGCGCTTGGGCTGGGCTTGCTCGGCCTGTCCCTGTTCGCAGGGAAGAGTGCTGCGCGGCCGGGCAGCTTTCTCGCGGGCATGTCACTGATTGTGACAGGCTGGGTCTGCGCCTTCTATCTCGGGCGCGGGGAGCGAGTGGAATGATGGCTGATGTCGAAATCGCGCTTTGGCCGGCTTGGGCAGTGCTCGCCTTGATGGCGACAGTCGTCGGGTTCGTGGTCCTCGCCGAGGAGAGCAAGCGGAAGGCCCGCCGAAAGGGCCAGGTCCGTCGGTCGGGTGTTCGGCATTTCGGACACACGCGGCGCTGCGCGGCACGCCCGCAACCGGAGAGGCAATCGCGCTCCGCTCGCGCCGGACGCGGCTTCGGATTTGCGTTTTCCCGGTAAGCCGGAGGCAGACCGGTGATCGGCGATCTTCAGGTCACCTTGTGGCCGCTCATGGTCTTCACAGGATTGATGGTGACGGCCGTCGGCTTTGCGGTCTTCGCCGAAGAAAGTCGCCGCCGGAAAGATCGGTGATGGTCAGCGCCCAATACGCCAGCCCGCCTTCCCCCTAAGCCCCCGCCTGTTTCGCAAATCCCCACGCGGCCTCGGCCATCGGTTCCACGGCGGCGCCCATCTGCGACGCGGTGGCGTTGGAGGCATTGCCCTGCAAGGACCGGGCATAGACGCCCTGGATGATCGAGGTCAGGCGGAAAATGTTGTAGGCGAAGTAGAAATCCAGCGCCGGAATGCCGGCGCGGTTGGTGCGCTCGCAATAGGCCTGGGTGTATTGCTCGATCGTCGGGATACCCAGCGCTGCGATATCGACGCCCAGCAGGCCATTACGGATCTCCGGCGGCATGACCCAGCCCATCAGCTGATAGGTGAAATCGGCCAGCGGGTCGCCCAGGGTGGACAATTCCCAGTCCAGCACCGCGATGACGCGCGGTTGGGTGGGATGGAAGACCATGTTGTCGAGGCGATAATCGCCATGCACGACGCTGGTGCGTTCCTGCTCGGGGGCGGCCGTCGGCAGCCATTCGATCAGTCGGTCCATGGCCGGCACCGTCGCGGTCTCGGCGGCCCGGTATTGCTTGGTCCAGCGGCCGATCTGGCGCTGGAAATAATTGCCCGGCTTGCCGTAGTCGCCGAGACCGGCGGCCTCGACATCAATCCCGTGCAAATGGGCGAGTGTGGCGTTGGAGGCGTCATAAATGGCGCCGCGCTCGGCCTTGTCGAGATCGGGCAGGAGCGGATCCCAGAAGATCCGGCCCTCGACGAAATCCATGATGTAGAATTCGGTGCCGATGACCTCGCGCTCCAGGCACAGCCCGTGCATGACGGGCGCCGGAAAACCCTGGCCACCCAGCGCTTTCATCACCCGGAATTCGCGATCGACGGCATGGGCCGACGGCAGGAGTTTGCCCGGCGGCTTGCGGCGCAGGACATAGGCCTTGCCCGGCGTCACCAGCTTGTAGGTCGGGTTGGACTGGCCGCCCTTGAACTGTTCCACCGTGAGCGGGCCGGCGAAGCCCGCCACATGGCCCGTCATCCATTCGGCCAGCGCCGCCTCGTCAAAGGCCAGCGCATCCACAACCGGCTTGGTGCCGGAAAAGCTGTCGTCGATCTCGCTCATCAGTCCCGATAAACCTCGCCACCCTTCATCACGAAATCCATGTCGCGGAGTTCGGAGATGTTTTCCAGCGGATTGCCGTCAACCGCGATGATATCGGCAAAGCGGCCGGCTTCGATCGTGCCGATCTCGCTGTCCATTTGCAGATGGCGCGAGGCGTTGATGGTCGCGGTGACGATTGCCTCCATCGGCGTGAGGCCGGCCTCGACGAGGAGTTCGAATTCGCGGGCATTCAGCCCGTGGCGCGAAACGCCGCTATCGGTGCCAAAGGCGATCGTGACGCCGCCCTCATGGGCGCGGCGGGCCATGTCCAGCATGACCGGACCCACTTCGCGCGACTTGGCGCGCTGGTTGTCGGTCATGAAATCCGCTGTCTCGGCCAGTTCGGCGACCGTAACCCCGGCCAGGACGGTCGGGACCAGATAAGCGCCGTTGCGGCGCATCAGGCGGATGCTCTCGCGGTCGAGATAGGTGCCATGCTCGATTGAATCGCCGCCCGCCTCGAGGAAGGAGTTGATGCCGGTGACACCGTGCGCATGCGCCGTGACGCGGCGGCCCATCATGTGGGCGGCCTCGACAATGGCGGCGAGTTCGTCATCGAAGAATTGCTGTTCGACACCGGCAGCGGTGTCGGAGAGGACGCCGCCGGTGGCGGTGATCTTGATCACGTCGGCGCCGCCCCGGATCAGCGTCCGCACGGCCTCACGGCATTGCGCCTCGCCATTGCAGGCGGTCTCGCTGGCGAACATGTGCAGCACGTCGAGTGAGAAGCCGTTGACGTCGGCATGGCCGCCGGTCGGGGTCACGGCCGAGCCGGCAATGCGCAGGCGCGGGCCGGGAATGTCGCCGTCCGCGATGGCATCGCGCAGGGCGAGCGAGGCTTCGAAATTGCCGCCCACATCCTGCACCGTCGTGAAGCCGGCCATCAGCGTGGTGCGGGCATTGACCGCACCGTCAAAGGCGAGGTCGGAGGCCGACATGGTGAAGGTGTTGAAACGCCGGCCCGGGCCCAGCTCCGATTGCAGGTGGACATGGCTGTCGATGAAGCCGGGCATCACGTAATCATCGGTCAGGTCGATAATGGTGGCGCCCTCCGGCGTCACATAGCCCGGCTCGATCGCTTCGATGCGCTCGCCGCGAATGAGGATGGATTGCTCCATCGCCGGGTCTTCACCCGGCACAGCCAGCAGCCAGCCGGCATGGATGACGGTCAGCACGTCATCGCTGTCCTGGGCCAGTACGGCCGGGGAAAGTGTCGTGGTGGCGATCAGGGCGATCGCGGTCATGGCTGATTTCAGCATCTCGTCTGCCTCCCCGCAAACATGTGTCTGCGCAAGAAGATGACGAGCATGCCCGCGAAGTCAAACGGAGTACGCCGTTTGCGCTAATGCGTCTTGAGCGCCCGCCAGGCGATGTCGCGACGGCAAAACCCGCCGGGCCAGTCGATCTGGTCGACGGCGGCATAGGCGCGGTCAACAGCATAGTGAAGGGTCTCGCCCGAAGCCGTGACATTGAGCACGCGGCCGCCAGTGGCAGTGCGTTCGCCCTTGGCATTGCGGGCGGTACCGGCTTCAAACACGACCACGCCCTCCATCCGGTTGGCCTCGTCGACGCCGCCGATCATGCTGCCCTTCTCATAGGCGTCCGGATAGCCATTGGCAGCCATGACGACCGTGATCGCCGGTTCGGCCGTCCAGCTCAGCGGTGGCATGTCGGCCAGTGTTCCGGTCGCGGTGGCATTCAGATAGGGCAGGAGGTCGTTTTCAATCCGCATCATCAGGACCTGGCATTCCGGGTCGCCGAAGCGGATGTTGAATTCGACGACTTTGGGGCCTTCCGGGGTCACCATCAGCCCGGCAAACAGTACGCCCTGGAAGGGCGAGCCTTCGGCGGCGAGGCCGTTGGCGACCGGCTCGATGATCGTTTTCATTGCGGTGTCGATCAGTTCGGGCTTGGCGATCGGGGCCGGGGAATAGGCGCCCATACCGCCGGTATTGGGGCCGGTATCGCCCTCGCCGACGCGCTTGTGGTCCTGGGCGGCGCCGCAATAGAGCACGGTTTTGCCGTCACACAGGGCGAAGATCGAGACTTCCTCGCCGGTCATGAATTCCTCGATCACCAGCGTCTTGGACGCCTCGCCGAACTTGCCCGACAGGAAAGCATCGATCTCGGCCTCGGCCTCCGCCCGGTCGGACAGGATGACGACCCCCTTGCCGGCGGCCAGACCGTCGGCCTTGAGGACATAAGGCGGCTCGAACCGGTCGAGGAAGGCCTTGGCCTCGCCGGCATTCGAGAAGGTGCCATAGCGCGCCGACGGCACGTTGTGACGGGCGTAGAAGTCCTTGGCGAAGGCCTTGGACGCTTCCAGCCGCGCGGCGAGCCGGGACGGGCCAAACGTTGCGATTCCGGCCTGGCGCAGCCGGTCTGCGAGCCCGTCGCAGAGCGGGTTTTCCGGACCGATGATGACAAGGTCGACCGATTCGTCTCGGGCCAGCTCGACCAGGCCATCGAGATCGGAGACGGGGATATCGTGACAGCTCGCCAGCTCGCTGATGGCAGCACTGCCGGGCGCAGCCAGAATGGCCGAGACCATCGGGCTCTGGGCGATTTTCCACACCAGGGCGTGTTCGCGCCCGCCTGATCCGACAACCAGAACCTTCATCTGACCCTCAATGCGTCTGTCGCTACACTCTGATCGCCCTGCCTAGCGCAATCGCCGGACAATCGCGAGTCTGTCCGACGGTAGTCTGGACATTGCGATGCCCGGCAATCCAATTTACCAGATGAGGCATGAATACGCCCGCGGGAAACATCCACGAATTCACGGTTTCCGAGCTGGCCGGCTCGCTCAAGCGCACCGTCGAGGACGCGTTCGGCCATGTCCGTGTGCGTGGCGAGCTGGGCCGGGTCATCGTGGCCAAGTCGGGTCATGTCTATTTCGACGTCAAGGACGACAAGGCCGTCATCGCCTCGATCGCCTGGAAGGGCACGGCCCAGCGTTTCCGCTTCCGCCCGGAAGAGGGGCTGGAAGTGGTCATCGAGGGGCGTTTGTCGACCTATCCCGGTCGTTCGCAATACCAGCTCATTGTCGAGTCGATGGAACCCGCCGGCGCCGGGGCGCTGATGGCGCTCCTGGAAGAACGCAAGAAACAGCTCGCCGCCGAGGGCCTGTTCGACGCCGACCGCAAAAAGGCGATCCCCTTCCTGCCGACGACGATCGGTGTTGTGACGTCGCCGACCGGCGCCGTCATCCGCGATATCCTGCACCGGCTGCAGGACCGTTTCCCGCGCCATGTCCTGCTGTGGCCGGTCCTGGTCCAGGGCGAGGCGGCCGCGGGCCAGATCGCCGAAGCGATCCGGGGTTTCAACGCGCTGTCGGCCGGTGGGCCGGTGCCGCGCCCGGACGTGCTGATCGTGGCGCGCGGGGGTGGCTCGATCGAGGACTTGTGGGCCTTCAACGAGGAGATCGTCGTCCGCGCCGCCGCCGAGAGCGCGATCCCGCTGATCTCCGCCGTCGGCCACGAGACCGACACCACCCTGATTGATTTCGCCTCGGACCGGCGCGCGCCGACCCCGACCGGGGCGGCGGAAATGGCGGTGCCGGTGCGGGCCGAGCTGAAAGCCTCGCTGACCCAAACGGGCGGACGCCTGGTCGCCGCCCTGTCGCGTCATATCGAACGCCGCCGCACCGAGTTGCGCTCGGCCGCCCGGGCCCTGCCGCGCCCGGCCTCCCTGATGGAGCTGAAGCGCCAGCGCTTCGACATGATCGCCGACAAGCTCGACCCGGCCTTGCTCAATCATGCCGCCGAGAAACGCGGGCGCCTCAGGGTGCTCGCCGCCGGTCTCAAGCCCGCCGCCCTGTCGCGCGATCTGCGTCAGAAGCGCGAGCTGCTGGCCGAGCGGGCCGGCCGTCTCGCCCCGGCTGCCGACCGGGTTCGTCGGGACCGCAAGCGCGATCTCGACAATTGGTCGGCCCGGCTGGAAGCCCTGTCGCACCAGTCCGTGCTCAAGCGCGGCTTTGTGCTGGTGCGCGACCGGGCCGGCAAGCTGGTGCGCTCGGGGGCCTCGCTGATCGAAGGGGCGGGCGTCGATCTTGTCTTTGCCGATGGCGAACGGGCGGCGCGGATCGAGGGCGGTCGCAGAGCGCCGAAACGGGCACCGGAAACGCCGGAGCCCGTGCGCAAGAGCAAGCCGAAACCCAAGCCGCGCGGCAAGCCGGAAGCGGAAGGCCAGGGCAAGCTTTTCTGATGCGGCACAGCCCTCCCGCTCGCCCGCAAACCCTGCTAGAGACAAGAACATGAGTGATTTCAGTTTCGACAAAGACTTCCAGGGCGAGGCCATTCTCGAGTTTGGCGACAGCGACTTCATCATCCTGAAGGCGGGCAGTTTCGTGCGTTGCGCCGTGACCGGTGACCCGATCCAGCTGGACCAGTTGCGCTATTGGAATGTTGACGAGCAGGAAGCCTATCGCGACGTGCTGATCGCGAAACAGCGCTGGATAGAGCTGAACACGGAGCCGGGCAAATGATCAGCCTCGCCGTCGTCCTTGCCCTGCAATCCATGACGGCTCTCGTCGATGATGCGTCGGATCCGATCGGTGAACTGATCGCCCGGAATGCACCGGAAGCGCGGGAAGTGGCCGTGCCCGGACCGATGGGCTGCCGTGGCCGCCGGGAAGAGGGTGCGCTCATCATCTGCCGGTTCGAGCCGGGCACCCGGCTTGAGCTTGGCGAGAGTGTCGCCATCGCCGACTCGCAGGGTTTTGCCGTGCTCGGTATTCCGCGCAACGCGCCCGAAGAAATGGTCTTCGAGATTTCGACGGCGGATGTCGCCAACAGCATCAACCAGATCGACGAGAGCCCGACCTGGTTCATCACCCAGCGCGAGTACAATCTCCAGCATGTCGATGGCGTGCCGCAGGCGACCGTGACGCCCGACCCGTCCACCCTGCCGCGCCGTCAGCGCGAATACGCGCAAAAGCAGGACGCCTTCAATTCGGTCTGGGAGGGGCAGGGTTTCCTCGACGGGTTCATCTCACCCGCCGAGGGCATTACGACCGGCGTCTATGGCTCGGCCCGCGTCTACAATAACGGCCATGAAGGCAGCCCGCACTGGGGGCTGGACTGGGCCAATGAGGTCGGCACGCCGGTCCATGCACCCGCCGGCGGTCTGGTCACCCTGGCCGAGCCGGACATGTATTACGAAGGCGGTCTGATTTTCATTGATCACGGCCAGGGCCTGGTCTCGGCCTTTCTCCACCTGTCCGGTGTCGAGGTTTCGGCCGGCGACGTGGTCGAGCAGGGCCAGCTGATCGGCGCCATGGGCGCTGGCGGCCGGGCGACGGGCTCGCATCTCGACTGGCGCGTGAAGCTGCGTAACCAGTTCTATGTCGACCCGCAGAGCCTGCTGGATCTGGACCTGACAGACCTGCGCTAGGCGGGGCGCGAGTTCCTTCGCTGGAACCTTCGCGCCACGCGCGCAATCAGCCATACATCGCTTGTCAGCCAGCAGGCCGTATCCGTTTCTTCAGCTCAAGGGTGAAACCGCGAAGCGGCCGCTGTGCGGCCCGTGACCTGAAGAAACGGATACGGCGACCTCTCGGCAAGCGGTTTATGGATGAGTGTGCGCAGGCGCGTGAATAAACAGGGACAGACACCTACTTCCCAAGCGGAATTCCAAGTCTCGGCTCCAGACTTGATGGGCTGAGGTCGGACGCTAGCGTCCTTCTCCCTTGGGAGAAGGTGTCGCGGAGCGACGGATGAGGGGGATCAGCGCCGCACCACCGGGATTTTCCCCTCACCCGGCCTACGGCCACCCTCTCCCGGGGGAGAGGGAAGGCGGTGCTTTACACGCAGCGGCTCAGATGGGGTGTCCCCACCTAGCCCTTGTAAACCGACTTCGCCCAACGCCGATGGACCCAGAACCATTGCTCGGGCGCCTGGCGGATTTCGCGTTCCACCCATTGATTGATCCGCGTCACCGTTTCGATGATGGCGGCGGACTTGTCGGGATTGGTCGAGATTTCGATGGGGTCGTGCACTTCCACCCGGAAGCGCGCCCCGCCCATCCGGCGCACTGACAGCGGCAGGAGCGGGCAGCCATGGCGCATGGCGAGGCGGGTCGGGCCGGGCGCCGTCATGGAGGGGTGGCCGAAGAAGGGCGCCTCGACGCCGTCATTCATCTTCTGGTCGTTCATCAGCGCCACCGACTCGCCAGCCTTGAGGGCCTGCATCAGCGCCTTGGCGCCATCGCCGCCCTTGGCGGTCAGCGTCTTGACGCCATAGCCCACCCGCATCGCGGAGATGCGGCGGTCGATCAGCGGATTATTGGCCGGCCGGTAGGTGATGTGGCAGGGCAGGCCGGTCTGGCTGATCGCGGCCGCGGCGACCTCCCAGTTGGAATGGTGCATCGAGATGATGACCGCTGGCTTGCCCGTGTCGCGCAGGGCTTCGAACTTCTCGCGGCCGATGAACTCGACCCGGTCGTTGAACTCCGGCCCGGCGAAGACACCCAGATGCGGCATTTCGCCGACAAGCCGCCCGAAATTCTCCCACATCCCGCCCAGAAGGCGCTCGATCTCCGGCGCCGCGGCCTCGGGGAAGCAGCGCTGCATGTTGATGCGGGCCACCTTGTGCACCGGCAGGAGCGGGCCGAGCTTGCGCAGGAGCTCGCCGGCCGCGTCGGAGGCCTTGTCGATCCCCTTGATCTTGTACCAGCCGGCATAGGCATCCCAGGCGGCGGCTTCGAACCGCCAGCCGATCCGCGTCAGGGTCGAGGCATTGCGCTGGGCGTCTATCATGCCGTGGATTTACCCAAGCTCGCCGCGAGCGTCCATGACGTCACGCAACAGCCCGTCCAGCGCGCCGGGATTGGCAAAGGTCGCGCGGACCGGCCAGGCGGCAATGCGTGTACGCGCGTCTGCTGGAAGACGCACCCAGTCCTTCTCGGTCGTGATCAGCTGCGCCTCATGGGCGGCGGCGAGCGCATCCAGATGGCGCAGGTCACCCGCGCTGAAGGCATGATGATCGCCATAGACCGCGACCTCGCCCAGATCGCCGCCGGCGGCGACCAGCGCATCGAAGAATTTCTGCGGCCGTCCGATCCCGGCAAAGGCGACCAGCTTGCCCGGCGGTGGCGGCGCCGCCGGCTCCAGCCAGGCATGGAAGACAGGGATTTCCAGATCGGCAAGGCCGAGGCCCGACCAGTCCGGTTCCTTGTCGGGGCCCGGCATCATCACGATGACGGCGTCGGCGCGGGCGAGGCCCGCCTTGACCGGCTCGCGCAGAGGTCCCGCCGGGAAGATCGTCCCCGGTCCCCAGCCGGTGACGCCATCGACCACAAGGATCGAGCAGTCCTTGGCAAGGTCGGGATTCTGGTGACCGTCATCCATCAGCACCAGGTCGACACCGCCCGCCGCGTCGATGGCACGGCCACCGGCAGCCCGGTCGCGCGCGATCCAGGCCTGGCCGGTCCGGGCCAGCAGCAGCGGCTCGTCGCCGACCTGGTCAGCGCCATGCGCTTCCGGGGCGACGCGCAGCGGGCCGGCCTGCGAGCCGCCATAGCCGCGCGACAGGGAGGCGGTGGTGATGTCCATGGCAGCGAGGCGTTGCATCAGGGTCTGGGTGACCGGTGTCTTGCCGGTCCCGCCCACGGTGAGATTGCCGATGCAGACCACCTTTGGCCCGATGCGGACCGGCGCCGCCTTGCGGATTCGACGGGCGACGGCCCAGGCGTAAACCCAGCCAAGCGGAGCCAGCAGCGCCCGCGCCAGGGCGCCGGAGCCGCGACCGCCATCGGTGCGCCAGAAAACCGGTTCCTTCATGATCGCGTCCCGGTTTTGCCCGCTTCATCCAGCAGCAGTCCGATCGCGGTGAGCGTAGTGTCGAGCGCGCCGCCGGAGGCCTGGGCGATGGCCCGTCTCGCCGCAGCAAGCGATGGCGCCCGCCCTTGCCAGACTTGCTCGACAGCTTCCGACAGGGTCAGCGCGTCGTCTATCTCCAGCAGGGCGTCATGGCGGCGATAGGCGGCGTAGAGATCGTCGAAGCTGGCAACATGCGGTCCGGTAATGACGCAGGCACCCGCCTGGCTGGCCTCGACCGGATTGTGGCCGCCGATTTCGGGCAGGAGACTGCCCGCGATGAAGGCGGCCGGCGCGAGGGAGAACCAGAGCGGCATCTCGCCCAGCGTGTCGGCGAGCCAGACGGTGTCCTGGCCGTCGGGCAGCTCACCCCTTGAACGCCGCGCCAGCCGGAAGCCGCGCTGCTCGATCAGCTCCTGCACGGCATTGCCGCGTTCGGGATGGCGCGGGGCGAGGATCAGCAGGGCGCCGGGATGGGTCTTGTGCAGCAGGCTGTGGGCCGACAGGACCGTAGCTTCCTCACCGTCATGCGTTGAGGCGGCCAGCCATACCGGGCGTCCGGCAAGGCTGGATCTGAGACGTGACAATTCCTCGGCGTCCGGCGCGAGCGGGCTGGCTTCCAGTTTCAGATTGCCGGCCAGGACGACTTCGCGGCCGGTCAGGTTTTCCAGGCCGTCACGGGTTCGGGTATCGGCGGCGCCGATCCAGTCGAACGCGTCGAGCAGGCGGCGGACCGCATCGCCGCGCTTGCGCCAGCGCTCCAGCGAGGCGGCATTCATGCGGGCATTGACCAGTGCCATCGGAATCTTCCGGCGGCGCGCCTCGGTGAGCAGGTTCGGCCAGAACTCCGACTCGGCGAACACGCCGGCATCGGGTCGCCAGTGATCGAGGAAACGGCGCACGGCGCCGGGTGTGTCGACCGGGACATATTGATGCTTGGCCTGCGGCGGCAGGCGTTTCTCCATCAGCGCTGCGGACGTTACCGTGCCGGTGGTGACGAGGAACTCGAGGTCCGGATACCGCCCTGCCATCTGGTCGACCAGGGTGGCGAGGACCAGGCTCTCACCGACGCTGGCCCCGTGCAGCCAGATCAGACGGCCATCCGGGCGGCGTATTTCGGGGCGTCCCAGGCGTTCATGCCGGCGTGCCGGGTCTTCCTTGCCCGCACTGGCCCGGCGCGACAGGATGGCCGGCAGGAGGGGAGCGGCGAGCCCGGTGAGCACGCGGTATAGCTGGAGTGAGGCCGGCAGGCTCACGCGGGCGCCTCGGACTCACGACGCGCCCCGCCCGTACCCGAGCGCCGCTTGGTGTCGGGTTCGACGATCTCACCGCCGAGGGCCTCGTCGGCCTCGCGGGTGATTGCGTTGAGCTGGGTTTCCAGATTGAGGCGGGCGGCTTCCAGCTCGTCCGGTCCGGCGCCCTTGGCGACATGGATCGGCTCACCCCAGATGATGATGCCGTGGGTGAAGAAATGCGGCAGGCAATGATGGTCCCAGGCCTTGTGCAGGACGGTCTTGCGCCGGGTCGACCAGGAAAAGGGCAGGATCGGCACGCCGGTATCGCGGGCCATGCGCACGGCGCCATAGCCGGCCCGCATGCGCGGTCCGCGCGGCCCGTCCGGTGTCACCGCGCCGCAGCCACCGGCATTGAGATGATGGACCATGGCGCGATAGGCTGCCTCGCCACCCTTGGCCGCGCCGGGCTTGTCGGGATTGCGTGAGGAACCGCGCACCACGCCGACCTTGTACCACCGCGCCAGGCGCGAGCCGATCTCGCCCTCGCGCGATCGCGAGGCCAGCGCGACCATGCGGTCCTTTTGTCGCGCCCAGCCATGCAACGCCATCAGCACACGGCCATGCCAGACACAGCCGAGGATGGGTTTGCGCTCATCCCAGACCGTCGTGACATAGTCGGCATTGCGGTGCTCCCAGCGAATGGAATGCCGCACCAGCTCAAGATAGAGCAGGATGAGGAAGGCGAGGACTTCCTGGGCCCAGGGCCGGGAGAGCAGGCGTTTGGTCATGTCAGGCCCTAGCTCACCTCCACGGCGCAAAAGGTCAAGCATGGCGCGCGGTTGCGTCATCGGCGAGACCGGCCTAAATGCGCTGCCAGACGAAAGGCCCAGCATGCCCTATGACTTGAATGACCCGAAGGACCGTGAGCGCGCCTGGCAGGATTACCTGTGGAAGGATCACGGCATCCTGCGCCAGAAATTCCACAATATGCACGAGGTCGGCGGCGGCATGTGGCGGGCCAACCAGCCCTCGCCGGAGCGGCTGGAACAGCTGGCGGCGGATGGCTTCAAGACCATTTTGAACATTCGCGGTACCCAGCCGGGCGTCTGTTATTACGATCTCGAGAAGGACGCCTGCGAGCGTCTCGGCCTCGAAATGATCGACATGCCCTTCGGCTCACGCGAGGCGCCGTATGTCGACCGCATGCAGCGGGCGGTGAGGATTTTCGAGTCCATCCAGTATCCCGCCCTGATCCATTGCAAGTCGGGCGCAGACCGGGCCGGCATCATCTCCGTGCTGTTTGCGCTGACCCATCTCAAACAGCCCTATGACGAGGCCATCCGGCACCTGTCCCTGAAATATCTGCACGTGAAGGCCGGCAAGACCGGCGTGCTGGATTATTTCTTCGAGACCTATCGCGCCTACAACGCGGCGACCCCGATCGATTTCTGGGAATGGGTTGAAACGGTCTATGACCGCGACGCGGTGCAGTCAGGTTTCATGTCGAGCTGGTGGGGCAACTTGCTGACGGAAAAGCTGCTTCGCCGGGAATAGGCGCCACCCATTTTTTATAACCAGTGAATTCATCAGATATGACGACTCTTTCCACAGGATTGAGTCACATTAACGCTCGTTAACCACGTTGACGTCCCCGTGCGGGGACAGCGGAGGGAGAGGGGCTGATGCCGGATCTGGCCATACGTTCAGACTATACGCAGGAGCGGTTGAACCGCCTGAATTTCCTGCTGTCGCGCGAGTGTGGCCCGGCCTTCCTCGAGGCTTTCGTTAAGCAGGCGGCCGAGATCTTCGCCGCAGACCGTCTCTATATCGCCCGTATCGACGCAACCCATACACGCCTGCGCACGCTCAAGGTCGCCTGCGCCAGCGCGCTGGTTGGCAATTACTGCTACGACCTCAAGGGTGCCCCCTGCGCGGATATCATGGAGGCGGGCGCCAATGTCTTCGAAGACGATGTGTCAGCGCGATATCCGCGCGATTTCATGCTCGAGGAAATGGGGATGCGGGCCTATGTCGGCATGCCGCTCTATAACGGCGCCCAGACGGTCGGCATTGTGGTGGCGATGTTCAAGCGCCCGATCGAGGTCGCTGACGAATTGCTGTCGGTCTTCAACCATTACCGGCGCCGCCTGACCGGCGAAATCCTCGCTGCGGAGTCCGGCGACCGCGCCGCGTTGGCGATGAAGGGCACGTCGGACGGCATCTTCGACATGTGCCTGGAAACCGACCAGATCTATATCTCGGCCCGCGGCCGCGAACTTCTGGGCTACCAGGCGCGCGAATTCACCGCGGCCACGGACGGCTTCACGACGCTCATCCACAGCGATGACCGGCCGCGCTTCGAGTCGGCCCGCAACGCCCATTTCCGCGCCGGCCGCCCGTTTGACCTGACTGTGCGACTGAAGGTCGTTGGCGGACAGCATCGCTGGTTCCGCATGCGGGGCGAGGCAGTGCGGACACCGGATGGCGATCCGGTCCGCCTCGTTGGCGCCCTGACCGATATTCACGACCTCGTCGAGGCGCGCCAGCAGGCGACCGAGGCCAGTCGCGCCAAGTCGCGCTTCCTGGCCACGATGAGCCATGAAATCCGCACGCCGATGAATGGGGTCCTGGGCATGTCGGCCCTGCTGGCCAACACCGAGCTGGAGCCGTCGCAACGCGAAATGGTCAATCTGATCGAGGCGTCCGGCCAGTCCCTGCTGACCATTCTCAATGACATTCTCGACCTGGCCAATATCGAGTCCGGCCGCTTCGAGGTCGAGCAGGCCAGCTTCAACCCGGCGGAACTTGTGCGAACCGTTGCCGGTCCATATCGCATGAAGGCTATGGAAAAAGGGCTGAACCTGCATCTCGAGATCGACCCGGTCGCCGAGCGCGAGGTCGTGGGCGATCCCGCCCGGGTCCGCCAGATACTGTCCAACCTGCTTTCCAACGCGGTCAAGTTCACGGATCGGGGCGAGGTGCGCGTGCGCTGCCTGATGACCCAGACCGCCGAACGGACCCATGACGTCACCTTCGAGGTCGGCGATACCGGGATCGGCATGGATGACGACCTGATGCTGCGCATCTTCATGCCGTTCAGCCAGGGCGAGGCGGTCATGCAGCGCAAGAATGGCGGAACCGGTCTGGGCCTGGCGATCGCCAAGAAACTGGCCGAGCTGATGGGTGGCGACATCCTGGTGGAAAGTGCGCCGGGTGCCGGCTCGAAATTCACCGTCCAGCTGCCCGAAGTCGGTCGCCGTGGCGAGACCCTGCAGGCTCGCGAAGCCTAATCTCCGAACTGCACCTTGCAGAGCCGGGCATAGAGGCCGTCGCGGGCGACCAGGGCGTCATGCCGGCCTTCTTCGACGATGCGTCCGCCTTCCATGACATAGATCCAGTCGGCATGGCGCACGGTGGACAGCCGGTGGGCGATGACCAGGCTGGTCCGTCCTTCAGACAGGCGTTCCAGGGCGGCTTGCACGCGCTGTTCGGATTCCGTATCGAGCGCGCTGGTCGCTTCATCGAGCAGCAGGATCGGGGCGTCCTTGAGGATGGCCCGGGCGATCGACAGGCGCTGGCGCTGGCCACCGGACAGATTGCTGCCACGCGGCCCGACCGGGCTGTCATAGCCCTCCGGCAGGGCCATGATGAAGTCATGCGCATCCGCCGCCTTCGCTGCCGCGATGATGGCGTCCTCGCCGGCATCCAGTTGGCCAAAGCCGATATTGGCCCGCACCGTATCGTCGAACAGGGTTACATCCTGGCTGACCAGCGCCATGGCGCTGCGCAGCGAGACCGAGCGGGTTTCCGTGCCGTCGATCGTGATGGCGCCAGTCTGGGCGTCATAAAGGCGCGGCAGTAGGTTGAGCACGGTCGACTTGCCGGACCCGGACGGCCCCACGAGGGCGATGGTCTGGCCCGGTTCGGCTTTCAGGGAGATGTCGGACAGGGCAACCGATCCGTCCGGATAGGCAAAGCTGATCCCGTCGAGCCGGACAGCGCCGTCGGTGACCCTGAGCGCCGGCGCATCAAGGGCGGTGGTCACGGTCTCGTCGGTGTCGAGCACGGTGAAAATGCGTTCGAGGACGGCAAACCCCTCCTGCACGACCGCGTTGAGCGTACCCAGGGCGCGGATGGCCGGCGAGATCACGCCGATCCCGGTGAGAACCCCGATGATATTGCCCAGCGACGTCTCGCCATTGAGCATGCGCCAGCCGGCAAAGGCGACAAGGCCGGCAAAGGCCAGACCGCCGACAATTTCCAGGATCGGATCGACCCGGGCCTTGTTCTCGGTGATCTTCAGCAGGAAGCGCAGCCGGTCGAAGAAGGACTTGCGGGCCCGCTCGGCCTCGTAGTCCTCCAGCCCGTAGGTCTTGACCATGCGGGCGCCGGAAAAGCTCTCCTCCAGCTGGCTCGTCACTTCACCCATCTGGGCCTGGGCCTGGGACGAGGTCTTGCGCAGGCGCTGGCCGATCCGGATCACCGGCCAGGCGGCGATCGGATAGACGACCAGGATCAGCAGGGAGAGCATCCAGTCGAGGCTCAGCATGACGCCGATCGTGATCACCACGGTCAACACGTCACGCATGAGATTGTTGGCCAGGCGAACAATCGTCTCGCGCAGCAGGGTGATGTCATTGGTGAAGCGCGAGACCAGCGAGCCGGTGCCCTCGGCCTGCAGGCGCGCGAAATCTGCGCGCACCAGCTTGCCGAACATGGCGTTTTGCAGGTCCTGCATGACATTGAGGGCCAGCCGGTTGGTCTGAACCGTCTGCAGGTAGAGGCTGACACCGCGCAGGGTGGCAAGGCCGATCACGGCCAGCGGTGCGAGCGGGAAGAAGTCCGCTGCCCCATTGTTCAGCTTGTCGAAGGTCCAGGCGATGACGCCGGCATAGGAGGCCGCCGCCCCGGCGGTGATGGCCGACAGGAACAGGGCCAGGATGACGAGACCCGGGCGACGCCACAGCCAGTCGCGCCACAGGCGCTTGCCGAGCGCGGCCGTCGAGGAGGGTGGGGTCTCGCCTGTCACGCCGCGGATCGGAACCTAGCCGTCCTTCTTCTCGGTCGAGGGATCGAGAAGCTTGTGGGCGTGGATGATGAAGTAGCGCATGTGGGCGTTGTCGACCGTGCGCTGGGCGGCACCCTTCCAGGCGGCGCGGGCTTCGGCATAGCTGCCGAAAGCACCGACGAAATCGACCTCGTCGAGATCCTTGAACTCGCAATTGGTCGGGTCGACGCAAGCCAGTTCGCCACCGATCACGAGGTGGAGAAGCTGGTTGTTGATCTTGGTTTCACTCATGCCGGGCTCCTAAAATGATGCTGTCCGCAATGGCGCCTAGAGGCCGCCGATGGACATCGCGTCCACGAATACGCTGGGGGCGTTAACAGAACCTCGAAATTCCAGATCACTGGCCGGTACAAGACGGGCATAGATGTCGATCAGGTTGCCGGCCACGGTGATTTCGCTGACCGGATGGTCGATGACGCCGTTGGCGATTCGATAGCCGGACACGCCGACAGACCAGTCGCCCGTGTTGGAATTCAGCGAGGGGCCGAACATTTCCATGATCAGCACGCCGTCCTTGATACCGCCGATCATGTCGTCGCGGCTGGTCGAGCCCGCCTCCATGTGGAAATTCGTCGGGCCGGCACCGGGCGAGCCGCCCATGGAGCGGCGGGCGTGACCGGTCGGGGTCATGTCGAGCTGGCGGGCGGACGCGGAGTTGAGGAACCAGGTTGTCAGCCGGCCATCCTCGATGATGGCGCTGCGCTGATTGACCGTGCCTTCGCCATCGAACGGGGCCGAGGCATGGCCCCAGGGGCGGTGCGGATCGTCGATGACGGTGACGCCCGGCGCAAAGATCATCTCGCCCAGCTTGTCACGCAGGAAGGAGACGCCGCGGGCCACGGCCGGTCCGGAGATGGCGCCGGCCAGCGAACCGATGAATGTCGTCGATACCCGCCGGTCGAAGACGACGGGCAGGACGCCGGAGGCAATCTTCTGCGGGCCGACACGGCGGGCGGCACGTTCGCCGGCTTCGCGGCCGATCTCGATGCGGTCGCGCAGATCGGCGCGGCGACGGGCCGAGGTCGCGGCATAGTCGCGCTCCATCGCGCCGTCCTTGCCGGCGATCACGCTGGCGCCATAGCCGAACACGCTTTTTTTCCAGCCGGCATTGAAACCGGTCGAGGTGGCATAGGCGGCGGCGCCCTGGCCGGACGAGGCGAACGCCGCGTCGGTCATGGTCACGCCCTCAACCGCGCGGGCAGCGGTCTCGATGGCGATGGCGGTCTCTTCCAGCTCTTCCGGCGTCCATTCGCCGGCTTCGAACTGCTCGATCACCGGTGGCGACTTGCACAGGCGTTCCGGTTCGGCGAGCGCGGCATAGGGATCTTCCGGCGCGGCCCTGGCCATGGTCACGGCGCGACCGATGGTGAAGTCGCGGCCCTTTTCCGACAGGTCCGAAAAGGCGACACCGGCCTGGCGTTTGCCAACGAAGACCCGCAGGCCTGCATCCAGCGATTCCGAGCGGCCGATATCCTCCAGCTTGCCGTCGCGAACCGAGAGCTCGGTTTCGCGCGACTCGGCGACTGAGGCTTCGGCACTGTCGGCGCCGGCCTTGAGGGCGCGGGCCACTAGGTCGGCGGCAATGTCCTGGAGAGCGGCGGGGTCGGGGGCTTTGAAGGTCTGTGTCATGCAAGCGCTATAGCCCCGCGAGGCCCCGCCGGGCAATGGCTCAACTGATGGCGGTCCAGATCAGGAAGAGCGAGCCGGCGATCAGGGTGACCCAGGTTAGCAGTGTGCCGACGGCCCGGCCGAACGACGTGCCGGACGAGGTCGACAGGCCCCATGCGTGAAGCAGGCGGCCGAGCGTCAGCGTGATCCCGACTGCGTGGACGACCAGGACCGGTGCGCTGGTCAGCGCGAGCGCTCCGAGGATGAGCAGACCGACCGGGACATATTCAATGGCATTGCCGTGAACCCTGCAGGCCCGTTCAAGGGCTTCATTGCCGCCCGTCCCGAAGCCGACCTTGGCGCTCCGGCGATAGCGGACGACGTTGAAGGCGAGGACAATTACGAGCAGCCCGTTGAGGCCGGTATAGAGTGCAAAGGCGTCGAGTGCGGTCATGATCTCTCTCCGTCTGACCTGCCCGCTCCGGGCGGGCCTATTCTGTTTCGGCCGGTTCCCTGACCGCCTGGCGGATGGCGTCCGCCAGCACGGCCGGTTCCTGGGCACCGGACACGGCAAAGCGTCCGTTGAAAATATAGGTGGGCACGCCGGACACGCCGAGCTTGCGATAGAACAGCTCTTCCTCCCAGACAGCCTTCTCGTCGCGATCGGTGGCCAGCAGGTCAGCGGTGACGGCAGCGTCGAGCCCGGCCTTGCCGGCCAGCTCGGCCAGCACGGCGAGGTCGCCAATATCGCGGCCTTCGCTGAAAAAGGCGGCGAACAGCGCTTCGCCCATCGCATCGGACTTGTCCTGGCCGCCGGCCCAACGCATCAGCCGGTGGGCGTTCAGCGTGTTCGGCCGCATGGCGATATCGTCGAAGCGGAAATCGATGCCGGCACCCGGCCCCGCCTGTTCGAGATGGTCGCGCATGGCCTTCCATCGGCCCGAGGCCTCGGCGCCGGAGAATTTCTCGCGCATGTAATCCTTGTAGGGACGCCCTTCGCGCGGCAGCGTCGGGTCGAGCTGGAAGGGGCGCCAGACCGTGTCGACCTTGATGTCACTTGTCAGCTTGCGCGCGTCATCCCAATGGCGCTTGCCGAGCCAGCACCAGGGGCAGACGAGATCGGAGACGATATCAACAGTCACAACATGGGTCATGCGACTGATTTAGGCGTGTTTGCGGCAAATTGCGAGCGCGGCGAGCGGCGCATTCATGAGCCGGTTCGTCATCCCCCCGGCCAGGACACCAGGTCATCGCGGACCTGCGAACGAGGGGATGACGCCCACCGGCCACCCACCGACCGGAAGTCGGGCTAGACAGTTATGTCCAGCAGGGTCTCTGTCATGTCGCTGGCGATACGGGCGGTGACCACGGCGGCGGAGTGTGCGGCCTCGGCCTTTTTCAGCGCCACGGCTGCCTGGATGATGTCTTCTCCCTTGGCCGCATTGTTGACCATCTCACGGGCTGCCACGCCTGCATGGGACTGGGCGGACATCATGCCGGCAACGGCTGTATTGAAAGCGACATTCATGGGCTCACGATACGCCCGCCACGGCGAAGCCCGGAGCGGAGATTGGAATCACGGTTAAGGCCGGGTATCCAAGGCCTGATCGGCGGATCGATGCCCCGTCGCGTCCCCCGGGACTGAAATCAGTCCGTTCCCGCTATTGGCGGGGCGGGCGGTATGGGACAAGCTCCGCATCAATCAGCGGCTACAGGAAGGTGCCACACTGTCATGACCAATTCGTCCACCCCGACCCTCAAGGTTGAGTTCGAACTCTCTGAATCCGATCTCGCCTTCTTCCGGGACCGCCTCGACAAGGCGCGCGAAGATCGTGCCGATCTGGACGAAAGCCGCATTACGGCCGGCGTGGCGGACATGATCACCAAGGCGCTGGCGTCCAATCCGCCGGAATTCGTCAGGACCCGCCTGCGCCAGCTTGGCCCGCTTGTCGCGATGCTGGACGACGCCGAATGGCGCCTCGAGGGCGAAGACCGTGAGCGCGTGCTCAATGCACTGGCCTATTTCGTCGATCCGGACGACCTCATCCCCGACTCGACCCCGGGCATCGGCTATATCGATGACGCCATCATGATCGAGCTGGTCGCGGCCGGCCTGGCGCCGGAACTGGAGGCCTATGCCGAGTTCATCGCCCACCGCGAGGATCTCAAGGCGCCGGACAGCACGCCCAAGCCGCCGCTGGATGAAGTGCGGACGGTCATGCAGGACCGCATGCGTCGCCGCCGCGGTCGCGCCAAGGCCGGTGGCCTGTGGTCACACTCGACGGCGATCCGCCACTATTTCTAGATATTCCGCTTTCAGGAATACCGCAGACAACCGGCCCGGCATCCTCCCTCGACCGGGTCGGTCTGCACCAGGTGATCCGGGCGGTCAGACCGCCCGGATTGCCGGCTGTCTGGATTTGAGGAATTCGGTGACGCCGCGCGCTGCCTGGCGGATGCGCTGCTCGTTCTCCACGAGGGCCAGGCGCACATAGCCTTCGCCATGCTCGCCAAAGCCGATGCCCGGCGCGACCGCGACGCCGGCCTCTTCCATCAATTGCTTGGAAAACTCCAGCGAACCCATTTCCTCGCAGCCGCGTGGCAGCGGGGCCCAGGCAAACATCGACGCTTCCGGCGAGGGAATGGCCCAGCCGGCCCGGCCGAAGCTTTCCACCAGCACATCACGGCGATGCTTGTAGATCGCACGCACCTCGTCGACGCAGTCCTGCGGTCCGTCCAGCGCCGCACAGGCGGCGACCTGGACCGGCGTATAGGCGCCGTAGTCGAGATAGGATTTCACCCGCGCCAGGGCGCTGACCAGTCGTTTCGAGCCGGCCGCAAAGCCGACCCGGAAACCGGCCATGGAATAGGTCTTGGACATTGAGGTGAACTCGATCGTGCGGTCCTTCGCGCCCTCGACCTGCAGCATGGACGGGGTTGGTTCGTCGCCGAAATAGATCTCGGCATAGGCGAGGTCCGACAGGATGAGGAGGTCATGCTCCTCGGCAAAGGCGACCACCCGCCGGTAGTACTCCAGCGTAGCGGTCTGCGCGGTGGGGTTGGAGGGATAACACACCACCACGGCTATCGGTTTCGGCACGGTATGGCGCACCGCATGTTCCAGTCCGCGCAGGTATTCCTCGGGCGAGGGCGCGTGGACATGGCGGATCGTGCCGCCGGCGATCAGGAATCCGAATGTGTGGATCGGATAGGAGGGCGAGGGCGCCAGCACCACATCGCCCGGTGCCGTGATCGCCTGGGCGAGATTGGCAAAGCCTTCCTTCGAGCCCAGCGTGACAATGACCTCGCTGTCCGGATCCAGCTCGACATCGAAGCGCCGCTTGTAATAGCGCGCCTGCGCCTTGCGCAGGCCGGGTATGCCGCGCGAGGCGGAATAGCCATTGGTGCGCGGCTTCTCGGTCGTCTCGCGCAGCTTGGCCAGGATGTGCGGCGGCGTCGGCAGGTCCGGATTGCCCATGCCGAAATCGATGATGTCCGCACCATTGGCCCGCAACTTGGCCTTCAGGCGATTGACTTCTTCGAAAACATAAGGCGGCAGACGCTTGGTGCGGTGAAATTCCATCGTTGAGTCCGGCATGATCGAATTTTTTCCCATAGAACGCGGTCTCGGCTCTTACTGCAAGAGGCTAGACCCAGCGCAAGGCGGGAATTGGCAGGGATCGCGGCGGAAATTGGGCTGTCAGCGCGGCACCCTGCCCGGGCGGGCAGGGTGCTGATTTCATACGGCATGAGGGGCGCCGCTTCAGTTGCCGCAATCGGCCCAATGCGCGCGCAGCAGCGCATCCCATTCCGCGGCGCCGCCATCGCTGACGCGCAGAAGGTTCAGCTCGAAATCCGAATAGCCGGGATGGTTCGGCACCGGAAATGCGGCATGGGTGATGTAGCCCTCGCGCGCATTGATGCGTAGGGTGCCGGCCGGCCCGGTCGAGCGCTCGCCGGTGAGGGCGGTGCCGCTCAGGTCATAGCTGTACTCGCCATTGTCCAGACCGGTCGGGCTGGCGGTGACATCGCCCATCCAGACCAGCGGGTCCGGCGCCGACGGATCGGCCCACAGCAGGGCCATGCCGAAGTCGAAGGCGGCGCCGGGGTCGCGCAGATAGGGTGTGACTGCCGTCAGGCTGGCGAGGTCGAAATCGAACAGGTGCCAGTGCGGCGACGCGATTTCGACGTCATTGCGGATTTCCATATCGGGCAGGCGCACCACCATGTCCATCCGGTCACCGGCCTCGTTCTGCTCAAGGAAGGCGAACTCCATCACCTCCGCCTCGGGGCGCAGCTGCCCGCCGACAAACTGGCGGGCGGAGAAGGTGTCGAGATCGAGCTCTGCAGTCACCAGGGCGGCATTTCCGCACAACCCGTTCTCCTTGTAGACCTCCAGCGAGGTCGGGCTGGCGCGGTAGACGGTGACGCGTTCATCCAGGCTGCCATCCTGGTTGGTGCGCTCGTAGTAGAGTATGCGGCCGACATGGTCGTTCGCCGCGACATGCGCAAACTCGTTGGCCTGGCAGGCCGAGGTCAGAAGGGCGAGGGCGGTCGTGGCGAGGGCGAGGCTCTTGGTCATGGCTCAGGTCTCCGGATTGTAGGACAGGGCTGCGGCCAGCACGGGGTCCGTGCCGGCGGCGTAATCGTCGAAGCGGTAGGGAAGGGTGATGTCAGGCGCGTGATTGGCGCGCGCGTCGCCCGGCGTTGCGGTGGCGTAGTATTCGCTGGCATGGATCAGCGGCAGCCCCGTGTTCGGTGTCACCCAGATATTGGTTTCGCCGTAGTGATTGGGCCGGTCTGCGGCGGCCTGGCCAAAGCGGATCGCGCCGGTCCGGTTTTCGAGCCGGGACAACAGCATGATTGCGGCAGAGTGGGTCTGGCGACCGGTCAGGACGCGAATTCGCCCCGGCCGGGACAATGCCTCGCTGGCTATCAGAACATCGACAAAGGCCGGGTTCAGGGATCCGTCTCCGCCCAGGCAACGGCGCAGGTCCAGAACAAGGACCGGTTCATCGAGCGCTTCAGCCGCGGCGACCGCCTGGCGGGCGAGTCCGGCGAAGGCTTCGGGTTGGTCAGTGATCGAGAACACCTGCAGATAGGCGGCATTGTCCAGGGCGGTGACGAGACGGGCCGGCGCGGTCATCGGGGCCTGCCAGAGCGGGGTCCCGACTGCGGCCGTGTGCCAGGTCGCGACGCCTTGCGGGCCGCCATCCATCGAGAAAACCCAGTCATACCGCATGTCCGCGTCCAGCGGGTGCAGGGTTGCGACGCGGCTCCTGTCTCCATCGGTCAGCGTGAGTGCGATTATCTCAGCCGTTTCGGCCAGGCCCAGTGCGGCCAGCAACTCGGCCTGCATCAGCCATTCCGGCGCCAGCTCGCGGGAGAAGTTCACGGCGTCGCGCGGCAGGATTTCCAGGGTCCGGGCGAGCGCTTCGGCAACCGGGACCCGGCCGAAGGCCTCGACCCGCAAGCCGACCAGTTCAGGGTCGGTTGCGCCGACAATGAAGAGCCCGTCGTCAAAGAGTTCTAAGCGAAC
Organism: Maricaulis sp.; assembly: GCF_015665295.1. Lineage (GTDB taxonomy): Bacteria > Pseudomonadota > Alphaproteobacteria > Caulobacterales > Maricaulaceae > Maricaulis. The sequence goes on from NZ_JADFAJ010000012.1 coordinate 57,189, forward strand.
CGGCAATGAGCGGAAGCCGGGTCCGGGCGGCAGGCCATCGAACGGAAGGGCATGCATCGGCATCCAGGTATGACCATCGCCGACCAGCGCGAGCAGGCGCGCCATCCCGACAATGCGCCCGGCCTCGGACATTTCGGGCAGGCGGGCGCGATAGGCATCCAGCTGTGCCTCCCAGATTGCCCGCGACGTGGTGTGATGCAGATTGGGATGGTTGGTCTCGAGCGTCTCGACCAGGGCGTCGAGATCTGCATGCCATTCGGCGGGATCATGGGGTGCGGGCTGGGCCAGGGCCGTGCTGGTGGCGAGGGCCAGGCCCAATACGGCCGGGCTGATCGGTATGCGGGTCATGCGGTCTCCGGTTCACTTAAATGGACTTGAGTCCAAATGTCATGATCGAGAGATGCAGCCCGGTCCGGGAATGGATGCAGCGCGCCTCAGCTTTTTCTCGTCAACCCGTCCAGGACCAGCGAAAACCGGGCTTCCAGCAGGGCGGAAAGATCGTCCCGCTGTCCGCCGGCAACCCATTCATGGGCGCTCGCGGTCAGGACTGCGAGCAGCAGGCCGGCAAGGCTGGCGGCTGATTGATCATCGCGGACTTCGCCGGTTGCCTGACCCGCCCGGATGAGAGCCTGCATATGGGTGAGCATGGCGTCATCGGTCTCCCGCTCGGTCGCCGCAAGCGGCTGGCGCGGCGCGGTCAGGCCGGCAATTGCGGCGACGATCCGGCGGTGGCGCATGGCGCGGGTGCCCGCGATGCGGCCCAGATCGAGCATGGAAGCCCGAAAGCCTGGCCGCGGTTTTGCCCGGGCTTCGGCGAGGATCTCATCCGTCATTCGCCTGAAGAAGCATGCCAGGATCAAATTCTTGGACGGGAAATGGTTGAACACGCTCGACCGGGCCATGCCCGCAGCCGCCGCGATATCCGCCATGGTCACCGCGTCCGGCCCGCGTTCCGCGAACAGCTCGATGGCTGCGGCAAGGATGCGGTCATGATTGCGCTGGACGCGGCTGCGGCCGGGCGCTGAGGAGACGGGCGCTGAGGAGACGGGCGCTGAGGAGACGGGCGGCGTATCGGGCATGATCCTGTGTCCCGTGAAACTGGATGTCAGTCCAGTCGATGCGGAGCGGGCGGCAAACGGATGCAGAACAGGCCGCGGGCCCGGCGATTTCCATCATCATGTTGTTTTCGCCTCGCCAAACCCTGTCAATGCGGATTACCGTGCCGGGAAAATGGCCGGGGAGGGCTGCAAGATGTTCCAATCAATGATGACGCCGATACTGGCGCTGGTGTGCTGGACGCTGATCATGTGGGTGTGGATGTATGCCACCCGCATTCCGGCCATGCGCAAGGCGGGGATCGATCCGGCGACCGCGAAAGACAAGTCGGTGATGGACAGGCTGCCCATCGAGGTGCGGCGGATCGCGGACAATTACAATCATCTCCACGAGCAGCCGGTGATCTTCTATGCCCTGGTGCTCTATTCGCATCTTGTCGGCGTGTCGGACGAATTCAACATCATGCTGGCCTGGGCCTATGTGCTGATCCGGGTGATCCATTCGCTGATCCAGTGCCTGTGGAACTTCATCCCGATGCGTTTCCTCGTCTTCTGCCTTGGCTCGATCGTGCTGGTGATCATGGCGGTGCGCAACGTCATGGCGGTGCTGGCCTGAAGCCTGTCTGCCCCGGGTCTCGTCCCGGGGGCCGACAGCGGCTCAGGATTTTCATCGTCCGCGCTAGGTGCTAACGGAGCGACATGCACGCACCTGAAGCCAGACTCGCCCAAGTCATCGACCGCTTCGACCAGGTGGAAGCCCGCCTGGGCGCCGCCGTCGATCCCGATGAAATCGTCAAGCTCTCCAAGGAGCATGCCGAGCTGAAGCCCGTGGCCGAGAAGGCCAATGCGCTGAAATCGGCGCGCGCGGAACTCGCCGAACTCGCCGAGATGATGGAGGGCGAGGACGCCGAGATGGCCGACATGGCGCGTGAGGAATACTACGCGCTGAAAGAACGCCTGCCCGCGCTCGAGCACGATATGAGCCTGATGCTGCTGCCCAAGGACAAGGACGACAGCGCCAATGCCATGATCGAGATACGCGCTGGCACCGGCGGTGATGAAGCCGCCATTTTCGCCGGCAATCTCTATGGCATGTACCAGCGCTATGCCCAGCTGCGTGGCTGGACCTGGGAGCTGGTCTCGGCGTCGGAAGGCGAGCATGGCGGCTACAAGGAAGTCGTCGCGGCGATCTCCGGCAATGGCGTGTTCGGGCGGCTGAAATTCGAGAGCGGTGTGCACCGGGTCCAGCGCGTACCGGCGACGGAAAGCCAAGGGCGGATCCATACGTCTGCCGCGACGGTTGCGATCATGCCGCAGCCGGAAGACATCGATATCGAGCTGGACATGGGCGATGTGCGCGTCGATACGATGCGCGCCTCGGGCGCCGGCGGCCAGCACGTCAACAAGACCGACAGTGCCGTGCGCATGACCCATATCCCGACCGGGCTGGTCGTGGTCTGCCAGGAAAAATCGCAGCACCAGAACCGGGCACGGGCGCAGGAAATCCTGAAGGCCAAGCTGTATGATATGCAGCGCGAGGCCGCGGCGGCCGAGCGCGCCGCCGACCGCAAGGGCCAGATCGGCTCGGGCGACCGCTCCGAGCGCATCCGCACCTATAACTATCCGCAGGGCCGGGTCTCCGATCACCGTATCAACCTGACCCTGTACAAGCTCGACGACATTGTCGCCGGTGACGGGCTGGACGAAGTGATCACGGCGCTGATTTCCGAAGACCAGGCAGCGCGCCTGGCCGCCCTCGAAGCGGACGGGTGAGCCCGATGGCGACCGGCCCTTTCGACAGGCTGGTCGATGCTGCGCGGTCCGGTTTCGACGCCGCCGACCACAAGCCGCTGCTCGAGGCCTGGCAGGGCTTGTCGCTTGCGCAATTGCGCGCAGACCTGATCGAACGCCTGCTCGCGGCCGGTATTGACGAGGCGGCGGATGAGGCCCGGTTCCTGATCTCCCACGTCCTCGCCCCTGTGCCGCTGGCGCAGGCCTTGGCCGATCCGGCCCTGTTTTCCTGGCAACAGGCCGAGGCGGTCGCCGCGCTGGCCTGGCGCCGCCTGCAACGTGTGCCCCTCTCGCAAGTCCTGGGCAGCCAGCCATTCTGGACGCTCGACCTGGCCGTGACACCGGACGTTCTCACCCCGCGCGCGGACACCGAGACCCTCGTCGAGGCGGTGCTGGCGGAAACCGGCTCCGGCGCGGCGCGGCTCGTGGACCTGGGAACGGGCTCGGGCGCCATCCTGCTTGCGCTGCTGTCGGAACGCCCGGCCTGGACGGGGCTTGGCGTGGACCTGTCCGACGCTGCCCTCGCGGTCGCGACCGGCAATGCCGTGCGCTGCGGTCTCGCGAATCGCGCCCGATTCCTGCGTGGGCGCTGGGGGGCGGGGCTGGCCGGAGGCTCGGTCGATATCCTGGTCTCAAACCCGCCCTATATCGTATCTGACGTGCTGGCCGGGCTTGAGCCGGAAGTGCGCGATCATGAACCCGCCCTGGCGCTCGATGGCGGCGCAGACGGGCTGGATGCCTATCGCGACATCATCGCCGATCTGCCGCGCCTGCTGGTGCCGGGCGGCCTGTTTGCGTTTGAGATCGGCCATGATCAGGGCGAGGCCGTCAGCGCTCTGGCGCGCGAGGCCGGCCTGGTTGGTGTCGCCGTGAAGCCGGACCTCGCCGGGCTTGACCGCGTGGTCATCGGGCGGCGTTGAGATGATGACCGCTAAAAGGACTTGGAATGACCGGCCTCGCAGTCTAGGGTCCGGACCAAGGCAGGTGGATCGCGCCAGTACGGGGGTCTCGCGCGGCCGGATGAGCCACCTGCCATTATCCGGTCATTCATTTGGATCCCCAAGTACCAGCGCACAGGCTTGCACCTGCGAATGCACCGCAAAGCCCTAAGCAAGAATGCATCGCTGTTGAACAGGATTAGGCGATATGAAGCGTCAACGTGGTCGAGGACGTAAGCCCGGCAATTCCGCGAACCGTAGCTATGAGAGCAATGGTCCCGAGGTGAAGATCCGTGGCAATGCGTCCCAGATCTATGACAAATACATGCAGCTGGCGCGCGATGCGTCGCTGGCCGGTGACCGCGTGCGGGCGGAAAATCTCTTCCAGCACGCCGAGCACTATCTCCGCATTGTCCAGCTGAACCAGCCCAAGCGTGATCCCAACCAGGATGACGACAATGGCGACAACATGGATGATGACGAGGACGCCAATCAGTTCCAGGGCAGTTATGGCGGTAATGGCAATGGCCAGGAGCGCCAGGAGCGCGGCGAGCGCCAGGACCGCGGTGAACGCCAGGACCGGGGTGATCGCGGTGACCGTCAGCCGCGCGAACGCCGGGATCGTGAGCAGGGCGAAGCCCGCGAGCCGCGCCGCAGCCGCAATAATCGCAGCCGCAATGACCGCTCCAATGAGCGTGATGGTGAGCGCGAGACCCAGGACGATCCGCTCGGCGTGGTGACCCCGCAAGGTGACGCGCCGTCCGAACAGACAGCATCCGACGCACCGAACGAGGCCGGCAACGAGGCTGAAGAGCCGCGGCGCCGGACCCGCCGTCCGCGCCGGACCAAGGCCGAGATGGAAGCCGCCCGCGCGGCCGAAGCCGCGCTCAAGTCCGCCTCGGACAAGGCCGATGAGGGCGGGTCCGACAAGACCGGCGGTGATGGTCCGGAGAGCGAAGCCGCCTAGGCGAGGCTGACCGGATCGCCCGGCGCGATCTCGCCATCTTCCAGGACGCTCAGATAGAGACCGCAATCCATGTGCCCGTAGTGCTCGAACAGCGCTGCGGGCACATTGGTATCGAGCGCGCCGCTTTCCGGATTGACGCTGGTTGCGACGCAGCGCCGGATACGGCTCTCAACCCGGCAGGCGACACCGCCGATGCGGATCGCCTGGCCGACCAGGTCGAATTCTTCCCAGGGCGCCAGACCGTCGATCAGGAGATTGCCGCGAAAGCGAACCGGGTCGAGCGACTGGCCGGTCCGGTCCGAGAGGTCGCGCACCGAGGCGGCATTGATCAGCGAGATCTGCGGCATCGGGATATCCGTCATCGCCTGGCCGGGGGCGTGGACCAGCCGCAGCGGCTCGCGCGCGGCGTCGCCCAGAAGGCCGCGCAGGCAATCGAACAGCGGTGCATGCGTGGCCGGATTGTCCAGCGCGATGGTGACCGGGTCGGCGCCATCCAGACTGACTGAATAGGTGTGCTCGGCCGGCAAATAGCGACAGGTGAGACGGGCCAGTTCTGCCTGCCCGGCCAGCATCAGGAAATGCTTCTTCTTCACATGGCCCGGTGCCGCATCATCGAAGGGCGAGGGTCCGTTCTCGATGGCAAAGGCGCGGTCCATCGGCAGGGTGTGGAAGGCGCGCAAGGCGACATGTGTCAGCGAATCCGGACCAAGTCCTTTGACGGGAAAACGCGTGATGGCTGTAAGCTGCGGCATGGGATTGAGTCGCTCCGTGGGTTCCGCTCGAAACCGGGGTCAGAATGTCGCGGACCGGCCCCTTGTGTGGTGCATATGCAACACCTACATGCGGTCTGACACGCGATCAGGCCGCGCTTGATCAAGGCGGCGGAGCGCAACCTATCTCGCCTTATCCGGGGGATCGACATGGAATTCGAGAACTATACAGACCGCGCGCGGTCCATCATCCAGGCCGCACAGGGCCTGGCGCTTAAATCAAGCCATCAGCAATTCACGCCCGTCCACGTGCTCAAGGCGCTGATGGACGATAATGCCGGTCTGGCCGGTAATCTCATCAAGGCTGCCGGCGGCCGGGCCCGCCAGGTGCAGGACGGAGTCGACCAGGCCCTGGCCGCGATCCCCAAGGTCGAGGGCGGCGAAGCCAAGCTCTATCTCGCGCCCGAAACCGCCAAGCTGTTCGGCGCCGCCGAGGACGCGTCCAAGAAGGCCGGTGACCAGTATGTCACCGCCGAGCGCATCCTGCAGGCGATCTCGCTGGCCAGTGGCTCGAAGGCACACGACATACTCAAGGCCGCCGGTGTCACGCCGCAGGGGCTCAACACCGCCATCAATGATCTGCGCCAGGGCCGGACCGCCGACAGCCAGTCGGCGGAAGAGGGCTATGAGGCGCTGAAGAAATACGCCCGCGATCTCACGGAAGTCGCGCGCGAGGGCAAGCTCGATCCGGTGATCGGCCGCGATGAGGAAATCCGTCGTGCCATCCAGGTCCTGTCGCGCCGGACCAAGAACAACCCCGTGCTGATCGGTGAGCCCGGCGTCGGCAAGACCGCGATCGCTGAAGGTCTCGCCCTGCGCATCGTCAATGGCGATGTGCCGGAAAGCCTGAAGGAGAAACGCCTTCTTGCGCTGGACATGGGCTCGCTGATCGCCGGTGCGAAGTATCGCGGTGAATTCGAGGAACGTCTGAAGGCCGTGCTTTCCGATGTGGAAAGCGCCAATGGCCAGATCATCCTCTTCATCGACGAGATGCACACGCTTGTCGGCGCCGGCAAGACCGATGGGGCGATGGATGCGTCCAACCTTTTGAAGCCGGCCCTGGCGCGCGGCGAGCTGCACTGCGTCGGTGCCACCACGCTGGATGAATACCGCAAGCATGTCGAAAAGGACGCCGCCCTGGCGCGGCGCTTCCAGCCGGTCATGGTGGAAGAACCGACGGTCGCCGATACGGTTTCCATCCTGCGCGGGCTGAAGGAAAAATACGAGGTGCACCATGGCGTGCGCATCGCGGACAGCGCGATTGTTGCTGCGGCCAATCTCTCCAATCGCTACATCACCGACCGTTTCCTGCCCGACAAGGCGATCGACCTGATGGACGAGGCCTCGGCCCGTCTGCGCATGCAGATCGACAGCAAGCCGGAGGAGCTCGACGAGATCGACCGCCGCGCCATCCAGCTCAAGATCGAGGCGGAGGCGCTCAAGAAGGAAGCCGATGACGCGTCCAAGGACCGACTGGCGACGATCTCAAAGGAGGTCGCCGAGCTTGAGTCACGGTCGGCCGAACTGACGGCCGCCTGGCGGGCCGAGAAAGACAAGCTCGCCTCGGCAACAACCTTCAAGGAAGCCATCGACCGGGCACGCTCGGAACTCGCTGACGCCGAACGGCGCGGTGATCTGGGCCGGGCCTCGGAGATCAAGTACGGCCAGCTGCCGGATCTCGAACGCAAGCTCGCCGCGGCCGAGGCCGAGGGTGATAACGGGACCACGATGCAGGAAGTCGTCGATGACGAACAGATCGCCCAGATCGTCTCGCGCTGGACCGGTGTGCCGGTCGACAAGATGCTCGAAGGCGAGCGCGACAAGCTCCTGCGCATGGAAGACGCGTTGCGCGGCCGCGTGATCGGCCAGGACCCGGCGCTGGAAGCCGTCTCCGACGCCGTGCGCCGGGCCCGAGCAGGTTTGAAGGATCCGGCCCGTCCGATCGGCTCCTTCCTTTTCCTTGGCCCGACCGGGGTCGGCAAGACCGAGCTGACCAAGGCGCTCGCCGAATTCCTGTTCGACGACGAGACCGCGGTCTCGCGCCTCGACATGTCGGAATACATGGAGAAACACTCGGTCGCCCGCATGATCGGCGCGCCGCCGGGCTATGTTGGCTATGAGGAAGGCGGTGCCCTGACTGAAGCCGTGCGCCGGCGCCCCTACCAGGTTGTCCTGCTGGACGAGATCGAGAAGGCGCATCCGGACGTGTTCAACGTGCTGCTGCAGGTCCTCGATGATGGCCGGCTGACAGACGGGCAGGGCCGAACCGTCGATTTCCGCAACACGATCATCATCATGACGTCCAATCTGGGGTCTGAACACTTGCAACTCGTCGACGATGTCGAGGAGGCGCGGGACAGTGTGATGGCGGTCGTGCGCGGTCATTTCCGGCCGGAATTCCTCAACCGGATCGACGAGATCATCCTCTTCCGCAAACTGGCCGAGGCCCATATGGGCGCCATCGTCGACATCCAGCTGGGCTATCTCCAGCGCCTGCTGGAAGACCGTCGCATGACGATCGCGATCGATGCCGGTGCCCGAAGCTGGCTGGCCGCCAAGGGCTATGATCCGGCCTATGGCGCGCGTCCCCTGAAGCGCGTCATCCAGAAGGAGCTCCAGGATCCGCTGGCCCGTCTCCTGCTGGAAGGCGGCATCAAGGATGGTGACGCCATCCAGGTCTCCACCGAAGCCGGCGTGCTGACGGTGAATGGTGTCGCGGTCGGCGTGAAGGCGCCGAAGCCGGAAGCGGTGAACTAAAGCTTGGGGACAGGTGGAATTAACGCCGCGCGTTAATTCCACCTGTCCCCGTTTTGCTCAACGCCCCGCAAACCAGCCCTGCGTTCGGTTGGCAAAGGCCACCAGGGACAGCATCACGGGGACTTCCACCAGCACGCCGACCACGGTCGCCAGGGCGGCGCCGGAATTGAGGCCGAACAGGCTGATCGCGACCGCGACGGCCAGTTCGAAGAAGTTCGAGGTGCCAATGAGGGCGCAGGGGGCGGCGATGTTGAAGGGCGCCTTCCACAGCCAGGCGGCGCCATAGGCGATCACGAAAATCCCGTAGGACTGGATAAGGAGCGGCGCGGCGATGATGGCGATCGTGACCGGCCGGGTCAGGATGGTCTCGCCCTGGAAGCCGAACAGGATGATGACCGTGCCGATCAGGCCGATGATCGAGGCGGGCTTGATGGCCGCCGTGAAATCGCCGACGGCCTTGTCCGCCGCCTCGGCCGACTTGCCTCGCGACAGCGCCTTGCGGGCCAGCCAGCCGGCGATCAGCGGGATGACGACATAGAGGCCCACCGAAAGCAGGAGCGTGTCCCAGGGCACGGTGATGTCGGTCACGCCCAGCAGCAGGGCGACGATGGGCGCAAAGGCAACCACCATGATGAGGTCGTTCGCGGCGACCTGGACGAGGGTGTAAATGGCGTCACCCCGGGTCAGCTGGGACCAGACGAAGACCATGGCCGTGCACGGCGCGGCGCCCAGTATGATCACGCCGGCCAGGTATTGCTGCGCGTCCTCGGGCTGCAGCCAGCCGGCAAAGACATGCTCGAAAAAGAGCACACCCAGCAGCGCCATCGAGAAGGGCTTGACCAGCCAGTTGGTGACAAGGGTGATGATCAGACCCTTGGGCCGTTCGCCGACATGGGCCAGCGAGGCAAAGTCGATCTGGATCATCATCGGCCAGACCATGGCCCAGATCAGCACCGCAATGGCGAGATTGACCGAGGCGATTTCGAAGCCGGCCAGCCAGGCAAAGGCGCCGGGCATGATCACGCCGAGCGCGACGCCCGCAGCCATGCCCATGCCGACCCAGACAGACAGCCATTTTTCGAAAAAGCCGATCCCGCCGATGGCGGGCGGGGTGGATGCATCGGGACTGGAAGAGGTCATGTGGAGGATCCGAACCGGGGCTTGATCTGGTCGAGGGCGGATTGCAGGGCTGCGCGGTCATCGCCGCCCAAGACATCGAGCAGGGCGACGATCCGCGCCTCAAGCTCGAGGAAGGTATCATTGAAAGCCTGGCGCGCGGCTTCCGGATCGGCAATCGCGGCCGGGTCGGGCAGGCCCCAATGGGCCCTGACCGGGGCGCCGGGCCAGACCGGGCAGGCTTCTGCCGCCGCGCTGTCGCAGACCGTGATCACCGCGTCGAGTTCGGGCGCGCCGGGTGCAGCAAACTCGTCCCAGCTTTTCGAGCGGTAGCCGCTTGTGGGCAGGCCATGCGCGGCGAGGGTCTGCAGGGCGAGCGGATTGGGCGTTCCGGTCGGTGCCGAGCCGGCCGATACGGCGCGCATGCGGCCGTCACCGCGGGCATTGATCAGCGCTTCGGCGAGAATGGATCGCGCCGAGTTGCCGGTGCACAAAACCAGGATTGTCAGCATGCGACCCCGCCTCAAGGATATCGATCAGGCGGGGTCGTAGAGGCTGTCCGGGTTTAGATCAACGCCGTTTCGTTTCGCAGATCACCGAAGCGATAGCTGCAAGTGCGGCGTGCCGTCGGATGTATGGGCCACGGATCGGCCATCGCGTCCGACCGTGCCGCTGATGCGTTGGCGGAAGGCCGAGAAGCTGTCGAACTTCACGACATCGACGGCTTCGTCGAGGGCGAGTGAAACCCGCCAGCCTCCGGTGCCGCCGGCGATGGAGGCCAGACCGATGATCTCGGCCTGAAAGGCCTGGCCGAGATAGCGACCGGAGACACGCCCGCCGACGGTGAGCGGCGTGTCAGGCCGGTTGCCGGCTGCCGCACTCAAGGTGTTCCAGTCGCGATAGCCCAGCTGGTGGGCGAGCAATTCCAGCGCCTCGCTGTGCGAGATGAAATTGCCTTCGGCCTCGAGCGCCTTTCGCAAGCGCCGGGCCTGGGCTTTCAGCGCGTCGCGCGAAAGCGGTTGGGTCGGGGTCATGACATGCCCTTTCGTCTTGGCATGCGGATCAAGTGATGGGGCTCGCCTTGCCATCCCGCCGCATGTCGCAATGACGATGAGGGAAATGTCGGATCAAAGGGAGATTTCACCAGGGCCGAAGCCTGCGAGCGGCGGGCATCTCCATGCCTGCCGCGCTAGATAGGCCCGGCGAGGGCGCCGGTCAATGGGGCAGGGCGAGGCGCCTACTGTGCGCCATTCCCCGCATCGGCGACCAGTGGCGTCTCGTCTTCGGAGGCCGGGCGGGCCGCATCGCGGATGGCGATGATGCGGTCGCGCTCGGCTTCAAAGAGCGGGATTTCAGCGGTCGACAGCTGGCGACCCGTGGGCAGGTCCAGCGTCATCGGATTGCGCGGCGTCCCATTGTGGTGGACTTCATAATGCAGGTGCGGGCCGGTCGAGCGACCGGTCGTGCCGACATAGGCGATGACCTGGCCCTGGGTGACCCGGCTGCCGGCGCGGATACCACGGGCGAAGCCATTGAGGTGGGCATAGGCGGTCTGATAGCCATTGGCGTGACGGATGCGGACATAATTGCCAAACGACCCGAAACGGTCGGCCCGTTCAACGACACCATTGCCGGCGGCCATGACCGGCGTGCCACGCGGGGCCGCGAAATCCGTGCCGTTGTGGCGGCGCGTATAGCCCAGAATCGGGTGGCGGCGTGCGGTCGAGAAGGATGAGGACAGGCGGGCCCCGTTGACCGGGGTGAGCATCAGCAGGCGCTGGGCGCTGGCGCCTTCCGGGCTGTAATAGCCGACAATTCCGTCCTCGGTTTCGTAGCGGAAGAATTCCTTCGCATCGCCGCGACCATCATACATCGCGTAGAGGATGTCGCCGGTGCGCGCGGTATTGCCTTCTTCGTCGACGAAGCGTTCGAACAGGATGTCGAATTCATCACCCGGCTGGATCGAGCGCTGGAAGTCGATGGCGTAGGCGAGCACGCCGGCCAGTTCGACAACCACCCGGTCGGTGGCACCGGCGGCCAGGGCGTCAACATAGAGCGAGGCGGTGATGGAGCCCGAGGCGCGGACCATTTCGCGATCGAATTCGGCGATGGTCTCGCGGGCGCGGAAGGTGTCGTTGAAGGTCCGCGCGACGGTGATCGAGCGCTCGACGTCGGGCCGGAAGGAGAGGCCATCGAAACGGGTGACCGCCTCACCACCATCGGCCGGGGTGTCGGTTCCGAAATACAGGTTGATGCGCTCGCCGGCGCGCAGATAGCGCAGGTCGAACACGGTACCGAGCGCGGCAATCGCGCGGGCGGCCTCGACACGGTCGACGCCGGCATCGTCCAGCAGGCCCGCCATGGTGCCGCCGCGCGGAACGGTGCGTTCGGCCTGGATATGGGTGGCGCAGGTCCGGCATTGGGTGAAGGCGGCGTCATTGACGCGCACCAGGTCTGCGGCGCTGAGGCGGCGCGGCGCGGTTTCGATTTCCACGTCCTGAATCGGGACGATACCGGCCGGATCGGTCGGTGCGGCCATCGCCACGCTCATCGCTTCGCCGTTGGCAGCTTCGCTGCGCGGTTCACCGCCCAGCATCAAGGCCGCGAGGAGCCCGGCGGAAAGCGCCAGGCTGGCGAAAGCTACGAGGCCGCGCGTGCGACGCGTGTCCGCGCGGGTGACGTCAAACTCTGACACTTGCCCAAAACTCCGGTCTGCTCAAACGACACGAATTCCCATGGGGATGCGGCGTGTCTGGTTCATCAAGCAAGTCTCGCACCGGTCTGGAGCCTGTCCCCGAACCCAACGCAAAACCTGTCCCCACAGCCGGGAACGAATCATGTCTTGGACTGAACCGGTTGCCAAGACCTTTCCGCGACCGGGATCACAGTCACGGTGCGAAAACCCTCACCGGTGCGCAAGAATCGTGTATGGAAAATCGCATGCAAGATGCTCTTCCCGCCGAAATCCCGGCCGACCAACTCGCCGCCCTGCTTTGCGCACGGCTATGTCATGATCTCGTCAGCCCGGTTTCCGCGCTCGGCGCCGCCCTGAGCGTGTTCGATGATCCGGACTCGACGGACATGCATGATGACGCCATGGACCTGGTCCGCGAGAGCTCGCGCCAGGCCCAGGCCAAGCTGGAATTCTGTCGCCTTGCCTTTGGTGCCGGCGGGTCGGCTCCGGGCATACTCGATTGCCGCGAACTGCAGCGCCTGACCGAGGCCATGTTCTCGGCCGTCAAGCCGCAGATTGTCTGGAAGGTCGAGGAGACCGGGCTGGACAAACAGGCCGCGCGTCTGTTGCTCAACATGTGCCTGCTCGGTGTTGATGCCGCTCCGCGCGGCGGCACGGTCACGGTCGAGGCCGCGGCGGCCGCGGGTGGCGCGCGCCTGCGCGTGATTTCGGACGGACCGCGGGCGCGTCTGGAAGACGGTACGGCCAAAGCCCTCGAGGCTGTCGCCCCGGAGAACGGCTATGACGGTCGTTCCATCCAGCCCTATTACACCGGGCTGATTGCGCGCACCAATGGCGGCCGTGTCAGCGCTCAGGCGGGCGAGAACCGGGTTGAATTCATTGCCCTGGTAAAGCCGCCGGAAGGCATGATCGGCTAGCCTGACCAAGGCCGGAAGCCGAGTCTCATATCGTATGAGCGATTTGTCTGCCCCAGACGCGTTCCGGCCAAGAGTCCGTTAACCAAGGCCTGTCAGATTGCGGTTGAATCAGAACCGTACGGGGCATGCCATGGATGATCTCATCAGCGAATTCCTGACCGAAACGGGCGAAAGCCTGGATGTCATTGATTCTGAACTGGTGCGCTTCGAGAATAATCCGGAAGACCGGGCGATCCTCGACAATATTTTCCGCCTTTTGCACACCATCAAGGGGACTTGCGGCTTCCTCGGATTGCCGCGACTTGAAGCGGTGGCACATGCCGGCGAGACCCTGCTGGGCAAGTTCCGCGATGGCGAGCTGAGCGTTTCGCCGCCGATGGTCACCCTGGTCCTGCGGGCGATCGACCAGATCAAGGTCGTGCTTGAATCACTCGAACACAGTGGTGTTGAACCCGCCGGCGACGATGCCGAGCTGATCGGCCTCCTTGAAGACGCGGCCATGGGCCGTCTGCCGGAGCAGGCTGGCGAGCAAGTCCAGCAGCAGCCGGAAAACTGGGATGCCGATCTTGGCCGCGAATTGCGCCCCGGCGAAGTCTCGCTGGCCGATCTGGAAGCGGCTTTCAACAGTGCCGACCCGGAAGTCGACGTGCCCGAAATTGCGGCTGCCGAGGCCGCACCGGTCGAGCATCTCGGCGTCGGTGACTTCGATCCTGACCTGGGCCGCGAGCTGCGCCCGGGTGAGGTGTCTGCTGCCGAGCTCGAGGCCGCTTTTGCCAGCGCAGATCCGGAAGTCGAGCTGGCGCCTGCGGTCGCTGAGCTGATTTCCAAGGACATGAGTCACGAGGAAGCCCTGCATACCGCCATGGCGGAGCTCAAGGCCGGCGACGACCACATCATCGGCGAGGGCGGCGTCAAGGTCATGGCGACCGTGCGTGTCGGCGTCGATGTGCTCGAAGCCCTGATGACCACGGTGTCGGAACTCGTTCTGACCCGGAACCAGCTCATGCAGACCGTGCGCGGTCTGGAAGATGATGATCTCAAGGGCCCGCTGCAGCGTCTGTCTGCGGTGACCGGCGAGCTGCAGGACGGTGTCATGAAGACCCGCATGCAGCCGATTGGCGATGCCTGGCGCAAACTGCCGCGTATCATTCGCGACGTCTCCACCGATCTCGGCAAGAAGATCGAACTGGTGATGGACGGCAATGAGACCGAGCTCGACCGCCAGGTTCTCGAACTGATCAAGGACCCGCTTACCCACATGGTCCGCAACTCCGCTGACCATGGCCTGGAAATGCCGGCCGACCGCCTCAAGGCGGGCAAGCCGGAAAAGGGCACGATCAAGCTTTCGGCCTATCATGAAGGTGGCCACATCATCATCGCGATCTCCGATGATGGCATGGGTCTCAACACCAAGCGCATCGGCGAAAAGGCCCTGGAAAAGGGCCTGACCACGCATGACGAGCTGGCGCGCATGACGGATCAGCAGATCCACCGCTTTATCTTCGCGCCGGGTTTCTCGACCGCCGAGAAAGTCACCAACCTGTCCGGCCGCGGTGTCGGCATGGATGTGGTGCGCACCAATATCGAGCAGATCGGCGGTGTCATCGACGTCACCTCGGCCGCCGGCAAGGGTTCGAACTTCTCGATCAAGATCCCGCTCACCCTGGCGATTGTCTCCGCACTCATCATCGGATGTGACGAGCAGCGTTTCGCCATCCCGCAGCTCGCTGTTCGCGAACTTGTGCGGGTCGGTGCAGGTTCGGATCATACGGTGGAAAATCTCAACGGCGCCCGTGTCATGCGTCTGCGTGACCGGCTGATGCCGCTGGTCGACCTGCATGATGTCCTGGGTGTCGGCGAAGCCTATAACGGCGCCTCCGACGAGACCGGCTTTGTGGTTGTCCTTGATGCCGGTGGCCGCAATGTCGGCCTGGTCGTCGACAATGTCCTCGACACCGAGGAAATCGTCGTCAAGCCGCTGTCGGACTCCCTGCGCGGCGTGCACGCCTATTCCGGTGCCACTATTCTCGGCGATGGCTCGGTCATCATGATCCTCGACCCGAATGGACTGGCCGGCGAAATCGTCACCGCGATGGAAGACGAGGCAACGCTCGAAGCCGGAGCGGCAAAGGCGGCAGAAATGGCGAATACACAGCGTCTTCTCTTGGTCCGCGCGGGTGGGTCCGAGCCGAAGGCCGTGCCGCTGGCCCTGGTCACCCGCCTGGAAGAATTCGATCCGAAAGCCATCGAGAGCACAAATGGTCGCCTCGTGGTCCAGTATCGTGGCCGCCTGATGCCGATCGTGCCGATCGGATCCGAGATCCGCACCACCGAAGGCCAGCGCCAGCCTGTCCTGGTCTTCGCCGAGAACCACACCTCGATCGGCCTCGCTGTCGACGAGATCGTGGATGTCGTCGAAGAGCGGGTCGACATGCAGATGTCTTCGGACCGGCCGGGCGTGATCGGGTCTGCGATCATCAAGGGCAAGGCGACCGATGTGGTTGATATCGCCTGGTATCTCGACCAGTCGCGCGCCGGAAACATCCAGCGCCGTGCCTCCAATCGCCGCCGCCGCATCCTGCTGGTCGATGCCGACGCCTTTGCGCGCCGCATGATCGCTCCGCTGCTGGCCGCTGCCGGCTACGACGTCACGCCGACTGGTGGCATGCATGAAGTGCACGCCATCGCCGAGGCCGGCGAGAAATTCGATGCCATGGTCGGTGATCCCAGCGCGCTGTCGCGGATCCGCCAGGAAGGCCTGTGGCCGGACCTGCCGACGCTGGCCGTGACCGATTGGCCGGAAGATACGCAGGCCGAAGGCCTGACGGCTGTGCTGCCGAGGTCGGATCGTGGCGCCCTGATCGCCGCACTCGACTCGGTGTCTCAAGAGGAGAAGGTGGCATGACCACGCATCACGGTGACAATTCTGAACTCAGCGCCGAGTCGATGAATGAATACGTCTCGGTCCGGATCGGTGACCAGCTCTTCGGGGCCCCGGTCGACGCGATCCGCGAAGTGTTCGCGCCACAATCGGTAACGTCGGTACCGCTCGCTCCCAGCGAGGTGGCCGGCTTGCTGAACCTGCGTGGCCGGATCGTGACTGCGATCGACGCGCGCCGCCGCCTCGGTTTGCCGCCGCGTGACGCCAATGATGCCGGAATGGCACTGGGTGTTGAGCGTGGTAGCGAAATTTTTGGACTTATCGTGGACAGTGTCGGTGAAGTGCTTCGTCGCCCGAGGGCGGAGCTGGAACCGGTGCCCGCCCATGTCGACGCAAAATGGCGTGCGATGGTCAAGGGTGTGCACAGGCTTGAAAAAGAATTGCTCGCTGTACTCGATGTCTCGGCCGTAATCGGATCGGCCGGTTCCAAGGCAGAGGCAGCCTAGCGGAGGGTGTTGGGATGAAAACGTGTCTGGTCGTTGACGACTCCCGGGTGATCCGGAAAGTCGCCCGCAAAATACTTGAAGAGCTTGATTTTGAATGCCGCGAGGCCGGTGATGGGTCGGAAGCCCTGGAAGCCTGCCGCCAGCAGATGCCGGATGCGATCCTTCTCGACTGGAACATGCCGGTCATGAACGGGCTCGATTTCGTCAAGGCCTTGCGTCGCGAAGAAACCGGGGATCGTCCGATCGTCGTTTTCTGCACGACCGAGAATGACATGGCGCACATCACCGAAGCCCTGCGGGCCGGCGCGGACGAATATGTCATGAAGCCCTTCGATGGTGACATCATCGAATCCAAGTTCCAGCAAACGGGTTTGCTGCGCGCCTCTTGAGGGAGTTTCCTATGACGGAACTCGCCCCTACGGCGTCTCCCGCCCATTCCATCGCCCGGGTCCTCGTGATCGACGATTCGGCTGTTGCCCGGGGTCTCATGACCCGCTGGGTTGAAGAAGATACCGACCTGACGCTGGTCGGTGCTGCCGTTGACGGTGAGCAGGGGCTGCGCAAGGCCACCGAACTCAAGCCCGACCTGATTGTCCTCGATGTCGAGATGCCGAAGATGGACGGGCTCGCTGCCCTGCCGCTTCTGCTCAAGGCTGTTCCGGGCTGCAAGGTCGTTATGGCGTCGACGCTGACGCGCCGCGGTGGTGAAGTGACGATCCGGGCCCTGTCCATGGGTGCGGCCGACTATGCCTCCAAGCCACAGGCCGGTCGCCTGGCGGGTGCCGAGGAATTCCGCCGCGATCTGCTGTCCAAGCTGAAGGCCCTGGCACCGCGCCCGATTCCGCCGGTCCCGACACAACGCGAGATTCCGGCGCCGGCCGCGCCCGGGGCTCCGATTGCGCGCTCCACGGCATCACCGCCGCCGGCCTCTGCACCGGCGCGGAAAATGCACGCGCCGATTGCCCAGCCGCCCATGAACCGTGGCGGGACCCCGCGTCATACCGGGCGCCCGGAAATCATTGCCATCGGTTCGTCTACCGGCGGACCGCAGGCCCTGCGCGATGTCATCGCCTCGATCCCGGCCGATGTGCGTTCCCCCATCGTGATCGCCCAGCACATGCCGGCCCTGTTCACCAAAATCCTCGCCGAACACCTGACAAAGGCCGGCCGGCTGGTGTGCAAGGAAGCCGAAGACAATGAGCGCCTGAAGCCGGGCTGCGTCTATGTCGCCCCGGGTGATTTCCACATGACGGTGCGCAAGGATGCTGCCGGCTACTACGCGGTGCTCGATCAGACGCCGCCGATCAATTTCTGTCGTCCGGCTGTTGATCCCCTGTTCCAGTCCGTCGCCGAGGTGACGCGTGGTGCAGCGCTGGGGATCATTCTCACGGGGATGGGCCATGACGGCCGCGAAGGCGCGCGCATGTTGCGCAATGCCGGCGGCACGATCCTCGCCCAGGACGAAGCAACCAGTGTTGTCTGGGGCATGCCGGGAGCCGTCGCAGAAGCGGGCCTGGCCGATGAGATCCTGTCCCTCGCGGACATGGGGCCGGGCATTGTCCGGCGCGCGAAAGGTGGACTGTAAAATGATAAAACACGACGACATCCTTTTCGTTGCCGCCGAGGCATTCAAGCGATCCGGTCTCGTTCTCTCGGCTGACAAGGGCTACCTGCTCGAGAGCCGCCTGGCACCGCTGGCACGGGCCGAGGGCTATCCGTCGATCGAGGCGCTCATCACAGCGTCGCGCCGCGATGTGGGCGGTCGCCTTCTCTGGGCGATCACCGAGGCGCTGGCGACGCACGAAACCTTTTTCTTCCGGGACAACACGCCGTTCGACCTGTTCAAGCAGGATGTGCTGCCGGTTCTGGCGCGGGCTCGCGGCCATAACGGGGCGATCCGTATCTGGTGCGCGGCCTGTTCTTCCGGCCAGGAGCCCTATTCACTGGCCATGCTGCTGGAGGAGGAGCGCGCTCGCCTCGGCAATCTGCGGGTCGAGATCGTCGCCACCGACATGGCGCCGCGCGTCCTGGAAAAGGCGAAGGCGGGGATCTATTCCCAGTTCGAAGTCCAGCGCGGCCTCGCTGTCCAGCGGCTGGTCCAGCATTTCGACCAGCAGGGCGAGCAGTGGCGCATCAAGTCGAACATCCGTTCCATGGTGACGTTCCAGAAGCAGAACCTGCTCGAGAACTTCTCGGCAATGGGCACGTTTGACCTCGTCCTGTGCCGCAATGTGCTGATCTATTTCGATGCCGAGACCAAGAAGAAGGTGCTGTCACGCATCGCGACCCAGACCGCCCAGGATGGCTATCTGATCATGGGTGCGGCCGAGACCGTGGTCGGCCTGTCGAGCGATTTCTCGCCGGTTGAAGGACGCCGCGGCCTGTATGGGCGCGCCGCCGTGGCCAAGTCTGCAGCTGCCTGACGCAGCAGACAAAACATGTTCGATCGAGGCCCCGCAGCCCGCCTGCGGGGCCTTTTTTTGACCCTCACAACGCTGCAAGCCCCGCTGATCAACGTGATGCCGACCGATCCCACTCGCCGGGTCAGACCAGGTTTCGTCGCCAGCGACCGGGCGCCAGCCGCTTGATCCGCGCGCCCGGCCCGTGCGATGGCGGACCTGCCGGACAGGCGCTTTCCCATCGGTTTGCCGTGCCGGTTCCTGGACAGGCATCGCGGCTGGGCGCGGCGCAAAGAAAAAGGCCCGGGCGGGCAGCCCGGGCCTTTCCTTTACGCTGAGACCGGTCGATCAGGCTGAGGCTTTTTCCTCGACCGGGTCACGCAGCACATAGCCACGGCCCCAGACCGTCTCGATATAGTGTTCGCCACTGGTGGCCGCTGCGAGCTTCTTGCGAAGCTTGCAGATGAAGACGTCGATGATCTTCAGCTCCGGCTCGTCCATGCCGCCATAGAGGTGGTTGAGGAACATTTCCTTGGTGAGCGTCGTTCCCTTGCGCAGGGAGAGCAGCTCGAGCATCTGGTATTCCTTGCCCGTCAGGTGGACGCGCTGTCCTTCGACCTCGACCGTCTTGGCGTCGAGATTCACGCCGATCGAGCCGGTGCGGATGATGGACTGGGAATGACCCTTCGAGCGGCGCACGATCGCATGGATGCGGGCCACCATCTCGTCCTTGTGGAAGGGCTTGGTCATGTAGTCGTCGGCGCCACAGCCCAGGCCGCGCACCTTGTTGTCGATGTCCGCATTGCCGGTGAGGATCAGGATCGGGGTGTCGACCTTGGCCACGCGCAGCGTCTTGAGGACATCGAAACCCGGCATGTCCGGCAGGTTCAGGTCGAGCAGGATGATGTCGTAATCATACAGCTTGCCCAGATCCACGCCCTCTTCGCCGAGGTCGGTCGTGTAAATGTTGAAGCCCTCGGACTTCAGCATCAGCTCGATGGACTGGGACGTTGCCCGATCGTCCTCAATAAGAAGAACCCGCATTTGGTTCGCCTCCGGTTTTGTTTCGCGGGGCGAATCACTTCTCGCCCGGCCTCATCTGGTGATTAACCTTATTTGGACGCTATGCGGAAACCCTTAACGAAAGTTAACTGCGTCTTGACCGGATTTTGGAATCGCAGATGCCGGAATTCTCTGCGGACAAGCTTGATTCGGATTTCGCGTTAACCATTCAAGGGTTAACGCGGGCTCCAGAGCCTGCGTCGGGCGGGAATTGTGCGGATTGATCAAATATGCGCGGTATAAAGTATTCCCAGCTTGCCCCGTATTTCTCCAGCACAGGCAAGCAAATCAGCCCAGATTCAGGAGGAAGAGGCGGGGCCGGGTTATCCACATCCAATTCCTGAAGCGATGGGACTCGCGGTTGGAATCGGACTCCGGCACGGTCCAGAATCGGTGGACGGATCGGCTGCAAAATTTGCCGGGTGTTTACATCGAGGCAACCGGCGACACCTAAACTGTCCGGTGAGTGGCATTTAAGCCACGGTTTGAAAGGCGGGCTCACCCGTATGATGCAAACCCTGATCGATCGCGTCGCGCGCCTGGATGGCCGGGTCCTGGAAGGACGGGTCACTGCGCTCAACGGGCTGCTCGTCGAGGCAGAGGGCCCCAAGGCGGGCCTGTCGCTGGGTGCCCATGCGCGGATCGAGACCGGCGACGGGTTTGCCGAATGCGAGGTCGTTGGCTTCCGGGGCGAGACCGCCTTGATGATGCCGTTCGGCCCGCTGGAAGGCATTCGTCCCGGCGCCCGGGCAATCCTGCAGCCGGAAGCAGCCCGGGTCCGTCCGGGCCGGGGCTGGCTGGGACGGGTGCTCGACGGTTTCGGGCGCCCGCTCGACAGCGGCCCGCCGCTGACCGAGGGCGGCACGCCTTATCCGCTCAAGGGCAACCCGCCCGGCGCCCATGGTCGTGCCCGCCTTGGCGACCGTCTGGATCTGGGTGTGCGGGTCCTCAATGGCTTTGTCCCGATGCGTCGCGGCCAGCGACTGGGTATTTTTGCCGGCTCCGGCGTTGGCAAGTCGGTGCTGATGTCGATGCTGGCGCGGGCCTGTGATGCCGATGTCATCGTCATCGGCCTGATCGGCGAGCGGGGACGTGAAGCGCGCGAATTTGTCGATGATGTGCTCGGCCCGGAAGGCCGCAAGCGCTCGGTCGTCATTACCGAGACTTCGGACGCGCCGGCCCTGGCCCGGCGCCAGGCGGCCCACCTCACCCTGACGACGGCGGAATATTTCCGCGACCAGGGGCTCGACGTGCTTTGCCTGATGGACAGTGTTACCCGTTTTGCCCTGGCCCAGCGCGAAATCGGCCTTGCCGCCGGCGAGCCGCCGACCACACGCGGTTATACGCCGTCCGTATTTGCTGAATTGCCACGGCTACTTGAGCGTGCCGGTCCCGGCCCTGAACGCAAGGACGGCAAAAAAGCAGGCTCCATTACCGGTCTTTTCACTGTTTTGGTGGATGGTGATGACCATAACGAACCCATAGCCGATGCCGTTCGCGGCATCCTGGATGGACATGTGGTCATGAGCCGAGCCATTGCTGAACGGGGACGCTATCCTGCGATCGACGTCTTGAAGTCGGTCAGCCGGACGGCGCCCGAGGTTTATGACCCCGCCGAGCGACCCCTGGTCGCGGAAGCGCGCAAGCATTTGTCGGCCTATGCCGACATGGAAGAACTGATCCGTCTGGGTGCCTATACCCAGGGATCCAATCCGGCGGTGGATCGGGCCATAGAGCTCAACGAACCGCTGGAAGCGTTTCTCGGGCAGCGAAAAGACGATGCGGCGGACATTCCGTCGACCTTCGCAATGCTGTCGGAGATTTTGGGTGGTGGTGAAGGAGTGCAGCAATGACACGCTCACATGAACCGTTGATCCGGCTTGCCCGGTTCAAGGTGGAAGAATTGCAAAAGCAGATGGCCGAGCTGGACCGCTCGCGTGCAGCCCTGATCGGACAGATCGAGCGCCTCGAGGCGTCGGTTCCCGAGGAACAGGCGGCTGCCACGCAATCCAAGGAAGGCTATGTCGCCTACGGCTCCTACGCCCAGGCGGTCATCAAGCGGAAGGAAAACATCCGCGCCTCGCTCGACGAGGTCGACGTCCAGGCTGACGCCCTGCGCGACCGGCTGTCGGAAGCCTTCACGGACCTCAAGAAATACGAGCTCCTGGAAGAACGCCGCCTGGCTCGTATCGAGCAATCGGTTCGTGCCGCCGAGCAGGACGAACTCGACGAGATTGCCCAGATCCGCCATGGTCGATCGTCGCACTGACCGCGCGAGCTTTGTGACGCCACAAAAGGCCCCGGACCTGTCGGTTCGGGGCCTTTTGTGTTTTGGGGGTCGGAAACGGGTGCTGCACAGGGGACAGGTACAATTAACGCGACGCGTTAATTGTACCTGTCCCCATCAGCTCAGAACGCCTGCGACCAACTCACATCAAAGCGGAGCGAGCGGCCGGGTTCGCTGACGCCGGCGAAGACGCGTTCATAATCGTGGTCGAACAGGTTTTCGATACCGGCATTGAGGCGCAGGTGGCTGTCGGCGATCGGTTGCCAGCGGGCATAGGCGTCGGCGACGACATAGCCCGGCCGGTGTTCGGCCGGATCCAGCGGTTCGTCATAATCACCGGCCGCCTCGATGCGACCGCCCACGGTCAGGCGGGCATCCTCGAAACGCCAGCGACCATCCACGAAAACGCGGGTCGGGGCGAGTGAGCCGAGCGGATCGCCGGTGGCGACATCCTTGCCGTCAATGCCGGTGATTGACGCGTCGAGCGAGAACGGGCCTTCGGCCAGACCCAGCTGGACCTCATAGCCTTCCAGTTCGGCGGAGCCGACATTGCGGCTCTGCGTGGTGCCGGCCGAGCAGGGGGCGAAGAAGGGCGGCGCGAAACAGGTCGGATCGAACGCAAAATCGACGAAGAGGTCGATCAGATTGTCGGCCTCGGTCTGATACCAAGAGGCGCTCATGTCGAGACGGTCAAGGTCGACCCGGTCGGACAGATCCAGTCGCAAGCCGATTTCCAGCGTATCGGTCTCTTCCGGCAGCAGGTCCGGATTAGCGATGAATTCGTTCGAGATGAAGGTCGGCGGGCCGAGAATGATGTGCGGCAGCGAGAAATGGGTGCCGTCAAGGTAAAGCTCGTTGATCGACGGTGCCCGGAAGGCCTCACCCCAGCTGACAAAGATGTTGAAATCATCGAGCGGGGCATAAGTGGCGGCAAAGCGGCTGGAGGTCGCATCGCTGGAGACGGTCGCGGTCGTCGGCGTCGAGGTCTCGAACCTGTCCTGACGCACGCCTGGCAGCAGGATGACCCGGCCCGGCAGGCCGAAAGGCGCCGGTCCGTCCAGTTCCAGCTGGACCCAGCCGGCCGAGAACTGGCTGCTGGCATCGGGAGCCCCGCCGCGCACACCATCGGTTTCGGCACTGTCAAAACCGTCCTGGCTGTCCTCGTAATACTCGCCGCCGACGGTCAGCCCGGCATCAAAGGCGCCAAGGGTGAAGTCGAAACGCTGGTCGAGGCGGATACCGGAGGTTTCCAGGTCGCGACGCAGTTCGCGGCCGGACACGGTCTCGGTCTCGTCAACGCCGGTCTCGTGGCGATAGACGGTGACGTCGAGATCGAGCCAGCCAATGGATGGTGGGGCGAAGTTGGCGTTCAGGGTGATTGCGTCCGAGGTGATGTCCTTGTCGACGAGCGCGTTGAGCGATCCGACCGCGCCGGAACCCTGGGCGTTATTGGGTTCGGTGGCGCTTCCGTCGAAAGTTTGCCAGCTCAGCTCGGCCCGGATGCCGTCGGCGAGATCCGCACCAAGCTTGAACAGGCCGGAGACGCTGTCGTCATCGGCCGGCAGGTCATCGCCGGAGCCAAGCGCTATATCGCCGGAGCTGCGGGTCGAGACCGAGGCGAGGGCATCGAACATGCCGCTGCGACCATAGAGGCTGACCGAGCCGCGCTGTTCCTCATCGACCGAGCGATAGCCGGCGCCGAGGCCATAGCCCCAGGTCTCACCGTCGCGCAGGAGATCATCGGCGCTGGCGGTGCGGAAGGCGATGACGCCGCCCGAGGCGCCGGAGCCGTAAAGGGCCGAGGCCGGCCCGCGCACGGCTTCGACGGCAACCAGCATGGCCGGATCGATGAAGACGACGCCGTCATGGGCGGAGCCGAAATTCTGCCGGGCCCCGTCGAGCAGGAGTGTTGTGTTCTCGCGGCCCTGGCCACGCAGGGAGATGGTCTGGCCGGTCCGCCGCGGGCCGCCGGAGACATCGGCACCGGACATCTGGCGCAACAGGTCGTCCAGGTCAGAGGGGCGGGCCAGGTCGAGGGCCTCGGCGTCGACGGTCGCCGTGGCGCCCGGATACACGAAACGGTCGAGCCGTGTGTAGGTGGTCTCGACGATGATCACGTCTTCGGCCGTGTCGGTCTCATGGGTTTGGGCGAGGGTCGGGGCGGTGAGGGCGAGCAGGGCGGTCGACGCCAGAAATGCGCGTTTCATGCTGGATCCTTGTTGCGAATGATTTGCACTTGCTGCGTTCTGCCGCTTGCTTTATGAGAATGCAAGTGAGAATCTTTCTTAACAACACGTCAAAATCGTCAGGGTTATTCCTGTCAGCACGAGGGGCTCATGAAACTCGCTTACTTCGCCGCGGTCGCACTGACACTGTCCGGCTGCGCCACCACAACACCCCAAATTCCGCACACATCAGCGCAACAGGCGCTGCGGCCCGAGCATTCGCAAGCCGCTTTCGAGCAGGACCGGCAGGCCATTCTCGCCATGCAGGGCGAGTACGCGGTCACCTTCGATTTCCGGGAGATGGTTCCGATCGCCGCGGGCTATGAACCGGCCGATCCGAAATTCACCCAGGCCCGTGAAGTGGTCGTGGTGGTTGAGGACACGGGCGATTTCATCATGCTGCAGCACTTGCTGATTGTCGGTGCGACGGACAATCCCTTCATCGTCAAGCACTGGCGCCAGGACTGGCGCTACGAGCCGGCCACCGTGCTCGCCTTCCAGGGCTTTGATGACTGGACGATCGAGGACGTGGCGGCTGGCGACGCCGCCGGTGCCTGGTCGCAGACCGTCTACCAGGTCGATGACAGCCCGCGCTATGCCGCTGTCGCGCCCTGGACCCATGACGGCGATGGCATTTCAACCTGGGAACCGCCGGTCTCCTGGCGTCCGCTGCCGCGCCGCGACGACACCACGCGTGACGATTATGACGTCATCGCCGCCGTCAATCGTCACACGGTGACCTCGTGGGGCTGGGTCCACGAGCAGGACAATTCCAAACTCGTCCTCGAGGACGGCACACCGCACGAGCTGGTCCGCGAAGTCGGGGTGAACACCTATACCCGCACCGACCTGTCCAACGGCCAGGCGGCGCTGGACTATTGGGATGCGACGCAGGATTACTGGGCCCTGGTCCGGACTCGTTTCGACGCGCTGGAAAGCGATGGCACGCGCCGTTTCCACATCGAGGATGATGCCGAAGGCACGCTGCTCTACGGCCCGGTGCTGGAAGCCGGCCAGCGGGTCCTGTTCGGTCTGAGCGATGCCGAGACGGCGTTCGAGGACGCGGCGACCTATCTGGACAGCCAGATCACCGTCATCGAATAGCCGGCCTTAATCGGACGGAGCCATGGCATGGCGACGGCTATCGGGCCGTCGCCATTTCCTTTTTCGCTGTCTCTGTCCAGGGCAGGCGGGCCGGTCCGAGCGTCTCGCAATGCCGGGTAATGGCATCGCGCATCCAGCGCATCGCCCCGTCCAGCTCGAAACGCCGGTTCCAGTAGACCGAGATCGGGACTTTCGTGATCTCGAAGGGCAGCGGGTAGATGGCAAACCCGCCTTCCTCGACCATTTTCTCCGCCATGCGCGACGGAACGGACGCGACGAGATCGGTGGTCTTTACCAGATGCACCACCGTGGTCATGTGCTGGGTGGTGACCGCGACGCGGCGGCGATGGCCGAGCTTGGCCAGGACTTCATCGACCAGTGATTCCGAGTCGCCGCGTTGCGAGAAATTGACATGTTTGAGACGGGCAAAGGTCTCGATATCGGGTGTCCCCTTCACATCGGGGTGATCGGCCCGGGTCGCAAAGACATGATGTTCGGACAGGACCGGGCGAACACCGAAGCGTTTCGCCGCCGGCGCTTCCATATGCATCATGAAATCCAGCTCGCCGGAATCGAGCAGGTCGAGACCTTCGTTGATGTCGACCGAGCGCAGGCGAAGATTGATGTGCGGCGCCTGCTCGCACATCTCGGCCATCAGCCCGGGCAGGATGAAGACGTCGAAATAATCGGCGCAGCCGATCTGGAATTCACGTCGGCAGTCGCGGGCATCGAAGGACGGCCCGCTGTCCAGCGCCTGCTCGATATGGCGCAGCGCCTCGCGGACATCCTTGATGATCTCGCTGCAGCGTTCAGTTGGCTCGATGCCGCGCGGCGAGCGCAGGAAGAGCTGGTCACCGAAGGCCTGGCGCAGGCGCGACAGGGCATTCGAGACGGTCGGCTGGGAAACATTCAGGCGCCGCGCGGCGCGGGTCACATTGCGCTCGTGCCAGAGCGCATCGAAGGTAATCAAAAGGTTCAGGTCGACATGTTTGAGGCTCAACAGGCTCATCCTTCTCGCACGCTCCTATCGGTCCGGCTCAAAAATGCCGCGTGACACGAAGGGTGACCGCATCATCCCTCCGGACACTGGCCAGGGCATCGGCCGGATCAATGTTGACGGTGAACCGCCCCTCGACTTCGACAACTATATGGGAACCGAAACGGCGTTCTGCTTCGATCAGGACTGCGCTTGAGCCGTTTTCGACGTCGATAACGGCGCCTCCGAGCACGGATGTGTCCCGCATGTCATTGAAAGCAAGGCGCCCTCCCAGGAAAACATCATTGTCGAAGGCGGTGGGCGGCGCGACGGCCGGATCACTGTCCCGGCCGTCGGAATGGTATTCGGCCAGCACCCCGAAATCGGCGCCGGACGCGGTGACGCCGTAGAAGGTGTATTCCAGGCCGCCGGTGAAGGCCGCAAACGTGTCGCCCTGGCCTTCGCGGACGATGGCCTCGCCCTTCCACAGCCAGGCGCCGCGTGTCAGCTGGATGTCGGCGGAGACCTGCGAGATGATGGCATAGAGCGGGCGCAAAGTCTGGCCGTCGGCCGAGGGCACAAAGCCGGGTTCGCGGCTGGTCCCGTGAAAGGCGGCGAGGCCGATATCCCAGTCGCCGATATAGTGGCTCCAGCGGGCGGCCAGATCGACATGGCGTTCTTCATCGTCGTTTTCGTAGATCGGGGCATCGGTATCGACGACCAGCGGGGCGCGAAGACGGCCCTCGCGACCCGGGAAGGTACGCTCGCGAAAGCCCGGCAGGATGTAGGCTTCCAGCCGGCCCCAATCGGTCTGGCGGGTCAGGCGGATGGCCGGCTGGCCCAGCTTGTCCTCGCCATCGCTGTCCTCGACGCTGTCGGTCTGGTTGATGATGTCGACGAGGTGACGCGATTCCGTGGTGCCCCAGAACACCTTGATCAGCCCGGCCTCCAGTGTGAAGGCGTCGCCGACATGGCGATAGAACCCCTCCCGCAGATCAGCATGGCTGCGCTCATCATCAACCGCATCGAGACGCAGGCGCGGGACCAGGACAAGCTGGTGCCGGCGGTCGCCGCTGCGCCAGCGTAACTCGCCTTCGAAAATGATCGAGCTCTGCGGCCCGTCCTCCTGGCCGTCAAACGCCGGGTCTTCGGTGAAGAGCCGGGCTTCCAGACCGACGGAGCCGCCGGTGTCCCAGCCCTGGGACAGGGCGCTCGAGGCGCCGAATATCACGGCCGCCAGGACAAGCAGCGGCATGATCAGGGATTTCAGGGTACGCATCAGGGACCTCATGTTTGGCCTCTTGGTTGACAAGCCGCAGCGACGGCGCGGGCTGGGGGAGGCGCGCCGTCGCTGCAGCCGCTGACTCGGTGGCGACCGGACAGGGCGGCCACCGGATGGCTGGCGGTCAGTACTGGCGTTCCAGCACGCCGCGTTCGAAGTCATTTCCGGTCAGCCCGATGCCGAACTCGAACGTGCCATAGGTGAGCAGGGTTGATTTGCCGGTCTGGTGATTGGTCATGCTCAGGCGATGCGCCCGCCAGATCCCGTCGCCGTATTCGCGGTAATCGCCGAGATCGAGCGTCTTGAGGAGATCGCCGCGCCGGTCGAAGAACTCGATCCGCCGGATCTGATGGATCGACTGGTCGATATAGGAGACCTGCCGCGAATAGCCGGAATTCTCATAACGGGGGAAGCGCTCGACGACATCGGTCGGCAGGGTCTCGCCATCCACCGTGATGGCCTCGGTGGTCAGATAGTTGTGCTCATACTTGTTGAGTTCGACCGCGGTGAAATCCTCGAAGGCGAATTCCGAGCCGACGAAGGGCCCCGACTTGTTGGCCGAGGAAATCCGCCGCACCCGGGCCAGCGCCGGCAGGTAGAGCCACTGGTCGTCCGGCTCCAGGATATGGGCGTGGCTGAGCAGCGCGGTGCCTTGGACGTCGGCCGGGGTGTCGAACACCACCACGGACTTGTCACCGACCGTATTGTCCGCCCGCTCCAGCGTCTGGAAGCTGAGCTGACGCGTGGTCTCCTGACCGGCCGCATTGCGCAGCGTCATGGTCGCCTCGACCCGGCTGTCGCCGAAGCCATTGTCGGAATTGTCCGAGCGCATGGCGATCTCGTATCCGCGCCGCTCGCTGTCGCTGTCGACCCAGGCCGGCAATTCGGCGTCCTGGGCAAAGGCGGTCGGTACCGGACCGGCCAGGGCGAGCACGCTCGCCAGGGCCAGAAGGGATTTACTGGGCGGGTTGAAAGCTTTGGTCTTCATCACGGTTGTCTCCGGATCGGGTTTTCGGGGCGGCAAGCTTGTTCAGCTCGACGAGGAGGGCCGGCAGGAGCAGGAAATCGAGCACCAGGGCGAAGACGATCGCCAGGGCGGTCAGAAGTCCCATGTCGGCATTGAGCTTGAAGGTGGACAGGGCCAGCACGGCGAAGCCGGCGGCGAGGATGATGGTGTTGATCACGATCGCCATGCCAACCGTCTCGAAAGCGTAGCGGATGGCCCCGGCGGTATCGGCACCGCGCTCAACACGGGCCCGCCGGTACTTGGTCAGGAAGTGGACCGTGTCATCGACGACAATGCCAAGCGACACCGCGCCCACGGCGGCAACCGAGAAGCCGACCGTTCCCACCAGCAGGGCCCAGACGCCGAAGGTCGTCAGGATGGGCAATGTGTTGGGGATCAGGCTCAACGCACCCAGCCGCAGGGACCGCAGGGCCAGCACCATGACCAGGCCGATGGCCAGCACGGCGATGATATTGCCCGAGATCATCGAGTTCACATTGCGCTCGGCGACATAGGCGAACATCACCTGGGCGCCGGTGGCCGATGTGTGCATGTAGTCGGGCGTATTGCTCGCCAGCCAGGCTTCCGCCGCGTCGAGGAAGGCCTTGGTCTCCCCGGTCGTGACATTGTCCAGCGTGACGGTCAGGCGCGAGGCCGACTTGTCGATATTGATGCGGTCGTTGAGGTCGAGCCCATAGGGCAGGGAAAGCTCGTAGAGCAGCAGGTATTGCGCTGCCAGGCCGCGATCGTCCGGCAATGTGTAGAAGGCCGGATCATCGCCATGCAGGTTGCGATTGAGGCGCCGCATGATGTCGGTGACCGAATAGACATGGGTCACATTGCCCTGTGACCTGGCCCAGGCCGCGAAGTCGTCGAGATGCTGCAGGTATTCCGGTTCCGCGATCCCGCCAGCGCCGGCCGCCGGCACCGAGAACTCGATCGGATAGAGACCGAAGTCCTGCAGGGCCAGGTCGTTGTCGCGCCGGACTTCAAGCGAGGTGCCGAAATAATTCACCCACTGATCATTCAGATTGATGGTCGGGATGAGCGCGACCAGGGCTGCCGATCCCGCCACCGTGGCGATCAGGACCGGACGGCTGTTGCGGGTCACGAAGTCGGCCAGCTGGCCCATGCGGGCCGTGGCGTCCCGACCGTCCGACTTGCGCGGCGCAGCCTTCATCGGCAGCAGCGACACGATGGCCGGCAGGAAGGTGATGGACAGCAGCCAGGCTCCGGCGATCCCGATCGCCGTCATCGTGCCGAGATGGCCGAAGGGCGGCGAGTCCGACAGGTTCAGCGCCATGAAGCCGATGATCGTCGTCAGCGAGGTGATGGTGACGGCGAGGAAGTTGATCCGCACGGCGTCGATGATGGCATCGCGCTTGGCCAGCCCGTCGCGCATGCGCTGGCGCATCGACATCAGGATGTGGATCGAATCCGCGATGGCCAGTGTGAGGACAATGGTCGGGGCCGAGGCCGAGACCGGGGTCAGCCCGATCGCCATGAAGCCGGCCGAGCCCATCGCAACAATGGTCGAGAACAGGATCAGGAAGAGGGTCGCCAGCGTCCCGCTCCACGAGCGGATGGCGATCATCATGATGACCAGAAGGACGAGATACATGAGCGGAATGAGCTTCGCCATGTCGCCCATGCCGCTTTCCATGAAGGCATTGTTCATCATCGAGATGCCCGACAGCACGATGTCGATATCGGGATATTCCGCCTCGATCCGGTCGCGCAGGGCGCGCACGACGGCGACCGATTCCGGTACTTCCATGGAGTGAAGTTCCGGGTATTGCAGGACGATATTGATCGCCGTCACCGAACCGTCCGGCGTCACCAGCTGGTTGCGCAGGAGCGGTTCATTGAGGGCAATGGCCCGGCGCTCCAGAAGGTCGCCGCGGTCGAGCGAGCGGGCGTCGCGGACCAGGTCCTCGACGATCAGATCGTCGCCCTGCGCCCAGGTGTGTTGGAAATTGGTGATGGAATCGACGCGGATGGCGTAGGGAACCTGCCAGCCGGCCTCGGTGATCTCCTCGACCACGGCCAGCGTGTTGGCGGAAAACACATTGCCGTCTGCGGGACGCACCACGATCAGCACATTGTCGTTCTTGGTGTAGGTCGCCTGGAAGGTCTCGAAGGCGGCAAGTTCGGGGTTCTCGTCAGAGAAGAAGGCCCGGTAATTGGTGTCGAATGCGAGGTTCGGCATGCCGGTGGCAAAGCCGAAAGTGGCGACGAGGGTGGCGAGGATCACCAGCCAGCGCCAGCGGATCATGCGCTCGGCCAGGGCCGTTGCAAATTGATCCGTGCGGTTTCTGATTGCGCCCATGACGGGTCCTTTCGGGCATACGGATTGCGGCACCGGACGCGGTGGCTTCCGGCGGCGGTCGCGGCGATATCGCGCGCGGTTCAGGTGTCAGAGTGTCAGGTGTGGGTGCGTGTCAGCGCACACGGGCGCTCAGCGCCGGTCGGCCAATATCTTCATGGTGATCCCTCCTTGCGACCGCCGGACGGCAGGCCGCGCAATCAGTTGGGGCATCACGGGAGATTTCGCCAATCGATGCGGCGAATATCGTTCATTGGGGAAATGAATAACGGGTGGGGACAGGGTGGGGACAGGTAGAATTAACGCGTCTCGAAGGCGGCCTCAGGCGAGGCCAGCGCCACGCGTTAATTCAACCTGTCCCCTTTTGCGCTAACGCCCGTAGCGGCGCTTGGCCCAGAAGATCGCGCCGATGGTGATCATGTAGATGACCAGGCGCATGATCACGACCACGCCGCCGCGCTCGTCGAGGCGCGAGAAGGCGAAGTCGAAGGCGAAATCCGGCGGGATGCCGGTCGACCAGCGATAGAAGAAGGGGGCGCAGGCATCGATCAGGAAGGCGATCGAGGCGGCGGCCGGCCATTGTGGCCATTTGCGCATGATCAGGGCGGCGACCAGTGACAGGACGATGATCAGCCACCAGTCAAACGGCGTGAAGCCGGCGCTCAGGCGGTCTGCGAAACTGTCATACATGGTCGAGCCTCCCCACAGGTCGATCAGGCAGCCTGTTTGCCACGCGCAAGCGAGCCCGCCAAGGTCTGGATGTCCTTGGCGGCCTCGCATTGCGGAGCGCGCAGCGAGACGCAGGTCTGGGCGCGGATCGCGGCCGGGACGGTCGGGTCGCGACGGACAATGCCGGCCAGGGTCGGCGTGAAGCTGAGAAAGGCCTCGCAGGTCTTGCGGAAGGCGCCGAAAGCCTCGTTGGCGGCATTCATGCTGGGCGCATTATTGATCACCACGAGCGGCGAGGCGCCGTCATCATGCAGGCGCAGTGTCTTCACGAAGGCATAGGCGTCGGTCAGCGAGGTCGGCTCGTCATTGAGCACGATCACGACATCGTCGGCAGTGAGCGCGAGGCGGATGGTGGCCCGGTCGGCCCCGGCGGCGAGGTCGAGAATGGCGCGGTCATAGGACAGGGACAGGGCGGCGACACCGGTGGCCAGCTTGGTCAGGCCGGGGCCGGACAGATTGGCCAGCGCGCCAGAGCCCGAGCGGCCGGAAATGACATCGAAACCGCCGGACTGGCCGGCGCCGCCCATGGCGGGGCAGACCGCATCGGCAATCACCACACGGCCATTGATGACGCTGGAAATGTCGGAACTGGGCTGCAGGCCGAGCTGTACGTCGATATTGGCCATGCCGAGATCACCGTCGACGAGCAGGCAGCGTTCGCCCATTTGCGAAAAGGCGCGGGCCATGGCGATCGACAGCATGGTCTTGCCGACGCCGCCCTTGCCCGAGGCAATGGCGAGGATGCGACCGGCGGAGCGGTCCTGGGGTGCGGACGCGATCTTCATCAGTCTTCCTCCTCGAAGGGGGTGGAGCGGTCCTCGATCAGGACCCGGGCCATGCGCAGCGGCGTGGCCGGTGCCAGTCCGCCGCCGATGAAGGGGGTCGAGGAAATCTGGGCAAAGGCGAGACCGGTTTCGCCGACGCCGAGCATGGCGCCGAGGCGACGGGCACAGTCAAGCTTGACCGGAATGGAGCGGCTGGCGCCGATCGAGGCGAACAGCGAGGCGGCATCCTCGGCATCTTCCGGTGTCAGGCCGGCATCAAACACATAGATGATCTCGGCATTGGCGCTGTCGGCAAAGGCGAGCGTCATGTCGAGATCGTCGAGCTCGAACGGATTGACCGCCGGGCTGTCGATCAGGACGGGACCGTCAATCTCGTCGACCGCATCGATCATCTCGCGTGGATCATCGACGGCGAGGAAACCGGCGCCCATGCGGCGGGCCAGTTCCTGCAGCCGGTCATTGGCGCCGGCGCGCTCGCCATCGCAGGAGATCAGGGTCGGCACGGCGCCGGCGGTGATGGCGCGCGCCGCCGTCTTGGCCAGGGCTGAGGTCTTGCCGACGCCCGGCGTGCCGGCAAACAGGATGGCGTGTTCGGGAACGGCCGGCAGTGGCTGGAAGGTGTAGCGGCTCTCGATGGCGTGGGCGAGGCGGGCGACGGCCTGTCCGTCGGAGAGGTCATGGGCCGAGCGGATCAGCGCCTGGGCGGCCGAGCCGGGCGCGCGGTGGAAGCCAAGCGCCCGGATGACCCGGTCGAGCTCGTTGTCTTCGCGCAGGCCGCGTTCGATATCGGCCTCGCCGGCGAGCCGGATCGAGCGGTCGCGAACGCGTTCGGCCGGTTCGGTGACGCGGGCCATGTCGCTGGCCGCGCGCACCTGGACGCCGCCATTGGGACCATCGCTGGTGGCGATGATCACGGCGTCGGGTCCCATTTCACGACGGACATCGGCCATGGCCTGGGTCAGGGACGGGGCGGCGAAGGTTTTAAGATGCATGGGCTCGGATCATATCACAGGTCAAAATCGGTCGCTTAGCCGACATGGCCCATCGTCTGAAGGCGCGCGCTCGGGTGAATTTCATTTTGCGACATCACCACGGTCTGCGGGCGAAAACGCTCAACCAGAGAACGCACATACGGACGAATCAGCGGGCTTGTCAGCAGCACTGGTACATGACCCTGAGCTGATGCGGTTTCAAAAGAGTTTCGAATTGCGGCGACGAAGTCGTGCAGTTTCGACGGGGCCAGGGCGAGCTGGCGGCGGTCGCCATCGCCGACCAGGGCTTCCATGAAGGACTGCTCCCATTGCGGGCCCATGGCGAGCACCGGCAGGACGCCGTCATGCGCCTTGTTGGCGTGGCAAATCTGGCGCGCCAGACGGGTCCGGACATGTTCGACAATGGCGTCGAGATTCTGGGTCGTGGCCGAGGCTTCGGCCACCCCTTCCAGGATGGTCGGCAGGTCGCGGATCGAGATGCGTTCCCTGATCAGCGATTGCAGGACGCGCTGGATGCCGGCGCGGCTGATCTGGTTCGGCGTGATGTCGTCGACCAGGCCCTTGTGCTCCTTCGACAGCTTGGAGATCAGCTTCTCGACTTCGGCATAGGACAGCAGGTCGGCCATGTTGTCGCGCAGGAGTTCGGTCAGATGGGTAACCAGAACGGCGGCGGGCTCGACAATCGTGTAGCCACGGAAAGAGGCTTCCTCCCGCAGGCCTTCATCGATCCAGGTCGCCGGCAGGCCGAAGGTCGGCTCCTTGACATGCTTGCCTGGCATGTCGATCGGCATGCCGGACGGATCCATGACCAAGAGCTTGTGCAGTTCCAGCTCGCCGCGACCGGCTTCCAGTTCCTTGATGCGGATCGTGTACTCGTTATTGCCCAGCGACATGTTGTCGATGATGCGCACCGCCGGGGTGATGAAGCCCATTTCCTCGGCCAGCGAGCGGCGCAGGGCGCGGATCTGGTCGGTCAGCTTGCGGCCATCGACATCATTGATCAGCGGCAGCAGGCCATAGCCCAGTTCGATCTTCAGCTCGTCGATGGCGAGGCTGTCCTCGATTGGCGCTTCCTCGCTCGACTTGGATTCAACGGCTTCGGCTTCCTGCTCCGCCTTGGCATCGATTTCGGCCTGGGCCGTACGCTCGGCGAGATCGCGGTTCATCCAGGCCAGGGCACCGGCCCCGGCCGACATCATGGCAAAGGGGATCAGCGGCATGCCGGGCAGAAGGCCGACCATCAGGGCGACAGCAGAGACCAGGCCGAGGCCTTGCGGGTTGGCCGTCAGCTGGCCGAACAGGGCCTTGTCGGCCTGGCCGTTGACGCCCGCCTTTGAGACCAGCAGGCCGGCACCGACCGAGATGATCAGGGCCGGGATCTGCGAGACCAGGCCGTCACCGATGGTCAGCGAGGAATAGGCCTGGGCGGCTTCCGCGAAGGGCATGCCGGACTGGACGACGCCGATGATGATGCCGCCGACCAGGTTGATGGCGGTGATCATCAGGCCGGCCATGGCATCGCCGCGGACGAATTTGGAGGCACCATCCATGGCGCCGAAGAAATTGCTCTCGCCTTCCAGCTCGGTGCGGCGCTTGCGGGCCTCGTCCTCGGTGATCAGGCCGGCCGACAGGTCGGCGTCGATCGCCATCTGCTTGCCGGGCATGGCGTCGAGGGTGAAACGCGCGGCGACTTCCGCGATCCGGCCGGAACCCTTGGTGATGACGACGAAGTTCACGATCACCAGGATGGCAAAGACAATGATGCCGATAACGACATTGCCCTGCATGACGAAGGAGCCGAAGGCCTCGATGACCTCGCCGGCCGCGTCGGTGCCTTCATGGCCCTTGGACAGGATCAGGCGGGTCGAGGCGATATTGAGGCCGAGGCGCAGGAGTGTGGTGATCAGCAGCAGGGCCGGGAAGGCCGAGAATTCCAGCGGCTTCTTGATGAAAAGCGCGGTCATCAGGACCAGCACCGACATCGAGATCGAGATTGCCAGCGACATGTCCAGCAGGAAGCTGGGCATCGGCAGCATCAGCATCACGAGGATGGCAAGAATGCCGACCGCCAGTGCCACATCACCACGCAGCGCGCGGTTCAGGAAGGCACGGAGATCAAATCCACCGGTTGCGGGCGCGGCGGCTGGGGAGGCGGCTGTATCGACCACGTATCAGTCCAATCAGGCTACGGAGACACCCTGGGCGGGTTGGTTGGGCGCGGGGATATCCAGGCCCTGGTCCGAATAAAGCTTCAGCTTGTTGCGCAGTGTCCGGATCGAGATGCCGAGGATATTGGCGGCATGGGTCCGGTTGCCGAAGCAATGGTCGAGCGTGTTCAGGATCAGGTCCTGCTCGACCTCGGCCACGGTGCGACCGATCATGTCGGCCTGGACCGAGTGGGCTGCGTCAGCCGCCTGGCGCACGACATTGCTGCCGGAGCCGGTAAAGGCCGAGCCGTCGGGCATGCGGATCGCGTCCGGCGTGATCTCGCGACCGGTGGCCAGCAGCACCGCGCGGTGCATGGCGTTTTCCAGCTCGCGCACATTGCCGGCCCATTCGCGGGCCAGCAGTGAGGTGCGGGCCGCTTCGGAGATCGGGCGGACATCGACGGCATTGGCGGCCGAGTACTTCTTCACGAAATGCTCGGACAGGGCAACGATATCGGCCGGGCGCTCGCGCAGCGGCGGCAGGGCCAGGTTCACGACATTGAGGCGGAACAGCAGGTCTTCGCGGAAGCTGCCATCGGCCACGGCCTTGCGCAGGTCACGGTTCGAGGTCGCGAGGATGCGGATATTGACCTTGACCGGCCTGGTGCCACCGACCCGGTCGATCTCGCGCTCCTGGATGGCGCGCAGCAGCTTGGCTTGCAGGCGGACATCCATTTCCGAGATTTCATCCAGCAGCAGCGTGCCGCCATCGGCCTCTTCGAACTTGCCCACGCGGCGGGCAATTGCGCCGGTGAAAGCGCCCTTCTCGTGACCGAAGAGTTCGGATTCCAGCAGGTTTTCCGGGATGGCGGCGCAGTTGACCGAGATGAAGGGCGCCTGGGCGCGCTTCGACTTGGTGTGGACATAGCGCGCCATGACTTCCTTGCCGGAGCCACTTTCACCTGTGATCAGGACGGAGGCATCGGAGCCGGCGATGCGGTCGGCGAGGTGGATGACAGCCTGCATGGACGGGTCGCGGGCAATCATCGGGCGCTCGTCATCCGCGATCGCGGCCAGGACGGCAGCGATCAGGTCGGCATCCGGCGGCATCGGGATGAATTCCTTGGCGCCGGCGCGGATCGCGGCTGCGGCAGCCTCGGGACGGACATTGACGCCGCAGGCGACGACGGGAACCGATATCCGCTCGGCTTCGTTGGCCTCGATCAGGGACTGCACGTCCAGGTGCAGGTCGACCATGAGGAGGTCGGCGCCGCGCCCGGCCCGCAGGTGGGCCGTGGCTTGCTCGATCGTGTCGACGTGCGAGACTTTCGCGCCGCGGTCGATGGCGATCTTGGTGGCGGTATGAAGCTGCCCGCCTAGGCTGCCGACTATCAGAATTCGCATGATATGCTCCGTCCTCTCCGCTGGGCCTTAGCCCGCGTCCCCGTCCTTGATGATTTCCGTCATGGTCACGCCAAGCCGGTCATCCACAACCACGACCTCGCCGCGCGCGACGAGCCGGTTGTTTACATAGATGTCGATCGCTTCGCCGATCTTGCGGTCGAGTTCGACCACCGACCCGGAGGTCAGTTTCAGGAGCGAATTCACGTCGATATGCGCCTTGCCGAGCACGGCGGAGATGTTGACGGGAACGTCAAAGACCGGCGCCAGGTCGGCGGCGCTCTTTTCTTCCTCATCCATCATCTGCTGACCGCGTTGCCGGGCCTCGACGGGCACTTGCGTGCCGTCATCAGCCAGGTCGGGAAGGTCGAGATTGTCGTCAGCCATGTCAGGCCTCCTTATGCCGCGTTGATGCCGGCCGCATGGCCGCCATCCGCGTCAGATTGGGTTTCCTCGTCGCTTGGCGGCGAGGCCAGCCAGCGCGCGACGACATCATTCAGTCGGGTTTCGATTTCCTCGGCGCTGCGCTGAACGGCACCGGCACCCCATTCCAGGCGGACATCCGCGTTTTTCATCCCGGCATCGCCGCGCACCATGATGGCGCCGTCGAAACCGGCATCGCGGGCAGTCTTTTCCAGGCGCTCGGCGAGCCCCTCGACCAGTTCCGGACTGCAGCGCACCGACAGGCGCGGCTCGGAGCGCAGATCCTTGACCGCTTCCAGGGCGACTTGCTCGATCGTGTCGATCGGGAAGGCGGCCAGCGCCTCACCGGCAATCTTGCTGGCGGCCGCCATGGCGAGACCGGCGGCCTCCTGGCGCAGCGCGTCTGATTCATGGGCGAGGCGGGCGAGGATCAGCTGCATCTGCGAGGCGATGGCCTGCAGCGACTGGGCGCAACGCCCTTCCTCCATCTCGCGGCCTTCCTCGACGCCCCACATGCGGGCTGCATCGACATCATCCTGGGTGAAGAAACGCTTGTAGCTTTCGCCTTCACGAAGGATCTGGCCGTCATGGTCGAACTCTGTATCGAAATCGAATTTGACAGGATTCATTGTTCAACCTCCCTAGTAGATGAGTTCATCGTCGGCGCCGCCATCGGCCAGCATGATTTCGCCCTTGGCGGCGAGATCCTTGGCCATGGAGACAATCGATTGTTGCGCCTGGTCGACATCCTTGAGGCGGACCGGCCCCATCGACCCCATGTCTTCGCGCATGATCTTGGCAGCGCGTTCGGACATGTTGGAGAAGAAGAGGTCGCGCAGGCTGTCGGATGCGCCCTTCATGGCCAGCGCCATCTGCTCCTTGTCGATCGACCGCATCAGGGTCTGGATGCCACCCGGATCGAGCTTGGACAGGTCTTCGAAGACGAACATCAGGGACCGGATCTTCTCGGCGCTCTCGCGATTGCGTTCCTCGAGGGCGGCCAGGAAGCGGTTTTCGGTCTGGCGGTCGAAATTGTTGAAGATCGAGGCCATCATCTCGTGGCTGTCATGCTTGGAGGTGCGCGCCAGGTTCGACATGAATTCGGTGCGCAGCGTCTCCTCGATGCGATCGAGGATCTCGCGCTGTACCGGCTCCATGCGCAGCATGCGGGTAACGACCTCCAGGGCGAAATCTTCCGGCAGGGCGCCGAGCACCCGACTGGCATGTTCCGGCTTCACCTTGGACAGCACCACGGCAACGGTTTGCGGGTATTCATTCTTGAGATAATTGGCGAGGACAACCTCGTTCACATTGCCCAGCTTGTCCCACATGGTCCGGCCGGCGGGGCCGCGCAGCTCTTCCATGATGGACTCGACCTTCTCGCCCGGCAGGAAGGAGGTCAAAAGGCGCTGGGTCGCTTCGAACGAGCCCATCAGCGAACCGGTCGATGACATCTGGCCGACAAAGTCGACGATCAGTTTTTCCACCGCGCTCGACGTCACCGTGCCCAGATTGGACATGGCCTGGGAAACCTCGCGGATCTCCTCCTCGTCGAGATGCTGCCACATGCTCTCACCCTCATCGCCCAGGGCGAGGAGCATGACCGCGGCCTTTTCGGGGCCGTTCAGACGGGTCGGATCTTCGATGGCGCGTTTATCAGCCATGACAGGGCTCAGCTCTCGTGCAGCCAGGACCGGAGGATCGCGATCGATTCCTCAGGGTGGGTTTCAACGATATTGGCGACTTTTTTCAGCGAGGACGCTTTCACCTGGCCATCGATCTTCTCGATGTCGATGGCATCCTCGCGGGCGGTCGGGCCGGCCGAGGGCAGGGCCGCCGGACGATTGGCCTGGGTCGGCAGGGCGGCCGGTGCCGGCGCACCCTGAACCGCGCCATCCGCGCCGGCGCCGGCGAGGGCCAGGCCTTGTGGCATGACCATGCCGCTTGCGCCTTTGACCAGCGGCCGGGCGACCAGGAAGATGATCAGCAGGGCGGTAATGAACATCACCGCGATCTCGGCAGCCCGCATCATGTCATTCTTGGTGAAGGACAGGCCGCTGGTTGCCGGCGTGCCGAGCAGCGGATCGGCGCGGGCGAATTCCATCTGGCTGACGGTCAGCAGGTCCTGGCGGACGCCGGGCTCGCTGACAAAGCCCATGGCCGAGCGGACCAGGCCCTCGATGCGGTCGATTTCCGCTTGCGGACGTTCGCGCCAGGTGATCGCGCCGTCCTCGGCCGTTTCCAGAACGCCATCGACGGCGACGGCGACCGAGAGGCGGTTGATCGCGCCGGCTTCGATGATTTCGGTGCGGGTGGTCGAGGAAATCTCGTAGTTGACGCGCTCGCTCGTGCTTTCGCGGCTCGACAGGCTGGACGGACCGTCGGCCGCGTCCTCGCCACCGGCGTCGGGCAGGTTTTCCGACGCCGAAACCCGGTTCTGGCTGGCGCCGTCCTGGTCGTTGGAAAGGTCTTCACCGCGCTGACGCGAGCGGACAACCTGACCGTTGGGATCAAAAGTCTCCGAGCTCTGCGTGACGCTCTGGCGGTTCAGTTCCGCATTGACCTGGACGCGGGCAGCGCCGACGCCGACCACGCCTTCGACAATGTCGAGAATGTTCTGACGCAGCTGGGCTTCAATCTCGCCACGGCGCTCGTCCATCAGGATGGAGCTGCCCGCCTGGCCGTCGCCACCGCTGGCCAGCTGGCGGCCGCGATCATCGGCGATTGACACGCCGCTCGGAGCGATGCCCGAGCTCGAGGCCACGATATTGCGGATCACGCGGACCTGCTCGCTGTTGAGCCGGCCATTGGTGCCAATGGTGATGGCGGCGGTCGGGGCTTGCTGGTCGCGGGAGAACAGGCGGCGCTCCGGCAGGTTCAGGTGAACCCGGGCCGAGCTGACGTAATTGAGTGACTGGATCGTCCGGGCGAGCTCGCCTTCCATGGCGCGCTTGGCATTGATGTTCTGGACAAAGCTGGTCTGGCCGAAGCTGTCCTGGCGGTCGAAAATCTCGTAGCCGACCGAGGCGCCGCTCAGCGGGCCATTGGATGCAACACGCACGCGGGCTTCATCAACCTGGTCGCGCTCGACATAGATCGCCGTGCCGCCCTCGCGGATTTCATAGGGAATGTTCGCCTGGTCGAGCAGTTGCGAGGTAGCGGCTGCGTCGGCCGGGTCGAGACCGGAATAGAGCAGGGACTGGCTGGCGCCGCCCATGGCACCGGAAAAATACACGAGCGCGGCGGCGACGCCGGCAGCGAGGCCGAAAATCGCGGTCAGCCGTCCGGCGCCAAAAGCCCTGAACTGTTCAAAAAGCGCGTTCACGTGGAAATCCCTGCTCATTGCGTGCGCTTCATCAGCGAAGCACTGGGCAGAATTTTCCTACCTGGTCGGTAAACGAGGCTTTAATGCAATCGCATACGTGATGACTCGCCCCCCGATTAACCAATCAGGGCACGCAATCAGTGCGCAGTTAAAAGCTGTATGTCCCCGAAAACGCAGGCAAGCGACGACCGTGGGGGGCACAGTCGCCGCTCATCTTGCGCTAGTAGGGGGAGCTAGCGGTCGTTAGCGGTATTGCTGGATTCGGGTCGTGCGAAGCCCGGCCAGGCCGTGCTGATCGATCGAACGCTGCCAGCCGAGGAACTCTTCCACGGTTAGCGAATAGCGCTGACACGCCTCTTCCAGAGAGAGCAGACCACCCCTTACCGCGGCAACGACTTCAGCCTTTCGCCGAACCACCCAACGCTGGGTACTCGGGTTGGGCAGGTCACCAAGCGTAAGCGGGCTACCATCCGGTCCAATGACATAATTTTCTTTTTTAAGGCGCGGCTGCATGTCCGATCCCCGTTTCTTGTTTGTAGGATCAACCTACAGGCAGCCCTTTAACATCACCCTAAACCACTGGGTAAATTTACATTTAACCCTGTCGCTAAAATCCGCCTCTAAATGTCCCGAACCGGCTCATGGCACGGTCATATATTATCGGCGGCCCGAACGGGCGGTGCGCGTTGCGGGGGCCATAAAAAATGGGCCCCGCCGAAAGGCGAGGCCCATAGTCCAGAAGCGGTTGGGTGATGGTTAGCGCTTCATACGGATGGCTTCGTCGAGCATCTCATCAGCCGTGGTGATGATTTTCGACGAGGCGGAATAGGCCCGCTGCGTGGTGATGAGGCTGGTGAACTCGTTGGCGAGATCGACATTCGAGCTTTCCAGTGTCGATGCCGCGATCTGGCCTGACGAACCCAGTCCCGGCGGGTTCAGCGTGTAGGCGCCAGATTCGGGAGTCACCGTGAATGTGCCGCCGGACTGGGCTTCAAGGCCGTCCGGGTTGACGAAGGTCGCGACCGGGATCTGATAGATCTTGCGCACGATGCCATTGTTGAATTTGGCAAAGACGAAGCCGTCATCATCCACGTCAACACTCGAGAAATTGCCGAAGGCCGAGCCGTTCACATTGGTCGAAAGCAGGGCGGACGGGCTGTCATACTGGGTGAAGCCGCCCGGAGCGTTCGGCGAGCCGAAGTCCAGGGTGATGGACTGGGCATCGACGCCAGTTGCGGTCGCCCACTGGAATTCCGAGGCGCCGAGCGCCGCGACATTGGTCGATGACAGGAAATCGAGCTGGGTCGGCAGCGTTGTGTTGGTGCTGTCGATACGGCCCTGAGCGTCAAAAGCGACTGTACCCGTCAGCATCTGGCCATCGATCAGGCCGGCACCGGTCGTCAGATCTCCGGCCGGGACCATGTGGACCTCGGCGTGCCACTGATTGGGTGTTGCGCTCTTGAGCATGGAAATGGTCAGGGTGCGAACGCCGCCAACGCTGTCATAGAAGGGAATGGAGCGCTGGAAATCTGGCGTGACAGCGCCCGACGCCATGTTCGTGGCAGCAGCGGTCGGGTCGTAGGTTGCCTCGTCCGCCGAGATCGCCTGGCTCTGCTGCAGGTTGGCATTGATGCCCATGATCGTCGTGGCTTCCGCTGCGCCGCCGATCGAGGACAGGTTGATCGTCTCCAGCGCGTTCAGGTCGGACGGGTTTTGCGGCACAGAGCCGTCGGCAGCCACCGGCCAGCCAGCCAGGTATTTCCCTGCGTCGTTGCGCAGGTAACCGCTGGTGTCCGGCGTGAAGCGGCCGGCACGTGTGAAGGAAACCGGATCCGAGGAGTCGACGACTGCGTC
The DNA here is from genome assembly GCF_015665295.1 of Maricaulis sp. Classification (GTDB taxonomy): domain Bacteria; phylum Pseudomonadota; class Alphaproteobacteria; order Caulobacterales; family Maricaulaceae; genus Maricaulis. The sequence continues at coordinate 99,905 of NZ_JADFAJ010000012.1, forward strand.
GTCGCGGACGACAAAGAAACCGCGACCGGAGATGGCGAGGTCGGTCGGCGAGGAGCCGGCAGTCAGCAGGCCGCTTTCACCGATCGCGAGGCGCGCCACCGAGTTCACGCCGGCGGCGGAATAACCCTTGGTCGAGCTGTCGCTGTCATAGAGCGGCGTGAAGACGGCCGAGGCTCGCTTGTAGCCCACCGTGTTGACGTTGGCGATATTGTCCGAAATCGAGGCGAGGGCGTTCGAGTTCGAGATCAGGCCGGATGCGCCGGCCAAAAGTGCGGAATTGATGCTCATAATGCATGCTCCTGGCGTTTTGGTTGTTGTTTGTGGAGCTTTCTGCTGGTCAGGTTAGCCGGCTCGCCATTCTGGCAGTCCGGTTCAGGCCGGCGGCCTGGCTATGTGTTGGCGTCCTTGATTGACATCACCGAGGACAGCGGGACGCGGATCCCGCCCATTTCAACGACGACTTCCGAGCCGGACAGGTCCACTCCCGATACAAGGGCTGCGGCCTGGATGCTGACCTCGATATTGTCGCCGTCCGCGTTCTGGGCGATGACTTCCATCGTGTAGACACCCTCATCCTGAGCGGCGCCGCCATCTCCCAGGCCGTCCCAGGTGAAATCGTGTGAGCCCGTATTCGTCTCGCCATCGTGGCGGGCGACAATGCGATCATCCTCGTCACGAATGATGATGGAGGATGTCGTGGCATCGCTGGGCAGGGTGTACTCCCAGCTGGCTTCGCCATCGGTCAGCATGGCTTGCGGAGTCAGGGCGGTGGCGACGCGACCGATATAGCTGACTGACGCACTCTGTGCGGCAGCTGATTGGAGCAGCAGGAGATTTTCCAGATTCTGGTTCTGGGCGATCTGCTGCTCAACGCTCGAGAAGTCGACCAGCTGGTTCACGAACTGGGTCGAGTCGAGCGGATTGAGCGGGTCCTGATTCTTCATCTGCTCGGTGAGCAGGGTCAGGAACATCTCGAAATTGTCAGCCAGGCCGGTCTGGGAATTGGACAGGGCCGGGCTCGATGAGCCAATGCCGGAAACTGCGTCTACCATGGCTTGCTCCTAAACCTGCATATCGACGCCGGAGCGTCCGGAGAGCAGGAAGCCGTAGGCCGAGCGCGGTCGGGATGCGAGTTCATCCTCGGCCCGCTGTGCCATGTCGGTTGTCTGCGTGAAAATCGGCAGCGCCTCGCCCTGGCTGCGACCTTCGTCGCTGGGCTGGTTCTGGCCGTCGCTCATCTGGAAGCTGAGCCCGTCCTCGTCGAGCTCAAGCCCGGCCTCGGCCAGGGAACGCTCGAGATCGCGCGCCGAGCGCTGCAATTCGGACAGGGTTTCGGGACGTTCCACGGTCAGCACGGCGTGTACGCGATTGTCGGCGCGCAGTTCGATGCGGACATCAACCTTGCCCAGTTCGGCCGGGTCGAGGCGGATGTCAAACACCCGGTTGCCGTTGGAAACCTGCTTGGTGATCTGCCCGGCCAGTTGCGTCGTGGTATGCGGCGTGAAGCGGGGCAGGTTGGCGCCGGAACGGTCAGCTGCCATGCGACCGTCGACCCGCGCCAGACTGAAATCGGCTTCGGCGCGCAGCGCTGCCTCGGCCGCGGCCTGGTCGGTACTGATGGCTTGCGGCAGCGGGGCGTGTCCCGGGGCGCCCGGCAAGGGCGTGATCGGCGCGCCACTCTGCGCAGCGTTGGGAAGGACGCTCTTGCTGGCAGCCAGGGCGGCGGCCGGATCGCCCGACGGCGTTGTCGGGGCGGCTGTGCCGGCGCCTGAGGCCGGATTGCTGCTATTGCCCGAGCTGCCGGAACTGCCTGAATTGCCTGAATTGGAAGCATTATTTCCCGCTTGTGCGGATGTGCCCGCCGGGCGCGCCGCGATGTCGCTGGCGGTCGGGATGGCCGGGGCATTGCTGCTCCGTTGCCGCAGCGGCGTGCTGTCACCGGCATTCGCTGATGCCAGTGCCTGCTCCGTTGCGGTCGCACCCGTGGCGGGGGAGGCGGCCATCGTGGCTGGCGAGTTGTTTGTTGCGGTCGGGACTGCCGCGCTCAGCCCTGCCGCGGCGGGCGGTTTGGCGAACGGTGCCGGCTTGGTGTCGACAGTCATCGTGTCAGGCGTCGCGCCATCCCTGGCCAAGCCGGGTTTGGCCATGCCGGGCTTGGCGGGCGAGGTCGCCGGATCCGGCGCTGCAGGGCCAGCAGGCGATGAAGACAGCGTTGATGACCGGACGGTCGGCGTCACCGGCGCGGCGGGCGCTGACGGCACCGTCAGGACGGCCGCCTCGTTGGAACCGGATGCCGCCGGGGCCATGGGGGCCAGGACGACAGGTGCGTGGACGACAGCTGCCTGGGCGGCGGCTGGTTGGGTGGCGGGTGCCGGGATGGTCGCCGATGGGGTCAGCGGGGCGGTTGCGGCCGGCTGGGTCTGCGCTGATGCCTGTGCAGGGCTCGGCGCCGCCGCTGGCGCTTGCGCGGGCGCCTGCGGGTCCGGCGCAGCAGTTCGGGCTTGCACCGGCGTCTGAGCCTGCGGATTGGGCTGAGGCTGTGCCTGCGCTGTGGCCTGCGCTGCGGCCGGGACCTGCGCTGTGGCTGGGGCCGGGGCCGGGGCCTGCGCTTTGGTCTGTGCCGCGGCCGGGACCTGCGCTGTGGCTGGGGCTGGGGCCGGGGCCTGAGCCGGGGCCGGGGCCTGCGCTGTGGCTGCGGCCGGGGCCTGCGCTGTGGCTGGGGCCGGGGCCTGAGCCGGGGCCGGGGCCTGAGCCGTAACCTGGGGTTGGGTCAGGGGCTGAGATAGAGTCGGCGCCGCCGCCGCCAGCGGCGAAGCGGAAGTCGCCAGCCCCGGCTTTGTCGGAATGATCTCGGACACCGGCTTGTCACCGGATACGGCCTTGCCACCGGATGCGGGCGTCTCGGCAGGGATGGCCGCGGCGTCGCCGGCGGGCAGCTCTGCGGTCGCGATGCCGGATTGTGTCTGACCTGTCGTGGCGGAGGCGCTGGTCGGCGGCGCTGCGAAGTCGGGCGCCCGGGTGCCAGGCGTCGCCGGCTCTATGGCGTCCTGGACCGGAAATGCCGGCTTGCCACGCGCCGGGCTGACCGGGGCAACCGGGGTGACCGGCAGGATGAGCTCGCCGGCGAGGATGGCATCGGGGCCGGTACTGTCGGCCGACGGCGCCGCCGAGCCTGCCGCAGCGATATCCATCGGCAGCGGTGAGGCCGACATCAGGGCCTGGCCACGTGTGGACGGCGCTGCGGCGGTCGCGGTCGCGGTCGCGGTTGCAGGGGCCGGAATGGACGGGGCGGTCGGCGCAGACGCTGCGGTCGGCAAGGCCGGAGCGGACGGGCTTGCGGTTGCGGCGGTCTGGGCCTGGTTGGCATGAACGAGAACCGTGAAGGGCGAGGCGGCAACCGCGCCACCGGTCGGAGCTGTCCCTTGGGTATGCGTGCCGCCCGACGGATTGCCGACCGGTTGCGCCAGCGCGCCGCCGTTTCCGCCCGTCATGGTCAGCAGGTTCGCAGTGTTCAGGTCCAGCGTCATGGTCGCTCTTGGTCTGCCTCAGGGCGCACGTCACGCCTCGTCTCGAAGAGATGTTCGCAAGGGGTGTGCCAATGTTGATTGAGTTTAAGCTATTGTTTTTTCTAGTTAATTTTACGGTAATACCTTGCGGTGGGCAGGAAAGTCCGGCCCGTCCTGCCGCCAGGTGGGCGCAAATTGCCGGGTCGTCTGCGGGTTCGTCGCCAGCCGGCCCCGGCCGCAGCTTCGCCACTGGCGCGAGTCTTTATGACCGCGCGTGAGCCCGCGCGCGCGGGCGGGCTGTTCAATGCTTGAAACCGGTCATGATCGCGTCGGATCCGCCGAGTTCGGTTTGGGCCCGGAGCAGGCGCGTTTCTGACCCGACAGACGCGATGCCGGGCGACTGGCCCGCCGCTTGCGATGGTTAAGGCATGCCCGGGCAGGTCCTGTCCGGGCCGGAATTTGGAAAGCGCATGGAAAAGCAAATGAAGGCAGGCGGTTACAGCATGATTTGCCCTGCGGAGGCGCCCCTGGGGGTGGCTGCCCCGCTGGGCAATGCTTGCCGCTTTGACGGCAGAATCCGCCGTGACCGCCTCGTTTTTGCCGACTGCGCAGGGAGCCAGCCATGTCGTTGAGTGGTATTCTCGGAAACGCCCTGTCGGGGCTTCAGGCCAGTCAGGCCGGCTTGCGGGCGTCGTCGAACAACGTCGCCAACGTCAACACGGCCGGCTATGCCCGAACCATTGCCAGCTTTGAAGCGCGCAATGTCGGCGGCGTCGCCATGGGCGTCCAGGTCAATGGCATTGTCCGCATCGTCGATCGCCACTTGCAGCTGACCTCGCTGCGTTCGATCTCCGAAGCCAGCGTCTCCGAGACGCGGGCCAAGGCGCTCGACCGGCTGCAGTCGCAATTCGGCAATCTGGACGATAGCGGCTCGATCTTTGCCCGCCTCAACTCGGCCTTTGCCGGCTTGTCCCAGGCCAGTGTCGATCCGACCCTGTCGGTCTCGCGCCTGTCGGCTGCGGCAGATCTCGACAGCTTCTTTACCGAGGCGCAGCGCCTGTCCGGCGAGATCCGCGCCCAGCGCATGGAAGCGGATGCCAAGATCAATGCCACCCTGCAACGCTCCAACGAGATCCTGCGCGAGCTCTACCAGCTGAACGCCAATGTGCAGAGCGTCTCCTCGGGCGGGGGCGACAGTTCGGGTGCGGAAAACCGGGTCTCCGAGCTGCTCGACGAGATGTCGGAATACATGGATGTCCGCGCCGATTTCCAGGGCGATGGCCGGGTTGTCCTGCGCACGACGGACGGTGTCCTCCTGCTCGACAATTATCCCGCCAACCTGACCTACAAGGTGTCCGGTTCCGGCTCCTATGGTGTGGAGTACGGCAAGATCTACGCCGAGCCGCCGAATGGCGGCAATCCGCAGGCACTCGACAGCCACATCCAGTCGGGCGAACTGCGGGCGCTGATTGATCTGCGTGACCGCACCCTCCCCGATGTCGCCGAGGAACTGGCCGAGATGGCCGCCGGCGCCGCCGATGCGCTGAACGCCGCCCACAACGACGCCGCCTCCTATCCGGCTCCGCAAACCCTGACCGGCCGCAATACCGGTCTCGACGCGGTCGATGCGCATAATTTCACCGGTGCGACCACTCTTGCCGTTGCCGACAATTCCGGTCTGCTTGTACGCCGTGTCGACATTGATTTCGACGCTGCGACCTATTCGGTGGATGGCGGCGCTGCGGTCGTGATCGGCACGACGGTCGGCGGACTCGCCACGGCGCTCAATACCGCGCTGGCCGGCGTCGGCTCGGCCAATTTCAGCAATGGCGTGCTTACGGTTTCGGCCGATGCGGCGACCAATGGTGTCGCATTCCTGCAGGACGAGACCACGCCGTCTGACCGCGGTGGCCGCGGCCTGTCGCACTTTTTCGGTCTCAACGATCTCGTGCGCAGTGACGCTCCCGGCTTCTTCGAGACCGGTCTGGCCGGCACCGACGTGCACCAGTTCACGACCGGTACCGAACTCAATTTCCGTATGGACACGACCGATGGCAAGACGGCCGGAACCTACACCATTCCCATGGTCACCGGCGAAACCGTGGACGACATCGTCACCGCGCTCAACGATACCAGTACGGGCATGGGCCGCTATGTCACCTTCTCGCTCGATGGCGATGGCAGGCTCTCCTACAAGGCCAATGCAGGCTATGAGGGCTATGAGCTTTCGCTGACCGGCGACGACACGTCGCGCGGGACAACCGGGGTCGCCTTCTCGAAACTCTTCGGGGTCGGACTCGAGGCCAAGGCGGCGCGGGCGGAAGCCTTGTCTGTCGACAAGACCATCCGCGCCGACAGTTCGCGCCTGGCGCTGGGCAAGCTCGATATCGATGCGGCGACGGTTGTCGGCGATTTCGTGCTGTCCGCCGGCGACAATCGCGGCGGTGCCGGCCTGCAGGCTGCGCTGTCTGCGCCGCGCGCCTTCAATGCTGCCGGATCGCTGTCGGCCTCGACCGCCGGGCTGGGCGACTATACCGCGCGTATCGCCGGCACGATCGGATCGCGCGCCGCGCGGGCCGAGAGCGAGGCGGCCTCGGCGGCAACCCTGCGCGCGACCGCGGCGCAGAAACGGGCCGATGTCGAAGGCGTCAGCCTGGACGAGGAGCTTGCCGCGATGACGCTCTACCAGCAGTCCTACAATGCCGCCGCGCGCATGCTCCAGGCGGCCAAGGAAATGACTGACGCGCTGATGCGCATCGTCTAGGAGGCAATGACGCCATGACCCGTGTTTCCACCTTCGCTGCAAACCAGAATGCGCTGATGGACCTGATGAAGGCCCAGAAGTCCCTCTTTGACGCGCAAAAACAGCTGACCACCGGCAAGCTCGCAACCGATCTCAAGGGCGTCGGCCACCAGGCCGAGACCTTGTCCGCCACCCGCGCTGCGCTGCAGCGGGCCGAGGCTTACGAGGAAGCCGCCGTGCGCACAGAGGCGCGACTGGAGAGCCAGGATGTCGCGATGGGGCAGATGGCCGAGGCGATCACCGATCTGCGTCTGGCCGTCACCTCGAAGGATGGCGACTACACGATGCACCAGGTGCGCGAGGCCTTCTACAAGATCTCCAACTCGCTCAACACCCAACACGCCGGCACTTATATCTTCGGTGGTACGCGCACGGATGTGGCACCGGTCGCGACCAATGACATCAATGACCTGGTCGCCATGGGCACGGCCAGCGAGGCCTTCGTCAACAATGATCGCCGTCCGCAGGTCCAGCTCGACCAGAACCTGACCATCGAGACCGGCATGCTGGCCAGCGATGTCGGCGGTGAGGTGTTCGACAGTTTCAAGCGGATCGCCGACTTCAACGCCGGTGCAAACGGCCCATTCGGCAAACCGCTCAGCGCCGCCCAGGAAAACTTCCTCAATGGCGAGATCCAGAACGTCATCACGGCGCTGGACAATATGTACACCCGGATCGGCGAAAACGGCGCGGCCCAGGCCAATGTCGAAACGATCAAGACCTCGCATGGCGACCGCCAGAACTTCCTCAAGCAGATGCTGTCGGATCTCGAGGATGTCGACATGGCCGAGGCGGCTACCCGCTTCCAGGCCGCCCAGACCGCCCTGGACGTGTCAGCCAAGACCTTCTCCGCGCTGAGCCAGGTCTCGCTGCTGCAATATCTGAGATAGGGCGGCGGGCGCAGCCCCTTACGCCAGCGGTGTTTTGCGCGTATAGAGCCGCCTCCAACAACCGTTTGCTGCGGGCCTTGACCCCGCTGGAGGCGAAAGATGACGACCGACCTAACCGGCCGCGCCCGCGCGCAGGCCGATGATCTCATTTCACGTCTGGGCCTGTCCGGCGATCCGCTGGGGCTGGGTGGCCATCCCGGCGACCACCGCGTCGTGGTGGCCATGTCCGGTGGTGTCGACAGCTCCGTCACCGCCGCGCTCCTGCACCATCTCGGCTATGATGTGGTCGGTGTGACGCTGCAGCTCTATGATCATGGCGCCGCCCTGGCCAAGAAGGGCGCCTGCTGTGCCGGTCAGGACATCTATGACGCCAAGCGCGTCGCAGAAGCCTGCGGTTTTCCCCATTATGTGCTCGATTATGAGAGCCGCTTCCGCGAAGCGGTGATCGAGGAATTTGCCGACACCTATCTGGCCGGCTTCACGCCGATCCCCTGCGTGCGCTGCAACCAGACCGTCAAGTTTGCCGACCTTCTGACCACCGCCCGCCAGCTCGGCGCCGTGTGCATGGCGACCGGTCACTATATCCAGCGTGTGAAGGGCGAAAACGGGCCGGAGCTGCGCCGCGCCGCCGATGCCGGCAAGGACCAGTCCTATTTCCTGTTCGCGACCACGCATGACCAACTCGACTTCCTGCGCTTCCCGCTGGGTCATCTGAACAAGGACCAGACGCGGCAACTGGCCGAGGCTTTCGGTCTCATCGTCGCCGACAAGCCGGACAGCCAGGACATCTGCTTCGTGCCCAATGGCCGCTATGTCGACATTGTCGAGAAGGTCCGCCCCGGCGCCTCGCGTCCGGGCGAGATCGTGCATGTCGATGGCCGGGTGCTGGGCACGCATGAGGGCGTGATCCGCTATACGGTCGGCCAGCGCCGGGGCCTCAAGATCGCTGTCGGCGACCCGCTCTATGTCGTGCGCCTTGATGCGGCCGCAGCGCAGGTCGTGGTCGGTCCGCGCGAGGCGCTGGAAGTCGACACGATCGCGCTCAGGGAGATCAACTGGCTCGGCGAGGACGCCATGACCGATGGCGCCCCCATCCGCGTCAAGGTCCGCTCCACCCGCCCGCCGGTCCCCGCCGCCCTGTCGGTCGATGGCGATGATGTCCGTGTGGTCCTCGCCAAGGGCGAGGAAGGCGTGGCGCCGGGCCAGGCCTGCGTCTTCTATTCCAGCGATGACGAGGACCGGGTGCTCGGCGGCGGCTGGATCACCAGCACCAGCGGCGGGAGTGGCGGGAGCGGTGGATCAACGGGCGTCCGTTTGATCGGCTAGCTGCCATTGTCCCCAAGTCAGGGCGCGGCGACACACGGCCTCTTGCCAAGACCCATTCCGGAGCAATCTTGAGGCGATCACCGTCTGCTCCCCCGCCATCCAGGAAACCCGATGTTTTACGAACCGAAGAACGGCCACGGCCTGCCGCACAATCCGTTCAATGCCCTGATCACGCCGCGTCCGATCGGCTGGGTTTCAACCCGTGGTGCGGGCGGGCAGGACAATCTGGCGCCATACTCCTTCTTCAACGGTGTTTCCTATGATCCGCCCCAGGTAATGTTCGCCTCCACGGGGGGGAAGCCGGACCGGGAGCGGGGCAAGGACTCGATGGGCAATGTGATCGACACGGGCGTGTTCTGCATCAATGTCGTCGGGTTCGACCTGCGCGACGCGATGAATGCCAGCGCCAAGCCGGCACCGAGCGATGTCGATGAGTTCGATCTGGCAGGCCTCGCGCGCAGCGAGTGCCAGACCATCGCCTGCTCACGCATTGCCCGGGCGCCGGCCAGCATGGAGTGCAAGCTGGTCAAGCTCGTCGACCTGCCCGGCGAGGCCAATATCGTGGCCTTTGGTGAGGTGACCGGGATTCATCTGAACGAGGATTACCTCGTGGATGGCATCTTCGATGTCGCCAAATTCCAGCCCCTCGGCCGGCTCGGCTATCAGGACTATACGCGCGTGACAGAGTTGTTCAGCCTGGTGCGCCCGACCTAGGCGAGGGGCGTGGGGCGGCGGAGCTCGTCCGGTCCGGTGGAGTTGACCACCACCAGACCCGGCGTGGCCATCGGCAGGCCGGAAGTCGAAAAATGGGCGCGGCACAAGGCTCGACCGTTTGTTCCTGCGGGTTTGGAGACCGGGCTGGCAACAGCCTCGGGCCAATCTCCGTGTGCAGTGTGCCCGAGGCGCCCGAGCTGCCCATCCACACAAGGCAATAGCCAAACCGGCATCCCGTTCCCCTCTCTGCCCGAACCGCCAGGCGAAAACGTCGTGGCGCTACCGGTGCCGATGCGGATTCGGCCGGATTGCGGCCGGCCCGACCTGAAAGATGATTTAGTTGAAGCCCGCCAACTTGTCCGGTTTGGTGCCTCCCATCGGGCGAATTTGACTCGCTGCGTCGTGCATCCGGGCACGCGAAGCGCCTGGAGGGTGACATGAAGACATTGTGGTTGATCGCGGGCGCGGTCATGAGTGCCGCCGGTGGGAGCGCCTGGGCGCAATCGGTTGCCGAATGCGGGCCGGACCCGGTTGCGAGCTATGTCGTGACCTATCTCGGTGAAGACAGGTTCGGCGTAGCGGTCGAGCATGCGGTGCCCTCAAACCGCTGGGACCTGGCGTTTTTCCCGCTGTCCGACCGGCCGGAAGGCCAGGCCGAGTCGGTTCGTGACCTGTCGGCTTTTGATGCCAATGGCCAGCCGGTGGAGATTGCCTATGTCGGCGAGGGCGGCTGGGAAATCGACGGACAGGGCGCGGTCCGCCTGAGCTACACCATTCTGGCCGACCATGGTGAGGTCGACTGGGGCGCGGACGGGCCGGGCAAGGATGAGGTCGGCGATCATTTCGACGATAGCTATGTCTTCGCAGGCCATGCCTTTTTCCTGCTGGATTGGGCTATGCCGCGTTGCGCGGTCGACGTGCAGTTCGACCTGCCTGACGCCTGGCAAGTGACCGCTCCCTGGCCGGTGGAAAATGGTGTGTACCGCATCGCCGACAGTTGGTCGCTGGGGCAGAACCTGTTTGCGATGGGTGAGGATGCGGCCCGAACGGTTCAGGTGGGTGGCCTCAACCTGACCTGGCTCATGGATAAACGACTGGGCGCGATCACGCCGCAGGTCGAGCGCGTCATGGCGATACTGCCGCAGCACTACCGCGATTTCTGGGGCCAGGCTCCCGGCAATGCCTTTTCCGTCTTCTTCATGGCGGACACGATGTCGGACGGTGGCGCCTTCTACGACAGTTTTGCCATGCGCATCGCCGTGCCGCTCAATCGCGCAGACGAGATCAACTGGTCCCACACGCTTGCCCATGAAGTGATGCATTTGTGGAACCAGCTCGGCCGTGCGCAGGGCCGTAATGTGCCGGAGCTCGAATGGGTCAATGAAGGGTTCACGGACTATCTGACAATCAAGATGGCGAGCCAGGCGGGCATTCTGGACGAGGCGATGACGGAGCAGCGCCTTGCCAACCTGATCCGCCGCTTCAATCTCGCCCGAACGCTCAGCCCGGAGGTCTCGATTGCCGCGGCCGGGCAGGACAAGCCGGCGAACTGGCACCTGATTTATGGCGGCGGCGGTCTGGCGGCCCTGTTCATTGATGCCGAATTGTCGCGCACGGATCCGGACCGGTTCGGCGCCGTCTTGCGCGATCTGCAGGCCAATGCCGGCGATGGCTATACGTTCGAGACTTTCATGGACCGGTTTGACGGGCTGACGGACGGCCTGGCCTCGCAGGTTTATGACTGGCTGGACATGCGGCCATCGAATGCCGAGATCGTGCAGCGCCTGGGTCGATACGGCATCGAGGCGGCGACTTTCGGCATGGATGAGGCCTATGTCCGCTTCGAGGCCTGCGGCGACGCGCGCTGCGCGCCGGTCTTCCTCGCAGCGCGCTGATGCTGGACGGCAGAATCAAGGCCGCCTAGTCTGGTGCGATGCGCGTCCTGACCGCCCTTTTCTGTCTGTTCTCAAGCCTTGCCCTGGTGTCCGCACCGGCGTCGGCCCAGCCTGTCTCGCCGGATCCGGCGCCTTTTCTGGAGCGCTGCGAGGCGGGGGATGGCTTTGCCTGCAGCTACGCCCACGGGCTGATGCAGCGCGAGGACCGGGCTTTCTGGCTGACCGATGAGGCGGTCAGTCTGATGCTGCGCGGCTGCAGCCTCGGCTCGGACGGGGCGTGCTGGCTGTTCGAGCGCATCAACGAGCCCAATCCCTATGATGATGTCCGCTATGATCGCGACCGCTATCTGCCCATTGTCCGTGATGGCTGCGCGAACGGGAGCTCGATGGCCTGCTGGCAGGCGGCCGGCTTTCTCGAGGATGGCAGCGAGGCCGAGCGGCTCGAGGCGCTTGCCCTGGCGCGGCGCTCCTGCGAGCGCGGCTTCAATGATGGCTGTGCGCGGCAGGCCGATATCCTGGCCTCGCTCGGTCGTGACCCGCTCGAGGCGCAGCGCCAGGCCTGTTATGGCAATCGCCCGGGCCGGATGCGCAAGCAGGAAGACTGTGAAGCAGTCTGTGCCGCCGATGATGCGATGGCGTGCTACCAGCTCGCCCTGATGTTCGAGCGCGGCCGCGATGGCGCCCAGACCATGCGCCGCGATGCACGCCGGGCTGGGGAGTTGTTCGCCCGGGCCTGCGAACTCGGCGCCGAGGCGGCTTGCCGCCACCAGGGGCGCATTGGTGTCAGGCTGTGACGGTCAGCCCTTTCCACCCGATCACAACCAGCCAGTGCAGCACCACGGGCGGCCAGATCGAGCCGCTCAGCCTGTAGGCGAGTGTGCAGGCAAGGCCGAGCGCGGCCACGGTCGAAAGGAAGCCCGCTTCGAGAAAAACCGGCTGTGCCATCGGCAGTCCGAGCCAGACTTGCAGCGGATGCCAGAGTATGAAGGCCAGGATCGCGAGTGCCGCCCGGACGTGGCCCTGGCGGCCCCCGAGAATAACCCGAAACGCCAGCTCCTCGGCCAGGGCCGGGACCAGAATTGCGACTGCTGCTATCGCTAACAGGCTTGCCGGAGTGCCGGTCACTGCAAAGTTGACAGTTGGTTCAACTTTGTTGATTGCGACCGTGATAATGATGAATCCGGTAAGGACTGCAAGGGTTTGCACCCAATCGGCCCATCGCGGAACAGTCCGGACCGCGCGTTTTGCATCTGCGAAAAAACTTGACGCTGTGCCGCATAATTCGATCATGCGCGCCAGACTAAGCCAGAATAATCCCAGAGGAGAGATCAAATGAGTGCTGTGGACGATCCCATCGTCATCGTCGGCATGGCCCGCACCCCGATGGGTGGCCTGCTTGGCGAACTTGCACCGCTGTCTGCCAATGAGCTTGGCGCCATTGCCGTCAAGGCGGCGATGGAAGAAGCCGGCATTGCCGGCGACGATATCGACCAGGTCCTGATGGGCAATGTGCTCATGGCTGGCCAGGGTCAGGCGCCGGGCCGCCAGGCGGCGATCAAGGCCGGCCTGCCGAAATCCGTCGAGGCGACCACACTCAACAAGATGTGCGGCTCGGGCATGCAGGCTGCCATCATGGGCCGTGCCGCGATCGCGGCGGGCGATGCCGACATCATCATCGCCGGTGGCATGGAATCCATGACCAACGCCCCGCACATGCTGCCGACGCATCGTGCCGGATTCAAATACGGTCACGACACCATCAAGGACCACATGGCCCAGGATGGTCTCGAAGACGCCTATGAGTTCAAGCCGATGGGCGTGTTTGCCGACATGATCGCGGAAGAGCACCAGTTCACCCGCGAGCAGCAGGACGCCTACGCACTGGAAACCCTCGCCCGCGCCCAGCGCGCCACCAGGGACGGTGATTTCAAGCGCGAGATCACCCCGGTCACCATCAAGGGCCGCAAGGGCGAAACGGTCGTCGACACGGACGAGCTGCCGCGCAAGGCGATGCCGGAGAAAATCCCTTCCCTGCGTCCGGCCTTCGGCAAGGACGGTACGGTCACGGCCGCCAACGCCTCGGCCATCTCGGACGGGGCTGCGGCGCTGATCCTGATGCGCCTGTCCGAAGCCGAGCGTCGCGGCCTCAAGCCGATCGCCCGGATCATTGCCACGGCGGCCCACGCCCATGAGCCGGCCTATTTCACCACCGCCCCGGTTCCCGCCATGCGCAAGGTCGTCGAGCGCGCCGGCTGGCAGATCGGTGATGTCGACCTGTGGGAAATCAACGAGGCCTTCGCCGTCGTGCCGATGATCGCGATGAAGGAGCTGGGCATTTCCCACGACATCGTCAACGTCAATGGCGGCGCCTGTGCCCTGGGCCATCCGATCGGCGCCTCCGGTGCCCGCATCCTGGTCACCCTGCTCGCCGCGCTGGAAAAGCACGGCAAGACCAAGGGCGTCGCCTCGCTGTGCATTGGCGGCGGCGAAGCCACAGCCGTGGCTGTGGAACGCTTCTAGACCCCGGCGCTCGACTGGCCTGGCGGCCAGTCGAGCGCGGATGGCCGGGTAGGCCAACGAGCCAGGAGCGGACATGCGGGAATATGATCCTGACAAGCCGTTGATCTTCATCCATGTTCCGAAGACAGGCGGTGTCTCGGTCCGGCAGGTGGTTGATTCCTGGTACCCGCACCGTTTCAGTCACTATTTTTCGCCGAAGACCGGCATGCCACCGCGCCGGGACCTTTCGCAGCGGTGCGCGGATGGCTCGATGCCGGTGGTTTATGGGCATTTCAATCGTTTGCGCGGTTTTGGCATCGAGCAATACTATCCGGAGGCGACGCAGTTCATCACCATTCTCCGCGATCCGCTGGAAACCCGCATTTCGGCTTACCATTATCTGAAAAGTCTCGGCGACAAGCTGGCTCCGGACCGTCGCCCCCAGGGCACACTGGAAGAGTTCCTGATCAGCGGCCCGGTCGGCATGCTCAATTACTTTCCCGTTGAGATGACAGAAGCGAATTACAAGGATGTAATTGAATCCAGTTTCATCGAAGTCGGGATCCTGGAGGCCTTGCCGGAATCCATGCGTCGCATCGCGGCGCGCTTGTCCAAGCCGTTCGATGAGAGCCAGCTACCCCATCTGAATCGAGCCGTCCGCTTTGAGGGTGTGTCCGGTGAGGCGAAGAAAAAACACAAAGAAATCAATGGCCTTGCCTATAGGGTGTACGACTATGTGGCCGCACGTTATTCGCAATAGCGGCAAGGCAATCCCGGTCCCGTCTGGACGGGTCTCAAGCTCGCCGCCCCGCATGCTGCACTGGCGAAAACCGGGTGCCGGTCTCAGCCGTCGATATGCCCGAGCGGCAGGCCGCGCCCTTCCTTGACATTGCGGATCTGGACCGAGGTGCGGAAGTCGCCGACCACATCCAGCGGGATCATCTTTTCCTGCATGAACTCGTTATAGGCATCGATGTCAGGCGTGACGATCTTCAGCAGGTAATCATAGGGGCCGGTCATGGTGCAGGCCTCGGTGATTTCCGGGAAGGTCTGGACCGCCTTTTCGAACTTCTCGTAATTGGCCTTGCGGGCCGGCTGGATCTTCACTTCCAGATAGGCCGTGAACATCAAGCCGATCATGCGCCGGTCGAGCTGGATCGAGCGCCGTTTGATGATGCCCTCGGTCTCCAGACGCCGGATCCGGCGCCAGCACGGCGAGGGGGTCAGGCCGACGATTTCGGCGATATCGGCGACGGATCGGCCCGCATCTGCCTGCAGGGCTTCAAGAATGCGTACATCAATCGTGTCCAGGGTGACGGTCATTATTTCCTCAAATCATCATTTCGCAGGAAATTAATTCAACTTTCCGCACTTGCGAACCCCGAAATGGCACCGCATTGCTAAGCTGGACAAGACCCGCCCATCCGCGCTAGACGCCCGTCGCGTGTCCGCATCATGCGGTCACCCCCCAAATGGCACGTTTTGCCGATGTTTTCAGCGAGAGCCCATGGCACACACTGAACCCCGCTTCCACGTTCCCGCGCCGCACGTGCGGCCCGGCGATACGCCTGATTTTTCCCACATTGTCATCCCGCCGGCCGGCGAGGCCACGCGGCCCGACCCGTCGGTGCACGGCATGGAGACCCAGGCGCTGGCCCTGGGCCTGGTCCGGGTGCTCGACCACAACCACCAGGCGGTCGGCGAGTGGGATCCCAAGCTGGATGCGGATGTTCTGCGCGAGGGCCTGCGCCACATGGTGCTGACCCGGGTCTATGACGACCGCATGCTGAAGCTGCAGCGCCAGGGCAAGATGAGCTTCTACATGAAGTCGACCGGGGAAGAGGCGGTGGCGGTGGCCGGTGCCATGGCGATGAGCAAGGACGACATGGTTTTCCCGTCCTATCGCCAGCAGGGCATCCTGTTCGCCCGCGGCCGCGACATCGTCGAGATGATGTGCCACTGCATTTCCAACAGCCGCGACAATCTCAAGGGCCGCCAATTGCCGGTCCACTACACCTGGGCCGAAGGCAAGTTCTTTTCGATCTCGGGCAATCTCGCGACCCAGCTGCCGCAGGCCGTCGGCTATGCCATGGCGTGCGAGTATCGCGGTGATGGCGAGATCGCCGCGACCTGGATCGGCGATGGTTCGACCGCAGAAGGCGATTTTCACGGCGCCATGGTGCTGGCCTCGACCTATCGGGCGCCGGTCATCGTCAATGTCGTCAACAACCAGTGGGCCATCTCGACCTTCCAGGGCATCGCCGCAGGCGAGGCGCCGACCTTTGCCTTCAAGGGCCTGGGCTATGGCGTCGCCTCGCTGCGGATCGACGGCAATGATTTCCTCGCCGTCTATGCCGCCACGCAATGGGCCGCCAAGCGGGCCCGTGAAGGTCATGGCGCCACGGTGATCGAGCATTTCACCTATCGCGCCGACGCGCATTCCACCTCGGACGACCCGTCCGGCTATCGTCCCAAGGGCGAAAATGAGATCTGGCCGCTGGGCGATCCCATCGAGCGTCTCAAACAACATCTGATCGGGCTCGGTGAATGGGATGAGGCACGTCATGCCGTGCTCGAGAAAGAGCTGAACGAGATGGTCATAGCTTCCTACAAGGAAGCGGAAAGCCATGGCACGCTGCATGACGGGCCGCTCTCGCCGGTCAATTCCATGTTCGAGGATGTTTATGCCGAACCGGACTGGCGCCTGCGTCGCCAGCGCCAGGACCTGGGAGTTTAAGATCATGGCCAAGATGAACATGATCCAGGCCCTCAACTCGGCCCTGGACACCATGATGGAACGCGATCCCGACGTGATCAGCTTCGGCGAGGATGCCGGCTATTTCGGCGGCGTTTTCCGGGTCACGGCGAACCTGCAGGCGAAATATGGTCTCGACCGCTCCTTTGACGCGCCGATCAACGAGGCGGCGATCATGGGCATGGCGATCGGCATGGCGGCCAAGGGATTGAAGCCCGTCGCCGAGATCCAGTTCTCCGATTATATTTTCCCGGCCATCGACCAGATCGTTTCGGAAATGTCGCGCCTGCGCTATCGCTCGGCCGGCCAGTTCACGGCCCCGGTCGTGGTCCGCACCCCGTGTGGCGGTGGTATCCGCGGCGGTCAGACCCACTCGATGAGCCCGGAAGCCTTTTTCACCCAGGTGCCGGGCATCCAGGTCGTCATGCCGTCCAATCCCTATGACGCCAAGGGCCTGCTGATCGCCGCCATTGAAAGCCCCGATCCGGTCATCTTCTTCGAGCCGAAACGCCTGTACAACGGCCCCTTCGAAGGTCATTCCGGCGGCGCGCTGGCCTCCTGGGGCAATCATCCCAAGGGCGAGGTGCCGGAAGGTCATTATTCCCTGCCGATCGGCAAGGCAGAAGTCGTCCGCGAAGGCTCGGCCCTGACCATCATCACCTATGGTACACTCGTCCTGGTCGCCCAGGCGGCGGCCGAGAAGGCCGGTATCG
>NZ_JADFAJ010000012.1:117015-234186 GCF_015665295.1 Maricaulis sp.
GATGCCGAGGTGATCGATCTGAAAACGCTGGTACCCTACGATATCGAGACGATTGCCCGTTCGGTCAACAAGACCGGCCGCTGCATCGTCGCCCAGGAAGCCCCACGCACCTCGGGCTTCGGTGCCGAACTGGCGGCCCAGATCCAGGAAGAGTGCTTTTACGCCCTCGAAGCGCCGATCCAGCGGGTCGCCGGCTGGGATACGCCTTATCCGCATGCCCATGAATGGTCCTACTTCCCGGGGCCGGACCGTTTCATCAATGCCATGAACACCGTTCTGGAGGCCTGACGACGCAACGCTTTCCTCCCCGCAATGCGGGGAGGTGCCCCGCAGGGGCGGAGGGGGCGGCCCGCCGGGCCGCAAGCGCGCTGCGCGTCCCCCATCGACCCGGACGATGTCCGGCCCACTTCCCCCGCAGGCGGGGGAAGAAACGGGGTAGCCGAGCCTGGAGAGACTGAAGATGAGCGAATACCGTTACAAGATGCCCGATGTCGGCGAAGGTATCGTCGAGGCGGAAATCGTCGAATGGCACGTCAAGGAAGGCGATACGGTCACCGAGGACCAGCATGTCCTGGACGTGATGACCGACAAGGCGACCGTCGAGATCCCCTGTGCCGTCAACGGCAAGGTGACCAAGCTGGTCGGCGCGCCGGGCGATGTCATCGCGGTCGGCACCGAGATCATGTTCATCGCGGTCGACAGCGCGGTCCCGGCCGAGGCCGAAGCGCCAGCTGAAACCGAAGCCAAGGCCGAGCCGGCCAAGCCGGCCGCGCCAAAGGCCGTCGAGCCGGTCGCCGCAGCCGAAGCCCCGGCAATTGCCAGCCGCTCCGGCGGCGAGCGTCCGCTGGCCAGCCCGGCCGTGCGCAAGCGCGCCCTGGAAGCCGATATCCGCCTCGCCAATGTGCCGGGCACGGGGCCGGCCGGTCGCATCACGCATGACGATCTCGATGACTTCATCAAGTCCGGCGGCCGCCTGGTGGCCCGCTCGGGCTCGGGCAGTTCCTCGGTCCGGGCGCCGCGTACCGGCGTGACCGAGGAGAAGGTGATCGGCCTGCGCCGGCGCATCTCCGACAACATGTCCCACGCCCAGCGCACCATTCCCGACATCGCCTATGTCGAGGAGATCGACGTCACGGCGCTGGAAGACCTGCGGGCGCATCTCAACGCCACCAAGTCGGATGACCAGGCCAAGCTGACCTTCATCCCCTTCCTCGTCCTGGCGCTGACCAGGGCGCTGCCGAACACGCCGCAGGCCAATGCCCATTTCGATGGCGAGGCGATGCTGCTGACCAAGCATGATGCCGTGCATTGCGGGGTTGCGGCGGCGACGCCGAACGGGCTCATGGTGCCGGTCATCAAGCATGCCGAGAGCCTGGATATCTGGCAGATCGCGGCCGAGCTGAAGCGGCTCGCGGCGGCGGCCAAGGACGGCAAGGCCAGCAAGGCCGAGCTGACCGGTTCGACCATCACCATCACCTCGCTGGGGGCGATCGGTGGCCTGGTCACCACGCCCATCCTCAACGCCCCGGAAACCGCCATCATCGGCGTCAACAAGATGCAGACCCTGCCGCGCTACAATGCCGAGGGCGTGGTCGTGCCGCGCAAGCTGATGAACCTCTCCAGCTGTTTCGATCACCGCATTGTCGACGGCTACGAGGCCGCCATGCTGATCCAGGCCGTGAAGGGCTATCTGGAGAATCCGGCGACGCTGTTCATGTGAGCTGGCGCTTAGGATGACAAAACGAAAGCGGGATGCCCAAGCCGGGTGTCCCGCTTTTTTGTGTACGTCTGCCGTGCTGCATTGCGGATAGAGGGGGTGGCGTGGTGTTCAAGGCTTGGAACTGGATGTTTGACAACTTCAGCGGGGCTTGCGCCGCTGTGGGGCTTGTTTGGATCATAAGTTGGATCGGCCTCCTGTCGGGTGGGTTACCGGTTTGGTTGCACGTCATTGTGCAAACCTCGGCTTTGTTCGCGCTCATGATCTATGTCGGTTTGCGGTCAGCCTGGTTGCAGATGGACGCTAAGCCTGCTCGTCCGGGGCGCGCATCTCGCATCCGGGCTCGCCGTGAGCGCATTGAGCGGCGTGCGCGGCGCTGACGAAGCGGTCGGCCAACGCAGTTTGTCCAAAACATGGTCCCCTCGCGATATCCCTAATGGATGCCCGGCCTCGAGTTGGACGAAGAGCCGGGGCGCGTATCCGCACCCTCGAGGCGCTTGGAAATGGGGCCGGTGATGCGCCCCGTTCTATTGTCGAAGGGGAACACACCTGACACTAGCCATCGAAATGTGACATTCCAAGTCGAAGCAGGCGTGCCGACGCGCTTTGAGGTATTGATCGCTTGTCAGCCAGACCGCCGCATCCGGTTTTCCGGGTCAAGGGCCCAACGGGCCGCTGCGCGGTTTCTCCCTTGACCCGGAAAACCGGATGCGGCCCTCTCTCGGCAAGCGATGAATGGAGTGGCGGGCCCGTCACGGGCCACCCCTGTGACGGCTATTACGCGTAATCAAGCGCCAAACCGCTACCTGTTCCGCTACCCCCAATCCCCCGGCATCAGCGCATCCGGCATGTTCTGGTAGCAGACCGGGCGCAGGAAGCGGCGGATCGACATGGTGCCGACCGAGGTGGCGCCGAAATTGGTCGAGGCCGGGTAGGGACCGCCATGCACCATGGTGTCGCTGACTTCCACGCCGGTCGGGAAGCCATTGGTCAGGATACGGCCGGCCTTGCGCTCCAGCACCGGCATCAGCTTTTGGCCCAGCGCCATGTCGCCATCGTCCATGTGCAAAGTGGCGGTGAGCTGGCCCTGCAGCGAGCGGGCGATGGCGAGCATTTCCGCCTCGTCCTTCACCGTGACCACGAGGCCCAGCGGGCCGAAGACTTCCTCGCCGAGCACCTCATTGTCCAGCCAGTCCTGGCCCGTGGTCACGAAGAGGTAGGGTGTGGCATTGCGCAGGTCGCAGGTCGTGGTCAGGATTTCACGGACCCCGGCCGTGCTGCGGATCACATCGCGACCCTTCTGGTAGGCCTGGGCGATGCCATCGGTCAGCATGGTCTGCGGACCGACCTCGCCGAGACCCGCAACGGCGGCCCGAATGAAGGTTTCCGCGTCCTTGCCCTCGATCATCACGGCAATGCCGGGATTGGTGCAGAACTGGCCGGCGCCCATGGTCAGTGACCCGGCCCAGCCGGTGCCGATTGCTTCGGCGCGCGAGCCCATGGCGGCGGGCAGCAGGAACATCGGATTGACCGAGCCCAGCTCGCCGAAGAAGGGGATGGGTTCGGGGCGCGCGGCACACAGGTCAAACAGGGCGCGGCCACCGGCCAGCGAACCGGTGAAGCCGACCGCCTTGATCAGCGGGTGTTCGACCACAGCCTGGCCGACCTTGCGGTCACCGCCCTGGATCTGGCTGAACACGCCGGGATGCACGCCGCAGGACTTGATGGCCGCGTCGATGGCCTGGGCGACGATGTCGCCGGTGCCGGGATGGGCAGAATGGCCTTTCACGACGACCGGGCAACCGGCCGCGAGGGCGGCGGCGGTGTCGCCACCGGCGGTCGAAAATGCGAGCGGGAAGTTTGAGGCCCCGAAGACGGCAACCGGGCCGATCGGGCGCTGCACCAGTTTCAGGTCCGGGCGCGGCAGGGGCTGGCGGTCGGGCAGGGCGGCGTCATGGCGCTTGTCGAGATAGTCACCGGCCAGGATATGGCTGGCAAACAGGCGCAGTTGTCCGACCGTGCGGCCGCGCTCGCCATTGAGGCGCGCTTCCGGCAGGCCGGTCTCCTGGGTACCGATCTCGGTGATGGCTTCCCCGCGGGCATCAATCTCGTCGGCGATGGTGTTGAGGAATTTCGCGCGGTCCTCGCGCGAGGAATACCCGTAGGACCAGAACGCCTCTTCGGCGGCCTTGCAGGCCTGGTCGACCAGGTCCGGCGTGCCGACGGCGAAGTCGTGCGACGGGCCGTGGGCCGGGCTGGAGGTGAAGCTGGCATCGCTGCCGACCCAGTCTCCGGCGACAAGGTGTTTCCCGATGATCATGACATGTCCTCCGCTGTCTGCACGGCTGTCATGCCTTAATTGTCTGAGTTATTCAATCGGTCGTTTCCACCTGTCTCAATGATGCTCTCCGGACGGGTTGATGGATAACAGCCAGACCCGTGGCGGCCTTGCAGGTTCAGCGTCCCCAACTCGACCTAACCCTGCCGCGACGGTGCTGTTCGAGGTCTTGCTAGTCGAAGGCCCCGCAGAACGATGTGCTCGCGGCACTGCCGACGCAGTATTGCTGTACCAGTGGGCGGGGGTTTTCAAACAGCACCCCGCCGCAACGTGCCTGCCAGACATCATCTCTCGCGTCATGGTCTGCGGCGTCGCGGTTGTAGTCGTCCAGTTCATCCTCCAGCGCGTCCAAGTCTGCATTATAGGCATCGACCCGTTGCTGATGCATGCGCACCTGATTGGCGCGGGCGCGGTCAGCCACGCCCGTCGAATCACGATTGTAGGAATAGCTGAGGTGATTGCGCTCGTCCCGGAGACCGTCGGCGCGGCGTTCCAGTGCCCGCTCGGCCGTGCGGATGTCGGCCCTCCAGCGGCGAAGCCGGCTGGCCTCGGAATCGCTCTGACGGGAGTCATTGAAACAGGCCATCCACTCGCTCCGGCCTGCCAGCCTTTCTGTCGGCGCAGACGCAGCCGGTGTAGCGGTCCGGGCGGTTCCGGTGCCAGACGAGGCCGTGTTGCTGGTTACGGGGTTCGATCCCGCGCCGGCGCTGCGCGGTTCCATGCAGATCGTGAGTTGGCCGGTATTGTCGGCCAGGCGGCTGTCCTGTTCATTGAACCGGAAATCCAGTCGGCTGGTCGGCGGGATGATATCGCCAGCCCGCAGCGGCTCTTCATTCAGGCGTCCGTTATTGTTCACCAGGATGGTGCCGAGCCGCCAATAGGGCCGCTCGCGCGCGGCCTCGAAGGCGACTCTGTGCGGGGCAGGCAGGGCGCTCAGATCATGCCCTTCTGCACCAACCGGGGAGAGCGACGGGTGGGCGCTCCAGCTGCCTGTTATGGTGCGAACAATGGCGCCATGGTCGAAGCCATCGAGTGTGATCCGCGTCCAGCCAGCCCGCGCGGGAAACTGAAAGCAGCTCACCTGGGCCGAAGCCGGCACCGAAATGCCCACGAGCAAGCTCAATGATATCAGGAACACGCGCATCCGATTCTCCCTTGAAAGGCAGGGGCGCCAGGACGCCACGCTCTTGGACCCGGACGGTAAACCCGCGTCTGGTGTAGTCAATAATGCGGCGTCGCAAATCTGGCTGTCCCGATGGGCGGGCTTGACCGGCTTGTGTGGTCGGCGGCAAAAGAGGGGCAGGGGAGAACCGACACATGCCGTCAGTCGCCAAACAAGTCTGGTCCGACTTCATCTCGGTAGTTGCTGTCTGGGCCGCTGCGGTTTTCCTCTTGATGTTCCACCACGAAAAGGTCGGCATCCACTCGGAATGGATGCCGCAGGTCGTGTTCGGCAGTTTTGCTGCGGTTGTCGTGCTGGCGCCGATCGGCTCGCTGCTCTGGCGCCGCTTCATCCGGCCGGCCTAGCCTCAGTCAGCCCCTTTCCCTTTACCCGCCGAACCGCTAAATCCGTCCCCGGAAAACGCGTTTTCGTGCTTTGATCTTCCAAGGAGCGCCTGTGATGCAGACACGGTCTTGCCAAGTCCTCATTGTCGGTGGTGGCCCGGGCGGCTATCCGGCTGCCATTCGTGCCGGCCAGCTGGGTCTGGACACCATCATTGTCGACAAGCACGGGCTGGGCGGAACCTGCCTCAATCGTGGCTGTATCCCCTCCAAGGCGATGATCCACGCCGCGACCAAGTATGAGGAAATGGCCAAGCATGCGCAAAGCGATGTGCTGGGCATATCGCTGGCCGAAGCGCCGAAGCTCGACATGGGCAAGCTGGTGGGCTGGAAGGACGGCATCGTCTCCAAGCTGACCGGTGGCGTGGCCCAGCTGATCAAGGCTGCGGGCGCCGAGCATATTGCCGGCTGGGCGGAATTCTCCAACGCCAAGACCTGTGTCGTGACCATGGAAGACGGCGAAAAGGTCGAGATCACGGCCGAGAATGTCATTCTGGCGACCGGTTCGGTCGAGGTTGAGCTGCCCTTCCTGCCGTTTGGCGAAAACGTCATCGGTTCGACCGATGCGCTCGATCTTTCCGAGCTACCGGAAAAACTGGTCGTGGTCGGTGCCGGCTATATCGGCCTGGAACTGGGTATCGCCTTCCGCAAGCTGGGTTCGACCGTGACCTTCATCGAGGCGTCGGACGGTATCCTGCCGCTCTATGACAAGGAGATTACCCGTCCCATCACCATGTGGCTGAAGAAGCACAAGGTCGAGGTGAACCTGTCCTGCAAGGCCAAGGGTGTGTCGGAGAAGAACGGCAAGACCGTGCTCGAATATGACGATGCCAAGGGCGCGGCCCAGTCGATCGAGGCCGACAAGGTCCTTGTCGCGGTTGGCCGCAAGGCCTGCCTCGCCGGCTGGGGCCTGGAAAACATGGGCCTCGATCTGGACGGCGGGAAATTCATCAAGGTCGACAATCAGTGCCGCACCGGAATGCGTGGCGTCTATGCCATTGGCGATGTCGTCGGCGAGCCGCTTCTGGCCCACAAGGCGACCGCCCAGGGCGAAATGGTCGCCGAGATCATTGCCGGTCATCGCCGCGTGCATGACCCGGTCTCCATCGCCGCGGTCTGCTTCACCGAGCCGGAAGTCGTCGGCGTCGGCCTGACGCCGGACGAGGCCAAGGCCAAGGGCGAAGAGATCATCACCGGCAAATTCCCGCTCGCCGCCTCGGGTCGCTATCTGTCGATGGAAGCGGGCACAGATGGCGGCTTTGTCCGCGTTACCGCGCGCAAGGAAGATCATGTCATCCTCGGCATCCATGCCGTTGGCACCCATGTCTCCGAATTGTCAGGCGAATTCGCCCTGGCGGTCGAGATGGGCGCCCGCCTCGACGACATCGCCGGTACGATCCACGTCCACCCGACGCTCACCGAAGGCTTCGCCGAAGCCGCGCTGACGGCGCTGGGTCACCCGATCCATATCTCCGCGCCGAAGAAGTAGGGGCGCCAGGATGGATTCTGCGGATCCGACGGCACAGGCTGAACGTAGGTTCGAGGCCCTGATCGGCGCATTTTTGATGGTTGCCTTCAGTGACGGTGAATTCTCCAAATCGGAGGAGTATCTGGTGCGGGTAAGGCTTCTTCGTGAGCAAAAGCCGCGCGCCATGACAGACGTTGAGGCGGACGCGATCTATGCCAAGCTGGAAACCGAGTTCCGGTCCCGCCCCGACGCGACGGCAGAGCGCGTCCTTGCTTTGGTCGCAGAGCAGCGCGGAAATGGTGTCGCACGTCGCGCCATTACCGAGGCGGCCCGCAAGGCTTTGATGGCGGATCGCATCTCCAGGACTCAGGAAGACTATGCCCTGAACCGTCTCGCTGCCGCGCTCGGCCTGCGAGACGGCGAAATCTAGCGATCCGTCCACGCGAATACCGCCTATACGCTTCACGCCCGCGTCCGCATGCTTATATAAGGCGGCGGGTCAGCAGGCGGGATCATCATGGACGACAGTGGCAGTTTCCTTTCCGGCATCATTGGCGCCGACCAGGCCGTGGTCGGCGAAGGTGTGGGCTGCGTCTCCTTCGAGACCGCCTTCCTGCGCCGCATCGAGCCGGGCCCGGGCGATATCGACGAGCTCGGTCACGTCAATAATGTCGTCTATCTGCGCTGGGTCCAGGACATCGCCATCACCCACTGGCATGCCATCGCGCCGGACGACATGGTCAGTGGCGAGGTCTGGGTCGCGCTCAAGCACACGATTGAATACCGCGACCCCATCCTGCCCGGCGAGACGGCCGAGATCCGCACCTGGCTCGGCAAGGTTCACGGGCCGCGCTTTGACCGCCATGTCGATATCCGCAAGCCCGGCGCCAAACGTTTCTCCGCCCGCGCCACCACCGAATGGTGCCGCATCGGCCGCGACAGCCGCCGCCCGATGCGGATCGGCGAGGATGTGATGAAGGCCTTTGGTCTGGTGGGGCTGGAGCTGGGCTAAAGCCGCTCCGCCACGCCCAGCTTCTCCGCCACCGCATTCAATTGCCCGATGGTCGTCTCGTCCATCGGGATGCCTTCCTTGGCGCGTTTGCCGGCGATGGCGCGTTCCGGGTCGCCCGGGTAGAGGACGGGGCTGTCCCAGTCCATGGGCGGGGAGGCGAGGGCGTAGCGGGCCATGGCGTCGGTCTCGGCCTGCATCCAGGCCGTATCGCCGAAGGCCGCCGGATCGATAAAGATCGAGAACATCCCGTTGGTGATACCGCCCCTGCGCGGCGTGTCCGGCTGGATCGTGCCACCGCCACCCAGGACGCCGGCCAGCAGCTCGCAGGCGAAGGCGAGGCCATAGCCCTTGTGCTTGCCCAGCGGGGTGAGGGCGCCTTCCAGTTCAAATCCGGCCATGCCGCTGGGGTCAGTCGTTGGCATGCCGCGCTTGTCGATCAGCGAGCCGCTCGGGACCGCAACGCCGCGATTGGCAGCGATGCGCACCTTGCCCAGGGCGATCTGGCTGGTGGCCATGTCGAGCAGGAAGGCCGGGCGTGTCGATGTGGCCGGATAGCCGATACAGACCGGATTGGTGCCGAAGCGCGCATCCGAGCCGCGATAGGGCGCAACCAGCGGCGCATGATCGGTGACATTGACGAAATGGATCGAGACAAGCCCGGCTGCGGCCGCCTGTTCGGCATAGGCGCCGATGCGTCCCAGATGGTGGACCTGGCCAAGCGTGGCTGCGGCGAGCCCGTGTTCGCGCGCTCTGGCGCTGGCCCGTTCGATCAGACGCTGACCCGCTGGCGCACCCCATCCGCCATCGGCATCGACGCGGAGGATGACGCTGGTATCGGTGAGGGTCTTCTCCGAGGCCGCCAGATTGACCTGTCCCCGCTTCATGTGCTGCGCATAAGCGGGCAGCAGACCGGCGCCATGGCTGTCATGGCCCTTGAGATTGGCATCGACCAGGTGCGCGGCGACACAGGCTGCATCGTCCGCGCGCGCACCACCGGATGCGAGAAGCGCATTGCAAAAGGTTTCGAGTTCGGCCGGATTCAAACGGCGTTCTGCTGTGCTCATTGGCAGTTCATTCTTCCTGATGCAGTCATGTGCGGATATGCATAAGATTTGAGTTGGGCCGTTAGGTGTTTATTAAGCATAGGTCAGATTGAAACCTGTCACATTTTGGCACAATCAGACATTTTCGACGCCAAATTTTCCTTAAAATATTGATTTTAAACAAGAAAAAAATGGACGCAAAAGACGCGTTCCCGGCATTGGCTTAAACGTTTGGCAACCGCTCTCCTGCATTATCCACCTCGTCGGGCAGCAAACGACCCGCAGGAATTCAACTCGGCGTTTGAACACGGGGAAAATCCCGGGCGCGCCATTCTGTAAATGGATGAAGGGTAAGTCATGAAAAAGACGGGAACCATGTTTCTGGCGGCAGTGATGTCGACGATGGCTTTCGCAGCGACACCGGCTCTGGCTCAGGACCGCGAACGTACGGCTGTGGAAGCTCCGGAATATCCGCGTGGCGCTGAGCGTCGCGGTATCGAAGGTTTTGCCGTGGTCGAGTATACCGTGGCAGAAGACGGCACGATTGCCGAGGCCACCGTGGTCGAGGCCGAGCCGGAGGGCGTGTTTGATCGCGCCGTCCTGCGGGCCATCGAAGGCTGGGCATATGCGCCGGCTCCGGCCGCGACGGCTGGCATGCAGCAGCGTTTCGACTTTAGTCTGGGCGGCTAACGCCCCGAGCCTCAACGCTAATCAGCAAAAGAACTGATACGCGTTTACCATAATAAGAATTCATTTACGGCGGCGCGTTAGCGTCGCCGTATCTTTTTTGAATCAGGCCATCAGCCTTAGGGGCCGTGCAATGAATTCTGTGCTTGGTAACTTCCTCAGCAAAACGACCAGCATCCGGGTCCGACTGCTCGCTGCATTCGGGCTGACCTCTGTCATGACCCTGGTCGCCGCGATCGTCGGCGTGACCGGGTTCAACTCGGCAAACCATGCCGTCGAACAGATCGCCAATCGCGCCATTCCGGAAACGCAATATATCGACGCGCTCTCGGAAAACAGCGTCGGACTGAGCGAAGCGCTGGGCGTGTTCGCTGCTTCGACTTCGGTTGAGGCGCGTCTGGAAAATTACAACCGGGTCGTCGGTTATCGCGACGGGCTGGTCCGGGACCTAGCGGGCCTGGAGACCTTGTCCGGGATCGGCGAGACGGCGTCACTGCGCGCGGCCGCGGCCGACCTGAACGAGCTTGTCGAGAGCATGAACGAGGTGGTCGAGCGTCGCCTGCAGATCCGCGACCGCCGTTGGTATGTCACATCCCAGGCACGTGAAGCCCGGACCGATCTGGCCGACAGTGTCGAAGGCGCGCTTGATGCGAGTGACGAGGCCGACATCGAGAGCCTGCTGCGCGCCCTGCTCGCAGCGAACCAGATCCTGATCCAGTACAATGAGGTCGATACCGCGGCCGCGACCGGCGAAGTTGACGCGATCTTCGATCGCTATGACGAAAACGCCGGCGAACTGGACGTGAATTTCGCCATCCTCGGGCCTGTCGTGACTGACATCATGCAGACCCAGTCCGACAATCTGATCAATTTCGGCGACGGCAATGATGGTGTCTTCGAGCTGCGCAAGGCGGAGCTGGCTGCCGTGGCTGCCGCCGAAGTCGTGGCCGAGGAAGCCCGCCTGTCAGCCGAAGCCCTGCTTGCCAGCGTCCAGGCCTTCAAGTCCCAGGTGGCCGGACGGGTCAGCGATGCGACCTCGGCCGCAGACGCCGCTGTCATCACCGGCCGGATACTGCTGATCGCCATTGCCGCGATCGGCATGGTGGTCGCTGCGGGTATCGCCTGGTTCTACGTCAACAACATGCTCTTGAAGCGCCTCAGCGCCATGGCCCGCACGATGGGCGCCCTGGCTGAGGGCAATAGCGACGTCAATCTCGGCTTCACGCCGGGCCGGGACGAGATCGGCGACATGGCGCGCTCGGTGGACGTGTTCCGCCAGAACGCCATTGAACGGGCTCGCCTCGAGGCCGAGACCGAGCAAGAGCGCCGCATGAAGGAAAAGCGTTCTGCCGCCGTCGAAAGCCTCATCCAGGCTTTCGAGCAGGCGTCCAGCGATGCGCTGGGCCAGGTCGGCGAGGCCGCCACCCGCATGGAAACCGCAGCCCGGGCGATGAGCTCGACAGCGGCGGCCACAACCGGCAAGTCCGCCGCCGTGGCCCAGGCGTCGGAAGGCGCGTCGCAAAACGTGCAGACCGTGGCAGCGGCTGCCGAGGAAATGGTGTCCTCGATCGGCGAGATCTCGCAGCAGATCTCGCGCTCGACCGAGATCGCCAACTCGGCGGTCGACCAGGTTGAACAGACCAATGGCGACGTCCAGCGGCTTGATGACGCGGCGAAGTCGATCGACAATATCGTCAGCCTGATCAACGATATCGCCGAGCAGACAAACCTGCTGGCCCTGAACGCCACCATCGAGGCGGCCCGGGCCGGTGAGGCCGGCAAGGGCTTTGCGGTTGTGGCCTCCGAGGTCAAGGCGCTGGCCAGCCAGACCGGCGCGGCGACGCAGAACATTTCCGAGCACATCTCGGGCATCCAGGGTGCAACGGCCAAGGCTGTTGAGGCGATGTCATCG
The DNA here is from genome assembly GCF_015665295.1 of Maricaulis sp. Classification (GTDB taxonomy): domain Bacteria; phylum Pseudomonadota; class Alphaproteobacteria; order Caulobacterales; family Maricaulaceae; genus Maricaulis. Next base: position 128,756 of record NZ_JADFAJ010000012.1, read on the forward strand.
ATCGGCGGCACGATTCACGAGATGAGCGAGATCGCCACCGCCATTGCAGCCGCGATGGAAGAGCAACGCGCTGCTGCCGGCGAGATCACCCGCTCGGCCCAGGAGGCGGCAGACGGCACCAGCCAGGTCTTCACCAACATCCAGGAAGTCGACCAGGCAACCTCGGAAACCGGCGAAAGCGCGGGCGAGGTTCTGGAAGCCTCGCTGGCCGTGTCGCGCCAGTCCGACACGCTCAAGACGGCGGTCGAACAATTCCTCCAGGAGGTTCGCGCAGCCTGACTGCGCGTGAACTGAAATCCGCCAGCGCCCACGGCTTGCCAGCCGTGGGCGCTGCGCGTATACGGCGTGCCTCTCCCTTGCGGAGGGGCCTGTGTGGCGAGGTAGCTCAGCTGGTTAGAGCGCACGACTCATAATCGTGAGGTCGAGAGTTCAAGTCTCTCCCTCGCCACCACTTTTCCCAATCGCCTGATCATCTGCCACCGTCGCTGCGACAATTGCGCCTGCGACCCGACGCCCACTTGGTATCCGGGGCCGTCGGTGCCCATATGAGGGCCAAGCAGCCCGGACACGCCTCCATGACCCGTTCCAACATTCTCACCCTCGTGATGGCCGGCATCGCCATTTTGATGTGCGGGGCCTTCATGGTGTTCGGCATGATCCGGCTGGCGGGCGTGGAAATGAGTGCCCATGGCTGGATCGCGCTCGGGCTGGGAACGGTGGTGAGCTTGGCGCTGGGCGGTACCTTGTCGACCGTTCTGGTCATCTCGCGCCGCCGCGGCTTCGACGAAGCCGCGCATGAAGCCTCGCGGCATGTTGAGCCGGATCTCTGACACACGCGCTTGGCGGGCCTCCGGGATGCGGTTGGCTGTACATCCCGGAAACCGTCGCCTCGCCTTCACGCCTCTTTCGTCACCCGGGTAGCGGGCTGACCCTTGGTCAGCGGGTCAGATTGGCGCTGGACGATTGCCGCGAAACGGGCGTGATAGTCCGGGTTCTCCGTCCCCATCCACCTGTCCCACCAGGTGAAATAGAGTCCGAAATTCCAGCCAGGTTCGGCGTGATGCAGATCATGATGGGTAACCGTCGTGATCCAGTCGAAACGCGGACGTCCGTCCTTTCCGGCCGGAAAGATTTCCACACCGCAATGACCGACCGCATTGCGGACGATCTGGTGGATGCCCCAAAGGAATATGGCCAGGACTGGCACGGGCAGGACGAGCAGGATGACGGGCAGGAAGAGGGCATGCAGGACCGCTTCACCGGTATTGAAGGCATAGGCCGTCCACGGAGTCGGTGTCCGGGATTTGTGATGTAGGCGATGGAAGCGGCGGAACCAGCGTGGCCGGTGCATGAGCCGGTGCGTCCAGTAGAACCAGGCATCATGCGCCACGATCAGCGCGAATAGCGACGCCATGAACCAGACTGGGCCGCGTTCCATCGGATCGAAATAGGCCTGGGAGACGCCGGTGAGCAGTTCCAGCGCAACCAGTGTCCCGACGATCGCAAAGACGGCAATGGACCGCAGGGAGGCCAGGATTTCCCGCCGGATCTGACCCGGCCCGGTGCGCCGCGGCTGTATCCGGCGTGGCGCCAGGGCTTTCGCGAATACGATATGGACCAGCAGGTAAACCATTCCGGCGGCCAGGAAGTAACGCAACAGATCGCTGAGGAAGAGGTCCGGCGCGGCCGCCAGGGCCTCTATCAGGACGTCCGGCATGGCAGTTTGTATCGACGGCATAGCTGACCTCATGGCAAGAATGAGGGGGTAGGCTTGCTGTCGGCCGCTTGTCTGTCGCGGCGATGTCGAATGCGCTCGGACATTGCCGAAATCGACGCGAATTTTCCGGTTCTGATCAGGCTTCTGCGAGGGCGGTCCGTCGATACAGGGTCGGTGTCGTCCCGGTTTCGGCCCGGAAGGCCCGGTTGAACGGCGCAACCGAGCCATAGCCGAGTTCAAGCGCGATGATCAGGATTTGGTCCTGGGCACGTTCCGGCGCCGCCAGCAGGCGTTTGGCCTCAGCCAAGCGGTGGGTGTTCAGGAAGGCCGAGAAATTGCGATAGCCCAGACCCTTGTTGATCGGGCGCCGCAATCTGTGCTCGCGGGTTTTCAGATGCCCTGCGAGGGTGCCGACTGTCAGACCGGCCTCCCGGTACAGCCCATCGGCCATGGCCTGATCCAGCCGGGCCGCCAGTGGCCGGTCCTCCGGTGCGAGCTTGGTGCTTTGAACGGCGCCCGGCGCGCGGGCCGTGTCGGGCGGGAAGAGGTCGGTCGGTGCCGCGATGAGCCAGCCGGTGAACAGGAGGGCAAGCCCGAACAGGGTGATGCCCTGCGTGTGGAACACCCAGTCGGGAAAGCCGATGCCGGCGAAGCGGATCTCCATCACCGAAACCGTGATGCCGAGTATCGGGACCAGGCTGGCGAGGGCAACGCGAAAGCGGCGACGCGGCTCGATCAGATCATCTGGCCAATCGCGGATCGCCAGAACGGCGGCATGGGCCATCATCAGCACGTTCGCGGTTTGCCATGCCAGCATGGCGATCAGGGGCAGCGGTGAGTCTGGCCCCGGCAGGAAATGACCGGCCGCTGCAAGGGCGACAATCCCGAGCGGGATCAGACGCCATTGGCGCCAGACAAAGCGGTCGTCAAACAGCGCCGTGACGAACCACCAGAAAAGGACTGCCGTCGGAATGGCCAGCAGGTTCAGGGCCAGGGACACAGGACCCAGGGCCAGGGAGACAACGTTGGAGGAGACCAGCGCGTAGCAGGCGACGCCGAGGGCAAAGAGCAGTCCGAGACGGGCGCCGATTGCGCGCCGGGCATCGCGCCAGAAAAACAGGGCCAGCATCAAGGCGAGGCCGGTCGTACCGCCGCGGGCCAGAAGTTCAAGGATTGCTGCAGTGGTCATGGGCGCCGGCCGGTCTCGGGTGAGCACATAGGATTGGTAGCGATGCCCGAATGGCAGGCCCGCCGACTCTATGCCGAGTGATGATGCAATCGCCGGTCCCTGTCTCCGCATTTTCGAAATCGATATGGATTTCCGCTGCTCACGCGGCTTTGGTCCTCGCGGCCTGGCGGGCCGGGTCCAGATAAATGTCTAGCACGCGATCGAGGTCGGCACGGATGATCGGCTTGGTGATGAAATCATCCATGCCGGCCGCCTGGCAGCGATCCCTGGCCGTGCCGATGGCATTGGCCGTCAGCGCGACTACCGGGACCGAACCGGCCGGCATATCCAGCTGCCGGATGGCGCGACAGGCGGCCAGCCCGTCCATCACCGGCATTTCCATGTCCATCAGCACGAGGTCGTAATGGCGAGCCTTCACGGCTTCAACGGCCGCCTGACCGTTGACGACATAATCAGCCGCGAGGCCGCGCAGCTTGAGAAAGCCGCGGGCGACCGCCTGGTTCACCGGATTGTCCTCGGCGACGAGAATACTGTGCTTGTGCTCCGGAACCGGGGCGATGGGCAGGGGTCTGCCCGGCGCGACCGCTGCCGGCACAGAATTGGCCTCGACCGACCGCAAGGGCAAGTCGAACCAGAATTTGGAACCCTGTCCGGCCGTGCTCTCGAATCCGATGGAGCCGCTCATCAATTCCACCAGGCGGCGGCAGATCGCCAGTCCCAGACCAGTGCCGCCATGCAGGCGATTGGTCGCCGCATCGGCCTGCTTGAAGGCCGAGAAAAGCTCCGACTGGGCGGCGTCAGGGATGCCGCAGCCGGTATCCCTGATCTCCACCCGCATGACATGTCGACGCCGCCCGATGGGCAGGAAATGGAAGCGAACATGGACATGCCCGGCGTCGGTGAACTTGATCGCATTGCTGATCAGGTTGAACAGGACCTGCTTGATGCGAACGATATCGCCTTCGAAATGCGCGTCATGATCGCAATCCGCCTCGATCTCGAAGGCAATGGCCTTCTCGAGGGCCCGGCCAAGCCAGAGCGTGCGCGTGTCATGCACCAGGGCAGACGGCCGGAAGGGGCGCAGCTCCAGCTCCATCTTGCCGGCTTCGATCTTGGACAGGTCGAGAATGTCGTTGAGCAGGCGCAGCAGGATATTGCCGCTCTCGTCGATCACCCGGACGAAGTCGTGCTGCTCCTCGTCGAGTGCGGTGGCCTGCAGCAATTGGGTCACGCCGAGCACGCCGTTGAGCGGGGTGCGGATCTCGTGGCTCATCGTGGCCAGGAAGTCGGATTTTGCCTTCGACGCAGCCAGAGCCTCGATCCGGGCCCGGCCGAGCTGTTCGGCCAGGGTGGAAAGGCGATGGTTCTTGTCGGCATTCTCACGCGCGATCAGGCGGAAGAGTTCCAGCGTCGTTCCGACACCGGCATATTCGCCGTTGCGGGTAGCGATGAAGCCGTCCATCAGCGCGGCCGGACGATCCTTGAGGATTTGCGCGTTCAGCTCGCTGATCGGTGTGCGGGTCTCCACGATCAAAGGCGACTTGTTCATGGCGAAAGTAATCGGGCGGCGCTCGAACAGGGCGCGACCATGGCGGTCGGCCATCCTCAGGAAGAACTGATCGCGGGCAACCAGGCCGACCGGCCTGCCGTCCGTCACCACAGCCATCACAAGCAAATCAGGATCTTCCGAGAAATGCTCGTAAACCTCGCCACCGGTTGTATCGGGCGCGACGGCCGGCGCATCGACCAGAACGTCTCGAACCAAGCCCACCATCGAATACTCCCCGTCCTGCCGGGAACCCCTTTTCGGGGTCCTGAACGTCGCAGTGATTGCCGGATTGCTTGTCTATGAAAACGGTTTCCATTCATTCAAACGCGGGCACAGGAACCGCAGGTTTCACAAATAATTCACACGGAAACACCCTGTGCTTGCGTGCTTCCCGCCAAGCCGAAATGTCAGGCCGAAATGTCAGGCCGGATTGCCCCGGCCGGACCCGGTTTGCGCCGCGATCCAGGTGAGAAAGCTTGCCGCGCTGCCGGCTGCATCCACCGGAAGGCCGAGAATGGCCGGTTCGTCATAGGGGTGCAGTTCGGCCAGACGGACGACCAGGGCGGGGGCGCGTGCGGTCGTGGTCTTGAACAGGGCAACGCACTCGCTGGCCGTCTCTATTCTATCCTCCCAGCGATAGATGCTGGTCATGCCGGGCAGGAGGTTGGCGCAAGCACACAGGCCTTCATCGACCGCAACGCGCGCAGCAGCGCCCGCGCAGTCGGCATCGGGCCAGCATGTGTAGATGAGACAAACGCCCTGCATGGTCAAAATTCTCCCCTTCGGTATATAAGCGCCACATGAGCGATACCTCCAGCCCCGTTCCCGCCGAGCGTTCGGCCCTGGTCCTGTTTTCCGGTGGCCAGGATTCCGCGACCTGTCTCGCCTGGGCGCTGCAGCACCATGACCGTGTCGAGACCGTCGGCTTCGATTATGGCCAGCGTCATCACGTCGAGCTGCAGGCCCGTGACCGGGTCCGCGAGGGCATGGCGGCGGGCTTTCCCGACTGGGGCCAGCGCCTGGGTGAGGACTTCGTGGTCGACCTGACCGGCTATGGTGCCATCGCCGAGAGCGCGCTGACGGCCGACCGGGCCATCGAGATGGAGGCCAGCGGCCTGCCAAGCACCTTCGTGCCGGGCCGCAACCTGGTCTTCCTCACCGTTGCGTCTGCGCTGGCCTACCGGCGCGGGCATGGCGTCCTGGTCGGCGGGATGTGCGAGACGGATTATTCCGGCTATCCGGACTGCCGCCGCGAGACGATTGATGCGATGCAATCCGCGCTCGGCCTCGGCCTCGATACGGCGCTGTCGATCGCCACGCCGCTCATGCATCTCGACAAGGCGCAGACCTGGGCCCTGGCCGAACAGCTCGGCGGGCGGGCGCTGACGGCGCTGATCGAGGAAGACAGCCACACCTGCTATCGCGGCGAGCGCGGCGCGCGCCATGCCTGGGGCTATGGCTGCGGGACCTGCCCGGCCTGTGAGCTGCGTGCGCGTGGGCATGCCGCCTGGACGGCGGCGCTACCGGCATGAGCTACTCCGTCAAGGAACGCTTCCTCACTGTGCAGGGCGAGGGCGCCCAAGCCGGCCGCCCGGCGGTTTTCCTGCGCTTTGCCGGCTGCAATCTGTGGAGCGGTCGCGAGCAGGATCGCCACAAGGCTGTCTGCAATTTCTGCGACACGGATTTTGTCGGCATGGACGGACCTGGCGGTGGCCGCTTCAAGACGCCAGCCGCGCTCGTCGAGGCGGTTGCCGAATTATGGCCGGGCGGCGGCTCGCCACTGGTCGTGTGCACCGGTGGCGAACCCCTGCTCCAGCTCGATACGCCGCTCATCGACGCACTGCATGAACGCGGTTTCGAGATCGCGGTCGAGACCAACGGGACTGTGCGGGCGCCGGATGGAATCGACTGGATCACGGTCAGCCCGAAAGGCACGGCGCCGGTTGTGCAGATGTCCGGTCACGAGCTCAAACTCGTCTATCCACAGCCGGAACTCGATCCGGCTGCGTTCGAAGACTGGGACTTCAAGCGCTTCTCCCTGCAGCCCATGGACGGGCCGCAGATGATGGCGAACGCGCAGGCGGCCTTCGACTACTGCCTGGCGCATCCCAAATGGTCGCTCTCCCTGCAGACCCATAAATGGATCGGCGCGCCCTAGCCCGAACCTGTCCGTCCGACTTCAGCTGCGCGGCATCGGGGCGATGCCCAGGCTGGTGGCCAGTTCGGCGGCGAAACGGTCGAAGGCCTGCCGGGTATCGGTCCAGACTCCATAGCCCTCACCAGCGCTTTCATCCGGGTTGAACCAGCTGTAGCTGTAGCTCGCAACCAACGCATTCTCCGCGTCGCGCAGCTCGGCGCTGATCGAGGCGCCGCCATTTGCGTGGGTGGTATAGTGCGCCCCGTCCAGGTCCTGGATCTGCTGCATGGTCGGCCGATTGGGAACGACATCGAGAACGGTGACGGTGAGTACGGTTTTGTGGACAGCCACACCATGCCAGTTGGCTTCGATCAGGGCCCGTTCCAGATCGATACGCAGATAGTCAGCCAGGCGCACCAGTTCGGCTTCACCGAAACTGTCCGCCTTGCTTCGCACCAGGTCTGAAAAGCCGATCCGACCGATTTCGATCGATCCGTTGGCCGGGTGACGGATATCGGCCCGAAAGCCATCCCCGCCCTGGGCCAGAAGCGGCGAGGGCAGGCAACACAACGCAAGCACGCAAACGAGAGTACGCATATCGGTCTCTCCTGGGTTGATGTCCCCCCCTGCGGTCTAGAAAGACTAGCACATCCGCCCGCGCCCGAGCAGGGGGGCAGCGCGTAAATTCGTGTTGCAGCACAATAAAAAACGGACGCACCTGCGAAGGCGCGTCCGTTCTTTTCAGTCGGAACTCCGATCAGGAACCGGAATCTGCCCGCTCGTCGAGGCTGTCGGAGACCTGGTCGGCAAAGCGCGAGAAAGTCCGGCGCGCATCGGTCCACTGGCCATAACCGACGACGTCCTCGATGTTCCAGCTGCGCCAGCCATAGCTGTAGGTTTCGAGGACTTCGCCGTCTGCGGAGACCAGCTGAGCCTCGACATCGGCGCCGCCAATCGAAATCGAGGAGTGGTGCAGGGCGCGCGGTCCGCCCATCTGCTCCATGGTCGGCCGGTTGGGCTGGGCGTCGAGAATTGTCGCATTCAGCACATAACCGCCCTCACCAAGCTGATCGGCGAGTTCACGCTCCAGCGCATCGCGCAGATAGCCAGCCAGGCGGTCCATCTCGCGTTCGCCAAAATCTTCTGCGTGTTCAACAAGTTCAGGACCGAAAGCGATCTCGCCGATCGCAACGGGCTGGTCTGCCAGCGACGGGGTGGACAGGGCACCCAGCGCCAGAATGGCCGTCATTGTGCGCAACATCACGCGCCTCCTTGATACGTCTACAAGCAGTCCCTCGATCCGAAGGATAGCAGTATCAGGGGGTGGTTGAGAAGGTGCGCCCGGACACGATTACGTATCGGTCAGTTTCCGGGCAGGCCCGTCGCTAGTCATGATCGTGGTCATGGTGGTGATCATCGTCATCATCACCCGGGGTGACGACATCGATCGCAGCACCACCGACCGCGCCGACCGTGCGCACGGCGGCGCCGGCCGTACCGACGGCGACATCGGTGGCCAGTGCTGCGGCGCCAATCACGATGCAGCCGGACAGGACAGGCGCAAGGCCGAGAAGGGCGATCAGGGTCAGGAAGCGGCGCATGGTCATCTCCGGTGCGTGTTCACCCCGTCATGCCAGACCAGGCCTTTCCGCATGGTGAACGCGACTTTCACCCTGGCAGCTGGCACCCTGACAGCTGGCACCCTGACAGCTGGCCGCGAGGATCAGCGACCCTCGCGCCACCAGCCCAGTCCCAGCATGGCGGTGATCAAAAGCACCATGAGCAGGCCTGGCAGGAGCGGGATGCGGGTCGAGGCGCGCACCACGTAGCGTTCATTGCGCTTCAGGCCGAGCCAGGAACGACCGGACTGGTCGGCTGTGGCGCGAGTCCGGCGCAGGTTCGGCAGGGCTGCATCTGGTCCGTCGCCGATGGCAAACAGGCCGCCGCCGGTCGCATCGACGAAAGGATCGAGCATGTCGGCTGACGGACGCATGTCGGCATATTCCAGCGGATTGATCGGACCGAGGGCGGCAACGGTCGTCAGGTCGCCAGACCGCAGTCGCACGAGGCCCGAGCCCGAGGCGGGGACGCGCGCGGCAAAATGGCCGGGCTCGCCCTCGGATCCGGTCATGGTAACGACGTCCTGGCGGCCATCAGGCCAGGTCAGCTGCAGTGGCGGCGGCGTGTCGGACAGCGTGACCCGGTCGACCTGCAGCTCGCCATCCGTGGCAAAGGCAGTCAGGCGTTCCTCGTCGAGCTCGGGTTCGCGCATCAGCCAGTGGGCGACCCGGCGGAACATTTCCGCATAGGGGCCACCACCTTCAAAGCCGCGCGACCACAGCCAGGTCTGATCCGACATCACGATGGCGGCACGACCGTCTCCGGCGCGCTGGACCACCAGGAGCGGATCACCATCGGGTGTCTCGAGCAAGGTCTCCCCGCCCAGCGCCGTGCCGTGAATGTGACGCAGCCAACGACCCCATTGCGGTGTTTCACCGCCACCGGCCAGCCCGGCAGTCACCGGATGACGCAGTCCGGTATCGGTCGGCTCCGGCGTGAACGGCGCGTCGGTGATATAGCCCGTCGGACGCACCGGCAGCACAGCCGCCAGCGGCGTGCGATAGAGGCTCGGCGGTCCGGCAAAGGGCGGGCCGGCCGTGACCAGGAGCGCGCCACCATTCTCCACATAACGGGCGATATAGTCGAAATAGAGCGGCGGCATGATGTTGCGACGGCGATAGCGGTCGAAGATCACCAGATCGAACTCGCTGAGGCGCTCGACGAAGAGCTCCTGCACCGGGAAGCCGATCAGGGCCAGCTCGTCGACCGGGGTCGAGTCGCGGCGATCCGGCGGCCGCAGGATTGTGAAATGGACAAGGTCGACCGACGGGTCGGATTTCAACAGGTCGCGCCAGGCCCGGGCGCCATTGTGGGGCTCTCCCGTGACCAGCAGTACACGCAGGCGGTCACGCACACCGGACACCGAAACGGCAGCGCGGTTGTTGATCAGCGACAATTCCTGGCGACCGGCCTCGACTTCGGCCTCGATGACATTCTGGCCGCGGCGCTCGACGGGAACCTCGACGCGGGTCGAGCGACCGATCGGAATCGCATGGACTTGCGGGTCACCTCCCTCGAAGCGGAAGGCGACATTCGCCGTGCCCTGCATGGCGTCGTCCTCGACGCGGATCACGAAGGAGACTGTCTGGCCGACAATGCCGTAGCGCGGCGCTTCCTCGATCATGAGGCGGCGGTCCCCGGCATTTCGGTCGCCGGTCAGGACATGGTGGATCGGGGCATCGACATTGAGCGCGTTCGCGTCCGGCGGCGCGTCATGCACCTGGCCGTCGCTGACCAGGACGATGCCGGCCAGCCGGTCGGGCGGTGCGCTGGCAAGGGCGGCGTTCAGGCCGTCAAACAGCATGGTGCCGTCGGCAGTTTCACCGGCCTCGACCTCGATCAGGTCGAGCAGCGGGTCCGCCTCGGCCTCGCGGCGCAGGGCGGCCGCCATTTCCCCGGCCGCCTCGCGGCGCCCGCCCACCGTCATCGAGGAAGACGTGTCGGTGACCAGCACGGCGATATCGGGCAAGGGGTCGCGCTCTTCCTCGACCAGCGAGGGATTGGCGAGAACCAGCGCGATCAGGGCGACGCCGAGCGTGCGCCAGAACCAGCCGGACAGTTTTTGCAGCCCGCCGGCAGCAATCGCCAGCAGGGCGAGGCCGGCCAGACCGCCAATGACGGGCCAGGGCAGGAGGGGTGCAAAGTCGAGCGCCGACACGGTCGCAGCGAGAGGCGCACTCATTGTCCGAGCCTTTCCAGGATGTCGGGCACGTGGACCTGATCTGCCTTGTAGTTTCCGGTCAGGGCATACATCGCGATATTGACGCCGAACCGGATTGCCATCTCGCGTTGGCGGTCGCCGCCGTCAATCGGCGCAGCGGCGCCGCCATTCTCGCCGCGTGACCAGGCTGTGGCCCAGTCGTGCGAGCCGATGATCACGCCGGAGGTGCCGTCACGCGATGCGCCATCGGGATTGGCCTCGACCCAGACCGGCGATCCGGAATAGCGGCCGGGGAAATCCTGCAACAGGTAGAAGGCCCGTGTCAGCACATGGTCGCTCGGGATCTGTGACAGGGCCGGTACGTCGATACTGTCGAGCACATTGACCAGGCCGGGATGCGGCGCGCCGGCACGCAGCATGGCGATGTCGGCGTCCTGGGTGTCGAACACGATCAGACCGCCGGCCGACAGATAGGCCGCGACCCGGCGCGAGGCTTCATCGCTCAGCGGCCCTGCGTCGCGGGTGACAGGCCAGTAGAGGAGGGGAAAGAAGATCAGCTCGTCGGTGTTCACATTCACGGCGAGCGGTGCTTCCGGCTCCATGGCACTGCGCCGGAAAATCTCCTGCGACAACCCGGTCAGGCCGGTTCGGCTGCGGTTGTCGATCGTCGTGTCACCGGTGGTGACATAACCAAAGCGCAGGGTCAGCGCGGCCTGCATCATCTCATCGCTCAGCTCAAGCCGTTGCGGGGCGGTCGGTGTGTCCTGCGCCTCGGCGGACGGTGCGGCCAGCGGCGCCAGGCCGAGCGCGAGCAGGGCGGCGGCGGTCGCCCCGCCAAGCCGCACCGGCAGGCGTCCGGCCAGGCCGAGCGCGATCAGCACATCGAGGGTCAGCATGATGAGGGCGGTGGCCAGCAGGAAGGCATCGAAATGGCGGGCGCGCGGGCCGTCGAGGCCGGCAAAACTGGCGCCGGGAAGGTCGCGGGGCAGGGGGTCCATGCGGGTGTCCGGTCCGATGATGTTGAGGGCGCTGGCCGCCGATCCGAGCCGATAGAGGCCGGGCGGCGCCACCGGCGAGACCGGTGTGGTGTCGAAGCTGGCCGCTGGCACGGGGCGGGCGGTGACCGGTGCGGCGACCAGCTGGCCACTGGCATCAAGCGCCCGGTCGAGAATCCAGGCGCCATTGCCGGGTACCGAGGCGGTGCCGCCCTGGGCGAGTCCCATCAGGCGCTGCAGCATGCGCGGGAAGAGGCCCGACAGAGGCAGGTCGGACCAGTCCGGGCTGGCGGTCACGTGAAAGAGCACGATCCAGCCGCGGGCGCGGCGCTCGGCGGTGACAAGCGGCGTGCCGTCTTCCAGTCGCGCCCAGACGCGATCCGGCGTGGCGCTGCCCGGCTGGGCGAGAACCTGGCGGTCGATGGTGGCGGTGCTGTCAGCCGGCAGGCCGGCAAAGGGCGAGGTGTCGGGGAAGGCCGCGATGCGTTGCGGTTCGTCCCAGTTCAGGGATCCGCCGAACAGGCGGCCGCCCTCGCGCAGGATGACAGGCAGGAGATCGTCGCCCTGTGCCGCCAGGCGCGGCCCGGCGAACCGGATCAACACGCCACCCTCATTGACGAAGTCGACGATGCGCTGATCGTCGGAGCGGGCGCTGTCCGTCATCACCAGCACCGAGATGTCCTCGGCCAGCAGGGCGTCGAGATCGCCATCGATCAGCTGCGCATGCGGCCCCAGGGCGCTGCGCACATAGTGCAGGTCGGACAGGAGCGGCTGGCCCTCATCGCTTTCCAGCGTGATCAGGCCGACACGCGGACGCTGCCACTGGTCGCCGAGCAGGCGGACAGAGGCGGCCGACGCCGTGCCGTCCAGGCGCAGGCTGGCGATCCGGTTGCGCAGGTCCAGCGGCAGGGCGATATCGGCGGATGCGCTGCCGTCTCCCGCCTCGAAGGTGACATCGCGGCGGGCGATGGCCCGGCCATCGCTGCCAAGCGCGGTCACGGCGACCGTGCGCGGGAAGTCGCGGGTCGCACGCAGAACGGAGACGGTCAGACCATCGGCGGCCGGTTCGGGCGCCGCCAGAGCCAGCGGTGCGCGACCCGCATCCGGCTCGATCACCGTGAGGTCGCCCAGCGCGTCAAGCGTGCGCGACAACTGGGCCGCGTCGCGACTGTCGACGCCGTCACTCAGCCAGGTCACGGCCATGGCGCCGTCCAGCGTACCATTATTGCGGGCCGCGGTGATGCGATCGGCGGTGGCGCCGCGATCGGCCGGCCAGGCTTGCGGCTCGGCGTTCTCAAGCTGGCGGCGGGCCTCGTCGGCATTGGCCAGGCGCAGGGCCGGCGCCGCCTGCCCGGTCGGGGCGGTCGTGACGAGGGCCACGGCACGGCCGTCGCGTTCAGCTTCGTCGATCAGGCGCTCGGCCTCCTGGCGCATGTCGTTCCAGGCGGCGGCACTGGCCCAGCCGGTATCCACCACGATCAGGGCGGGGCGGGTTTCTTCCTCGACGCTGGGCGGGGTCCAGACCGGACGCGCCAGGGCGATGATGACCAGGGCCGCGATCAGGAGGCGGAACAGGATCAGCCACCAGGGCGCATGTTGCGGAGTCTCGGCATCATCCGGTGCGCCGAGCAGAAGGCGCAGCGGCGGGAAAATCGCCCGCTTGGGGGCCGGCGGGGTTGCGCGCAGCAGCAGCCACAAGAGTGGCAGGGCAACAAGTCCGGCCAGCGCCAGAGGGGCGCCGAAAGAAAGAGGGCCAAGGGCAAACATCAGGTCAGACATCCCTCGCAAGGGCGCGGAAAAGGGCCAGAACGGCGCTGGTCGCCGGACGGTCGGTACGATGGGTCACCAGGGTCCAGCCATATTGGCGGGCCAGTCCGGCCAGGCGTTCGCCATGCTCGGCCCAGCGCTCGCGATAGGCGGTACGGGCTTCCTCGGCGCGGCCGAAGAGCAGGCTGGTCCCGCCGCCAGGGTGTTCGAAACGGGTCCGCCCGGCATAGGGAAAATCCTCCTCCGCCGGGTCGACGACGCGCAGCAGGATGCCATGCGCCTCCATGGCCGCAAAGCGTGACAGGCGGGCCGTCCAGGTTTCGATCGGATCGAGGAAATCGCTGGCCAGCACCACGCGACCGAAGCGCGAGATGTTGGGGGCTTCCACAGCCGAGGCGTCGCCGGGACCCAGCGCCAGCCGGCGCGAGGCGCGCTCAAGACCCAGGGCACCGGTGCGCGCAATGGCCGATTCGCCGAGCACGCTGACCCGCTCGCCGCCCTGGGTCAGCAGGGCTGCGATGGCGATCTGGCAGACCGCGGCGCGGTCGATCTTGGCGCTGTGATTGCGGCTCGAACTGTAGCGCATCGAGGCGGAACCATCGCGCCACAGCCAGATCGTATTGGCCGCTTCCCACTCATTCTGGCGCACGAAGAGCTGATCCGAGCGTGCCGACTGGCGCCAGTCGATCGCCTGGCGGCCATCCTCGGGACGGTGGTGACGATACTGCCAGAAGGTCTCGCCAATGCCGGAGCGGCGACGGCCATGCACGCCCTGGGCGACCGTCGCGGCAATGCGATCGGCCTCGGCGAGCAGGGACGGCAGGCTGGCCGCCGCGTCCTCGCCTTCATGGCGCAGCGAGACAACGCGTGTCTCGTCCTGGCGATTGCCACTCTGGCTCATGATCAGGCGGCCCGGTCGGCGAGCGTCTTGATCAGGCCTTCCAGCGTGTGTCCGTCGGCGCGGGCCGCGAAGGACAGCGCCATGCGGTGTTTCAGGACCGGCTCCGCGAGGGCGGCGACGTCTTCCGTCGACGGAGCGAGACGCCCCTGGAGAAGCGCGCGGGCGCGGCAAGCCAGCATCAGGGCCTGGCCGGCGCGCGGACCGGGACCCCAGGAAACGCCTTCGCGGACTTCCGGCAGGTCGGAGTCTTCCGGGCGGGCGAGGCGCAACAGGTCGAGAATGGATTCCAGCACGCGCTCGCCCACCGGCAGGCGGCGCACGAGGGCCTGGAGCTTGAGGATTTCCTCGGCGTCCAGGACCGAGACCGATTCAGCAGTCACCGCGCCGGTCGTGGCGAGCAGGACGGCGCGTTCAGCGTCGCGGGACGGGTAAGGCACATCGACGCGCAGCAGGAAGCGGTCGAGCTGGGCTTCGGGCAGCGGATAGGTCCCTTCCTGCTCGATCGGGTTCTGGGTTGCCAGCACGTGGAAGGGCCTGGGCAGGTCGTGCCGCTCGCCGGCGACGGTGACATGGCCTTCCTGCATGGCCTGCAGGAGCGCGGCCTGGGTGCGCGGGCTGGCCCGGTTGATCTCGTCGGCCATCAGCAGGCGACAGAAGATCGGGCCGGGCAGGAAGCGGAAATGACGTTTGCCGTCATCGCCCTCCTCAAGCATTTCCGAGCCGAGAATATCGGCCGGCATCAAATCCGGCGTGAACTGGATGCGTTTGGTGTCGAGACCGGTCGCCACCGCGATGGTCTCCACCAGACGGGTCTTGGCCAGGCCGGGTGCACCGACGAGCAGGGTGTGACCGCCGGACAGCATCGCCGTGAGGCAGAGCTCGATCTCGTTTTCCAGCCCGTAGATCACGCGGCCAATGGACTCCTTGACCGCCTTGAGGCGATCCGTCGCGGCATCAGCTTCAGCGATCAGCTCTGCACCGGGTTCATTCATCTCGGTCATCGTCCTACATTCCTCTCCGATACAGACCATATATAGGCCAGTTGGCGCGACGCAGCATGGCGTTGCGCAGATAAGGTGTCCATGCCCTCGACCTCGCAACGCCGTGATCCAATGCAGTCGCTGCTGAAGGCAGCCCGCGAGGCCGGAACCGGCCTGCCGCCGGTCGAGCGCTGGCATCCCGCGTATTGCGGGGAGATGGACCTCGTCATCAGACGTGACGGATCATGGTGGCATGAAGGGGCGCGCATCACCCGGGAACCTCTGATACGGCTGTTTGCGACAATCTTGCGGAAAGATGACGACGGCGTTCATTATCTTGTGACGCCGGTTGAGAAAATCGCCATCAAGGTGGAGGTCGCACCCTTCCTGGCCGTGCGAGTCGATGCGGTTGGCGAGGGCCGGGAGCAGTCGCTGGTTTTTCACACCAACATGGACGAGTTGGTCGAGGCCAGGGCCGATCATCCGATTTCGGTCAGCCTGGATCCGCAAACCGGCGAGCCCACGCCCCTGGTCCATGTGCGTGGTCAGCTGCAAGCCCTGATGACGCGCCCTGTCTTCTATGAGCTTGCCGGACTGGCCGTCGAGCATGACGGTGCGACCGGCGTTTGGAGCGGGGGCGAATTTTTCGCCCTGGGAGCATGACCGCGTGACGGGCAAGGGCGGCATCGACGCGCTGCTGGATCGCTTGCGCGACCGGCTGGATCCGGTCGAAGGGCCGACAACGCAGCCGTGTCTGGGCGATGCCGATCTCAATGGCGGTCCGGCCGGCGTGCCGGCGGCCTTTGCCGATGTCGAGATTCGCGATGCCGCCGTGATCGCACCGCTGATTCTTCATGATGGTCCGCCGCGCCTGCTCTTGACCGAGCGTGCCTCTCACCTGCCACGCCATGCCGGACAGATATCCTTCCCCGGCGGGCGCATTGATGCCGGCGGCGAGACCGCTGCCGAGGCGGCCGTGCGCGAATTGGAGGAAGAAGTCGGGATCGCCGCGAGCCATGTCGAGCTGATCGGCCGCTTTGACAGCTATGCGACGGTGACAGGCTATCACGTCACGCCGTTTGTCGGCGTGATCAAGCCGGGCTACGCGATCATGCCTGATCCTGGTGAAGTTGCCGACGTTTTCGAGACCCCATTTGATTTCCTGATGGACCCGGCCAATCATCAGCGTCATTCCCGCGAATGGCAGGGTCATGTCCGGCATTTCTATGCGATGCCGTGGGAAGGTCGCTACATCTGGGGGGCGACAGCAGGCATGCTGAAATCCCTGCACGATCGACTATATGGATAGAACATGGTTCGCATCACACTCATCGAAATCGCTTCCTTCCTGTTGCCCTTTGCCCTGTTCATGATCTGGCAGAGGCTGTCGAGCCGCGCACCCGATGCAGGCCGCCTGCCGACGCTCCGCCTGGCGGCTGCCGGCGCCGCGACGGCCATCGTGATGATGCTGGTCCTGGTCTTCCTCGATGCCAGCCAGGCCGGACGGCCCGGTGAGCGCTATGTGCCGCCGCAGAATATCGATGGCCGCATCATTCCCGGGCATTTCGTGCCGATTGATGAAAACGAGACTGGCGATGAGGGCGCGGACGAGGCCGCCGATGACGGCGAGACCGACGAACCGCAATGACTGCGATCCGGCTTGATCCAGCGGATCATGGCTGGATGACCGCACCGGCCACGTTGAAGGTGATGGCGGCTCTTGAGGCAGCCCGGCCGGGCTGCGCGCGTTTTGTCGGTGGCTGCGTCCGCAATGCCCTCATGGGAAAGCCGGTCGCGGATATCGACATCGCCACCCGGCTCGACCCGGACGCGGTGATCGCTGCCGCCAGGGCCGCGGGCCTCAAACCGGTACCGACCGGCAAGGCGCACGGCACGATCACGGTGATTGCCGATGGCGACGTGTTCGAGGTGACGAGCCTGCGCCGCGATGTGGCGACCGATGGGCGCCGCGCCGTGGTTGCCTTCACCCAGGACTGGGCCGAGGACGCGCAACGTCGCGATTTCCGCCTCAATGCACTTTACGCCGATGCCGATGGCGTGATTTACGACCCGACCGGTGGCCTTGATGACCTCGCCGAACGGCGTTTCGTTTTCGTGGGCGATGCCGAGACCCGCATCCGGGAAGACTATCTTCGTATCCTGCGTCTGTTCCGCTTCGAAGCCTGGTACGGGCGGGGCCGGATTGATCCGGCAGCCCTGGCTGCCGTCGAAAAACTGCGTGGCGGCCTGCATAAATTATCCGCCGAACGGGTCTGGGCCGAGCTCAAGAAACTCCTGTCCGCGCCTGATCCGCGGGCGGTCATCGAGGTGATGCGGGATTTCGGCCTGCTGGATTTGATGCTCGGAGTGAACGGATCATTAAGAGTCCTGAGCGGTATCATTGCACAAGATGTAGAATACGGATTAGCGCCCGATTCGTTGCTTCGATTTGTGGCGCTCGCCGATGGCGGACCGGAAAGGATCAGGACCATGGCAGCCAAGTTGAAAATGTCGAACGCAGAAGCTCGCCGGCTCGAGGGCGCGGTCAATCCCGCAGCCCGCGACGATGTCCGCAAGGCCTGGTCAGACAGCGCCGCCGCGGAACGTGCCATCATGACTCTCGGCGCCCGCGCCTTTGAGGACCAGGTCCGGCTCGAGGCCGCTGGCGAAGTGGCTCCGCCGCCGCGCGACTGGACTCTGCTGGCGCAGTTCGCCCGCGAATGGAAAGAGCCGGAGTTTCCGGTCAAGGGTGGCGATCTCATCCTCTTGGGCTATGAGCCCGGCCCGATGCTCGGTGACGCGCTGGACGAACTCAAGGCGCTCTGGATCGCCGATCGCTTCGAGCCGACCAGGGACGAGCTGATCGCCCGGCTGAAAAAGCACTAGGCGTCACTTTCCGAATGAATTTGAAAAGCCCCGGTCGCAAGGACGGGGCTTTTTCGTGGCCGTTTGGGACTGGTTGCGTGCATGTGATGGCGGCGCGTGCTTGGCTTGCCGGACTTGATCGCAATTCGAAGGTGCCGCTCATGACCAACGCCCGTGGAACACCAACGATTCCCTGTCCGGAATGCGGTACCGGGATCACCATCGACGTGCAGGCCATGCTGCTGGGCCAGTCTTTCGAATGCCCGCAGTGCCGGGTGACAATCGCGCTGGCCGATCAGTCGGGCCACGAGGTGGAAGCGGCGATGGAGCGCTTTGAGGCGCTCCGCCAGTCCGGCTCGGGCGATCCGTCCTAGCCGGATCGACCCCGCCAGCCGGTCGCCGTCAGATATCCAGGTTGAGATACATGGCCGTGAAGGCGAGGCTGTCGACCACGCCGTGGGCGATGATATTGGGCCAGAGATTGCGCTTGTTGACGAGATAGAGCGTGCCGAGGGCCAGGCCGATCAGGCCGGTGACGATCAGGCCGCGAATGCCCTGGTAATAGGCGTGGGCGATGCCGAAGATAAGCGCCGGGACGAGAATGGCGACAAGGCTCGCCCAGCGGGCATCGGGCAGCAGCTTGCCGATCCGGTCGATCAGATAGCCGCGAAAGAAGATCTCCTCGCCGAAGGCGGCGCTGGTCCAGCCGATCGCCATCCACATCAGATAGACCGGCAGATTGCCCTCGATATTGCCCCACCGGGCCTCCACCCCGTCCTGGGTGCCTTCGGTCGACCAGAAGCCCAGCGCGTCGCCGGCGAGGGCGGTGCCGGCGCCGATGGCGAGAATGGCGGCGACGCCGAGCAAGGCCTGGGGCAGGATGAGCGGTATGGACCACCAGCGCGTCAGCCGGCGCAGGCCGAAGCTCGACCAGCTTTCCCGGTGACGGATCGTGAAACCGGCGATGGTCGCGAGGGTGAAGGCCAGCGAAATCGGGCCGGCAAAGCGCCAGGCAATCTGGTCGAAAACGAGTTTGGTGACCACCAGAACCGCCATCACAATGGCAAGCTCGATGATCAGGCCGGGCGCGCGCCGGAGCGGTGTATCGGTCATGCAGATGTCCTCACAAATGAACCGCGAGCGCGGTCAGTCGAGGACAGGGTGAAGCCGTCAGGCAGCCCGGTCTTGAACGATTGTGCGGGCATAGCGGGCGGGCGAAATCCCGTGCGCCGCCTTGAAATGCCGGCTCATATGCGCCTGGTCGGCAAAGCCGGCGGCGCTCGCCAGCTCGGCCAGTGGCTGGCGGCGGATGAGGCCGTCGCGGACCACGTCCAGACGGCGCTGGGTGAGGTAGCGGGCCGGGCTGGTGCCGCGCAGGGCCCGAAAATCCCGGCAAAGCTGCCAGCGGTCCTGGCCGGTTGCGGCTTCCAGCTCGGCCAGCGAGATCCCGTTCTCCACGCGATCGCGGATCATCCGGCTGGCCGTATCAATGATGGCTTCGGTCACCGGCGTGACCGGAGCCGGCGCATCGCACACCGTGTCCAGCGCCTGGGCGAGGTCGATCAGCGTATTCTCACGGTCCAGCTCCGAGGCGTCGGCCGCCAGCCCGAAGGCGCGGCGAACAGCCTGGATGAGGTTCCGGTCCTGTGACACGCCCCTCGCCAGAAAGGGCAGGCCGCGGCCCGGGCGATGGCGGGCCAGCACTTCCGGCAGAACGGTGAGACCCGCATAGCCAAAGCCGCCTTCTGTGCCGGGACGTCCGTCATGCAGTTCGTCAGGATGCAACACCACCACCGCACCCGGCCGGGACATCCGCGTGGCGCCACGATAGTCAAACGCCTGCACCCCGCGCGTGGTCAGCGCAAACGTGTAGGTGTCATGGCGATGCGGCGAAAAGGCGGTATCCACCAGATCGGCACTGAAGCGCTGAATGGGGAGCGGGCTAGTCGTCGGGGGCATGCGGTTTCCAGGTTCGGCCAGGCTTGAAAGATGCAGGCCAGACCGCAATTGGATGCGCGAGCAGCGCCGGCGATCTTTCGGAGCACAATTTCGTTTGCCAGCTGGTGGGGGTGGTTCGATAGTCCGGACACGGCCCGGACGAGTACGGGAAGCAAGTGAGTGAAGGGGAAGGCGATGCGGGTGACGGCAGCGGTCCGGATCACGCTGTGGCGGCAAATCGCGAGCGGGATCGTCCTTGCGGCGATTGCGGGCTCGGTGACACCGGGTCTTGCTGCCCAGAATGTCATCCGCACCAGCCAGCCCCCGGCCGCCGAGGCCCAAGAACCGGACCGACCGGTCGGCGATGCACCGGTTCAGCTGCCGGCCCAGCCGACCGCCCAGCCAACGCCCCAGCCCGTGGTCCCGCGCCCGGCCATGCCCGCAGTCCTGCCGACGCAGCGCGTTTACCTGGCGGCCAATGACGGTGTGGGCAGGCTGCGACCGCCGGAACCTGTCCGGACGCGGCATATCGAGATCCCGGCTTTCTCCGGTGCTGCCATCGCGCAGTCGGGCTGGACCTATCTCGAGTGCACCGCCGACGTCACCGAGCGCCGCCCCGACGGCACGGAAGGCACCGTCACCACTGTGACGAGCTTCCGTTTCAACGCCGAGCGTGCCGAACGGCTTGATCCGGCGACGAACGCCTGGATTCATGACTGCGTCGAGGGCGACGGCTATTCCTGTGTCAACGAGACCGTGTCGGACAGCGAGGTGCGTTGCACCCGTGCCGGCACGAATGCGGGCGGGGGCGAGCTCTATTTCGATCGCTCCATCTACCGCGAAACCGGCCGCTATACCGTGCAGGATTTCGCCTATGATAAGAATGGCGCCGCCCACAGCTGGCGTGCGGACCGGGAATGCGTGACCGGCCGGGATCCGGCCGGTTTTGGCGCGCAGGAATGAGGAAGATGGACATGAAATCGATCATTATTGCCGGTCTAGCTGCCGGCGCGACCGGGCTCGCCCTCTCCGATTCAGCGATGGCGCAGGACGGCTGGACGGTCCTCGACTGCACCATGGAGACGACAGCCTACGTGCTCCGCGACGAGACCCGCGAGGTGGCGCAGCCGGGCACGCAGCAGATCCGGTTCCGGGTCAGCGCGTCCGGCTTCGAGCGCTACAGTCCGGAAAACGCCCGGTGGGAATCGTTGTGCGCGGCATTGTTCGATTCCATTTCGCCGCGATGCGATTTCGAGCCGGGCAGAGTGTCGAGCGACTTTGAGCTTCCCTTGGGGGGCGCCGAGGTCAGCATGGGCTTGCCGCAGATGCGCTATCCACCGCCGGCCTGGACAGAGCGGACGTCGATCGATCTGCGCTCGGGCGCGCTCGCATACTTTCGCAGGAATGTGGAGACCATCGAGTGGGTGGATGTGAGGCATGTTGTCACCCAGACTGAGATTAGAGGCGGTGGCGCCTGCACCGTGCAGGCCGGCCCGTAGACGCCATGAGCCGTGCCGGTTCGGGCGATTCCGCGACGAACCTTGGCGCCGGCAGGTCTTCGGCGAGGAATGTGTTGATCAGCGTCGGCTGTGCGGCCCCGGCCTCGGCGGCGGAAGGTCAAGCTGGCGAGGTCCGCCGGAACACCGTCCAGCGTGAGGCAGGATTCGCCTACGGCCACTTCGCTTCCGGCGGCATGGAGGAGAGGATCGACTTCACATTGCCGCCGGTCTCGAGGCCGAACTTGGTGCCGCGGTCGTGCAGCAGGTTGAATTCGGCATAGCGGCCGCGGCGGATCAGCTGTTCCTCGCGGTCCTCTGCCGTCCAGCTCTCGCCCATGCGGCGGCGGACGATCTGCGGATAGATGTCGAGAAAGGCGAGGCCGACATCGCGGGTGAAGGCGAAATCGGCGTCCCAGTCGCCGCTATTGTGGCGGTCATAGAAAATCCCGCCAATGCCGCGCGGCTCGTCGCGGTGGGGCAGGTAGAAATACTCGTCACACCATTTCTTGAAACGGGTGTGGAAGTCATCGCCATGCTTGTCGCAGGCGGCCTGACAGGCGGCGTGGAAGTCGATCGCGTCGGGATGGTCCTGGGTGCGGGCGCGGTCGAGCACCGGGGTCAGGTCCATGCCGCCGCCGAACCACCACTCGGTGGTGGTGATGAAGCGGGTATTCATGTGCACGGCCGGAACCTTGGGTGACCACATGTGGGCGATCAGCGAGATGCCGGTGGCGTAAAAGCGCGGATCCTCGGCGGCGCCGGGGATCTGCTTGCGGAATTGTTCGGAGAACTCACCCTTCACGGCCGAGACATGCACACCGACCTTCTCGAACAGGCGGCCGCGCATGATCGCCATCGTGCCGCCGCCCTCGTCTTTCGACCCGTCACCGCGGCGCCACTCCTCGCGCTCGAATGTGCCGGGCGCAGCCGGATAGAGGGCGTCCGGCGCCTCGCGCTCAAGCGCTTCGAATTCGGCGCAGATCCGGTCCCGCAATTCCTCGAACCAGGCCTTGGTCGATTCGCGCTGGATGTCGGAGGCTGCGGCGGCGGGGGAGGGTGTGTTGGTCATGCCGCGATGTTTAGCGCCTTGGCGGATGAGGGCAAGCGCGCGGGTGTACGTCGGGGCGGAGGGGGACAGATACAATTAACGTGGCGCGTTAATTGTACCTGTCTCCCGCTTGGGTGCGTCTTCACCCTGGTGGGGAAGAAAGGGGAGGCTACCCCAATCCCAGCTGCCGGCTGGCCTCGGCCAGGGCGATTCCCGCCGAAACGGTCACATTCAGCGAGCGCATCCCGTCGCGAATCGGAATCCGGACGCGACATTCCGCCGCGTCATGGACATCGCCTGGAACCCCGGCACTTTCGCGCCCGAACAACAGTCGATCATCGGCGGCGAATGAAAAATTCCACAGGTCTTCCGCGCTCTTGGTGGTGAACAGGACGAGGCGTCCGACTGCCGCCTGCGGACTTGCCTGATAGGCGGTCCACGAGGCATGGCGCACTGGCGATATTGCTGCCTGATAGTCCATGGCCGCTCGCCTGATTCCCTTGTCTGTCAGGGGAAAGGCGCAGGGTTCAATGATGTCGAGTTCCGCCCCGAAACAGGCGGCGACCCGCATCGCTGCCCCAAGGTTTTGCGGAATATCCGGTTGAAAAAATACGATCCGCATTCTAAGCCGCGCTGAGACTGGACCCAACTGTCTGCATGCGGCATTGCGCCACCTACTGGTCAGTGCGTCCGGGAGTAGTTTATACCGCGTCAAACCCCGCGTGTGCGGGCACGTCAAGTGTGACGTGGTTTTTCTGGGGCAGGGCCCGCATCCCGCGGTCCCGTTTAGATAAGAGAAGAGGTCGGCTCGTGACGGAAGAGAACGGCGCGCCCGGCGGACACGGTCAGGAACCGTCCCGCCGCGACTTCATCTATATCGCTGCTGGCGGTGCGGCCGCTGTTGGCGGCGGTCTCGTAGCCTGGCCATTCATCGACCAGATGAACCCCGCAGCGGATACGCTGGCGCTGGGGTCCATCCGTGTTGATGTGTCCGTGGTCCAGGTGGGGTCGGAAATCACCGTCATGTGGCGCGGTGGTCCGGTCTTCATCCGTCACCGCACGGACGCTGAAATTGCCGAGGCCCGCGAGGTTGCGCTGAATGCGCTGCCGGACGAGGACGCCCGCAATGACAATCTGCCGGCCGGAACGCCGGGCACCGACGCCAACCGCGTCCTGCGCCCGGAATTCCTGATCGTGAAGGGCAATTGCACCCACCTCGGCTGTGTGCCGCTGGGCCTGGGCGCCAATACCGGCGATTATGATGGCTGGTACTGCCCCTGCCACGGGTCGCATTACGACACCTCGGCGCGCATCCGTCGTGGTCCGGCACCGGAAAACCTGCCGGTTCCCGACTATTATTTCGAGACCGAGACGACCGTGAAGATCGGTCTGTCGCCTGAGGAAGCGTCTAACTCCGGGTGGGCTGTATCATGAGCGGACCTTCGACCTACAAGCCGGGAAGCGGCGTCGAGAAATGGCTCGATGACCGTCTCCCGATCATCCGCCTCGGCTATGACAGCTTTGTCGACTTCCCGACGCCGCGGAACCTGAACTACTGGTGGACTTTCGGCGGCATCCTGGCCGTCTTCCTGATGATCCAGATCCTGTCCGGCATCGTGCTGGCCATGCACTATGTGGCGCACGAGGATTATGCCTTCGACAGCGTCCAGCGGATCACCCGCGACGTGCCGTTCGGCTGGCTGATCCAGTCGATGCACGCCAATGGCGCCAGCTTCTTCTTCGTGGCGGTCTATCTGCACATGTTCCGCGGTCTCTATTACGGCTCCTACAAGGCGCCGCGCGAGATCCTGTGGATCCTCGGTGTCGTGATCTACCTCCTGATGATGGCGACCGGCTTCATGGGCTATGTGCTGCCTTGGGGACAGATGTCCTACTGGGGCGCGATGGTGATCACCAACCTGATCGGCGCGCTGCCCTTCGTGGGCGATGCGATCCGCGAATGGCTGTGGGGCGGCTTCTCGGTCGGCCAGGCCACGCTGAACCGCTTCTTCTCCCTGCACTACCTGCTGCCTTTCGTGATCGCCGCCGTTGTCGGTCTTCACATCTGGGCGCTGCACGTGCCGGGCAATGGCAATCCGGTCGGTCTCGATGTCCGCAAGGGCGATGCCGGCAAGAAGGACACGCTGCCCTTCCACCCGTACTACACGGTGAAGGACGGCTTCGCGATCATCGTCTATCTGATGATCTTCGCGGTCTTCGTCTTCTTCCTGCCGACCGTGCTGGGCCATGCCGACAACTATATCGAGGCGAACCCGCTCTCGACGCCGGCCCACATCGTTCCGGAATGGTATTACCTGCCTTTCTACGCGATCCTGCGTGCCATCACCTTCGACATCGGTCCGATCGACGCCAAGCTGGGCGGCGTGCTGGCCATGTTCGGCGCCATCGGCATCCTGTTCGTCCTGCCCTGGCTGGACACGTCCAAGGTCCGCTCGATGCGCTACCGGCCGCTGACGCGCTGGTTCTTCATCTTCTTCGTGGTGGCAGCACTCGGCCTCGGCTGGTGCGGTGCCGTGAACCCGGATGATTACGTGATGGGGATAACGGGCTTCAAATTCCTCTATCTCGGCCAGTTCCTGACCTTCTACTACTTCGCCTACTTCATCGTCGTCCTGCCGGTGTTGGGCATTATCGAAAAACCCAAGGAGCGTCCGGCCTCGATCGAAGCCGCGGTTCTTGGCACGGACAAGGCCTGAGGGGAGCGACGATCATGAAGATGACCCGCATTTTCGCCGCCGCCATTGCGGCCCTGGGCTTCGCCGGCACGGCAGCCGCCTTCGAGGGCGAGCAGCACGCGCCGCACGAGCATCACTGGCATCATGACGGCCCGTTCGGCACCTATGACACCCAGGCGGTTCAGCGCGGCTACCAGGTCTACCAGGAAGTTTGCGCCTCCTGTCACTCGATGGACCTGATGCGTTTTCGCAATCTGGGTCAGCAGGGTGGCCCGTTCGCATCGGAAGAGTTTCCGAATCCGAACGACAATCTGATCGTGATGCAGATCGCGGCTTCCTACACCCGCGTCTGGGATCAGGACGAGGTCAATGACGACGGTGATCCGGTCGAGCGCCCTGGCCTGCCGTCCGACGCCTTCCCGGCGCCCTTCGCCAACGAGCAGATGGCACGCGCCTCCAATGGCGGCGCCTATCCGCCGGACCTGTCCCTGATCGTCAAGGCGCGCAGCCATGGCGAGAACTACCTGTATTCGCTGCTGACCGGCTATGAGGAGGCTCCGGCCGACTCCCATCTGGCTCCGGGTCAGTATTACAACCCCTATTTCCCCGGTGGCGCCATCGCCATGGCACCGCCCTTGGCTGACGGCATCATCGAATATGCCGACGGCACGGAAGCAACGCTCGAGCAGATGGCGGAGGATGTCACCACCTTCCTCAGCTGGGCCGGGGATCCGCACATGGAGACGCGCAAGCAGATGGGTGTGATGGTTCTCATCTACCTGCTGATCTTCGCCATCCTGGTCTATCTGGCCTATCGCCAGGTCTGGGCCAATGTGAAGCACTAGGCTTCCGGCTCGCAAGACAAGATCACAAGGGCCGCAGACACTGTCTGCGGCCCTTTTTTGTTTCCCCCGCCTGGCGGGCTTCGAAAGGATGTGACATGAGCCGCTGGACACTCGGCCTTCTGGGCGGATCGGGTCTTTATGCGCTGGACGGGCTCGATGACGTGCGCAGCGAGACCGTGGAGACCCCCTGGGGTGTCCCGTCAGCGCCGCTGACCCGTGGCAAGTTGAATGGCGTCGAGCTGGTCTTCCTGCCTCGTCATGGCCCCGGCCACGCCATCCCGCCATCAGACATCCCCTATCGCGCCAATATCGCGGCGCTGAAAATGGCCGGCTGTACCGACATCCTCTCGATCTCGGCCTGCGGCTCGCTGCGCGAGGACTTGCCGCCGGGGCATTTCGTGATGGTGGACCAGTATGTCGATCGCACGGTGGGCCGTGAGCGCTCCTTCTTCGGAACCGGCTGTGTGGCCCATGTCCCGCTGGCGCAGCCGGTCTGCGCGCGACTGGCCGAACTGGCTGCCGAGGCCGGTGAGGCCGAGGGCATCCCCGTCACGCGCGGCGGCACCTATCTGGCAATGGAAGGCCCGCAGTTTTCCACCCGCGCCGAAAGCGAACTCTACCGGCAATGGGGCATGGACGTGATCGGCATGACCAACATGCCCGAGGCCCGTCTCGCCCGCGAGGCCGAGCTGCCCTATGCCGCGATTGCCATGGTCACGGATTATGATTGCTGGCGCGATGAGGGCGAGAGTGTCGATGTCGCGTCCGTCATGGCTGTGATGCAGTCCAACACGATTTCGGCCAGACGCCTGCTTGACCGCCTTGCCCACGCGCTGTCTTCGCTTGCCCGCACCCCGTCGCCCGACGGGATCGAGACCTGCCTGGATACGGCGGTGATTACGCCTGTGGCGGCGCGCGATGCGGCGCTCGTGTCGCGTTTGAAATGCATCGCCGGACGCGTTGTCTGAACTGGGTTGTGCTCGCGCGCGAAGGCTTTGGTTTGCGGCGTTTCTTCGCAGTGCCGGCACGGCTGCCCCCTTTCCCCGCCTGCAGGGCTCGTCCATAACAGGCGCAGAGCGCGGAGTGGTGGGACATGTTGGTGATTTCCGGATTGTTTGTGGCGGCCCTGGCGGGCCAGGATCTGACCCTGCCATCATCGCGGCCGGCGTTGGAATGCGCTGAATACCTGACCGATTGGAGGGCCCGCCGCAATTGCCTGCGCGGGCTTCTGGCCGAAGCCGAGGGCGGGCTGGAGCGCTCCGTCGATCTTGCGCGCGAGGATGCCGACGAGACCGATGCCGATTCCGCCGGCCGCTTCGGTGCGCGCCCGGCGCTCGACGCCGCCCAGACCGCCTGGATCGCCTATCGTGACGCGGAATGCACGCGCCGCGCTGCCGCGATGTTCCTGTCGGAGGATTCGCGCGAGGAAATCACGCTGGATTGCCAGATCAGCTTGACCCGGGCCCGTGCGACGGAACTGGCGGAGCGCTGAGGCGATGAGGCCCGTTCTCTATATCGGCAATCGCCGCTTCTCGACCTGGTCGTTGCGCCCCTGGCTGGTGTTGAAGAAGGCTGGAATTGCCTTCGATGAAACGCTGATCCCGCTCTACAACAGTGAAACGCGCAAGGCAGTGTCGGCCATTTCGCCGGGCGGCACGGTGCCGGCCTTGCATACGCGCAATGCGGTCGTCTGGGATTCGCTTGCGATCGCTGAATGGGCTGCCGAGCAAGTGCCCGGCCTCTGGCCGGCGCATCAGGGGCTGCGGGCACGGGCCCGCGCAGCCGTGGCCATGATGCATTCCGGCTTTCCGGCCCTGCGCGAGGCCTGTCCGATGGATTTGTGCCGCGCCCCGTCTGCAATCGCGCTGACTGACCGTGCGCGGATCGATATCGCCGCCGTCCAGGCGCTCTGGCACGAGGTGAAGTGCGTCGACGGGCCCTGGCTGTTCGGAGACTGGTCGATCGCCGATGCCTTCTACACCCCGGTCGCCGCGCGCTTCCATGCCTATGCCATTCCGCTCCATGCCGGGGCACAGGACTATTGCGACACGCTGCTCGCCGATGAACACTATCGCGACTGGCATGCGGCTGCCCAGGCCGAGACATTCCCGAACCCGTATGACAAGACGATCTAGCCCGAGGCCGAGACCTGACCGATGGACCTGAAATCCGCCATACGCACCATTCCTGACTATCCCAGGCAGGGCATCCAGTTCCGTGACGTGACGACCCTGATCGGCGATGCCCGCGCATTTCGTGTCGCCATTGACCGCATGGTGCAGCCCTGGGCCGGGGCCAAGATCGACAAGGTTGCGGGGACCGAGGCGCGCGGCTTTATCCTGGGCGGCGCAGTGGCACACCAGCTCTCGGTCGGTTTCACACCTGTGCGCAAGCGCGGCAAGCTGCCTTATCGGACCCTTGCCGAGGAATACGAGCTGGAATACGGCTCGGATGCGATCGAGATCCATGTCGATGCAATCACCGAGGGCGATCGCGTCCTGCTGGTCGATGACCTGATCGCGACGGGCGGCACCGCCGAAGCCTCAATCAAACTCCTCCAGCGGGCCGGTGCCACCGTCGTCGGCGCCGCCTTCATCATTGACCTGCCCGATCTGGGCGGTGCCAAGCGCATCGAGGCGCTGGGCGTGCCGGTGTCCAGCCTGGTCGCGTTCGAGGGGGAGTAGGGCCGCCATGTCCGGGATGCTCGCCGGATTGTGATCCGGACCGGCCAGGCCGGGCTTTCCTGAACCCGAAGGCTGACTAAGCTGCCTGGCAGGAAAACGGGGGAATCCATTGTCATGTTCGTCGGTCATTACGGTCCGGCCCTTGCCGGCAAGTCCATCGCCAGCGCAGTACCGCTCTGGGTCTTCTTCCTGGCGGTCCAGCTCGTTGACGTGTTGTGGGGCGTCTTTGTCGCCAATGGCATTGAGCATGTGCGGATCGTGCCCGGCTTCACGGACGCCAACGCCCTTGACCTCTATGACATGCCGATCACCCATTCCCTGCCGGGGGCGCTCGGCTGGTCGGTGCTTGCCGGCCTCGTCTGGATGGTCCTGGCGCCGCGCCAGAAGCGGGTCGGCGCGCTGGCGATCGGTCTGGCGGTGTTCTCCCACTGGTTGCTCGACCTGATCGTGCATGTGCCCGATCTGGAGCTGTGGCCAGGCGGGATGCGGGTCGGGTTCGGCCTGTGGAACAACTACCCGCTCGCGCTTGCCGTCGAGGCCGGTGTGCTTCTCGCCGGTTTTGTCCTCTATCTGCGCCTCACGGTCGCCAAGGGGCTGGTCGGACGTGTCTGGCCGTGGATTTTCGTCGGGCTGCTGGCCCTGGCCGAGTACGTCAATCACACCATGCCGCCGTCCGGTGACGTCGCGACCGCCGGATATATGGCCAGCGCGACCTTCATCCTGCTGACCTTGCTCGCGGTAGTCTGTGATGTAACCCGAAGGGCGCGTTGAGGGTTAGTCCTCGATGCGTTCAACGCGCGGCGCTGCGTTGCGGCGCCGGACCCTGAGCCATGTCTGGGCGTCAAAGGCCGGGCCCGTGACCTCTTCGGCCACCAGGCCACGCCTGGCGCATTCGTCCTCGATCCACGACAGCTTGTGTCGGACAATACCGGCCTCGTTGGACTCGTGGCTCGTTCCGACCCAGACGCTGCCCATATAGTCCTCGTCGTCGGAGCGGGCTGCCAGATAGGACACCAGAAAAACAGCGTCAGGCACGGTGTGGGCGACAAAGCCGTCGAGCATTGTCTGGATGTGGGCCTTGGAGCAATGCGTCCAAATCGACCCCGCCAGGAAGAAGTCGAATTTCCCGCCGAAGACGGAGGTGTCGAAATCCGCGTTGTGATGGAAACGTGGCTTCTTGATCTCAAGCAAGTCCGCGTTGAACAAGCTTGTCCTGCCCCACTCTACACGGCCCTTGTGCGGCTCGATGCCACAATAGCCGCCAGGTTCCAGCAGCTGGATGAGCCAATAGGCGACCCTCAAACAGCCACAGCCAATCTCGCAAACACGTGATTCCGGCGAAAGGCCTTCCCGCAACAGCGAAATCAGCTGGCGTCGGCCGCCCTCGTCGAATGTTTTGGTGGGAATTCCAAGGAAGCCGTGCTCGTCGGCCATGGCGGTTCCAAGTTCCTGTACGCGTGACATATGCGAATCCCGTTTCGGCAAGGCGCCTCAGTTAGCCCCAGGCTGTGACCCGCCGCAATGTTCTGAGAGCTTGTTTTCAGGGCAGGAACCGGAGACGGTACCATACGTTGAGTAAGCGGTAGTCCAGTTCCATGACGGTAGGCCTTGCAGTCCGGTTTCCGGAGGTTCGTTTCTATAACCCCGAGCTCACCGAGGTGCAGGGCGATGTCTTCATCGGGGCGGGCACCCGTGTTGGCTCGATGACGCTGATCCACGAATCTGCGCGGATCGGGCGCGGCGTGACGATCGGCTCGCACTGCAATATCTGCGCGTGCGATATCGGCAACAATGTATCCATTCAGACCGGTTGCCACATCACGCGTGGTGTCGTGGTCGAGGATGACGTCTTCATCGGACCGCGCGTCGTGACCCTCAATGACGGTCTCAAGGATGGTCCGATGACCTATCCGCGCATCGGCAAGGGGGCCCGTATCGGTGGCGGCAGCACCATCCTGCCCGGCGTTTCGATCGGGGCCGGGGCCCTGGTCGGGGCGGGCAGTGTGGTCGTCAAGGATGTGCCAGCCGGCGCAACGGTATTCGGCAATCCCGCGCGACTGCATACGCCCGCCGAAGGGCATTGAGATTGCGGCCGGGCGAGCCCAAGTGAGCGCAATGAACAAGTTGATCCTGAACCTGGCCCCGACCGGGATGATCCCGACCAAGGCGATGACCCCGCATGTCCCGGTCACGCCTGCCGAGATCATTGCCGACGCGTGCGAATGTGCGGCACTCGGCGCAGCGATCATTCACCTGCATGCGCGTGACGAGGCGGGGCGTCCGACCTGGCAAGGCGATGTCTACGCCCGGATCATCGAGGGCATTCGCGAGCAGCATCCCGAGCTGATCCTGTGCGCCTCGCTCAGCGGCCGCGATTTCCCCGAGTTCGAGCAGCGCAGCGCTCCGCTTCGCCTGACCGGAGATGCGCGACCGGACATGGCCAGCCTGACCCTGTCCTCGCTCAATTTTACGGGCACCGCCAGTGTCAATGCGCCCGACATGATCCAGCGCCTGGCGGCGGTCATGGCCGAGGCGGGGATCCGACCGGAACTGGAAGTCTTTGACGTGGGCATGATCAATTATGCCAATTATCTCATCGACAAGGGGCTTTTGGTCGGGCCGCATTATTTCAATGTATTGTTGGGCAATATTGCCTCGGCCCAGGCCACACCGCTGCATCTGGCCAGCATGACCGCCAGCCTGCCCGCCGGGGCCATCTGGGCCGCGGGCGGTCTCGGTGCCGCCCAGCTGCCTGCCAATACGCTCGGCATCTTGTATGGTGACGGTGTCAGGACCGGGCTGGAAGACATGATCTGGATGGACACGGCGCGAACCCTTCCTGCCACCAACAAGGCACTGGTTGAACGCATCGGTCAGCTCGCTGCGCTCATGGGGCGTGATATCGCGACGCCGGCCGAAGTGCGCGCCCGGCTGGGCATGGCCCGATGAGTCGGGAATTCAGGCCGCTGCGGATCCTGATCACCAACAACACGTTGGCGTACAGGGCCGGGTCGGAAATGTATGTCCGCGACCTTGCAATCGCGCTGATGAAGCGCGGGCATTTTCCGGTCGCCTACAGTCCCGTGCTGGGCCAGGTCGCAGACGAGCTGCGTGATCACACCATTCCCGTCATCGACGATCTGGGGGTCATGGATGCGGCGCCCGACATCATCCACGGCCATCACCATCACGAGACCATGACGGCGATGATGCGCTATCCGGACACGCCGGCCATCCTTGTTTGCCATGGCTGGGTGCCGTGGGAGGAAGAACCCTTCGCGCACCCCAATATCATGCGTCATGTCGCCGTCGATGCGTTGTGCCGGGAGCGTCTCCTGACGACGCGCGGGATCGAGCCGGCGCGCGTCGGGATGATCCACAATTTCGTCGATTGCGAACGGTTCGGCACGGTCCGTGACCTGCCGGAACAGCCACGGCGCGCCCTGGTCTTTTCCAATTATGCCAATGACGTGCCGGCGGCGATCCGCGAGGCTTGCGAGGCAGCGGGCATTGCCGAGATTGATATTGCCGGCAGTGGCTCAGGCAGGTCGATTGCCGATCCCGGCACGACGCTGTGCGAATACGACATCGTCTTTGCCAAGGCGCGCGCGGCGATGGAGGCGATGGCGTCAGGCTGCGCCGTGGTCGTGACCCATCATGCCGGGCTCGCCGGCATGGTCACGAGCGAACGCCTGCCGGCCTTGCGCAGTCTCAATTTCGGCATCCGCACCATGCAGTCCCAGCGCCTGTCAGCCGAAACGGTGGCGCGGGAACTGGCGCTCTATGACCGCTCGGACGCGGCGCGCGTGACGGTCTGGATGCGCGAGCATGCCGCGCTCGATGTTGCGGTCGATGCCTGGCTTGAAACCTATGACGCGGCGCTCGCGGACTGGCCGGATGCGCGCAGCCGGCGCAGCGACAAGGATTTGTTGCGGGCCGGGTCCGACTATCTGCGCTCCCTCGCGAGCGTGCTCAAATCCGCCCGCCAGAATGCGGCCCAGAGCGACTCGGCGCGGGCGCGTGCCGAGCGTTTGACGGCGCAATTGCAGGCCAGTCTGGCACGGGCCGGAGAGGGCGATCGGCTGCGGGCCGAAGTCCGCCGCCTTGAGGCCGCGCTGGAGGCGCGCGATGGCGAGACGTCCGGCTCCCGCCCGCGGCAGCAGCAGCCGGACGAGGACGCTCCGGACTAGTCCGCGATCAGGGCGCGCACATCGGCCGTCATCGCGGCCAATGACGGCTGGTGGATGTACATCATGTGGCCGGCCTCATAATAGCGAAAATGGACACGGTCCTGGACGAAGCCGGGCTGGTTGAACATGAGTTCGGCCGCGAAGAAGGGCGTCGCCAGATCGTAATAGCCTTGCTGGACCAGCACTTCGAGATCGGAGTTCTGGCGCATCGCCCGCGCGATCCAGGGCGCGACATTGATGTAGTTGTTATTGCCCGAAGACCCGGCATCCCAGTTCCAGCCACCGACGCCGCCAATGGTCGAATAATATTCAGTGATATCGACGCCCAGCGTGCGACCGAAATAGTCGAGCATGGAGGCGGTGAAGCTGGCATCAATGCCGTAGAAGCTGGGGTCTGTCTCCGGCGTATCGCCGACGCCGTCGACTTCGACGCCGCTATAGCGGCTGTCCAGGCGCCCGACGGACAGGCCCTCATCCCGGCGCAGTTCGCGCATGAAGCGCTGCAGCGAGACGCGCATATTGGCGCGATGGAGGAAGGTTTCCGACAGGCCG
This sequence comes from Maricaulis sp., assembly GCF_015665295.1. Classification (GTDB taxonomy): domain Bacteria; phylum Pseudomonadota; class Alphaproteobacteria; order Caulobacterales; family Maricaulaceae; genus Maricaulis. Next base: position 162,089 of record NZ_JADFAJ010000012.1, read on the forward strand.
GTGAAGGCGGCGAGCCGGCTGATCACTTCGGTTTCGCGGGCCGGATCCAGCGAGACGCCGCGCATCAGGGCCGGCATGTAATCCTCGATGGCAAACTCGCGGGCATCCGCGAGGAAGGCCTGCAGATCATTGTTCCAGTCCGAACGGTCGACCTTGCCATGATACCAGGCGGTCGCGGCATAGCCGGGCATCAGCCCGACATAGCCGATATCATTACCGTCCGAAGTGTCATCGAAGCGGAAGTCCAGCACGGTCGAGATCAGCGCCACGCCATTGATCGCGACATCGGTATAACCCCCTTCCAGCTCGTTCAGCAGCGAGCCGATACGCAGCGTGCCATAGCTCTCGCCCAACAGGTATTTCGGCGAGTTCCAGCGCTGGTGCTCGGACAGCCAGATGCGGATGAACTGGGCCAGGCTCTCGCCATCCTCATTGACGCCCCAGAACTCCGAACCCTCGCTGTCGCCGAGCGCGCGCGACCAGCCGGTGCCGACCGGATCGACAAAGACGAGGTCGGCCACGTCGAGGATGGACTGGGTATTTTCCACCATGTCAAAGGGCGCCGCGCCATCATCACCGACATCGGGCAGGACCAGGCGTTGCGGGCCGAACACGCCCATGTGCAGCCACAGGCTGGCCGAGCCCGGCCCGCCATTGAAGACAAAGGCGACGGGCCTTGTGCGCGGATCATTCGTGCCGTCCGCGATATAGCTGGTGGCGAAAATGGCCGCTGTCGCATTGCCGTCCTCATCACGCAGGAAGGTTTCCCCGGCGGTTGCGGTATAGCGGATGCGCGTCCCGTTGACGGTGACCTGGCCCCGGCTTTCCCAGCTGCGCGGCTCCGGTGCGGCGCTGTCCTGGGCGAAAGCCGGAAGGGTGAGTGTGACTGCAGCGATTGCGGTGGCGAATAGTCGGAACATGGTCGAAGGCTCCCCGATGACTTTTCCGGAAGACTAAGGCGCATCTGGCTGTGTGCAAGCCTCTGTTCACGGCGCAAGCCGGGGTCATGACGGTCGCCAGGGGCGCCGGTCGATCCGAAACGAGTATTGGCGTCCGCAGCCGCTCCGCGCTATAGCGCCGCCATGAATTACCGCCACGCGTTTCACGCCGGAAACTTCGCCGATGTGCTCAAGCACTCGGTGCTCGCCCTGTGTCTTGAACACCTCAACGCCAAGCCGAAACCCTATCGGGTGATCGATACCCATGCCGGGATTGGCAGCTATGACCTCGCCTCGTCGGAAGCCGAGCGCTCGCCGGAATGGAAGGACGGGATTGGCCGCCTGATCGACGCCGACCTGCCCGAACCGGTCCAGGCCATGCTCGGGCCCTGGCTCGATATTGTGCGCGACATGAATCCCGACGGCATCAAGACCTATCCCGGCTCGCCGGAGATCGCCGCCCGCCTGACCCGCGAGGATGATCGTGTTCACCTGTGTGAGCTGCACGAGGCCGACAGCCAGACGCTGGACAATCGTTACCGCCGCGATGCCCGCGTGAAGGTCGAACGTCGCGACGGCTACAAGGCGCTGAAAAGCCTGGTTCCGCCGAAGGAAAAGCGGGGCCTGGTGCTGATCGACCCACCCTTTGAGGATCGCGACGAGCTGGCCCATATGGCCGAAGCCGTGATGGGGGCCCTGGCAAAATGGCCGACCGGTACCTTCATTTTCTGGCGCTCGCTGAAAAATCTCTGGGCGGCCGACCGTTTCGACAATGGCCTCGCGGAATGGCTGATCTCGGAGAAGGATTTCGAGCCGGAGAAAATCCTGCGTGCCGATTTGTGGACTCGCGATCTGGCCTCCGAAGGCAAGCTGGCCGGTGCCGGTGTTGTGATCATCAACCCGCCCTTCATGCTGGAAGAAAAACTGGTCGCGGCGATGCCCTGGCTGGCGGAAACCCTGGCCCAGGGCGACGGCTATGGCTGGCGCGTCGATGGTGGTCTGACCGAGGATGACCTGGAGGAGGTCGAGGATTAGGCCTCGGCCACGCCTTTTCCCGCATCGCATCCATTCATCCGGCCCTTGCGGCTTGAATTTCCCCGTCGAAAGCCCACCTTTGGCGTCCGCGCGGGACAGAGCGCCTGACACTCGCTGAAGGCAGACCAATTCCATGACGCATGAAACGCCGACGGGAGCCGGGCAACCGGCTGTCCTGTCGATCAATGGCGTGTCCAAGACCTATGCCGGCGGCTTCACGGCTTTGAAATCGGTCGATCTGGACATCCGGAAGGGCGAGATCTTCGCCCTGCTGGGCCCCAACGGCGCCGGCAAGACCACCCTGATCGGCATCGTTTGCGGTCTCGTGACGGCGAGTTCCGGGTCGGTGAATGTGTTCGGGCATGACATCAATGGCGATTTTCGCCTGACGCGGGCACGGATCGGTCTGGTGCCGCAGGAAATGTCGATCGACATGTTCACCAAGGTGAAGGATGCGGTCGCCTATTCGCGCGGCCTGTTCGGCAAGCCCGCCGATCCCGCTTATGTCGAGCAGGTGCTCCGGGACCTCTCCCTGTGGGACAAGCGTGACGAGCAGATGCGGGCGCTGTCCGGCGGCATGAAGCGCCGGGTGATGATCGCCAAGGCACTGTCGCATGATCCCGACATTCTTTTCCTCGACGAGCCGACCGCCGGCGTCGATGTCGAGCTGCGCCAGGGCATGTGGCAGGTGATCGAGAAGCTGCGTCAGCGCGGCAAGACGATCATCCTGACCACGCACTACATCCAGGAAGCCGAGGAAATGGCCGACCGGGTCGGCGTGATCCGCCAGGGCGAGATTGTGTTGGTGGAAGAGACCGCGACGCTGATGGCCAAGCTCGGCCGCAAGCAGCTCACCCTCCAGCTGGCCGAACCGCTGAGTGCAGTTCCCGAGGCGCTCGCCGTCGAGGGGCTGACCTTGTCAGAGCACGGCGATGCGCTGCATTTCGACTACGACACCAGGGCAGACCGCACCGGCATCACCACCTTGCTCGCCAATCTCAACGCGGCCGGTGTCTCGGTACGTGATCTTGAGACCCGGCAGAGTTCGCTGGAAGAAATCTTCGTCGACCTTGTGGGAGGCGCATCATGAACTGGCGCGGCGCACTGACCATCTACAAGGCCGAAATGGCCCGCACAGGGCGGACGCTGATGCAGTCCATCCTCGCCCCGGTGATCTCGACCTCACTCTATTTTGTCGTCTTCGGAGCGGCCATCGGTTCGCGCATGGAATCGATCGACGGGGTTGGCTATGGCGCCTTCATCGTGCCCGGCCTGGTCATGATGATGATCCTGATGCAATCGGTCTCGAACGCCGCCATCGGCATCTATTTCCCCAAGTTCAATGGCACCGTCTACGAACTGCTCTCGGCGCCGATCTCGGCGTTGGAGATTGTTGTCGGCTTTGTCGGGGCGGCGGCGACCAAATCGCTGATCCTCGGTGCGCTGGTCATGGTCACCGCGTCCTTCTTCGTGCCGATGGAGATCCAGCATCCGCTGGCCATGATCGCCTTCCTGGTCATGACCTCGGTGACCTTTTCGCTGTTCGGCTTCATCATCGGCATCTGGGCCGACAATTTCGAACAGCTCAACATCGTGCCGATGCTGATCGTGACACCGCTGACCTTTCTCGGCGGCAGCTTCTACTCGATTTCGGTCCTGCCGCCCTTCTGGCAGACCGTCACCCTGTTCAACCCGGTCGTCTATCTGATCTCCGGCTTCCGCTGGAGTTTCTATGGCGTGTCCGATGTGGATATCGGCATCTCGCTGGCCGCCATTGCGGGCTTCTTCGCCTTTTGCCTCTTCATCGTCTGGCGCATGTTCAAGACCGGTTATCGGCTCAAGACCTGAGGATTTCGCCTGTGACCACACATCGCTATGCCGTTTTCGACGTCTTCACCGACCAGGCACTCGCCGGCAATCCGCTCGCCGTGGTCTTCGGCGCGGATGATCTCGACGAGGTCGCCATGCAGGCGATTGCGGGCGAGTTCAACCTGTCCGAGACGGTCTTCATCACCGAGCCGCGCGGCCGCGACGCCGACTATGGCCTGCGCATCTTCACACCGCGCGAGGAATTGCCCTTCGCCGGGCATCCGACGATCGGCGCCACCGTCGCCCTGACGCTGGCCAGCGGCGCCGCCGAAGGCCAGCGCAAGCGCTTCGTCCTGGAGGAGACGGTCGGCGATGTCACGGCCGATGGCCGGGTCAACGGGCCGCGCCACGGCTCGGCGCGTTTCTTCGCGCCGAAACTGCCCGTGCAGCTCGGCGAGCTGCCGGACTATGCCGCGATCGCCGCTGCGCTCGGGCTGCAGACCGGCGACCTGCTCGACACATCGGTGACCGGCGGCATCTGGTCGGCAGGTGTGCCCTTCGCGATCGTGCCGATCCGCGACCCGGCCCGGCTTTCGGCGATCAAGCTTGACCTGGCGGCCTTTGAAGATGTGTTCGGCGGCGAGGCGCCGGTCTGTGCCCTTGTGGTGGCCAAGGCGACGCTGACCGAGCACACGACGGACTGGCGGGCTCGCATGTTCGGGCCGCATCTGGGTATTCTGGAAGATCCGGCGACGGGCGGCGCAGCTGCCGCCTTTGCCGGTGTGATCAGCGAGCAGGGCGGTCTCGGCGAGGGTGAGCACGGCGTCGACATCTATCAGGGTGTCGAGATGGGACGACCCAGCCTGATCCGGCTGCGGCTCAAGCACGAGAATGGCAAATTGACCGATCTCATGCTCGGCGGCGATGCGGTCAAGATCGCCGAGGGCGCGCTTTTCACCGAGGACTTTCCGCGCGCCTGACGCGGTGTGCGGCCCTAACGCAGCGCGCGAACCGTGAACACGTCGTCACGGGCCACGCGCGGCAGGATCACCCGCAGGAAATGGGTCGTATAGCGGCGCAGGAAGCGCCTGCCCTTTTCCTCATCCCCCGGCTCCAGAGCGCGCAGGCGGATCAGGGCGCTGTGCTCCTTGCCATCGACGGTGAAATATCCGACCCGCTTGCCCGGCGCCGAGGCGGTGATCCCGGCTGCCAGCGAGGCCTCATAGCTCGGCGGGATACGGTCGCGCAGGAAATTGGCGAGCAATTCGCGCCGGTCGATATGCAGGGAGAGCCGGTTCTTGTTGCAGGAGTTCACATGCCGGTCCTGGATCAGGGAGAGCTGGGCATCGATCTCGATCTGGGTGACGCTATTGCCGGCCTTGAACTGGGTTTCCTTGGCTTTTTTCGGGGCGGTCAGCCAGATCGAGAAATCATCGACCGGCAGGCCCGTATCATCCACCGCCTCGACCACGATCTGATAGAATTCGCGGAAGCGGTCACCATCGGCGCTGGCCCGACCGAGTATCCGGTCGCGCAAGGCGTCAGCCTCCGGCCCGTCCTGGGCCAGCTTGCGGGTTTCCAGACAGACCGCCTCCCAGTCCCCGGCGACGGTGCGATAAGCCGCCGCCGTCTTCACCGACAGAGCCTGCAGGATAAGCTTTTCGAGGCGCTGCGAGACGACGGGGTCCTTCGACGCGCTTTCCTTCGGGGCCGGTTTGAGAATGCTCAGATGGCTGCGATCCGGGATGACGGCGAAGGGCGTATCCTCCGGACCGCGCCGGGTCCAGGCGCGAAATTCCGGTTCCAGGATCGAGCCATTGGAGAAGTCGACGGTCACGCCGCGCGGATCGATATTCGCCGTCGCGACACGGACCGTCCCGTCCCACGCCTTCTGGCCGAGAATGCCGGTTCCGGAAATCGGGTCGGCACCGACGATGACGAAGGGGCGGGTGCCATCGTCCGAGAAGGGGCTGTCGGTCGAACCGTCCTCGCTGACGCGGTCGCGCAGGGCCAGCTCTTCCTGGAATTTTGACGCCAGTTCGAGCGCGTTGAGGAAATGCGTGCCGGTCTGGAAGCCGTTGGTGAACCCCTTGGTCAGCCGACCCAGTGTCGAGCGACCGATCGTCGCGAGCGGCGAGCCGAAATTGGCCGGGGCGAGCATCAGGAAATTGGCGACTGGGGCGCCGCCCTTTGGGAAGAATTCCGCCATCCACCAGCGCCCCACAAGGGCGCCGGTGGAATGGACCACAACGTGGAATTTCGCGGGCAGCGTGCCGGCGGCCTGCATTTCACCGACAATGACCTGAAGCCGGCGTGCCGAATCCTCGATGCGGACATCATCATCCATTGACGGATAACCGCCGAGGAAAACATCCCGGGTCTGGTAGCCATGCTCGGCGAGCAGGTTGCCGATTTTCGCCATCGACTTGTCGCTGGCGCTCCAGCCGTGGATCAAAAGGACGTGTTCAGCCATTGCAACCTCCGGAAATTTTTCCGCAAGCTACCACTTGGCTGAGATGTCTGTCTAACAGTACTCGTCTTCGGACGCGTCCCACCAGGGGTGCCAGGGCGGCAGGTCGCTGGAGACTTTCATCGGGAAGTCCGGCGGCCGTTTTTCCAGGAAGGACATGACACCTTCCCTGGCATCGGCGCCCATGCCGGCATGCAGGATGCCCAGGCTCTCGACACGGTGCGCTTCCATCGGATGGGCCGCGCCCTGCATTCGCCAGGCCATGCGCCGCATCATGGCGACCGAGACCGGCGCGCAACGCTCGGCGATCAGGCGGGCCCGCTGGCGCGCTTCCGCCATCAGGTCATCGGCCGGAACGACGCGTGCGACCAGGCCGGACTCAAACGCTTCCGCTGCCGAGAAGGTGCGTCCGGTCAGGCCCCAGTCCATCGCGGTGGAGATGCCCACCACGCGCGGCAGGAACCAGCTCGCACAGCCATCCCAGACAATGCCGCGTTTGGCGAAGGGATAGGCGAATTTGGCGTCCATCGAGGCAAGGCGGATATCCATCGGCAGGATCATCGTTGCCCCGATCCCGACCGCAGCGCCATTGATGGCGCCGATCACCGGCTTCAGCGCATTCCAGATCCGCAGGTTCAGCATGCCCCCCTTGTCGCGCCATTTCGGATCGGTTTCGTCGAACTCACCGCTTTCCCGGGCCTGGGCGACCATGTTGAAGGTTTCCGCCCCGGTCGACAGGTCGGCGCCGGCGCAGAAGGCGGGCCTGGCACCGGTGACGATGATGGCGCGCACGTCGTCATTGCCATCGGCCTCGTCGAGCGCTGCGATGATCTCGTCACCCATTTCATAGGTGAAGGCGTTGAGCCGGTGCGGCCGGTTCAGCGTGATTGTCGCGATCTGCTCGTCGACGGCGTACTCGATTGTGGAATAGGCCAACCGTGCCCCCTCCTGCTTGTGGCTTTGGCCGCATGATGGGGTGGATTGTGACGCGAGGCCAGTAGGGACGGGCGCCGCCTTCAAGGCGGCGGTCTAGTCGTCACCGACCTGGAACAGCTTGCCGCGCTCGGTCACGAAGACAATGGTGAGCGCCGTACCCGCCATCAGGGCCTGGCTGATGATCAGCGGCGTCGCGGTTCCGTCATAGAGCTGGCCGACATAGGAGCCGATTGCCGCCCCGATGACGCCGGTGACGAAGCCGTAGACCGCCGAGGCGGTGCCCGCGATATGGCCGACCGGTTCCAGTGCGAGGGCCGAGAAATTGGCTGCAATCAGGCCGAGGAAAGCCATCGCCGCCGCCAGCAAAGCCAGGAAGAGCGGGAAATTGTCGACTCCGCTCGCCAGTACAAGGGCGTGAATGGTGGAGATGAGGGTGAAGGCGATCAGTGCGCTGTGCGAGAGGCGCCGTTGTCCGAGCCGCATCACCAGCTTTGAGTTGGCATAGCTCGACAGGCCGATGCCACCGGCGATCGCTGCAAAGGCGAACGGGAAGGCGTCATCGGACAGGCCGAAATGCCCGACGAAAATCTGCTGCGAACTGCCCAGGAAGCCATAAAGCCCGCCGAAGAAGGGCGCGCCCGCCAGCGTATAGCCCAGCATCAACCGGTGACTGACCGTCTCGCGGAAGGCGGCCAGAAGCGGTTTGACGCGCAGCGGGACCCGGAATTCCGGATGCAGTGTCTCCGGCAGGCGAAGTTGCAGCCAGACCATCAGGCCAAGCCCGAACGTCATCAGGAAGGCGAAAATCCAGCGCCAGGGCGCCACGGTCAGGATGAGCTGGCCGAACATCGGCGCCAGCACCGGAACCGCCATGAAGGCGGTCATGACCATCGACATGACCTCCGCCATGCGCCGGCCCGAGGTCAGGTCGCGGGCTATCGCCGTGGCGATCACGCGGCAGGCGGCCGCGGCGGCGCCCTGGAAAAAACGGGCAACCAGCAGGAGCTCGAAGGTCGGTGTCAGCGTACAGATCAGACTGGTCAGGATGAAGAAAGCCAGCGCACACTGGATCACGATCTTGCGCCCGAAGCGGTCCGCAAGCGGGCCGTAGATCAGTTGTGCGGCCCCGAAACCGGCCAGGTAGATGGCGATGACGTATTGCTGGTCATTTTCGGCCAGCACGCCGAGATCCCCGGCGATGTTGTCGAGTGCCGGCAGCATCATGTCGATGGCCAGCGCCACCACGGCTGTCATGGCGACGAGCAGTGCCACGAGTTCCGTGAGCGACATCGGCAAGGCTTCGCCGGTCGCCTGTTGAGGTTTGGTCATGACCTGCTCCGGGAGACGGCATGGACCCATGCCGGATGTCTCAAATGCGTCGTCAGGCCGCTGGTGGCAAGCCTTTGGATGCATTGCGGGTCAGGCGTTGTCGTACGGATCGTAGAAAAGATGGGCCTGGAATGAGGTTGCGATCCGGCTGGCACGCTCCAGAAAGCCTGCCCTGGCAGCCGGAGTCGCGCCGATTTCATCGAGCGTCCGCTCGAACAGGGCCAGCCAGCGACCGAAATGCTCGGGTGATATCTGCGGTTTGAGTTTCATATGAGCCGGCATCGGCCGACCCGCATAGCCGCCATCATGAAAGACAATCGCCGACCAGAAGGCCTTCATCGTCGCCAGGTGTGGTCCCCAGTCGCCGGGAATGGCGCGGGCGAAGACCGGGCCGAGCAAATCGTCCTGGCGGACATGGCCGTAAAAGGTCTCCACGAGGTCGGAGATCTGCTCGGCCGTAATGCCCATCTCCGCCGCTTCCTTGCGGGCAGCGAGGCGGGCTTCAGTGACGCGAACGTGGTTGGGAGAGGGCATGTCGCCGATGTAGGACGCGTCCTGTCACAGTGCCATGTGGCGGGATGGCGCAGGGGGCGGGATGCAGCTCCTTCCCCTGGACGGGGAAGGTGGCCCGAAGGGCCGACCGGGGGTGACACGCGCCAGCCTTCCGGCAGCAACCTCCGATCACCCGCTCCGTCTGGCCGCCAAGCGTCCAGCCACCTCGCCTTGCCTGGGCGAGGAGCTGTTGGACCTAAACGTTGAAGCGGAAGTGAAGCACATCGCCGTCCTTGACGATGTAGTCCTTGCCCTCGGCGCGCATCTTGCCGGCTTCCTTGGCGGCGCTTTCACCACCACAGGCGATGTAATCGTCATAGGCGATGGTTTCGGCGCGGATGAAGCCCTTCTCGAAGTCGCCATGGATGACGCCGGCGGCCTGCGGCGCGGTCCAGCCCTCGCGGATGGTCCAGGCGCGGGCCTCTTTCGGGCCGGCCGTGAAATAGGTCTGCAGGCCCAGCAGCGAATAGCCGGTGTGGATCAGGCGATCCAGGCCGGGCTCGGTCAGGCCGATCGCCTCCATGTATTCATCGCGCTCCTCGTTTTCGAGCAAGGCGAGTTCACTCTCGATCTTGGCCGAGATCACCACAGCCTGGGCGCCTTCCTCGGCGGCCCGCTTCATCACGATCTCGGAATAGGCATTGCCCGTGCTGGCACTGCCTTCATCGACATTGGCGATGAACAGGACCGGCTTGGTGGTCAATAGCTGCAGGCCGCGCCAGGCCTTGCGCTCGTCCTTGGGCACGTCAGCGAACCGCGCCGGCTTGCCTTCATTGAGCTGTTCCAGGGCAATGTCGATCAGGACGAGGGTGGCCTTGGCCTCCTTGTCACCGGACTTGGCCTTCTTCTCGAGGCCGGACTTGCGCTTTTCCAGGCTTTCCAGGTCAGCCAGCATCAGCTCGGTCTCGACGGTTTCGAGGTCGGCGAGCGGGTCGATCCTGTTGTTCACATGCGTGATGTCGTCATCGTCGAAACAGCGCAGCACATAGGCAATCGCGTCGGTCTCGCGGATGGTGGCGAGGAATTGATTGCCCAGGCCTTCGCCCTTGGAGGCGCCTTCGACGAGGCCGGCAATGTCGACGAAATTCATCCGCGCCGGCAGGATTTCCTTCGAGCCGGCGATCTCGGCCAGCTTGGCGAGGCGCGGTTCGGGCACGGCGACATCACCGACATTCGGTTCGATCGTGCAGAAGGGATAGTTCGCCGCCTGGGCTGCCGCGGTCTGGGTGAGGGCGTTGAACAGGGTCGACTTGCCGACGTTCGGAAGCCCGACGATGCCGCATTTGAATCCCATGGCGAAATATCCTCACTGGTTCGAGCGCGCCTTATAAGAAGAATGCAGCGCGGGGTCGACTGTGGAGTCAGTGGCAGGTCTTTCTGCCCCCGCTTGCGGGGAGGCAGGATCCTGACCCTCGCCTCAATCCTCGTTGTCCGGCCCGCCGCGCTTCACCACGTCCGGTGCCGGCGCCTTGTGCGTCACGCGCGTCTGGAAGGCGTCGTAATCTCCGGCAGCCAGCAGGTCGAGGCTCCCGGCGATGGCATCCAGCAGGTCGATCAGCCAGTCCTCCTCGGCCTTCGCGAAATCGGAGAGCACATAGCCGGTGACGCGATTGCGGTCGCCGGGATGGCCGATGCCGATGCGGGCGCGGCGGAAGTCAGGGCCGAGCTGGCTGGTGATCGACTTGATGCCGTTATTGCCGGCCGCGCCACCGCCCAGCTTCATGCGGAACTTGCCGGGTGCCAGGTCGAGCTCGTCGTGGAAGACGATGATGTCCTCCGGCTTGACCCGGTAAAAGGCCGCCGCAGCCCCCACCGAATGGCCGGCATTGTTGTAAAAGGTCTGGGGCTTGAGCAGGAGCAGTTTTTCTGACCCGATGACCAGCTCGGTCGCCAGGCCCTGGAAGCGCTTGCGCCAGGGGCCGGCGCTCCAGGCGTGGGCGATGATGTCCATCGCCATGAAACCGACATTGTGGCGGTTGCGCAGGTATTTCGGCTCGTAGTTTCCGAGGCCGGCCAGGATCTTCATTGCGCGGTCTCCCCAGGGCGGATGCCGGTAAACATGTGCCGGATACGAAATCAGCGAAGCCATGGTGTGGCTTCGCTGATCTCAATTCCAGTGCTGAAAGGCAGTCAGGACTAGCCCTCGTCGCCCTTCTGCTTGATGGCTTCCGGCTCGGCCGGGGTGCCATCGGTCTCTTCTTCGGCGTCAGTGAGGACAGCGCGCGAACCCTGCAGGGTGGCGATCGTGAAGTCACGATCCGTGATGGTCGGCTTCACGCCCTTCGGCAGAACGACGGCCGAAATGTGGACCGAATCGCCAATGTCGAGGCCGGACAGGTCGACTTCAACCGATTCCGGAATGGAGCCGGCCGGGCAGAGCAGCTCGACATCGTGGCGCACGATATTGAGGACGCCGCCGCGCTTCAGGGCCGGGCAGGCCGCTTCATTGGTGAAGTGAACCACGACATTGACCTTGATCTTGGTGTCTTCGTCGACGCGGAACAGGTCGATATGCATGGCCTTGTCCGACACCGGATGGAAATCGATGTCGCGGGCGATGACGGTCTGGCGCTTGCCTTCATGATCGAGCTCGATCATGTGCGACAGGAAGTTGCCGCCCAGCAGGGCCTTGCGGATTTCGTTACCGCGCAGGTTGACCGAAACCGGGGGGAGCTTGCCGCCATAGACGACGCCCGGGACCAGGTCTTCGCGGCGGGCAGCGCGAGCCGCGCCCTTGCCAGTGCCTTCACGAACGTCAACGGTGAGAACGATGTTGGAGCTCATCGGTCCAGATCCTTAAATGCAAACGCCGCCTCCAGCCGGTTTGGCCCCGGCGGGCGGCGATCTATCCAGGCTTTACGCCACAGTATTATTTCGAGCGGCGGGCTATAGCTGATCCAAACCGTCCGCGCAACAGCGCTGCACGGGAAGAGTCAGCGGACTTGCCCCCGTCTGTGGCCGGGCGGCCACGTCCACGCTAGTCGAACAGCTTGGACACCGACTCGTCATTGGCGATACGGCGGATCGCTTCGGCGAGCAGAGGCGCGACCGAAAGGCGGCGGACCTTGTCGGTGACCGTCGATCCGGGCGGCGGCACGATCGAGTCGGTGACGACCAGCTCGCGCAGCGACGACTTGGCGATACGGCCCTGGGCGTCATTCGACAGCACGCCGTGCGTGACATAGGCCGAAACCTCGACCGCGCCCTTTTCCAGCAGCGCGTCGGCGGCATTCACCAGGGTGCCGCCACTGTCGCACATGTCGTCGAACAGGATGCAGCGACGGCCTTCGACTTCCCCGATGATATTCATCACCTCGGCGACACCGGCCTTCGGGCGGCGCTTGTCGACGATCGCGATCTCGGCATCGAGCAGCTTGGCCAGGGCCCGGGCGCGGACCACGCCGCCAACATCTGGCGACACGATCAGCAAATTGTCGGTCTGGTAATTGCGGCGGATATCCGCCTCCATCACCTTGGTGGCGAAGAGATTGTCGGTCGGGATGTCGAAGAAGCCCTGGATCTGGCCGGCATGCAGATCGACGGTGAGAACGCGGTCGGCACCGGCCTTGGCGATCAGATTGGCAACCAGCTTGGCCGAGATCGGGGTCCGGCCGCCGGTCTTGCGATCCTGGCGGGCGTAGCCGAAATAGGGGATGACTGCGGTGATCCGCCGCGCGCTGGCACGCACCAGCGCGTCGATGCAGATCAGCAATTCCATCAGGTGGTCATTGGCCGGTGAGGAGGTCGTCTGAAGGACGAACACATCCTCGCCGCGGACATTCTCGTCGATCCGTACGAAGATTTCGCCATCGGCGAAGCGTTCGATCTCGGTAGCCGTCAACGGCGCGTCCAGATAGTCCGCGATGGACCGGGACAGCTCCGCATTGGCAGTGCCTGACATCAGCTTCATTGTTTCGACCCCCGAGTCTCAAGAAACCGCGGGCTGCTTAACAGAGGCGCGCCGGGGATTGAAGCTGAAATGATCAGCCTGCGGAAAATCCTGGAGGCGGTGGCATATCGGCACTGTCCAGACAGACCAGTTTGAATAGCTCGCCCATCTGTTCTGGATCGGTCAAGCGCCAGATTTGACGGGCAATTTCAGAACGCTTGCCGGGCTGCGACTGGCTCAGCGCGGCAGCGCGGGCTTCGATGCCGAGACCCGCCAGCCAAGCGCCTTGCGGTTCCGGCCCGTAACAGGTCAGACCGGCGGAACGCCCGGCCTGCATGAGGGATTCGAAGTCGACGCGCGCGGTCAGGTCGGCCGTGCCGGGCGCTTCGAGCGGCGGTTGTTTCTTATGAGCACGGATCGCCTGCAGCGTGTCACCGACTTCGCTGTGCGCCGGTCCGTAGTCGATGAAGAGGGCGCGGCCGGGCTGGTCGGCAAAACGGGCGGCCAGCTGGTCGATGACCTGGCGGTCGCCCGGGCGCAGCTCGACGAGGGCGCCATCTGCGGCCTCTCGCAGGCGCGGCGGGATGAGGTCGGTCTCGCTCGCGAGCGGCGGACCGAGCACGAAGGCAAAGGTCTGGCCGGCCTCGTCTTTCGGATCGAGCCCGACCAGGCGCTCATGCCACTGACCCTTGTGTCGGACGGCCTGGCGGACCGGCAGGCAATCGAGGAATTCGTTTGCCAGTATGATGGAGGGGCCCGGTGCCACGGCTTCCAGCCGGTCGACCCAGCGGATCTGTGCCCCGGTCGGTCCCAGGGTCTGCGCCTGAACGGCCTTGAGCGCGGCGCTGGCTTCGATCAGCACGATTTCGGCGGCGTCCATGAAGCCGGGCACGGTCCGCGCTGCGCGCAGCGCGTCGGACATCATGGTGCCGCGGCCCGGGCCCAATTCGATCAGCTTCAGGCCGGCCGGCCGGCCCATGTCGAGCCAGGTCTGGGCCGCGACCAGCCCGATCAGCTCGCCGAACATCTGGCTGATTTCCGGGGCGGTGATGAAATCCGCCCCGGCCCCGATCGGGTCCTTCGTGGCATAGAAACCGTGCCTTGGATCGAACAGCGCCTCGGTCATGAAGGCGGCGATCGAGATCGGCCCGCCAGTACGGATCCGGTCGCGGAGCGTGTCGGCAATCATGGTTTGGCAGGCGCGTCCGCTTTCAGGGCGCGATGGATCAGCCAGGCGCCGGCGATGATCATGGGGATCGACAGGATCATGCCCATGGTGATGTAGCCGCGCAGGGCTTCCGGCATGTAGAGATCCGGCTCGCGAACCTGTTCCAGCGAGGTCCTGAACAGGCCGTAGAACAGGAGGAAGAGGCCGGCATTGAGGCCGGGTTTCTCCAGCGAGCGGAATTTCCAGGTCGCGATATTGATGATGGCGAACAGGGCGACGCCTTCGAGTGCGGCTTCGTAAAGCTGGCTGGGGTGACGCAGGGCGCACTCCGGGTCGTGGGCAAAGCGCATGGCCCAGGGCACATCGGTCGGACGGCCCCAGAGCTCGCCATTGATGAAATTGGCCAGGCGGCCAAACAGCAGGCCGATCGGTGTGACCACGGCGGCGGCATCACCGATCCGCAGCAGGTCCAGCTTCTGCCCGCGGGCAAACCACCACAGCGCCAGCGAGACGCCGATCAACCCGCCATGGAAGGACATGCCGCCATCGGTGATGCCCAGGACGATGTCCTGCGGCCGGGTCCAGATCATGTCGGGCATGTAGAAGATCACGAAGCCGAGTCGTCCGCCGCCGATCACGCCGAGCGTGGCCCACAGCAGCAGATCGTCGACCTGGGGTTCGGTGAAGGGTGCCTTCGGCTTCTTGGTGCCGGCCGGGTTCCACAGCCCGGGGCGGCGGGCCAGGGCGATCATGTAGCGCCAGCCCAGCATCAGCCCGGCGATATAGGCCAGGGCGTACCAGCGCAGGTCGAAGCGCAATTCCATGCCGAACAGGTCGAACGGACCGATCGTGAACAGGATGGGGTCGATCAGGTCAAAACTTGGCGGACAGTATTCCATGATATACTCGGTTCATTGCTCGGCGAGGTGCAGCTGTGACGGAACAGCGCGTTGCGCTTTTCGGGCCGGAGCCGCATATAGGCGGTGTTGAACCCACTAATGGCTTTCTTTGATGCAAACGCGCAACCCGCTTCTGAATGATTTTGCTGATCTCATGACCGACGCCTTCGGCGCGGCGCAGGCGATGGGCGAAGAGGCGCGTTCCGTGTTTCGCGCCCGGGCCGACCGCATGGTCGCCGAGATGGACCTGGTGACGCGCGAGGAATTCGACGCGGTCAAGGCCGCGCTCGACGCCTCGCAGGACGAGGTCGCGTCGCTGACCCGCCGTCTTGAGGCGCTGGAAGCTGCGGCCGCCAAGCCGAAACCGACGAGCCGGGCGAAGGCAGCGGCTGCACAGCCGAAGGCTGCCAGCAAGGCTGGCGCGAGCAAGACCAGGACGCCCAAGGCCAAATCCTGAAATCACGCGCACGACGCGCTTTTTATTGCGCCTGACGCGGCGCGGACATACCGTCGAAGGACGGTGTGAGTCGCCGCGCAGACGATGGAGCCATATTGATGGACCTGCTGTCAGACGAATTTTCACCGACTGTGACCGACCCGCTCGACGCGGTCGAACAGGCGGTCATCGCCGAGCAATACCCCTATGACCGTGACGAGAATGGTGAGATCCACCTGACCGCGACCGGTGCCTGGCGCGATCACCAGATCTGGTTCGCCTGGCGGCCCGATCTCGAGGCGCTGCACATTTGCGGCAGCCTTGATCTGAAAGTCCCGGCCAATCGTTTCCGCGATGTCTGCGAACTGGTCGCCCGCATCAATGAAAAGCTCTGGCTCGGCCATTTCGACATCTGGGCCGAGGATGGCTCGATCGTCTATCGCCATGCCCTGTCCCTGCCCAATGGGGAAGCGGTGTCCCCGTCCCAGGCGGCGGCGATGATCTCGGCGGCGCGCGAAGCCGGTGAACGTTTCTATCCGGCCTTCCACTTTCTTGTCTGGGGTGGCAAGGGCGTCGAGGAAGCGGCAGCGGCTGCGATGTTTGAAACTGCGGGCGAGGCCTGACACCGGCCATGACACAATCGTATCGGATTGCCCTCATCGGGGGCGGCAATATGGGCGGCGCCCTGGCGGCGGGCTGGTTGCGCACGAAACGTGGCGGGCTTGCGGCCAGCGAGCTGGTCGTTATCGACCCGGCGCCGGGCGATGTGGTCCAGGACCTGGCCGCCCAGTCCGGTGTCACGGTCCTGCCCGAGCTGACGGCCGAGGCCGCGGCGGCGCTTGAACTGGTCGTGTTTGCGGTCAAGCCGCAGATCTTCGAACAGGCCGGTGCAGCCATCGCCGGTCTACTCCCTGACAGGACCGGCATCATCTCGATCATGGCGGGCGTGACCATCAACCGCATGGCCATGGCTCTGGGTGACCGTGCGATCATCCGTGCCATGCCCAACACCGCCGTCGCCGTTGGCGCTGGCGTTACCGTCTGCGTCGCCAATGAAGGCGGCGAAGCGCTGCAAAAGACCGTCACCCGACTGCTCAAGTCTGCCGGAAGCGTCGAATGGGTGGCTGACGAGCGCATGATCGGGGCCGTGACGGCTGTCTCCGGATCCGGCCCGGCCTATGTCTTCCTGCTCGCCGAAGCCCTCGCCGGTGCCGCCTTCGCCGAAGGCCTGCCGCGCGACCTCGCCGACAAGCTGGCCCGCGAAACCATCATTGGCGCCGGGGCGCTTCTGGCCAAGTCCGGCAAGACCCCCCAGGAACTGCGCCGTTCGGTCACGTCGCCGGGTGGCACCACCCAGGCCGCCGTTGACGTGCTCATGGGCGCCGGAGGCGGACTGCCCGAACTGGTCCGCCAGGCCGTCGCCGCTGCCGAACGCCGGTCAAGGCAGATGGGCCAGGAACCCGGCAAGCGCTAGGCTCTCTTCCGGGCTTGCCCCTCAAACCCAACCCCATTTTTCCCGGATGACGCTGCGCGCCTCCGGGAAAAATGAGCGGGAATTTGAAGGTCCTTCCCCTTGATGGGGAAGGTGGCCCGAAGGGCCGGAAGGGGTGAGACGCGTCGCGTTCATGCACCCACCGCCGATCACCCACTCCGTCTCGTCGCTGCGCGCCGATCCACCTCGCCTTGTCTGGGCGAGGACCTGCGGTGAGAGCGTCGTCACAGGCAAGCGAACGGCTTATGTGTTTCGATGCCCGGCATGAGCAGCGAACTCGCCCAGCGCGCACGATGGCTGCGGCAGAACATGACCCCGCACGAGGTGCGGGTCTGGGCCTGTCTTCGTGATTGGCGCGCCGACGGGTTCAAGTTTCGGCGCCAGGTGGTGCTGGGCCCCTATATCGTCGATTTTGCCTGCTTCCGACCGAAAATCGTTGTCGAACTCGATGGTGGTCAGCACACCAGTGACGATCATGCCGCTCGGGATGCGTGTCGGGATGCCTCGTTGCGCGAGCAGGGCTTCCAGGTCTTCCGCGCGTGGAACCATGAGGTCGATGACGATATCGATGCAGTTCTCGACGGCATACGCTCCCTCGTTGAGCCAAAACAATGAGGACCTTCCCCTTGATGGGGAAGGTGGCCCGAAGGGCCGGAAGGGGTGAGACGCGTCGCGTTCATGCACCCACCGCCGATCACCCACTCCGTCTCGTCGCTGCGCGCCGATCCACCTCGCCCATCAAGGGCGAGGACCTGTGGAGCTTTGTGTAAGGGCCTGCTGGCAGACAAGAGATCCAAGGAGAGATCTGGCGGAGTTTGCAGGCAGGAAGCCCCTCACTGCGGCAAGCTGATCACCGCCATCAACCCGCCCAGCTCTGACCGGCCCAGGCGGATATCGCCGCCATGATTGCGCGCCACGTCGCGGGCGATGGCGAGGCCGAGGCCGACGCCCTTGCGGTTCTGATTGCGGCTTTCATCGAGGCGGTTGAAGGGTTTCAGCGCGTCATCATACTGGTCTTCGGGAATGCCCGGCCCGTCATCCTCGACGCGGATCTCGACCCGTGAGCCCGCCTTGGCAACCGTCACCGCGACGACATCACCGAAGCTCTGGGCATTGCCGATCAGATTGGCGAGGGCACGGCGCATGGCGCCGGGGCGGACTTCGGCGTCGAGGCTGTCCGTGTCGTCAAAACGGATATCACCGCCATCACGGCGGGCACTGTCGACGGCTTCGCGGGTCAGGGCGACGAGATCACAGCGCTCGGTTTCCTCGCTCGCCTCGCCGCGGGCAAAGTCGAGATATTCATCCAGCATGCTTTCCATCTCGTCGAGATCACGCCGGGCATCGGCGGTTTCCTCGCTCTGCGGCATCAAAGCGAGCTGCAGCTTGAGCCGGGTCAGTGGCGTGCGCAGGTCATGACTGACGCCGGCCAGGAGGGCGGTGCGCTGTTCGAGATGGCGCTTGATGCGGGCCCGCATCTCAAGGAAGGCATGCGCGGCCTGGCGGACTTCGGTTGCCCCGGCAGGACGGAAATGGGCGACGTCCTGGCCGCGACCGAATTGCTCGGCGGCATCGGCGAGACGCCGGATCGGCTTGACCTGGTTGCGGATGAAGACGACCGAGACGGCGGTCAGAAGCGTCGTCGCCCCGATGATCCACAAGAGGAAGATATGCCCGGTCGTCGCAAAGACCCGGTCGCGCGGCGTGATGAAGCGCAAGACCCCGCCCTCGACCTGGACCCGGACATCGACATAGCTGGGATAGCGGGTGGTATCGAACCAGACCGGATTGTCGAGCTGTTGCGACAGGGCTTCGCGCAGGGTGATGTCGAGCGTGCGAAAGAAAGAGGAGCGGCGCGAAGTCGGCAAAGTGTCGTCGGGCCGGAAGTCGATTGACAGGCGTGTGGTGCCCAGCGCGGTCTCGATATGGCGCTGGAAGGCCGGTGTCTCGCCGCCTTCCTCCTCATAGAGCCGCGTCGCCATGGCGATCTCGCCGGCCACGCCCTCGGACAGGCGGCTGGTCACCGTCTCCCAGTGCTCCTCGAAGAAAGACCAGGCGACCGCGACCTGCATCAGCCCGACCGGCAGGACGATGATCAGCAGCGTCCGCCCGAACAGGCCCTTCGGCATGAAGCGTTTGAGGATCGACACGCCGGATCAGTCCTCGAAAACCGGATCGGCGAGCAGGCGATAGCCTTCGCCGCGCACGGTCTGCAAGTGCATGGGCTCCTTGGGATCGCTCTCCAGCTTGCGGCGCAGGCGCGTGACCTGGACATCGACGGCGCGCTCGCCGCCGCCGGTGCGTTCCGACAGGGTGAGGCGCGACACGGTCTGGCCGGCCGAGGCCGCCAGTGCAGCCAGCAGGGCCGCCTCGCCGCCGGTGAGACGCACAGGCGCGCCGTCCTGCGTCAGGCTTTCGCGGGGAATGTCAAAGCTCCAGTCGCCGAAGCTGACCCGCTGGATCGCCGCCTGGGCCGGCTTGGCACGCCGCAGGATGGCGTTGATCCGCAGGACGAGTTCTTCCGGCTCGAAAGGCTTGGGCAGGTAATCATCGGCGCCCAGCGACAGGCCCTTGATGCGGTCCTCGGCGTCGCCGCGAGCCGTCAGCAGGAGGATCGGCGTGTCGCCGCGCTTGCGCACGGCCTCGGTCAGCTCGAATCCGTTCATGCCGGGCATCATCACGTCCAGCACCAGCAGGTCGAAGGCGAGGGCGTTGAGTGTCGACAGGGCCTTGTCGGCATTCGGCGCAGTCGAGACGCGATAGCCGCGTTCCTGCAGGAAGCGTTTGAGCAGGTTGCGGATACGGTCGTCATCATCGACGACGAGGATGTGCGCGTCATCGCCTTGCGTTTGGGCCATATCGTCCTGCTCAATTGCGAGCCGTGATCATGACGCGAGGCGCCGGGCCGCTCAAGGTGCTTTGTCGGAGGTCGCCGCCGGCTGCAGCCGCTCGGCGCAGGCGGCGCGCAGGGCGTCGAGCCCGGCCTCATAGGGTTCCGGGTCGGCATAAATTGCGGCCAGCGGCGCCCGGGCGCCCTCGACCAGCTCGTCCGGGGTCAACAGGCGCGACATGTGCGGGGTCAGCCCGGCGGCCTGCACGGCTTCAAGCTGCGGCCACATGCGATGCCAGCCGCCATAGAGCCGCAGCGAGATGACATTGACCGGCAGTCGGGCGCTGGGAACGCTTGTCACAAGCGGCCAGCCGGGTGCCGTGATGGTCGTCTTGTCGGGCGCGTAGAGACCGGTATGCACGCTCAGCCGGGCATCCGGCGACAGCGACCTGACAATCTCCAGCAGGTCGAGCGAGAAAGCGTCGATCAGCACGGGCGCATCATGCTGCCCGGCGAGGCGGACCAGTTCGGCCAGGGCCGCCTTGCGGTCGCCCTTGCCGATTTTCATTTCCAGAACCACGGAATGGCCGCGTGCCGCCGCCAGCGCATCATCCAGGCGCCACAGTCGGCCGTCCCGGCAACCGGCCTCGACGGCGCGGCGACCGAGGCGGTCGAACATCATGTGCGGATGGCGCGTATAGAGCAGCGGCGGGCCATCGCCTTCGGCCACCCAGCAGATATCCGCCTCATGGGCATGGCGCGCCTCGGGCAGGCGCGCGGCGAGGGAAACGCCGCGCTCGAAGGCGGCGGGCGAGTTCAGCGAACGGTGATGAAGGATTTCGAGCGCTTCAGGCGGATAAGACATGCCGCAATCAGCCCTTGCCGTCAGCGGGTTTCAAGCCGGCCAGCAGATAGTCGACGCAAGACCAGGCTGTGACTGCAACGGCAATCCAGAAGCAGGTCTGGGCGAGGCCGGTCGCAAGGTCCGCATCGATCAAGGAAGCCGGCAGCAGCGGAACCGACAGCAGCGCGATGATGGCGATGCCTTGCACGATCGCCTTCAACTTGCCTGACAAACGCGCCCCGACTGCGCGCCCCTTCGACTGCATCATCAGCCGCGCATAGCTCACCAGCACATCGCGCCAGGCAAAGACAATCACGGTCCAGACCGGGATCAGTCCGGCGGCGGCGAGGGCGGTGAAGGCGCCGATCCGGTAGAGGCTGTCGGCGAGTGGATCGAACTGGGCGCCGAACTCGGATTGCTGATTGAAGCGCCGGGCGACGAAACCGTCGGCCATGTCGGTGATTTCTGCCGTGACGGCGACGGCGAGGGCGAAAAGGAGACCGGTCTGCCCCTCCATGGCCAGCGCCAGGAAGAGCAGGGGCACCATCGCGATACGGCTCGCGGTGAGCAGGTTGGGCCAGGTCATCATGCCGGTCGGGCCTTTCGGGCTGCGAGCAGGCGACCGGCAATCTCGGCAAAGCCGGCGGCTTCCTCACCGGTTGCGATTTCCGCCGGACGGGCCGTCATGTGCGGCAGGAAGCGGCGCACGCCGGCGACGCCAAAGCTCAGCGGGAAGGCCGCGAACATGGGCTCGTCATTGGGTGCATCGCCGATATAGGCGACGCTCGCCGGCTGGTCAGCCTCGGGGATGGAGAAACGATCAGCCAGGACCCGTGTGGCGGTGGTCTTCTTGTCGTGATCACCGAACCAGGCATTGACGTGGATCGAGCTGGTCTTGGCGACCGCACCGGCCGCGGCGAAGCGGGCGCGCACGCGTTCGGCATCATCCAGTGTCGGGCCGGTGACGTCCTCGGCAAAGTCCACCGCAATGTCACAGATGCGCCAGGCATTGTCGGCGGCGGGGGCGAGATTGTCGGCCAGCTCAAGCGTGCTCTCGGCCAGTTCGCCGAGGCGGGTCCGGGCCTCGTCTGATGTTTCGCAGAACCAGTCCCGCGCGATCCGGCCATCGCCCCGGCGGGCGAAGCAGAAGGCGCCGTTCTCGCCGATCACGGCATCGACCGGCCACCAGCGCGCGATCAGGTCGCACCATCCGGCCGGGCGGCCGGTCACGGCGAGGGTGAGGATCCCGGCCGCCTGCAGGCGTTCCATGGCGGCGAGACTGGCGGCGGGCACGCGCCCGTCATGCGTCACCGTGCCGTCAAGGTCGAAGAGGAAGGCCTTGACCCCGGCGAGGGCGTCGTCAGTCACCCCGCTTACCGGTGTCGACCCGTTTGACGAGTTCATTCCATTCATCCTCATCAAGCTGGAACTGCTCTAGCATTTCGTCGCGCGGAATGGAGCGCGCCGATTGCAGCCAGAGTCCGAGAAAGAAGAAGATCAATGTTCCCAGGATCGCGATGAAGGGGGCGGCGAGGCCGATGAAGGCGAAGACCGATGAGACGGCCAGGCTAACGCCCATTCCCGCGACGACGATGGAACGCCCGACGACTTTCAGGCGGGTGCGGATCGGCACCATGGGCGAGAGCGTATTGGTGTGGACGATTTCGGCTGCGGCCATCATCGCGCCGGCAATCGCAAGGATCCCGGCATTCCACAGGGCGAGCTCGGAATCAGCGAACGGCGCGGCCCCGGTCGCATCGCCCTGGATGACGAGCGCCGCGACCACCATGGCGGCCGACAGGGCGATACCGGAATAGGCTTCCCACTTGTATTCGCGGTGATACTCGATCAGCGCCTCGTGCGAGAGCCTGCCTTTTTCGACCATGAATTCCTCGGCGTGGCGATAGCGCCGGATACGACCGCGCCGGCCTTTGCCGACAGGCCGGTTCTGGCGAAGCGCGGTGATGATGAAGAACAGTACCGCCATGGCGTAAATGCCCAGCATGGTGAGCAGTTTGGGCACGGCGCTGACTTCCAGGATGACACAGTGCACAAGGTTGCCGGCGGTGTCGCAGGTCCCTTCGGGTGCCGTCGCGCCGGCGAGAAAAATCCAGACCGCGCCGATGGTGATCGTGAAGGCAAGCTGGACAAAATTCTTGAACACGGCGCATTGCTCCCCCGATTCCACGCCGGGATCATACAAGCCTGTCCGGCGCATAAAAGTCTCAATCGGTCATGGCGCGGGGCAGGAAACGATGCAGCTGGAAGGCGGCGGCCAGCCATAGCAACAGGATCCAGACCGCCAGCGCGATCTCGCTGCCGACCCAGCCCAGCGGGGCGGCGAGCAGGGGCAGGCCGCTGGCTATCAGGCCCAGTGCCCGCCCGATGGCGGCGACTGGCGAGGCGTGATCCGACAGCCCGTCGCGGTCCGATGGGCGGACGAGGTCGTAGGCCGAGCTGGCCAGGATGGCCAGCACTGGCGCCAGGATATGCGCGGCGGGGCCGATCATCGCGATATAGAGCACCAGCCAGGCGCAGGCATGTAAGGCCCGCGCCAGCCGGGCCAGTGGCGTGTTGCCGGTCAGGCGCAGCAGCGCAACAACGCTGGCGATCACAAAGGCGGTCGCGCCGAAAACGGCCAGGGCGCGCGCGGTTTCGAGGAAGCCGTCAAACGCGGCGGCACTGTCTGCCGATCCGGTCCAGCGCCAGGAAAACCAGATTGCGACCGGTCCGGCGAGGCACAGGATGAGGCGGAGGAGGGCAGCGGCTGCTTTCATCGTCGGGACCCTGTCACTTCTGGAACCAGTCATGGATTTTCCGGGCCATGGCGCCGGAGATACCGTCAACCGCTTCAAGATCGGCGAGCGCCGCATTGCGGACGGCCTTGGCGGAGCCGAAATGGGCCAGCAGCGCTTTCTTGCGGGCGGGACCGATACCGTCAATCCCGTCCAGCGGGTTCTCGCTCATCTGCTTCTTGCGCTTGGCCCGGTGGCCGCCAATGGCAAAGCGGTGAGCCTCATCGCGCAGGCGTTGCAGGTAATAGAGGACCGGGTCCTTCATCGGCAGCTTGAAGGGCGGTTTGCCAGGCAGGTAGAAGGCTTCGCGGCCGGCATCGCGCTCCGGACCCTTGGCGATGGCCGCGATGGTGATGCCGGTCTCGGCGGTGATGCCCAGCTCTTCCGCGATTTCCATCACGCTGGACAATTGCCCCTTGCCGCCATCGATCAGAACCAGGTCGGGCATGGGCGCGCCGTCCTCGCGCTCTTTCAGAAGGCGCGAGAAACGCCGTTTCAGCATCGCCTTCATCATCGCAAAGTCGTCATTGGTGGCGGCGTCATCCCCCTTCATGTTGAAGCGGCGATAATGGTTTTTCTCGAAGCCTTCCGGCCCGGCGACGATCATGGCGCCGAGCGCGTTGGTGCCCTGAATGTGCGAGTTGTCATAGACCTCGATGCGCTGGGGCAGGTCGGGCAGGTCGAAGATGCGTTGCACGCCCTTGAGCAATTGCGTCTGGGTGGCGCTTTCCGACAGGCGGCGGGCGAGGCTCTCGCGGGCATTGGTCAGGGTGCGCTCGACCAGCTTGCGCTTTTCCCCCCGCCGCGGCGTGTGCAGGCTGACCTTGCGCTCGGTGCGCAGGCTCAGCGCCTCACCCAGCAGCTCGGCCTCCTCGATCTCGTGCGACAGGAGGATCAGGGCCGGGGCCGGCTTGTCGTCATAGAATTGCGCCACGAAGGCGGCCAGCACCTCGGCCGGTTCGGCCTCGCTGTCATGGCGCGGGAAGAAGGACTGGTTGCCCCAGTTCTGCCCGGCTCTGAAGAAGAAGACCTGAACGCAGGACTTGCCGCCATCGCTATGCACGGCGACGACATCGGCTTCCTCGACCCCGTCCGGATTGATGCCCTGGTCGGTGGTGACGGCGGCGATGGCGCGGATCCGGTCGCGCAGCTTGGCGGCGGCCTCGAAATCCATCGCCTCGGACGCTTCGGCCATGCGGTCCTGCAGCTCGCGGCGCAGGGCGTTCGAACGGCCGCGCAGGAAATCCCTCGCCTCGGAGACCAGCGTGTCATAGGCAGCGGGCTCGATCAGATCGACGCAGGGCCCGGCGCAGCGCTTGATCTGGTAGAGCATGCAGGGCCGGGAGCGGGCCTCATAGACACTGTCGCTGCAGGTCCGGACCAGGAAGGCCTTTTGCAGCGTGTTCAGGGTCTGGTTCACCGCGCCCACCGAGGCAAAGGGGCCGAAATAATCGCCCTTCACCTTGCGCGATCCGCGATGCTTGGTGAGCTGCGGCGCAACGTGATCCTTGCGGATGAGGATATAGGGGAAGCTCTTGTCGTCGCGCAGCAATATGTTGAAGCGCGGCTTCAGCGACTTGATCAGATTGGCTTCCAGCAGCAGGGCTTCGGTCTCGGTCTGGGTGACCACGAATTCCATCCGGCGGGTCAGCGCGATCATCATGGCGATGCGGTTGGAATGGCCCCGGCCATTGGCGTAACTGGCGACCCGGTTCTTCAGATGCCGCGCCTTGCCGACATAGAGCACCGCCCCATCTTCGCCGAACATGCGATAGACGCCCGGCTTGGGTGGCAGGTTCCTGACGTATTCGGCGATGAGTTTCGCGCCCGCCAGAGATTGCGCCGGCGCGGCGGAAGCGTCATTGATCGCTTCGGATTGAGGAGTTTCGGAATTCATGTCGGACAGGATTGCGCTCGTAACCGGTGGCGGCAAGCGCCTGGGTGCCAAAATCGCCAGCGCCCTCGGTGAGGATGGCTGGCATGTGATCGTTCACTACAATGCTTCGGCGACCGAGGCACAGGCCGTGGCCGCACAAATCCGTGACGCTGGCGGCTCTGCCAGCGCGGTCGGCTTCGACCTTTCCGACACCGGCGCCGTCGAGGCCTTCATGGCCGATGTGGGACGTGTCGACGTTTTGATCAACTCCGCCTCCATTTTCCAGATGGACCGGCCCGAGGACGTCACCCCGCAATCGCTGGACGATCACTGGCGCATCAATACGGCTGCGCCGGTCCTGCTGGCCAAGGCGATGGCAACGCACCACTCGGCGCGCGCCTCGGGCTGTGTGATCAATCTGCTCGACCAGAAACTCTTCAATCTCAATCCGGATTTCTTCGCCTACACCCTGTCCAAGCACGCGCTTCTGGGCGCCACGACGACCATGGCGATGGCGTTCGCGCCGGCGGTGCGCGTCAATGCGATCGCGCCGGGCATCACCCTGCCATCCGGTGGGCAGAGCGCGGCCGAGTTCGAACGGGCCCATGCCATGAACCCGATGCGCGGTGGCTCGACGCCTGACGACATCATCCGCGCGGTGCGCTTCATCCTTGCGACCCCGTCCATGACAGGCGAGACGATCACCATTGATGGTGGCCAGCATCTCGACGCCCGCAATCGCGACGTCATGTATGCAGCCGGAGTTCCCGAAACAGACGTGCCGGAGGATGACGCCTCATGAGACTGGACCAGGTGATCGAGAATGCCCTCGCCAATGCCTCGGGTGAAGATGTCTTCATCTACCGGCTCGAGGGCGTGAAGCTGGATGTCGAGATCGGCATCCACGCCTATGAGCGCGGCGTCAAGCAACGCGTCCTGATCGACGTCGTCACCCTGGTCAACAAGGCCTGGTGCGGCTCCGACGATATCGCCACCGTGGTCGATTACGACTATATCCTGCATGGCATCAAGGCCCTGGAAGCGCGCCAGTTCGACCTTCAGGAAACCCTGTGTGGAGTCGTCCTCGACCTCGCCCTGGAGCCCGGCACCGTCGCCGCCGCCCAGGTCACCACGCGCAAGGTGGATGCCTATGCGGATGCGGACGCGGTCGGTCTGACGCGGTTCCGTCGCAAGGTTTAGGGCGGGGCTGATTGGTTCCCGCTTTGGACCAAACCGACTTCAACGACGTTATTTATTGCCTGAGCGGAATAATTCACTTGCCCGACCGTCGGCTACACGCGGGGCTGGGGAACCCGCATATCTGTCTCAATATTCCAGACAAGGAGGCAGACATGCTGACCATCAGACGTTCAGAGGATCGCGGCCCCAGCAGGATCGGCTGGCTGGACTCCAGGCACAGCTTTTCATTCGGGCAGTATCATGATCCCGCGCACATGGGCTTCGGACCCTTGCGGGTGATCAACGAGGACAGGGTGATCGGCGGGGCCGGATTTCCCACCCATGGCCACGCCAATATGGAGATCATCTCCTATGTCCTGGACGGCGCCCTCGAGCATCGCGACTCGATCGGCACCGGCTCGGTGATCCGTCCGGGCGATGTCCAACGCATGAGCGCCGGGTCCGGCATCCGCCATTCCGAATTCAATCACTCGAAAACCGAGGGCGTGCACTTCCTGCAGATCTGGATCCTGCCGGATGCGGACGGGATCGCGCCGAGCTATGAGCAAAAAGCGTTCGATGAGGCCAGCAAGCGTGGCCAGCTGCGCCTTGTGGGCTCGCGCGACGCCCGCGACGGTTCGCTGACCCTGCATCAGGATGTCGATCTCTATGCGGGGCTGTTCGACGGCGATGAGCGGGCGGAATTGCCGCTGCGCGACGGCCGCGCTGCCTGGGTCCAGATCGCCCGAGGCGAGGTCCGAATCAATGACGCAGACCTCAGGGCCGGCGATGGGGCCGCGATCACGAATGAAGACCGTATTGTCATCGACAACGGCCGCTCGGCTGAGGTCCTCGTCTTTGACATGAAGCTCTAGACGAGGCCATCCGGAGTCAGGCGCGCTGGTGGAGGCCGCGCCTGGCAGGCAGGTGCCACCCATCGACCGGCACGCGGTCTGGCCCGGCTCACGAACGGAATCGTCCCTGTGCCGGGCTTTTGTCCGTCATCTGCCCGAGGCGTGGACGCCCCGCCTCAATCGTCCTGCTTGAGCAGGGGCGTCGCCGTCCCGGACCCGGCGCCTGTTACCCCGGTGCCGCCGTCCCCTTCAGGATGGGCTGCGCCTTGCCATAGGTCAGCGAGCGCCAGACCCATTCCAGCGGGCCGAAGCGGAAGAAGTGGAGCCAGATCGGCGACCAGATCAGCTGTACGGCCCAGACGATCAGGACCAGCTTGGCCTGGTCGACCCGGTCGACCGTGCCGAACAGGCCGAGGCCCGGTGCGCCAACGAAGATGAAGGTCATGATCAGCGTCTGGCTGAGATAATTGGTGAAGGCCATGCGCCCGGCCGCGGCGAAGAGTTTGATGATCAGGCTGAACACACCGATCTTCGACAGCAGCATCACCGCAGAGGCATAACCGAAGGACATGATGATGCTGCCGCCATACATGTAGGCATTGCCGTCGGCCAGGGCCCCGGCCTCGAACGCGCCGGCGATCAGGGCATCGGTCGAGGCGTTGCTGAGATAGTAGCCGAGCCCGGTGCCGAGGACGGCGAGAATGGCATAGCGGGCATGACTCCAGCTGGCCGACAGGAAGCCGCTCTTGTAGAGCGCCATGCCGAGCAGCATCAGGCCGGCCGTGCGTGGTCCGAGCATCAGGAAGCTGAATACCTGGCCGAATATGGCGAAGCCGGCATTCCAGGGAATATGGTTGAGGAAGCCGGCCCGGTAGGCGTCGGTCATGCCGGTCATCAATCCGGCCATCATCTCGGCTTCCTGCGCAGCGCTTTCCGGGGTCGAGAAGGCCGCACCCATATATTTGCCGCCCACCCAGAACAGCGCGCCGAGTGCCAGCAAGGGCAGGGCGGTAAACACCAGGCGTGGCACTGACCATCGCCTGGCCCCGACAATGATCAGGCCGAGCAGGGCGTAGTGGACCAGGATATCGCCCCACCAGAAGATGTAGGCATGCACGGCGCCGATCAGGAGCAGCCACAGCATGCGCCGCGTGTGGGGCCCCTTGTCGGGACCATCGCCAGCCATCAGCACAATGCCGGCACCGAACAGGGTCGAGAAGATGGTGATGAACTTGTAGGCGAAGAAGGTGTGAGCGATCGCCCAGATCGACATGCCAGCCGCGTCAGCCTCAATCTGCATGGTCGGGTTGTCATAGGCCATGGGCGTCATCGCGAAGCCCTGCACATTCATCATCAGGATGCCGAGCACGGCGATGCCGCGCAGCGCATCGATCGAGACCAGTCGGTCGGTTCTTGGTGCAGACATGGTACTCCCCCGCTTCTGTCCGGCGGCACCTTAGCGAGGTGAAGCGCACTTGTCGCCGGGACAGCGGAGTGCTCAATTCCCCTGACTTGCCACTGTCCGGAGATATCCATGCATCGTCGTTCCGTCATGCTCGGCCTTGGCGCCGCAGCCCTGGCTGCCGCCGCGCCGGCCGACGCCTCTCAGCTCGGCCTGTCCGAGCGCCAGGCGAGCGAGGGCATTCGTTCGGCGCTGGGACAGGCGGCGCGCCTTGCCACCACGCGGCTGGGGCGGACAGACGGGTTCTATGGCGATCCGCAGGTCCGGATTCCGCTGCCGTCCCGGGTCCGCGATGTGCAGTCCATGCTGCGCCGGGTCGGCCTGTCAGCCCAGCTCGATGATCTCGAGCGCCAGCTCAACCGCTCGGCCGAAGCCGCCATGCCGGCGGTCCAGACGATCTTTGTCGATGCCGTACGCTCGATCACGCTGGACGATGCCGTCGGCATCGTGCGTGGCGGCGACCGGTCGGCGACCGATTATCTGGAGCGGCGCACCTCGGACCAGCTCTTCGCCCTGATCCGTCCGCGCATGGCCGGAACACTGGAAGCGTCCGGCGCCTATCGCACCCTGCGGCCGATCGAGGACAGGCTCGACAACCAGGGCGGTTTCCTGGGCCGGATGATGCGCGCGCGCTCGGGCGGCCAGTCGCTGCGCGACCAGCTCACCGACGACGCCTCGCGCCGCGCCATGGCCGGGGTCTTCCACTATGTCGGTGAGGAGGAGCGCGCGATCCGCCGTGATCCGGTCAGTCGCACAACGGATATCCTGCGCCGGGTGTTCGGCTAGGTCGCACCAGCGCGGTGTCAACCGACGCGCCGGGTCATGTCGGGCCGGATCAGCCGCCGATGACGCCGCGGGCCAGGACGGCGATGTATCCGACATAGGCCAGGAAGAGCAGACCGCCGAGAATGCGGCTGATCGGCTGCTTCGCCAGAATGACGCCGGCGATGACGACGCTCGCGCCGAGCATGACCCAGAGGTCGAGCCCGAAGAAGGAGTCGGGAACCGGCAGGTCGACACCGATGGCAGCGGCGGTCAGGCCGGTGGCGCCGCCGACCGCGAAGACGTTGAAGATGTTGGAGCCCAGCACATTGCCGATAGCCAGCTCCGCGTGGCGGCGCACCGAGGCCATGACCACGGTCGCGAGCTCTGGAAGTGATGTTCCGAACGCCACGGCGGTCAGGCCGATGACGGCTTCGTCAATACCCAGATCAGACGCTGCAGCGGTGCCGCCGGTGACGATCATGTGGGCCCCGATGGGCAGGCCGACGAGGCCGATCAGCAGTGAGCCGAGAATGGTCGGCATGGATTTCGGCAGACCGTCCATGTGTTCGAGGTCGGTCAGTTCGGCAATGGTCGGGTCATCGCTCTTGCCGCGGGCGAGGATGGCCAGCAATGCCACATAGGCGATGATCAGGCCGAACAGGACATAGCTCTCGACCGGCGAGATCAGGCGGTCCCAGCTCACCGCAATCAGAATGACGGCGGCACCAAGCGCAAAGATCGCATTGCGGCGCAGACCCGGTGTCGTCGTGGCAATCGCCCCGAAAACGGCGGGAAGGCCGAGTATCAAGAGGAAATTGGCCGTGTTGGATCCGACGATATTGCCCAAGGCGAGGCCGGGCGCACCGGACATGGCCGACTGGATCGAGACAACCAGCTCCGGCGCCGAGGTGCCGAAGGCAATGATGGTCAGGCCGACCAGCAGGGGCGGCAGGCGCCACCGGCGTGCCAGCGCGGCGCCGCCACGCACCAGCAGGTCACCGCCGAACAGCAGGATGACGATGCCGACGAGAATCAGGGCGATATATGCGGGAGCGGCCATCTGGGGGCGGACCTGTCGGTTCGCGGACTAGTCGAAACGGCGGTATTCGATGAGATTGAGAAGCCCGAAAAGGCCTGCCACGAGGCCAAGAGCGATCAGAGCGTACATGAGAGACATCCCCAAAACGGCGAACAATTCGTCCGTACATAACCTGCCGGCGCGGCACTGGCTAGCGGGTGATGCGGCATGAATTGGCGGCGGCGCACCGAACCCTTGTTGCGGCCTTTCATGCAAGTCTTTTGGCGCCTGTCGCGCGGTACGACGCTCGGTGTCCGTGGCATCGTCGTGCGCGAGGATGGGTATGTCGTACTGGTTCGCCACACCTATGTCGGTGGCTGGCACCTGCCCGGTGGCGGCGTGGAAAAGGGCGAGAGCGTGCGTGATGCTCTGGCGCACGAATTGCGTGATGAGGCAGGTGTCGAAATCTGTGGCGAGACACCGGTCCACGGCGTTCATGCCAATCACCGAAGGTTCCGGGGCGATCATGTCGTGGTCTGTGTGGTGGAGGACTGGAGTCCGTGCGAGCGCGGTGCGGCAGGCGAAATCGAGCTGATCGGATGGTTTGACCCGGAGCAACTTCCCGATGGAACGACGGCGGCGACACGGGCCCGGATCGGGGAGTATCTCGGGCGCTCGCCGGTTGCGGATGTCTGGTAGGGCAGGCCCCGGAAAGTTGCGGTGTACCGGACCGGGCTCACCTGACGCGAGGGATGTCGGGCCAGCCTGTCCGGTACACCGCGGGGCGCACGCTGACGACATTAGGGGCGGCGGTGTGAACCCGGGCTGACAGGCGGTGACCCAATTTTGCCTGAATGTGGCTTCAAGTGGGGACAAGTGCGGCAAAATCACTAGGATGGCTCCAGATGCGGTGATGGATCGGGATCGATTCGAATGACCACGATGCCCAGCGGCGATACCTATCTGCGGACTGCAGACGCTGACGAGCCCAGATCGGCGCTTCAGCGACTGACGGATACCGATGGCTGGGTTGGCCAGGTCTTGCCGGGACTGGTCGCCGTAACCTGTATCTTCATTGTTGCACTGGCGGTCATGGCCGGCGAGGGGCGGTTGATGTCCTCGGCCCGCGAGACCAATTTGCGGACGCTTGAAACGGTCCGCAGCAATACCCGCCAGCGCTTCGAGCTGTGGGCGCAATCGCGCGAGAATGACGCCCGGGTCTGGGCCGAAAACACGCGTCTCCGCACGGCCGTAGAGGGCCTTGTCGACGTGCCGGTACCGGCCGCGCTCGCATCATCGCCGGATCAGCAATGGCTGCGCGAGACGCTGGGGCCCTGGCTGACCGAGTATGGCTATCGCGGCTTCGTCCTGCTGGCGCCGAACGGCACCACGCTGGCGTCGATGCGCGATGATGATCTGGGCCGACCCTCGCTGATCCTCGATCTGGTAAATCCTGAACGCCTCGCCTCGACCGGGGTGGTGCTGACCCGGCCGCATATTGTCGATCTTGTCGACTCCACCGATGCCAGCGGCATTGACGGGATTGATGAAGAAATCCTGATGTATGCCGTCGCGACCATTCGCGAGGCTGACACGCTCATCGGCTACCTCGCCCTGCGGATTGACCCGCTGTCCGAATATACGGCCACGTTCCGGGTCGGACGGACCGGTGTGTCAGGCGAGACGTTCGCGATTGACCGTGAAGGCCGGCTCCTGACCGAGACCCGCTATGGCGAGGAACTCGTTGCCGCTGACCTGTTGGTCGAAGGCCATCCCTCGATCCTGCATGTCGAGGTGCGCGATCCCGGCGTTGATGTGACGATGGGCGGCATTCCCTCGCGCCCCTATGCCGAATGGCCGCTGACCGAAGCCGCGCGCGGCGTGATTGACGAGGGCCAGGGCTATAACCTGCAAGGTTATCGCGACATGCGCGGCGTGCTGGTCATGGGCGCGTGGGACTGGGATCCGGCCCGCGATATCGGCATCATCACCGAGGTCGAGCTCGGTGAGGCGATGGCCGGGGCCAACAATGCCCGGGCCGTCTTGCGCGTCTTCGCCGTGGCGATGGCGCTGTCCTTCATCCTGCTGGCTGTCCTGTTCAGCGCGCACCGCTCGATCACCCGGCGTCGGGCGCAAGCCACGCACGAGGCGAACCAGCGACTGTCGCAGATCCTCATGACCGCCGCCGAGGGAATTTACGGCATTGATGGCGACGGGGTGGTCACTTTCATCAATCCGCGGGCCTGCGCGATGCTGGGCTATAGCGAGGATGAGCTGATCGGCAAGAACATGCATTCCGTCGTGCACCATTCGCGGCGCGACGGCTCGATCTATCCGCGGGAGGAATGTCCGATCCATTGCGCCGACGAGCCAGCCGAGTCGCCGGATGGTGATGTGTTCTGGACCAAGAATGGCCAGCCCATACCGATCGAATCGGCCTCGTCGCCGATTGACCCGCAGGACAAGTCCGTCGGTGCGGTTGTCACCTTCCGCGACGTCACCAATCGCAAGCGCGACGAATTGGCGTTGCGCCGTTATGCCCAGGAGCTCAAGCGCTCGAACTCCGAGTTGCAGGAGTTCGCCTATGCCGCCTCGCATGACCTGCAGGAGCCGCTGCGCAAGATCCAGGCGTTTGGCGAGCGGCTCAATAACAAATGCTATGACGCGCTCGACGATACCGGCCGGCATTACCTGGAACGCATGGTCGATGCCTCGACCCGGATGCGGCGTCTGATCGAT
This sequence comes from Maricaulis sp., assembly GCF_015665295.1. Lineage (GTDB taxonomy): Bacteria > Pseudomonadota > Alphaproteobacteria > Caulobacterales > Maricaulaceae > Maricaulis. The sequence goes on from NZ_JADFAJ010000012.1 coordinate 195,404, forward strand.
GACCTGTTGAGCTATTCGCGGGTCAATTCCAAGACTACCAGCTTCCTGCCCGTCGACTTGTCGGCGGTTTTGGCCGACGTCCTGTCCGACCTCGAGCCGCGTATCAATGCCGAAGGTGCCAAGATCAGGGTCGGTGAATTGCCGGCGATCGAGGCTGACCCCGGCCAGATGCACCAGCTATTCCTCAACTTGCTGGCCAACGCGCTGAAGTTCCGTCGTCCGGGCGTACAGCCCTCGATCTCGATCGAGGGCAGTGTCGAGGTCGGTGAGAGTGGCGCCATGGCGCGCATCGCGGTCGCCGATAACGGAGTCGGCTTCGAACCACGCCATGCCGAGCGCATTTTCGGCATGTTCGAGCGTCTGCACGGGCGCGACGAGTTTGATGGAACCGGCGTCGGGCTTGCGACCTGCCGCAAGATTGCCGAGCGGCACGCCGGTGAGTTGACGGCCTGGGGCGAGCCGGATTCCGGCGCGGTCTTTACCCTGCTCCTGCCGATCCGGCAGGGCAGCGTCATGTAAATGCCGTACGCGGCGAGTGAAAGACAGGCATGAAGCAAGCTGGGCAAGCTCTGAATCGATTCGCGCCGATCCTTGTCGGCGCAGCGGTCGGTGTGCTCGGGCTGCTCCTCGTTCTGCCTTTCCTGTCGCGCCCCCTGCCGGGCCTTGCCGAAATCATGCTCATCGGGCTTGGCGCGGTGGCCCTGATTGGTCTGGCCTGGTCGGCAGGGCACGGCTTGCGCCTGGCGGCCCGTACCCGGGCGGAGGCGGATGCCCTGCGACGCCGGGTCGAGGATGTCGAGATATTCGCCGTTGCGGCCCGGCATGACATGCGTGAACCGCTGCGCAAGATCATCACGTTCGGCGAACGTCTCAATGACGGCCTCGGAGCGGTCGCGTCAGACCCGCAGCTGGCGCGCTATGCCGAGCGCATGTCCGATGCGGCAGAGCGCATGCGCGGCATGCTCGACGAGCTGACCATCTGGTCAAGGGTCAATGATGACAATACGCGGCCTGACGTGTTCGCCGCGCAGATGGTCATTGCCGATGTCGTCACGGCTGCAGCAGACGCCCTGGCGGCCTGCGGCGGGCGGGTCGACATCGGGAGTTTGCCCGATGTGCGGGCGGACCGGGTTCAGTTCGGCATCCTTTTCGAAATCCTTCTGGCCAATGCCATCCAGTATGCCGCGCCGGACCGGCCGCTCGTGGTTTCGATCGAGGGGGAGCAGACGGCTGATGGTGGCGCAAGGATTCGCGTTGCCGACAATGGTATCGGGTTCGCCGACAACCAGGCCGAGCGCATCTTCCTGCCCTTTGAACGCCTGCATGGTCGCGACGCCTATCCCGGTACCGGAATCGGTCTCGCGACAGCGCGAAAGATCGCGCAGAGACAAGGTGGACAGCTGGTCGCGCGCGGAGATTTGGGTATTGGCGCGGTCTTCACCTTGATCTTGCCGCGCCAAAAGGCGAGTTTGTAACAAGACGAACGCAAATCAAGGCTCTAACCTGGGTTGAGGCTGTCAATATGAGCGACGAAAACCGGCTATTCACCATCCTGATGGTCGACGACGATCCGGATGATCGGCTGCTGTTCAAGGAAGCCTGCGAGGAGGTGCGACTGCGCAACCCGCTCGATTTCCTCGAGAATGGCGAACAGCTGGTCGATTATCTCAAGCGCCGCGGGCAGTATTCCGATCTCGACGGGACGCCCTTTCCGGGCATCATCCTGCTCGACCTCAACATGCCGCTCAAGGATGGCCGCGAGGCGCTGGAGGAGATCAAGGCCGACGCCGAGTTGCGGCACATCCCGGTCATCGTGCTCACCACGTCCAAGGATGAGGATGATATCCTGTCCTCCTACGGGCTGGGTGCCTCGTCCTACATCGTCAAGCCGATCTCGCTGGATCGGCTGATGCGGGTCGTCAATTCCATTGGCGAGTACTGGGTCCAGATCGTCGAGGTGCCCTCGACCGAATCCGAAGCCGAGCCCGTCGACGATATCTGACCGAATTCCGGTTTCCCCCTTCAGGCGATTTTGCTAGCTTCCCTTCGCGCAAGGGGGCGCTTGCGGACCGTGTGTCCGCCTATCGGGGAGAGATCCATGAAACATCTGATTGCGGCCGGTCTGGCCGCTGCAATGCTGGCTGCTCCGGCGCTGGCAGACGGCATGTCGAATGCCATGGGGCACGCCGTGCGCGTGATCGCGGGCGAGCAGTCCTTCGATGCCTGGTTCCAGGCCGATGGCACCTACAGTGACAGCCGGGGCATTGCCGGCACCTGGACCTTTGAGGACCAGCTTTGCATCCAGGTCACCACACAGGCCGGACCCGACGAGAATTGCGGGCCGTGGAATGAAAGCCTGGCACCGGGCGAAAGCTGGGTGACCGATGGCTGGTCGGCCGACGGCGCGGCGATCACCGTCCAGATCGTCGCTGACTGACGCATCATGCTGTCGGGTCCGGGTCGCGTCGCGCGCTCCGTGCCCGACAGGGTTTCGCGCCGTGCGTGTCCGGACGCGACGGTGCGGCGTGAAACCGCTATAGTGCCCGACAGGTCAGCCGGGCAGTCCCGGCGGCAAGGGGAAGATCATGTTGCTTGCGCGTCTCTCGAAGATTTCCGCCACGCTGTTTGTGTCCATGATCATGGCCATGATCATGCTGGTCGGGCTGTGGTATTACGCCGCCGACTGGCTGAGCTGGGTGCAGGACGGCGCCGACCTGATCGAGGACATGATCGCCTCCATCCCGTTGGAAGACCGCTACAACAACTTCGTCCGGATCTTTGCCAGCGATGACAAGATTGTCCTGCTGATCTTCACCATCATCGCCCGCATCCTCCTGGCGCTCGTGGGCGGAAGCTTTACGGCCCTGACCGGCGGCAGCGACCGCTACAAGGTCAAGGAGCCGGGCCTGATCAGCCAGATTTCCTCGATGATCGCGACCTTGTTCCTGTCCTTCATTGTGGCGATCATCATGCTGGCCGTGATCTCGATCACCGCCGAGGGCGTCTTGCACAGCCTGCTCGATGCCGCCGACTGGGTCGAAGACCAGATCGCCCATCTGCCGATCGGCGGGCGCTGGCGGGCCGGGGTCCGCTTCGCCGTCTCCGATGACAAGATCGTGCTGCTCTTCTTCACCATCCTGGCCCGCCTGCTGATTGCCCTGGTGGCGACCGCATTCACGCGAGCCGTCGGTGGCGACAAGCCGGAAATCATAGCGCCCAAGGCAAAGGCGAAGGCCTGATCAGTCGCTCAACGCCGCCGCGAGGAAGGGCAGGGAGACGTCCATCCGGTAGTCGATCGAGGAATGGGTGTCGGGGAATTCCTCATAGCGGTGCCTGATGCCCATGTCGGTCAGCTTGCGGGTCATGCGGCGGGCGCCGTAGAGCAGGTTGTACTGGTCGATGTCGCCGCAATCGATCATCAGAGCCTTGAGCTGTTTCAGCCCCTCGCCCTCGCTGTCGACCCGTTCCAGCGGATCGAATTTCATCCATTCGGCCCAGCGCTCGGGAATGCGTTCGCACGTATCCATTGTCACCGGCAGGCGGATGCCCATCAGCACATCCGGGTCGGGGTCGGGATCGTAGGTCGCGGCCATGGCCAGCGTCATCAGCGTATGGATGTCGTCGCCGGCCGGCTTGAGCGCACGCTCGAAGGCTTCCATGAAGCTGGTGATCGTGCCGCCATGCTTGTTGATCTGGCGCAGGGCAAGGGCGAAATCCGTGGCGAACATCAGCTCGAAGCCCATATCGCCGGAATGACAGACCGCGCCGGCCCAGACATCGGGATGCTTGAGCGCATGCATCAAGGCGCCATAACCGCCGGAGGACTTGCCGAAGACGGCGCGCCTGCCGGTCCCGCCACAGCCGAACTTGCCCTCGATCACCGGCAGCATTTCGGTGATCAGGAAATCCTCCCACATCCCCATGGCCGGCGAGTTGACATACTGGTTGCCACCAAGCCGGGTGAAACAGTCGGGAAAGGCGATCACGGCCGGTTTCATGACGCCGGTGGCGATCAGCCGGTCGGCGCGCTCGGGAACGTTCTCGCCAAAATTCTTCCAGTTCACATGGCCCAGGCCCGAGCCGGTGAAGCCGGCCAGGTCGACCAGCAAGGGCAGGCCGGAACCGTCATGGCCATGTGGCACATAGACATCGACCCGGCGCCGGGTCGGGTCGCCGAGCCGGTTGCAGGCCACAGCCTCGCTGTCGATGAAAACTGTATGGATCCGGCCTTCCGGCAGGCTGTGGTCGTGACGCATCATCTTCCCCCGATTGTGCTCACGGCACACTAGGCTGCGCTGTCGCCCGCGCAAATGGTTGAGCTGCGGCGCCAAAGCGGGCAAAGCACTGGGCCATGAGCCATGCCAAGCACTACATCACTGCCAATGCCTTGCTGGAGGACAGCTTTCGCCTCGCGCGGCAGATCCTCGACAGCGGCTATCGGCCAACCCATATCGTCGGCGTCTGGCGCGGCGGTGCGCCGGTCGGCATCGCCGTACAGGAATGGCTGGCTCGTTGCGGGCTCGAGACCGACCATATCGCCATCCGCACCGCTTCCTATACCGGCATCGACGAGCAGGCCCGCAATGTCCGCGTTTATGGCGAGGGCTATCTGGTCGATACGCTGGAGGCTGATGATCGTCTGCTGATCGTCGATGATGTCTATGACAGCGGCCGGTCGATCGCTGCGGTCCTCGAAACATTGCGGGCCAAGTGCCGACGCAATTTCCCGGCCCAGGCGCGTATTGCGACCGTCTACTACAAACCCCTGCGCAACACGACGGATCTCACGCCGGACTATTATGTTCATGAGAGTGATGAGTGGCTGGTCTTCCCGCACGAAATCTGCGGCCTGAGCGCGGCCGAACTGGCGGCGAAAGGGTTGCCGGCCGACCTGTTGCCGTGCGAGGCCGGGCTCCCGGCCGGGCGCGAGTAAGCCCGCAAGGCCTCAGCGCGCCCGCGTCTCGTCTGCCCTCGGCCGTGTCACCCTGCCTGGCCAATTCAGGCGGATCTGCCAGGCGATCGTCACGGGCATGCTGATCTGGTTGTCCTGTCGCGACGAAGCGGAATGGCTGAACATACACCTCGATATCGGTCTGCAGCTGGCGCACGCCGCCCCGGCGCTGACGAGGGCTTTCACCGCATCAGCGCCGGTCGGATATTGTCAAACTTGCGCGGCGCAGCCGGGCGGGCAGCTCAGGATTCGCGGTACAGGCCGCAAAGCTTGTTGCCATCCGGATCGCGGACATAGGACAGGTGCATCGTGCCCATGGGACTGGTGCGCGGACCCGGCGCGTCCTCGATCGAGGTGCCGCCATGGGCGACCGCAACATCGTGGAAGGCCTTGACCTGTTCGGGGCTGTCACACTTGAAGCCGATCGTGGCGCCATTGGCAAAGGTCGCGGGTTGGCCATCAATCGGCTCGCTGATCCCGAATGTATTGCCGTTGTGGCGATAGAAGAGCCGGACATGGCCGCTCGCTGCGACATTGCGGATCGCGTCGCCGGCGCCCAGCGTGGCGAGCACGGCGTCATAGAATGCCTTGGAACGCTCGATGTCGTTCGTGCCGACCATGATGTGATTGAACATGCCAGTCTCTCCCTCAGGATAGCGGGGAATTCCCCTAGGCTTCGTCGAGCCCGATATCGAAATTTGGCGCCGAGTGCGTCAATGCGCCAACGGAAATGACATCGACGCCGGTTTCCGCGATGGTGCGCACCGTGCCCAGATTGACGCCGCCGGAGGCTTCCAGCGTCACCTTGCCCGATGCGGACGCGACGGCGGCGCGCAGATCATCGAGCGAGAAATTGTCCAGCAGCACGCTTTCGGCACCGCCGGAAATCGCCGCGTCGAGCTGGTCGAGCCGGTCCACCTCCACGGCAATGCGCGTCATGTGTCCGGCGCTGGTGCGGGCGGCCTTGATCGCAGCCGCAACACCGCCGCACAGGGCGACATGATTATCCTTGATCAGGATGGCGTCATCGAGCCCGAAACGGTGCAGGGCGCCGCCGCCTGCCTGCACGGCCTGCAGCTCAAAGGCGCGGAAGCCCGGTGTGGTCTTGCGGGTATGGGCGATACGGGCACCGGTGCCCTTGACCGCCTCGACATAGCGCGCGGTAAACGTCGCAATGCCGCTCATCCGGCCCATGAAGTTCAGCAGGATACGCTCCGCTGCCAGCAGGCCGCGGGCGCGGCCGGTCACCGAAATCAGCACATCGCCGGGCCTGATTGCGTCGCCATCGGTGACTTGCGGGCTCACCAGGGCCTCCGGATCACACTGCCAGATTGCTTCCAGAGCGGGTTGCAGTCCGCAGACGACGCCGGCCTCGCGGGCATTGACGTAGAATTTTGCTTCGGCATTCGCCGGAATGCAGGCCAGTGAGGTGATGTCGCCGCGTCCGCCCTGGTCCTCGGCAAGCGCGCGGCTCACCGCCTCGATGACGGTATGGCGGGGCAGGGGCAGGATGGCAGGCATGGAGCTTTCCTATTCGGCCGGACCGCTGAGGGCCGCGGGATGGGGCGTGACCGCAGCCAGATCGTTCAGGCAAAGAGCGCTGTGGGTCGCTTTGGTGCTTGTTTGTGGGCAATCGCTGCGGAAATGGCCACCCCGGCTCTCGCGCCGGTTCAGTGCCCCGGTGACGATGAAGCGCGCGGCGATCAGCGCATCCGTCTCACCATGCTCGGCCCGCATCGTGTCGATCAGTGCGGCCAGCTCGGTCAGCCCCGCCTCGCTGCGTTCGACACCGCAATGGCGCGACATGGCCTGGCGCAGACGGGTGAGGGCGAGGGGAGGGAGGCTCGGACCCGGTCCTTGCCCGGACAAGGGAAGGTGCCCCGAAGGGGCGGAAGGGGTGAGACGCGCAGCGTTTTGTTGCTGGCGGCCTGTCACCCACTCCGGCTCGCCCTGCGGGCGATCCTCCTCGCCCATCAAGGGCCAGGACCTCAATATGGCCGCCACCCGCGCCGCGCTGACCAGCCCTTCGGCGAGCGAGTTCGAGGCCAGCCGGTTGGCGCCATGCAGGCCGGTGGCGGCGCATTCGCCGATGGCGTAGAGGCCGGGCACGGAGGTGCGACCGTCAATATCCGTCGCCACGCCGCCCATATGGTAGTGCGCCGTCGGGGCGACCGGAATGGGCTCCACGCGCGGATCGATGCCCGCTTGCTGGCAGGCGGCGAAGACAGCCGGGAAACGCTCCGGGAAAGCCTCGCCCACCGCCGCGCGGCAATCGAGATAGGCACCCTTGCCGCGGGCATTCTGGCGGTGCACCGCCCGGGCCACGACATCGCGCGGCGCCAGTTCGGCGTCGCTGTGAATGGCCTTCATGAAGCGATGGCCGGTCTTGTCGATCAGGGTTGCGCCTTCGCCGCGCAGGGCTTCGGTACACAGGGGGGCCGGATCGAGACCGGCATTGAGGGCGGTCGGGTGGAATTGCACGAATTCCGGATCGCGGATCACCGCGCCCAGACGCGCTGCCATCGCCATGGCCTGGCCCTGGGCGATCGCGGGTGTGGTGGTCAGGGCAAACAGCCCGCCGGCCCCGCCCATGGCAAGCAAGGTGGCGCTGGCCTCGACGGGTTCGATCTCGCCGTCCGGCCCTTGGGCAAGCGCGCCGGTACAGGCGGTCGCATCGCCCAGCAGGGAGACCGCTTTCCAGCCATCACGGATGTCGATGTGCTCGGCAGCGCGAACCGCGTCGATCAGTGTCGCCATGATCGCGGCGCCGGCGCCATCGCCTTTCACGCGGGCCACCCGGTGGCGGGAATGCGCCGCCTCGCGGGACAGGGACCAGGCCTCACCGTCGCGCTCGAACGGTGCGCCGAATTCGGCCAGCGCCGCGACTTCCGCTGCCGCGCCTTCGGCGAGGGCCAGCGCGGCCTCGCGATCGACCAGCCCGGCGCCGGCCGCGATCGTGTCGCGGGCATGCAGTGCCGCACTGTCATCCGCGGCCAGAGCCGCCGACACCCCGCCTTGCGCCCAACCGGACGCCGCCCCGTCTCCCAGCGGCGCTCCGGTGAGCAGGACCACCTTGCGCGGGGCGAGCTTCAGCGCTGCCCAGAGCCCGGCGATGCCAGCGCCACAGATGAGGATGGGGCGGGTCATTGTCTGATGCCCCATGCGCGAGTCTCGAAGTTGAAGTTGAAGCCTGGGGTGCAGACAAAGCTGCCGGGCATCCAGGGTAGGTCGACCCTATCAAGCGGCCACGCGTCATCGCAGGTTTCGTCCAGGCAGACACAGCCCACGATGAAAGGGGCCAAAGTCGGGTCGGCAATATCACCATTTCCATACTGGAAGACCGCAATCGGCTGATCGGCCAGTGATCGCCCGGATCTAGCCTGCATCACGTTGAAATCGCCATATAGATCGCTTGGCAAGAAGGGCTGTTCGCGCAGCGCGTTACGTTCCTCGCGGGATAGCGCCCGCCCCAGGCTTTGAAGGTATTGCGCTTCGCCGCGGCCCAGTCGAGACGCCCACGCTCGCGTGGCGTCCGCAATCTGGTCGTAGGGGGGAAGAGACAGGTCCGCACGGACGAGGTCGCCGACGACGCCTCGGTTCATCTCGCCTCGTATCCGTTGTCCCGGATCGGAATGTCGTTCAACCAATTCTACGTCGAACAGCATGTAGCCATGCAGCGGGAAGCCACGGCAGAGGTCTTCCAAAGCAGCTGGATCCATGAACTGCAAGAAATCCGGCGGGTTATCACTTGAGGCAGCGGATCGGGCGAGCGCACACACGTTCACCAGCACACCCTCGAGTGTAACGGTGGAGGCATTGAACTCGTAGAGAGCCGGTACATCCTGCGGCCAGTCGGCCAAGTAAACTCGGGGCATGGTCCCGTTGAAATCCCAAGCCGTATAGGCTTGGAGAAGGTCGGTGTAGAGGCCTGCCGTACCTTCAGGTATCCACCTCAGCTGGCCGTAAAATTGAACCCGATTACATTCCAGCTCGCTCCGATTAGAGCTGGCTGCGGGTAGGTCCGAAACCGCGTAGGGGTGGTGCGTCGCGTCGCCGACGCCCTGTTCCTCACAAGCATCGACAAGGCGCATGCCCGGAATATCCCTGATCAGGCGAATTTGGGCATCCGCCGACGTGACTGGCATCACAACCCATATGATGAGTGCCGCAATAGGGCCTGACAGCGCTGCGCGTGACATCATGGCCAACTCCCCTAGATCACAACCAGATCCACACGCTTTTCCGGCTTGGTCGGATCAAAGCTCGCGGGCTTGGCCGGCTTGGGCAGGTCGAGCATGGCCTGGACGGAGGCGCGGGCGCCTTCGATGACGGCGTCGGGGACGGTCACTTCGTGCTGTTCCAGGCGCAGGCAGTCATAGATGTTTTCCAGCGTGATCCGCTTCATGTGCGGGCACAGATTGCACGGGCGGATGAACTCGACCTCGGGGACGTCGGCGGCGACATTGTCACTCATCGAGCATTCGGTGAGGAGGACGGCCTTCTTCGCGCCGCTATCCTTGGCCCAGTCGGCCATGGCGGCGGTCGAGCCGGCGAAATCGGCGGCCTGGACAACCTCCAGCGGGCTTTCCGGATGGGTGATGATGACCACGCCCGGATGCGCATCACGCAAATCCTGGATGTCCTGGGCCGTGAATTGCTCATGCACCTCGCAGCTGCCGGCCCAGGTGAGGATTGTCACATCGGTCTGGGCGGCGACATTCTTGGCCAGATACTGGTCGGGCAGGAGGATGACGGTGTCGCTGCCCAGGCTCTCGACCACCTGTACCGCGTTGGAGCTGGTGCAGCAGATATCGCACTCGGCTTTCACATCGGCCGAGGTGTTCACATAGGTGACGACCGGCACGCCGGGATAGGCGGCCTTGATGCGGCGGACATCCTCGCCCGTGATCGAGGAGGCCAGCGAACAGCCGGCGCGCGTGTCGGGAATCAGGACTTTCTTGTTCGGCGCGAGGACCTTGGCGGTTTCGGCCATGAAATGGACGCCGGCCTGGACGATGATGTCGGCTTCGCTTTCCGCGGCCATGCGGGCAAGGGCGAGGCTGTCACCCATCAGGTCGCCGACGCAGTGGAAAATGTCCGCCGTCATGTAGTTGTGCGCCAGGATGACCGCGTTCTTTTCCTTTTTCAGCTGGTTGATGGCGTGGATGAGCGGCGCCTTGGCGGGCCATTCCATCGGCGTCACGACATGGCTGACCTTGGCATAGAGATGGTCCGTGGCGGCTTTTACCTCGTCGGTATAGGCGAGTTCGGGCCGATCCTGAGCAAAGTCCTGGAGCGTGCCGTCCATGTTCATCCGGTCCATTTTTCCCTCGCTTTTGCTCAAAACGAGCATATCTGGGGTCTGAAAAGAGGCGACGGCGGAAGGGCCATCACCGGAAGCGCGATCTTATGCTCGAAATGAGCTTAACCGTGAGAAAGATATATGCTCAAGCTGAGCATTGCGCAAGAGGCGAAAGTCAAGGCTTCAAAGGATAGCGCCGGCAACGGTCGCCGAAGCGGCGCTGTAGCCAAGGCCTCCGAGCAGGATGGCTGGCAGGATAAGCGCCCGGCGCAGGCGGCTCTGGCCGGCGCAGAACAGGGCGACCATGAGCACAAGGCTGGCGGCCACGCCGATCCAGCCGAATATCTCGAACTTGATCGCCAGCAAGGCCAGGCAGATCGCAATGCCCAGCACCGTGGCCTGGAGAAAGTCCTTGTATTCCAGTCGTTCCAGCACGTTGGCCCCCGCAACGGATTGGTTGCACCCTGACACTGAAGGGCAGGTTAGGCCGGTGTAGCGGGCGAACAAGACAAATTGTTGCGGCGCAACAGGAACAGACGAAACTTGCTCGATTGGCGAGCTCGTCTGGTCAGATCCGGGCAGAACCGGGCCACGCCGCGCTGCCCGGCGACGTGACTAGAACGGTGCCGGGCTTTCAAATATTACCGGCGCTCCGCCGTCGGGATGCCGAAACCCCAGGCGTTCCGCATGCAGGCAGAGCCGGTCGCTTGCTGCAAGGGCTTCCGCGTGGGCATAGAGATTGTCGCCCAGGATGGGGTGGCCGAGGTGAGCCATATGCAGGCGCAGCTGATGTGAACGCCCGGTCCTCGGTGTCAGCTGCAGCCGCGTGACACCGTCCGGCCGCTCCAATACCCGCCAGCGCGTCTGCGCCGGCCGACCGCGCTCATGGCAGATCATCTGCCTTGGCCGGTTGGGCCAGTCGGTGATGATGGGCTCATCGACCTCGCCTTCATCGTCTGTCATCTCGCCCCAGACCCGGGCGACATAGGACTTTGTCGTCTGGCGCTTCTCGAACTGCTTGCCGATATGCGCCTGGGCATGGGCGGTCAGGGCCAGGACGATGACACCGGACGTATCCATGTCGAGCCGATGGATGATGCGGGCGTCCGGGAATTCGGCGCGGGCCCGGGATTCCAGGCAGTCGGCGCGCTCCGGACGATTGCCGGGGACGGTCAAAAGGCCGCTCGGCTTGTCGATCACGAGGAGGTGTGCGTCCTGATGGAGAACGGGCAGCGGGCCGGCGGGCGGCGGACGATAGTCGAAGGGGCGGGGCAGTTCGGACATGGCCGTGGCGCATACACGATTTTGCCGGCAAGGGCCTGTCCGCACCGCAGGGCGTGCGGTCAGCCGGTTTCGCGCGTGTCCTTCGGGGACTTGGCGTGGGAGGTCGCCGGCTGATTGGCGCTTTCAGCGCCAGCCTGGAGGACCTGCTTGATGCCGTCAGCCGTCATCCCACTGGTAATCTCGGCAAGGCTTCCCTCGTAGTCCGCAATGTCTTCCAGAGCGATCCCGGTGCTCTGCGAGACCGTCTGGTAGATTGTTCCCATCGCCTCGGCGGGGGCGTCGCCGAGGACCTTGATATTGGCCTGGGTCACCGAGTCCGTGACCGCCGGATTGATGGTCAGTGTCCCGGCTTCGGCCTGTTGATCCGCCGTGGGGGTGGACGGGGTGGTTTTCCGGTCAGCCATGTTTGCCTCCGTCGCTCAGTTTGAGGTTGCCAGAATGCCATGATGGAGCCTCTGGCTGTTCATGGCCAGTGCGAATGGCCCCGACCGCCTCACCCCTCCTTGAGCCGCGGCGTCGCCAGGCCCAGCGAGGGCAGGCCGGCGAGGGCTTCGCGGCGATAGCGGAACAGCTCGGCCGGGCGGCCGCCGGTGCGGCTTTCCACCCTGCCGGTCCCTTCGACGAATCCGGAACGGTCCAGGGCGCGGCGGAAATTCTGCTTGTGCAGGCGATAACCCACGACAGCCTCGACGACCTGTTGCAGGGCCGAGAGGGTGAAGACATCGGCCATCAGCTCGAAGATCACCGGGCGGTATTTGATCTTGCCGCGCAGCCGCGAAATGGCGGTCGCCAGGATGCGGCGATGGTCCGACGCCATGGCCTGGCCCAGGCCCGGCGCGACGAGGCCCGGCTCGGTCTGCCCGTCGCGGGCCGCTTCGGCAACCAGCCCGGCCTCGTACAGCAATTCATAACGATCCAGCGCCCGGCCTTCCTGCCAGCCACCGGGATTGAGCCCGAAACACTGTTTGATGCGGTCATGACAGGAGGCCCGGCGACCGGGGCCGCCCGCCTCGTCAGCCCAGGCCGACAGGCGTGGCAGGATCTGGCTGTCGATGATGTCCGGCCGTCCCTCTCGCCAGTCTTCCCACGGGAAGAAGCGATACCAGGCGCGCCATTGCCCGCCACCCTCCGGCGGGTCCGAGACGTCGGGGGTGAGGGCGAGATAGCCGATCGAGATGATGCGGTCGTCTTCCGAACCGGTCATCGCCGCGACCGGCGCCTCGCGGCCGCGATCCCCGAATGTGTAGAGCTGTTCGACATAGCCGAGCTGGAAGCGGGCCTGTTCATCGACCCAGCGTCGCAGGCCGATTTCCAGGGTACGGTGTTCGGTGGGGTCGAACGGACCGAAAGGCAGGGCCTCGCCGCCGCCCGGCTGGGGCACGATGAGGACTTGCGGCGTGTCGCCATCGACCGCCAGGATCACCGCGTTGAGGCCGACGGATAGGGACTGGCCGGCCTTCACCATCACCGCCCCTCGAAAGCCGCCAGAACGGTCTCGAAGCGGTCGAGATAAAGCTGCTGGGCCTGTTTGACGGGCAGGGGTTTGATGGCGATCTCCAGTCCGGCCGGGGGACGGCCGAAGAATTTCACGGATTCGCCGTGGCTGAAACCGGCGATCTGGGTGGCCTCGAAATAGGCGCAGATCACATCGGCCCGCTTGATCTTGCGTTTGACTTCGACCGGCAGTTTCGGCGGCAGGCCGAAACGCAGCTGGATGGCGGCTTCAAGCCGGTCCTCGAACTCGCGATAATTGACCCCGAGCGCCGCCTTGAACGGGCTGATCATGTCGCCGATCACATATTCCGACGCGTCATGCAGCAGGGCCGCGACGCGCCATTTCTGTTCGAGACCCGGATAGAGATGGTCGAGAATCTCGAGCACCACGACCGAATGCTCGGCGACCGAGAAGGCGTGATCGCCATGCGTCTGGCCATTCCAGCGCGCAACCCGGGCCAGGCCATGCGCGATATCCTCGATCTCGACATCAAAGGGCGAGGGATCGAGCAGGTCGAGCCGGCGCCCGGAAATCATGCGCTGCCAGGCGCGCGGCGCATCCTTGCTTGTCTTCCGGGGGGCAGCAGCCATGTCGTCCATCTCGTCAGCTTCGGGCGGGCAGGGGAGATAGCAGAGAAGCGGCGACAGGACCAATCCCGCTTGAGCCGTTGTTCACATCTGCCTGTGCGGGCATGCCGCAGGCTGGTATTTCGTCACTGCATTGACCCGGCGGCCGATCCGGCGCGAAATGTCCTTATCGATTATAGGGAGACTTCTGATGGGTCTGACACGTGTGATCCTGCGGCTCGGCCGCAATCCGGATGCCGGCTATCCCGAGGGTGATGACGCGCATGGCTATGTGATCGTCGCGCCGCTGGACAAGGACGGGAAGCTCGATCTCGATCTCTGGCGCGCCAACAAGGCGGCCTGCACGGTCGATCGCTTTTCCCCGGACCCGGCGGACAAGGCGGATGGCTGGCTTTCCCATCGCGGCAGTCACTGGTTCTTCCGCTATGACGAGGAAGACGAGGGGCCGGACGAGCCGGTCTACCGGCTCGGCGATCACACGATGCGCGTTGGCGATTATCTCACCATCCACGAGGCTGACGGCGATGACCTGACCTATCGGGTGACCGAGGCGGTCGCGGTTTAGGCGGTTTGAGCCCGGTCAATCGTGGGGCAATAGATCAACCAGCGCAGGGTTGATGAACAGACGCTCGCGGCCTTCCACGCGTTCTTCCAGGAGGCCGAGGGCGTGACGGGAATTGCCGTTCATGTCGACGGGATCGACAAGTGAAGCCAACATGTCGACGAAAACGCATTTCATCGACATGTCACTTGGCGCTGATGACGCGGGCGGCCACGATATGGTTGCAGAGTATCCGTCCAAGGAAAATGTCGGAAATATGTAAGACAGGCACGGTCAATCGCCTCATCCCCCGCGCCAACGGCGCAAACCCAGCCATAAACCGCTTGCCGGGAGTTCGCCGTATCCGGTTCTTCAGGTCAAGGGCGCGTTCGCGCCGCTTCGCGGTTTCACCCTTGAGCTGAAGAAGCGGATACGGCCTGCTGGCTGACAAGTGATTTATGGACCGCTCCGCGCGAGGCGCCGGGTTCGAAAGGCAGAACGGGTTCGCCTTTCCTCCCCACATTGTGGGGAGGTGGATCGCCCGGCAGGGCGAGACGGAGGGGCCGCCGCAGGCGGTGTGCCACGCCCCCCTCGCTGACGCTCGGCTCCATCGACCCGACGCTGCGCGTTGGCCCACTTCGCCACGCTGTGGGGAAGAAAGCGTGTTCGCCGCCTATTCCTCAGCCACGACCGCCAGCGTCGACAGGTCCGGGCTGATCGCCAGTCGGGTGATGCCGGTCAGCCAATCGACCGCGCCGATCGGCATCCAGCGACCATAGGCCCGCCAGTAGAGCTGGCCCTCATCGACGGTCAGGAAGGTGATTCGGTCGTCCGGCATGACGGCGACCGCAAAGTCCTGGCTTGTCCCGGGCAGGGCGAACATCTCGCGCAGCTCGCCGGTTCGCGTGTTGAGGGCGTGGATCGTGTGCACACCCGCCTCATCCGCCAGCGTCACATACAATGCCGGACCGCGACCGGCGCGGAAGAAGCTGCGACCGGGATTGTCGGCAATATGGGTGACGGTTTCCGGCGTCGTGCTGCGGTCGATGAGCTGCAGCGTCATCGGTTCGCCCAGATGGAAGACGGCCACGGCGCGCATGTCGCCGGAAAAACCGTAATAGCCGACCGGGGCCAGCGCCTGCGCGGGCTGGCGGTCGGAATTGTCCGGATTGGCGAGATAGGCATTGCCGGCATAGCCGCCGGGCGGCTGGTAGATATAGCTCAGCCGGCCATCCGGCGCGATGCGCGGCGAATACTCGCTCTCGCCCGGTGTCTGTGTGACTTGCGTGGTTTCGCCGCCGGCCAGGTCCAGGCGCCAGATATCGGTCTCGCCGGTCGCGTCGTCGGCCGTGTAGAGCAGGCCGCCATCATCGGTGAAGAAGGGCTGGTTGTCATAGCCGGGCCGGATCACGCCGCCGAGGCTGGCGCCCAGCACCGGCGCCTCGCCCGACCAGTCGAGCGCGAACAGGTGGATATCGGTGCCCGGCGGGCTGGCGTCTTCGGCGTCCTCGGCCGGCGCTTCGGTCTGAAGGCCTTCACCCTCGTCTGCCGCGGGGGAGCAGGCTGCCAGGGCGGCAATCGAAAACAGGGAAAGCCAGGTTCTCATGCCCGTTTCCTGACCGCAGCCGCGCCGACACCATAGCCGGCTCCGAAGGCACACATGACGCCGGTCTCGCCAACCGCCATATCGTCCGAATGCATTTCGAAATTCATCACCACCGATGACGAGGACGTATTGCCATACTCGTGCAGGATGGCGGGGGCATTGTCCTCGGTGCGGTCGCGTTCGAGGATGCGCTTGGCGATCAGGTCGACCATGCGGATATTGGCCTGGTGCAGCCAGGTGCGGCGCACATCCTCCGGCGCCAGCTCGATCGCTTCCATCATGCGGCGGGCGACCTGCGGGGCGAAGCCGACCACATCCTTGAAGACGCGGTGCCCGTCCTGGTCGAGATGCGGTGCGAAGTCGGGGTCGACGGTGCGTTCAGCGATATTGATGAAGCCATAGTCCGAGCGCAGGGCGGATGACCATTTATTCTCGGCATGGGTGCCGATGACATCCCAGCCGCCGGGCCTGCCGTCATCGGCCTCGACAATCATCGCCGCCGAGGCGTCGCCGAAGATGAAATGCACTTCGCGGCGGGAATGCACATTGATGCAGGTCATCAGCTCGGGCGAGCACACCAGGATGCGCCGGGCCTGGCCGGACTTGATCATGCCGTTGGCCAGGTGCAGGCCATACAGCGCCGAGGCGCAGGCCATCGTCATGTCGAAGGAGAAGCCGCTGGCGCCGATCGCTTCCTGGATCTCGCAGGCGACGGCCGGGAAATTGCGCTGCTGGGCCGAAGACGCGACAATGACGCCGTCAATGTCGGCGCCTTCATACCCGGCCTTGTCGAGTGCAATCCGGACCGATTTCAGCGCGAACTCGGCCTGGGTCGAGAGCTCGCCGATCGGCCGCGGCGGAATGCGGGGCACCATCGCATCAATGTCCAGAATGCCGGACTTTTCATACACATGCCGGCGTTCGATTCCGGAGGCGTTCTTGATGAATTCGCTGGATGAGAGCGGCACTTCCTCGACGTCGCCCGCAGCGATGGCCGCAGCGTGCTCGCTATTGAAGCGCGTCGCCCAGGCATTGTAGCTGGCAACGAGTTCATCATTCGAGATGACATTGGACGGGACCCAGTATCCCGTTGATCGGATGAGGCTGTTCTTCACGGTGCGGACTCTGTGCTTGTCCCTGATGGGCCCAGCGTAAAGCATGAGCGCTGCCGATCAATCCGCCCTGTCATTGCACGGATGATGCGCGGGCGCCTCGAAAACGGGCAGGTGTGCACAATTTCGCGGCGCGCTGCGGCCAATCACGCGAAATCACTGTTGCAAAGTCGACTCGCCGCGATTCCCCGGCCTAGCTCTTTGACGATCGCAAAAACACCCAAGGCCCGTTCACGGAGAGCCCCATGGATAGTGGTAACAACGCCTGGATACTGACCTCGACCGCCCTCGTGCTGCTGATGACGCTGCCCGGGCTGGCGCTGTTTTACGGCGGCATGGTCCGGCGCAAGAATGTGCTCTCCACCCTGATGCAGAGCCTCGGCGCAGCCGCGGTGGTGACCGTGCTCTGGGCCTTGATTGCCTATTCGCTTGCCTTCTCGGATGGCGGGGCGGTCAATGCCTTCGTCGGCGGGCTGGGCCGTGTCGGCCTGTCGGGCATCATGCCCGACACAATGTCCGGTGACCTGCCGGAAAACCTCTTCCTCATGTTCCAGCTCACCTTCGCCATTATCACCGTGGCGATCATTGCCGGTGCGGCGGTTGAACGGATCCGCTTCTCGGCTTTCATGGTGTTCGGCGCCGCCTGGCTGATCCTGGTCTATGCGCCCATCTGCCACTGGGTGTGGGGTGGCGGCTTTCTCGGCGATGCGGGTGTGCTCGATTTCGCCGGGGGTGCCGTCGTGCACATCAATGCCGGCGTTGCCGGTCTGGTGCTGGCCAAATTCCTGGGTCCGCGCAAGGGCTATCCGGGCTCCAACCTGGCGCCTGACAATCTGGTGCTGACGGTTACGGGCGCCGGCATGTTGTGGGTTGGCTGGTTCGGCTTCAATGGCGGGTCGGCCCTGGCGGCAGACGGCGCCGCAGCCCATGCCTTCGTGACCACCCAGGTCGCGGCGGCCAGTGCGGTTCTGGTCTGGATCGGCCTGGAATGGATCCTGCGCGGCAAGGCCAGCGTGCTCGGTGCTGCGTCCGGTGCCATCGCCGGCCTCGTCGCGATAACCCCGGCCGCAGGTTTCGTGCCGGCCTGGGCCGCCTTCATCATTGGTGCCTGTGGGGCCTTCGGTGCCTATTGGGGCGTCACCGCGCTGAAGAAAGTGCTCAAGATCGATGATACGCTCGACGCGTTCGGCCTGCACGGTGTGGGCGGCCTTGTCGGCGCCATCCTGACCGGTGTCTTTGCCTCGGAAGCCATTGGCGGAACCGGCGGCGCGATCGACGGCAACTGGCTGCAGGTCTGGACCCAGACCTGGGGGGCGCTGGCTGCCGCGCTCTACTGCGGCGTGGTTACGACTGTCATACTTTTCGTGCAATCAAAGTTCATGAGCCTGCGCGTGGACGAGGAAGGCGAGATCTCCGGCCTCGACACGACGCTGCACGGTGAATCCATCGGCTGATCGCCGAACACACATTTCGTCCTGGCCTGTCCTCCCCGGCCTGAGACGTATACTGGGCCCGGCCCGTCGCTCCCGCGTTGTGGGGGTTGGCGGGCCGGGCCTCTTTTTGGCTGGAGTTATCAAATTTGTATGGGTCGTATTCACTTGTTTTAGCAGGCTAGAAGCCTGCCAGAACGATGACGAAACTGCCCCAGACGATGAAATCGAGAACTCTGGATGCAAATTCGAATAGCGATGCGCGCGGCATGATGTCTCTCCCTGTATTCGAGAGGAGGATGGCGAGGTGCGGTGACAAAAGGAGTCATGCCTCGGGGGTTGAGTCTGGCGAGCCGGGGCGGGGACTGCTACCCCTTGGAGGTGTGATCGATTGGCAGGAAGAGCTCAGCAAGCGAAGCGGTGTTTGTTGGCAAGACACGCCCGGGGGACACGGTATGCGACGCTTTCTGGCCATCCTGGCGATGTTTTTCCTGGCCGGGCCCGCCCTGTCACAGTCGGAAATACCGGCCGAACCTGTGGCCGAACCTGTGGCCGAACCTGTGGAGGATTATCTCGACCGGGCCATGCCGGCGGCGTCCGCGCCGGGTCTGGCCTGGGCCATTCTGGACAATGGCCGGATCTGCTCCGGCGTTCGCGGCGCGCTGATTGTCGGCAGCGGGCAGCCGGTGACGGACGACACGGCCTTCCCGCTCGGTTCGATCTCGAAGGGTTTCACGGCGCTGGCCATCATGCAGCAGGTCGAAGCCGGCCGGCTCGAGCTGGACGGGGCCATTGCCGATTATCTGGAGTTATTCGAGGGGCAGCCGGGCGCATCGGTCACGATCCGCCAATTGCTGGGCCATACCAGCGGCTATTCCACCCTGCAGGGCAATGAGACCGGACCGGGTCCGGATGGTGAGCCCGACACGCTGGCCGCCCGCGTCCGCCAGCTTGCCCGGACCGCGCCGGCTCGCGAGGCCGGCACAAGCTGGCAGTATTCCAATGCCAATTATCTCATTCTCGGGGCGCTGGTCGAGGCGCTCAGCGGTCTCGATTATGCCCGCTATGTCGAGACCCGGATTCTCGATCCGCTGGGCATGGATGACAGTTTCGTCGGTGGCAGTGATCGCGGCGCGAATGCGGTCGTGTCGCGCGGTCATACGCCCTGGTTCGGCGGGCGGCGTCCACTTGTCGCGGCCGACCAGACGAGGGGCGATCCCATGGCGCCAGCCGGGGGGATCATGGGCAGCGCCGCCGATGTGGCGCGCTATCTGGCGATGATGATGAATGGCGGGGATGACCTGATCACCGCCGAGCACAAGGCCATGATGCTCCAGCCGGCCAGCCCGCTTGCGCCGCATTATGGTCTGGGCTGGTCTCTGGATGTGAATTCAGACATGGCGTTCCACACAGGGCTTGTGCCCGGGGCCGAAGCCATTGCCGTCCTCTCGCCGTCGCAGCAGCGCGGCGGTGTGGTCCTCGTGAACGCCAATAGCGGCATGGGATTTGGGGTGACCGGCGACATCCTCATGGGGATGAGCGCGCTGGCCCTGGGCGATGAGCCGGGCAGGGGCGGCCGTCATCTGGGCACGCAGAGCCTCTATCTCATGCCTGTGGCCCTGCTGATTCTCTTTCTCGCCGGCACCGTCACGGCCTGGCTGCGCCGCGATGGTTTGCGGGCAAAGTCGGGCGTCGCCGGGGCTTTCAGCCTGTTCTTCCCGGTCCTCGCGACCCTCGCCATGGCCTGGGTCTTCGTGGACCTGATGCCCAAACTCTTCGGCGCGCCGCTGATGACGTTCAACCTCTACCAGCCGGACATGGTCATCCTGCTGGTTGCCAGTTCGGTGACCGGCGTCGGCTTCGCCCTGTTCAGATTGATCCTGGCCTATACGGGTCGTGGATCGTCTGCCGCCTGACGCGCTAGAGTTTTTCGACAAACACCGTGCCGGCCGAGTAACCCGCGCCGAAGGAGCAGATCAGCCCCTTTTCGCCCGCCTCGAAACCGTCATGATGGCGGTGGAAGGCGACCAGCGAGCCGGCGCCGGCTGTGTTCGCGAACTCGTCGAGAATGACCGGGGCCTCGTCCTCGGTGAAGTCGCGGCCATAGACCTTCTTCGCCACCATCATGTTCATGTTGATATTGGCCTGGTGCAGCCAGAGGCGCTTCATGTCAGCCGGCTTGAGGCCGAAATTGCCCATGTCCGAGAGGATCATCTCGGCGACCATCGGGCAGACTTCCTTGAAGACCTTGCGGCCCTCCTGCACGAAATAGCGGTCCTCGAAGGCCGGTTCCGGCTCTTCCGACGCATTCAGGAAGCCGAAATTGGAGCGGATATTGTTGGAGAACTTGGTCATCAGATTGCGACCGATGATCTTCCAGCCTTCGCCGCCCGCGACATCCTCATGCTCGATCAGCATGGCCACGGCGACATCGCCAAAGATGAAATGGCTGTCGCGGTCGCGGAAATTGAGCTGCGGCGTGGTGATTTCGGGCGTTACGACGAGCACGGATTTCGCCATCCCCGTCTCGATCATGTTGACCGCATTGATGATGCCGAAGGTCCCCGAGGAACAGGCCACCGTCATGTCATAGCCGAAACCCTCAATGCCGAGCGCATCCTGGATCTCGATCGCCATGCACGGATAGGTGCGCTGCATGGAGGTGGCCGAGCAGATCACCGCATCGACATCGGCGGCATCACGGCCGGCATGCTCGAGCGCGTCCCTCGCGGCGGCGAGGCCGGCCTCGGCCATCAGCGAGAGCTGGTCATTGGGGCGCGGTTCGACCCGGGGGCGCATGCGGGCAATGTCCAGAACGCCGGCCTTGTCGATCGAATAGCGCGACTTGATGCCCGAGGCTTTCTCGATGAAGCCGGAGGAGGAGGGGTTCTTCGCCTCGACCGCGCCGCGCTCGATCGCGTTGGCATTCTCGGCATTGTAGTGCGCGACATAGGCGTTGTAGCAGGCCACGAGTTCGTCGTTGGAGATGGACTCTTCGGGAGTCCAAAGACCGGTCGACCGGATCACCGCGCTCATTCACTTCACTCCGCAACCGATGGCACAGGGCGCGCAACTTAGTGGCTGCCGGTCGAGCCGTCACCTGCGCAGCTGCTTTGCAATCCCTTGCCGGACTTTGACGCCGGGCCATCTCAATGCGAGACCTGTTCCAAACACTGATGCTTGCCGGGAGAGAGACCCATGAAGACACGTGCCGCCGTCGCTTTCGAGGCCGGGAAACCGCTGGAAATTGTCGAAGTCGACCTCGAGGGCCCCAAGGCCGGCGAGGTCCTGGTCGAGATCAAGGCGACCGGTATCTGCCATACCGACGAGTTCACCCGTTCCGGTGCCGATCCGGAAGGCGCCTTCCCGGCCATTCTGGGCCATGAGGGCGCCGGCATTGTCCGCGAGGTCGGCCCGGGCGTGAAGGATCTTGCGGTCGGCGACCATGTCATCCCGCTCTACACGGCCGAGTGCCGGGAGTGCGAATACTGCCTCAATCCCAAGACCAATCTGTGCCAGAAGGTGCGCGCCACCCAGGGCCAGGGCGTGATGCCGGACGGCACGTCGCGCTTCTCCTACAAGGGCGAGAAAATCCTGCACTATATGGGCTGTTCGACCTTCTCGAACTTCACCGTCCTGCCGGAGATCTCGCTGGCCAAGATCCGCAAGGACGCGCCCTTCGACAAGGTCTGTTATATCGGCTGCGGCGTGACCACGGGCATCGGCGCGGTCATGTTCACCGCCAAGGTCGAGCCCAATTCCACCGCCGTGGTTTTCGGCCTGGGCGGGATCGGTCTCAATGTCATCCAGGGCCTCAAACTGATCGGCGCCCGGCAGATTGTCGGCGTCGACATGAACCCGGCCAAGCAAGCGATCGCGCGCCAGTTCGGCATGACCGATTTCGTCAATCCCAAGGACCACACCGACCTGGTCGGCCATCTGGTCGAGCTGACCGGCGGCGGGGCGGATTATTCCTTTGAATGCATCGGCAATGTCGAGGTCATGCGGGCGGCGCTGGAATGCTGCCACAAGGGCTGGGGCGAGAGCGTCATCATCGGCGTGGCACCGGCCGGCGCGGAAATCCAGACCCGCCCCTTCCAGCTGGTCACCGGCCGCGTCTGGCGCGGCTCCGCCTTCGGCGGCGCCAGGGGCCGCACCGACGTGCCGAAGATTGTGGACATGTACATGGAAGGCCGCATCGATATCGACAGCCTCATTACCCACAAGCTCAAGCTTGACGACATCAACAAGGGGTTCGACCTGATGCATGCCGGCGAGAGCATCCGGGCTGTGGTGGAGTATTAGGGCACATCTCGCAGGTCCTCGCCCTTGATGGGCGAGGTGGCTGGACGCGCAGCGGCCAGACGGAGTGGGTGATCGGCGGGGAAGACAGAACGCTGGCGCGTTTCACCCCTTCCGACCCTGCGGGCCACCTTCCCCGTCAAGGGGAAGGACCCCTCGGTTGAGCGCCGCTTCGCGGTTTCTCCCTTGAGCTGAAGAAGCGGAGACGGCCTGCTGGCTGACAAGCGATGTATGGATGGCTCTGGGCGCCGGGGGGCGCGGCAGGAAGTTACAAAGCGATCCGGGCGATGCGGGTCCAATCTGGCTTGCCGCGAGCCTTTCCCTCTCCCTTGGGAGAGGGACAGGGTGAGGGGTAAATCCCCGGGCCCGCAGGAATAATCCCCCTCATCCGCCGCTTCGCGGCACCTTCTCCCCGGGGAGAAGGAACGTTGTGCACAACGGGGATAAGCCGGAAATCCAGGCCGTGCCGGGACAAGGCCAGCGACTTGCCTTCCGTTCGCCTCATCAAATTGATAGCATCACGCTATCAGGAGGCGTCCATGGGTCAGGTGATCATTCGCAATCTTGACGACGCGGTCGTGGCCAATCTCAAGCGGATGGCGGCGCGCGAGGAGAAATCGTTGGAGCAGTTCCTGCGGGAAGTTCTGGCGGCAAAGGCACGCGAGGATCGCGAAGCGTTCATTGAATTCGCGCGAGGCGTTCGGGAACGCTCGAAGCCGGTGTTCAGGGACGCCACAGAGCTGATCCGTGAAGACCGTGACAAAGGGCACTCGGTGTGAAGGCCTGTGTGCTGGATGCCAGTGTCGCCGTGAAGGTGTTCGTGGAAGACAGATACAGCGACCAGGCCGCTTCGGTGATGCGCCGATACACACCGGCGGCACCGGGCATCATCCTGTCTGAAACCGCCAATGCCTTCTGGCTCTATCTGCGGCAGGGTGTGGTTCAGATCACCGACATGCGCCTGGCGATTCGGAAACTGGCCGCGCTGGTTACAGTCTGTCCGGACGAGGAGCTCGTCGAGGATGCCTTGGCAATGGCCGCCGAGCTGGACCATCCCGTCTATGACTGTCTCTACATGGCCCTCGCCAGGCGTGAGGGACTGCCAATAATCAGTGCGGACAAGCGCATGATCAAGCTGGCCAGCGAGCAGTTGAAGATCGAGACCATCCCCCTCTCCACCATTCCCATCGAGGACGACGCACCATGAGTTTTTCGCTCGACTGGTTTGAAGTGCAGGAAGTCCAGGCCGCTGGCTTCGAAGATGAGCTGCGGCGTGAATGTGTGCCGGGACATGTGTTGTACGGGCTGGAAGTGCGGGCTGTCGCGACGGCGGACTGGTCGGATGATGCGCTGTTCGAACAGGAGGATGGCCGCTGGGCCCTGGTGCATCTGGCCTGGAGGACGGAGACCGATCCGAAATGGCCGGGAACGGCGATCTATCCGGACCTTGAATCCGTTCCGAAGCAATTGCATTCAGAGTTCGAGGCACGCCCGGGGCGTGATTTGCCACAAGAAGACTGTTGCAGCGTCCTGCCCACGCCATATTTGGCCGCAAGCGTGGCTGCGGCGAGGGAGGATCATCCATGAAATTCATGCTTCTGGCTGCGGCACTGGTGATGAGCCAGGCAGAGGAGACGCCGCGGATCGACATCGAGCCTGTCGCGGACGGGGTCTGGCGCCATGTCAGCTTTCAGGATCTGGGCGGGGCAGCGCCGACACCGTCCAACGGGTTGGTGATCGAGACCCCGGTCGGTCTGGTCCTGGTCGACACCGCCTGGGGCGAGGCGGAGACCCGGCAATTGCTGGCGGTTATCGAGCGCCAGTTTGGCCAGCGTGTCATCGCGGCCATTGTCACGCATGCCCATGAGGACCGGATTGGCGGGGCCGATGTGCTGGCAGCGGCTGACATCCCTGTATATGCCACGCCGGAGATCAATGCGGCCGCGCGTGAACGCGGCCTGCCCGAGGCGGCCCACGCACTGGGCGAGGGCCTGCCGCCGGCGCTGATGGTCGCCGGGCTGAGCTGGTTGGCGGTGGAGGGCGGTCATGCGCGCGAAAACATCGTGGTTTATCACGCTCCCAGCCGGACCCTGTTCGGCGGCTGTTTCATCCGTCCGCTGGAGTATCGCGGCGTGGGCTATGTCGAGGATGGCGATGTGCCCGCCTGGCCCGCGGCACTGGAACGGGCGCGCGCGGCCTATCTCGAGGCCGTGCATGTCGTGCCGGGACATGGTCAGGTGGGCGGCCCGGAGCTGATCACCCACACGATTGAGCAGGTGGAAGCCGCGCTGGAGGAGAACTGACCCGATGCAAACCGTTTCCAGCTGGACCTCTTTCGGCGGCACCCTGTCCGTCCATGATCATGACAGCGAGGCCTGTCACGGGGTGATGCGGTTTGCGGTCTACACGCCGCCGCAGGCCCGGAACGGGCCGGTGCCGGTGGTCTGGTATCTCTCGGGCCTCACCTGCAACTGGTCGAATGTGATGGAAAAATCCGGCCTCCAGCGTGTCGCCAGCGAGCTCGGCCTGATGGTGGTGGCGCCGGACACCTCGCCGCGCGGCGCCGATGTGGCCGATGACGAGGCCTATGATCTGGGCCAGGGCGCGGGCTTCTATCTCGACGCCACCGAGCCGCCCTGGACGCCGCACTTCTCGATGGAGACCTATGTCGCGCATGAATTGCCGGCCCTGGTCGGCGCCCATTTTCCCGCCGACATGGACCGCCAGGCCATCATGGGCCATTCCATGGGCGGGCATGGCGCACTGACGCTCAATTTCCGCCATCCCGGCCGCTATGCTTCGGTGTCGGCCTTCGCGCCGATCGTGGCGCCGTCGAAAGTGCCCTGGGGGCAGAAGGCGTTCGCCGCCTATCTGGGCGATGAGTGTGCGGCCCGGGGCGAGCATGATGCCTGTGAACTGGTCAGGCGCCAGCCGACCGGCCAGATGATCCTGATCGATCAGGGCGAGGCGGATCAATTCCTCGAGGAACAATTGCGCCCGGAGCTGTTCGAGGCGGCCTGCCGGGAGGTGGGACAGTCGGTGACCGTCCGCAGCCATCCCGGCTATGACCATTCCTACTGGTTCATCGCCAGCTTCATCGAGGACCATTTGCGTCATCACGCCAGGGCGCTGGGCACCGGCGACTGAACCGTCAGGGCTGGTCGGGCCTCGCCCTAGAACGGATCCCGGCGATAATCCTCCGGCCGTTCGACGCGGTGGCGCGGGCGCATTTCCTCGTCGCCATCCCCGTCATCGCAGATCCACTCACCCGGCGCCGCCGGATCATGCGGACCGGCCGGCCGGCATTCGCCGGCGCCCAGTTCTCCGGCCGAGGGCAGGTTGGGATCGCGGCCTTTTTCCAGCCAGGCGCAGCCGGACAGGGCGACAGCAGAGATACAAATCAGGATGAGGCGCATGACAACGCTCCGATGCGGGCTCCCCAGCCGGCGCATGGGGTGAGTTTAGCGGGTGGGGGAGAAGGAGCAAGGGACGGACGAGGGTTTGCTATTCCTCTTGTCATCCCGGCCGGATGGCCTGCGAAGGCAGGCCTGATCACCGTCATCCCCCGGTGGCCGCGCAGCGGACGTCCGGGGGACCTCAACAATGACGTCGACCGGGTAGACGAGGTCCCCCGGATCACGGCCTTGCCGTGACCGTGGGATGACGGTTGAAAGGGAGGGGCAGGGTCTGCTGGGCGGATCCGGCGCCCCTACCGCACCAACCCCTGCACCGCCGCATGCCGCGGACAGGTCACCTCGTGGTCATTGACCATCCCGACCGCCTCCATGAAGGCATAGACAATCGTCGGGCCGACAAACTTGAAGCCGCGCTTTTTCAGGTCCTTTGAGAGGGTCTCCGACAGCGCCGTCCTGGTCGGCACGTCCTTGAGCGCCGCATAGCGGTTCTGGATCGGCGTGCCGTCGACGAAGCCCCACAGATAGTCCGCGAAGTCCTCGCCGTTTTCGCGCATGGCGATATAGGCCTTCGCATTGCCGATGGCGGCTTCGATCTTGGATTTCGAGCGGATGATGCCGGGGTCGGCGAGCAGGCGCTCGCGGTCGGTATCGGTATAGGCGGCGATCCGGTCCGGGTCGAAACCGTGGAAGGCGGCGCGCATTGTCTCGCGCTTGCGCAATATGGTGATCCAGGCGAGGCCGGCCTGGAATCCGTCCAGCATCAGTTTTTCCCACAGGGCGCGGGCGTCATATTCCGGCACGCCCCATTCGGTGTCGTGATACTCGGCATAGATCGGATCGGGCGAATTCACCCAGGCGCAGCGCTGGTTCATGGGGTGGTCCTTGCTAGATCGCGGAAGTGCACCCTGTTCCGCCCACCCTGCCAAGCCGGTTTGCCGCGCCCTGCTGACAGCGTCGTGGCAACAGAGTGCTAAACCTTCGGCGCCGCTTCCAGATCGGCCCAGAATTCGTCCGGGACGACGATCGAGGCTTCCTGGCCGTCGGCTTCGCAATAATGTTCGGCGGCGCGCAGCCGGTCGAGACGGGCGAGGATGACGGCGTGGTGGCCGAGGCTGGAGCTGATCGCACCGACCGTGGTCGGCCCGGCCATGATGCCGGTGCCGGGCGGCGGGGCCGCGGCGGCGAAGACGGCGGGCAGGGAGCGCTTGCGGATGGTGCCGCGGCGTTTCATGCGGGAGACGACTTCCTGGCCGATGAAACAGCCCTTCTTCCAGCCGACACCGCCAAAGGCGTCGAGATTGACGTCGGTAGGGAAGACCTCGGCCTCGCCATAATCGCGTCCGAAGGCGGGCACACCGGCCTCGATCTCGATCACGTCGAGGGCGCGTTCCTCGCTGCCGGCTTCGGCAAGCCCGCGATGAACACGACCAGCCAGGCGCGGGTCTGCGGCGCTGCCCGGGAAGGGCGAGGTGGACCAGACGGCGACGAGGTCACCATGCAGCACGATCTCGGCCTTCGCGCGCAGCTTGAACATTGTCAGCCGCTTGAGCAGGCCCTCGGCGGCGCTCGCGGGGACGTCCAGCCAAAGCGTCTCGCCGTCCGCGAAGATCAGGAAATCGACCAGGATCTTGCCTTGCGGGGTGAGCAGGGCGCCGGGGCGGCACTGCCCGTCTTCCAGGCTGATGACATCGGCTGTGATGACGCGTTGCAGAAGATCACGGGCGTCCGGGCCGGCGACCGACAGGATGCGGCGAGCGGGCAGGATGAAGGGCAGGGCGGCGGGTGTGTTCATGGCACCGATATAGTCATTGCGTCCGTCTCTGGCCAAGCCCTTCTCGTCGCGCTATCTGCGGTGCCCATGCAACGCGTTCTTTTCATCACATCAACCCGCATCGGTGACGCGATCATCAACTCCGGGGTCCTGGACCATCTCGTGGAGACGCGGCCGGAGGCCCGTTTCACCATTGCCTGTGGTCCGCTCGCCGCCTCGCTGTTCACGCAAACCCCGCGGCTCGAGCGGATCATCGTGATGCGCAAGAAAAAGGCCGGGATGCACTGGTGGGATTTGTGGCGCGAAACCGTTGATGTGCAATGGGATCTCGTCGTCGACCTGCGCTGTTCCGCAACCGCCTGGTTCCTGCGCGCCAAGGAACGCCGCATTCTCAAGCAGAGCGCCGTGCCGGTGCCGAAAGTCGAGGAGGCGGCCAGCGTTCTCAAGCTGGCTCCGGCGCCGGATCCCAGGCTCCACCTCTCCGACGCCGTGCGCGCCGAGGCCGCGACCCGCGTGCCGGGTGACGGCTCCTATCTGGCAATCTGCCCCTCGGCCTCCTGGATCTTCAAGGTCTGGCCAGCCGAGAAGTTTGCCGACTTCATCCTCAAATTCACCGCACCGGATGGCGTCATGCCGGGCGCGCCTGTCGTCATGCTTGGCGGGCCGGGTGACGAGATGTATGCCCGGCCGATCTATGACGCCCTGCCGGAAATCGAGTTCGTCGACCTGCTGGGCCTGGGCCTGCCGGAAACAGCGGCCTGCCTCGAGCGCTGCCGTCTCTATGTCGGCAATGACAGCGGACTGATGCACATGGCCGCAGCCGTCGGCACGCCGACGCTGGGCCTGTTCGGCCCGTCCGATGATCGCTGCTATGCGCCCTGGGGGACGCATACCGATGCGGTGCGCGGCCCGGCGACCTTCGAGGAAATCGACAGCGCCCATGATGACCGCCGCAAGGCCTCGACAAGCCTGCTGGCGGACCTCGCGGTCGAGACGGTGTATGATGCCGCCAAGGCGCTTTACGAGAGGACGAGCTGAGCCATGACCATGACCTATGACGTGATCCTCAAGGGCGGCGAAATCGTCAATCATGACGGGCGCGGCCATGCCGATATCGGCGTCATTGCCGGCAAGACCGCGGCGATCGGTGACCTCTCCCGGGCCTCGGCCGGCGAGGTGATCGACTGTTCCGGCCTGATGGTGTTGCCGGGCGTGATCGACAGTCAGGTCCATTTCCGCGAGCCGGGGATGGAGTGGAAGGAAGACCTGCAATCGGGCTCGCTCTGCGCGGTCATGGGCGGGGTCACCGCGGTGTTCGAGATGCCGAACACCAATCCTACCACCACCGTGCCGGACATGCTGACCGACAAGCTGGCCCGCGCGAAGAACCGCATGCATTGCGACCACGCCTTCTATGCCGGCGCCACCAATGAAAACGCCGACATCCTGCCCGAGATGGAGCGCATGCTCGGCTGTTGCGGTGTGAAGGTCTTCATGGGCGCCTCCACCGGTTCGCTCCTGGTCGCCGATGATGAGGGCGTGGAACGTGTCCTGCGCGCGATCAAGCGCCGCGCCGCCTTCCACTCGGAAGACGAATACCGCCTCGCCGAGCGCCGCGAACTGGCCGTCGAGGGCGACTGGACCAGCCACCCGCATGTGCGCGATGCCGAAGCTGCCATCATGTCGACCAAGCGCCTGGTGCGCCTGGCGCGCAAGACCGGCAAGCGCATCCACGTCCTGCATATCTCGACCGCCGAGGAGATGGACTTCCTCGCCGATCACCGCGACATCGCCTCGGTCGAGGCGACGCCCCAGCACCTGACGCTGGAAGGTCCGGAAATCTATGAGCGCATCAAGGGGCGGGCCCAGATGAACCCGCCGCTGCGCGATGCCCATCACCGGGCCGGCCTGTGGCGCGGTATCCAGCGCGGCATTGTCGATGTCATCGGCTCCGACCACGCCCCGCACACGCTCGAGGAAAAGGCCAAGCCCTATCCGCAAAGCCCGTCCGGCATGCCCGGCGTCCAGACCCTGGTCCCGATCATGCTCGACCATGTCAATGCCGGCCGGCTGACCATTGAACGCTTCGTCGATCTCACCTCGGCCGGCGCCCAGCGAATTTTCGGCATTGCCGGCAAGGGTCGCATGGCAGTCGGCTGGGATGCTGATTTCACCCTGGTCGACATGAAGCGGACCGAGACCATTACGGACGCCTGGTCGGCCTCCAAGTCCGGCTGGACCCCGTTTGACGGCATGTCGGTGACCGGCTGGCCGGTCGGCACCATCATCCGCGGCCGCTCGGT
Source organism: Maricaulis sp. (assembly GCF_015665295.1). Taxonomy (GTDB): domain Bacteria; phylum Pseudomonadota; class Alphaproteobacteria; order Caulobacterales; family Maricaulaceae; genus Maricaulis. Next base: position 225,504 of record NZ_JADFAJ010000012.1, read on the forward strand.
CATGCGTGATGGCGAGCTTGTGGCCTCCGGCCTCGGCGAACCGGTGCGCTTCATGGAAGCCCTGCCGCACGACTGATTGATTGCCTGCGCCTGGCGCAACACACGAAGGAAGACGACACGTGACCACGACCATCATGACCGCCATCGCTCCCGGCGAGCTGATCGACAAGATCACCATCCTGCGGATCAAGTCCGAGCGCATCGCCGACGAGGCCAAGCTGAAGAATGTCCGCACCGAGCTGGACATTCTCAATGAAACCCTCGCGAAGGATGTGCCGGCGAGTGAGGAGCTCACCCGGCTGGATACAGCCCTGCAGGCGGTCAATCTCGAGCTCTGGGTGATCGAGGATGATATCCGCGATTGCGAGCGCAATGGCGATTTCGGGCCGGAATTCATCCGTCTCGCGCGCGCCGTCTATGTCACCAATGACAAGCGTGCGGCGCTGAAAAAGGAGATCAATCTTCTTCTGGGCTCCAATATCGTCGAAGAGAAATCCTACGCCGCCTATTGAGTTGGGGCGCCCGGCTTAGTATGCGGGCGGGCAAGCGGCGGCCCTTGCGGGGCTGCTGACACCACACAAGGACAGCCCGTGGACCGCCAGAGCTTTTATTTCTTCGATATCGACGAAAACATCCTCCACCTGCCGACGCGCATTCACCTGCTCAACACCATGACCGGTGAGGAGCGGGCCATGCGCCAGCACGAGTATGAGGATATCAAGGCCTATCTCGGCGTGCCGGGCCTGTGGGAAGACTGGGCCGATCCGCCGGCCCGCGCCTACCGCGAGTTCGCCGACGGCCAGGACCGCAATGGCGAGGAATACCTGCTGCGCGACGTCAAGCGCGCCATGGACAGCGCCAACTGGCGCGGCCCGTCCTGGGAGATTTTCAAATACGCCGTGCTCAAGCGTCGCCCGGTTGCCATCGTCACGGCGCGCCAGCATTCGCGCGAGACGATCAAGGCGGCGCTCAAGCTGATCGTCGAGGCGGGCCATCTGCCCGAAGAGCCGAATTATCTCGCCATCTATCCCTGTTCGAACCCGGAAATCCGCGACGAGCTGGGTCCGCACCTGACCACGGCCGGTCTCAAGCGCCGGGCCATTCGCCAGTGCGTGGAAAAGGGGCTGGACGAATACGGCCGCGACCTGCCGCACTCGTTTGGCATGTCGGATGATGACCTGAAGAATGTCGACCTGATCACCTCGGCCATGCTGGAAGCCAAGCTGGACTATCCCGACAAGCGCTTTTTCGTCATCTCCACCAATCGCCGTCGCCACGTGAAGATGGAAATCCTGCCGCCGCACAAGGAGGAAGAAAAACTCCGCGCGGCCGAGGATGACTGGTACGGGTGAGCGAAATGGGGACAGGTATGATTAACGGCGGGATCGCCGTTAATCATACCTGTCCCCCGCCTGGCTACTCGCTGCGGTGAACCGTCAGCAGCGGCACATAGGCCGAGCGGATCGCCGGAACGATGCCGCCGAGGAAGCCGATCATCACCGCCATGATCATGCCGGCCAGGATCGAATCGCCTGTCACCGCAAAGGCGAAGACGACCTGGGTGAAGCCGCTTCCCAGGGTCGATGCGGATGCGCCGTTGAACAGCAGATAGGTGCCAACGGCGCCCAGCAATCCACCAACAGCAGCCAGGACGAGCGACTCGATCAGCGTTCCCATGGCAGCCGCGCCACCGGAGAAACCGATCGCCCGCAAGGTCGCGATTTCGCGCATGCGGGCATCGACCGAGGAATACATCGCGTTCCACGCACCCGCGAAAGCGCCGATGGCCATGATGATGGCGAGCGGCCAGCCGACAGCGTTGATGACAGTGGTCAGCGTTCCGCTCTGACTGGCGTAGAATTCCTGCTCGTTGAAAATGTCGAGTTCATTGATGCGCGGATCGTTGTCGGCGAAGGCTTCCAGCTCGGTGATGGCGTCCGGTGAGGTGAGCCGGGCGCGGATGGACTGCAGTGAGCTGCCGCGCTGGTAGAGGTTCTGGACGACGCCGATATCGGCCCAGAGTTCACTCTCGAAGACTGTCCCGCCAGTCGAGAACAGGCCGACAACCTGCCAGTCATTGGTGCCGAGCCGGATCGTCTGGTTGAGCGCGAAGCCCTCAAACGCATCCAGCACGGCCTCGCCGACAATGATCTCATTGCTGCCGGGCTCGAACATGCGTCCGGCCGTCAGTTCGAACTGGCCGCGCAGGGAAGGCGCCTGCAGTCCCACACCGCGCATGGGCAGGTTGGCTTCGGTGCCCAGATCCTTCTTGATCCCGTCGACAACGACATAGAGCTCTGCCGAGACCAGCGGCTGGCCGTCGGCATCGGCGGCGATGCCCGGCGCGGTCTCGATGATGCGGAACTGGTCGGCCGAAAGTACGCTGTTGAGTTCGAACTGCGAGCCACCGCGCAGGATCACCGCAACGTCCTCGGATCCGGTTCCGTCAATCGTTTTCTGGAAGCCGTTGGCCATGGCCAGGAAGCCGAGGAGGACGCCGACGACGAGGGCGATCGACAGGACCGTGGCGAGTGACATGCCGGCGCGCTGCGGCAGCGACCGCAAGTTCATCAATGTGATCGCGCTGGTTTGCTTGAACATGATCCGCCTCCTATTGCTTGCCGAGCGCATCAACGATGCGCACGCGGTGGGCATTCATGGCGGGGCCAATGCCGGTGATGAGGCCGAACCCGATCATCATGGCGAGCGCCATGCCGAAGATGCCGGGCGTCACGACCAGGCCGGGCATGAATGCCGCCAGCACGGGCGCGAGACCTTTCAGGACAAGCGTGGCCAGGCCGACCCCGGCGAGGCCGCCAACCAGACTCAGCATGACCGACTCGATCAGGACCATTCGGAAAATGCGGGGCGCCGGGAAGCCGAGGGTTTTCATGACGGCGATTTCCCGGGTCCGTTCGGAAATGGCCACGACCAGGCTGGTCCCGACGATCAACAGGATGATCCCGAAGGCAGCGCCGATGATATAGACCAGGATCAGGCCGATATTGCCGATCTGGTTGATGAAGGCCTGGGTGAAAGCGGCTTCGGTCGCGGTGTCGGTCTGGGCCGTGGAGTTGGCGAACATGGCGTCGATCTGGTTGGCGATCGCATCATTGGCCATCGGGTCGTCCGTATTGACGACCATCATCCCGACCCGGTCCTGATTGAAAGCGAGCGCCTCGTTGTAATAGTCGTAGTTGAGATAGGCGGCGGCCGTGGACATTTCGGGCACGGAGGCGGTGTAGATGGCGCAGATGTCGAATTCCCAGGACGAACTGCCATCCGTCTTCTGCCAGATGTTCGACAGCAGCGGCACGCGGTCCCCGACCGACCAGCCATATTGGAGGGCGAGTGTCTCGCCGACGAGCAGGCAGTCACGCTGGGTCAGGAAGGCTGCGCGCTGGTCGTCCGGCATCAGGAATTCCGGATAGGCCGCCAGGTAGGTTTCCGGGTCGACAGCAAAGGTCTGCACGACTTGGGTCGGCTGTTGGTAATAGCCGCCAAACCAGCTCATATGGCTGACATTGCGAACGCCCTCGATGGCCTGGATACGGCCCCAATAGGCGTAGGGCAAACTCTGCGTAAAGCCGGAATTATTCATCGTGATCAGCCGGTCCGCCGCTGCCAGTTCGACGCCGGCATTGAGGACGCGGTTGAACGATCCGATGATCGTGAAAATGAAGAAAGCGATCAGGATCGACAGGGTCAGCAGGATCGCCCTCAGCTTCTTGCGGAAGAGATTCTTCCGGATCAGCGTGAGATCATTCATTGCGCCGGCTCCTGGACCTGCTCGACGAAGCGGCCCTTGTCGAGATGCAGTTCGCGGCGGGCATATTTGGCGGCCGAGGGGTCGTGCGTGACCATGACGATGGTCTTGCCGAGATCGGTGTTGAGAAGCTGCAGGGTTTCAAGGATTTCGTCGGCCGACTTGCGGTCAAGGTCACCGGTCGGTTCGTCACACAGGAGGACTTTCGGGTCGGCGACGATGGCGCGGGCAATTGCCACGCGCTGTTGCTGGCCGCCGGAGAGCTGGCGTGGCCGGTGACCCTTGCGATCCGCGAGGCCGACGATGTCGAGGGCGGTGGCGACGCGCTCCTTGCGCTGCTTGCCGGACAGGCCGGTCAGCAGCAGGGGCAGTTCGACATTCTGGGCCGCGGTGAGGGTCGGCATGAGATTGTAGAACTGGAAGATGAAGCCGACATTCTGCGACCGCCACTTGGCCAGCTTGCCTTCCGACAGCTTGTCGACGCGCACGCCCTGGCATTCCACCGATCCCGAGGTCGGCCGGTCGATACCGCCGAGCAAATTGAGCAAGGTCGTCTTGCCGGACCCGGACGGCCCCATGATCGCCATGAAATCACCCTCGGGGATGGTCATGGTCAGCTCTTCGAAAATCGTGATCGACTCCTTGCCCCGGGTATAGCCCTTGGACAGGTCGGTAAGGGTGTAGAGCGACGTCATCGGGGTCTTCCTCATTCAGTCAGGCCGTAATCAGTCGGGCCATAATCAGTCGGGCCGTAATCAGTCAGGCCGACAGGCGCGAGACCGGTGTCGGCATCGGCAGCGTCGGGCCAGCATGATACAAAGCCAGTGCTTTGTAAAGCAAAGTGCTTTTACTCGACGAACACAACGCGCGACGCCATGTCCGGAAGAATGCGTCCATCGCGCTCGTCAAAGGCGACACGGACCGTGATCGTCGCGCGGGCCCGGTCGGCGGTCGGGATGATGGCCTCGACATGCGCCGGGATGCGCCAGTCGGGATAGGCGTCCAGCCGGGCCTCGACGCGCTGGCCCGCTGTAACGCGGCCGATCTGGCCCTCATTCACATCGACCTCGATCTCCAGCGACTCCATGTCGACCAGGGTCGCGACCCCGGTCCGGGTGAAGCCGCCGCCGGCCGAGGCCGGGGACAGGATCTCGCCGACCTGGGCGTTCTTGGCGATGACGATGCCGGCAAAGGGCGCGCGCACGATGTGGCGGTCGATCAGGTCTTCCTGGGCGCGCACCTGGGCGGCAACCGCCTGGTAGTCGGCGCGGGCCGCATTGATCTGGGCGGTCAGGCTGTCCACCTGGGCACGGGCCGCGGTGACCGCCGCCTGCGAGCCGATATCGCGTTCGGCCAGCGTTTCGGCCCGCTCCAGCACCGTCTGCGCCTCGTTGAGCTGGGCCAGCAGCGCGCGCGGTCGCGTGGCCGCGGCGTCGCGCTGCGCCATCAGCAAGTCGAGCTGGATGCGGGCGCGGGTATCGTCCAGCCGGGCCAGGACCTGGCCGGCCTCGACGCTGGCGCCTTCCTCGACCAGCAATTCCTGGATCCGGCCGGTGATCTCGGCCGACACGGTCGCCTGGCGCCGGGCCACGACATAGCCGGTGGCGACCAGGCCGGAGGTGCGCTGTGCCGGACGGGCGGGAGCAGGTGTTGCGCTTTCTCCGGCTGTCTCGCTGACCGGAGCCGGTGTCTCGACAGCGGCCACAGGTTGCGGCGCCGGAGCTGAATTGCGGGTGAGATACCAGGTGCCGCCGGCCGACAGGGCGGCGACGACGAGGGCAATGACAATCGTCACCGGAACGGACACCCCGCCCGGGCTGCTCTCGGCCTCGCGATCAATGCTCAGAGATTCCAGTTGCGACCGGCGATCCGACATCATGCCCCCTCTTGCATGCCACCCTGCATCCTAACCATGACTTCATGACAATGGGAACGGGACTGTTCCGGCACAAGTCCCTCATGAATGGGGACAGGTACAATTAACGCGTCTGGCCAGCGCCTCGCAGACCGGGCGACGCGACGCGTTAATTGTACCTGTCCCCTGATCGTGATCAGTCGAAATAGGCGGCGCGCATCATTTCCGAGAGGTCGCGGCCGCGATGGGCGAGGGCGCGGCGTTCGGCGTCGGCTTCCAGGCCGCAGCGGGTGCGATAGCGCTGCTGGGCGCGATAACCGTCATTGAAGCTGTCGATCAGCCGGTCACGCCAGCGCCGGTCATCGGCAGCCTCCATGGCCAGCATCTCGACCATCTGCTCGCGCCAGGTCTGGTCGTCCGGACCCGTGCAGGCGAAGGCGAGATAGTGCAGCTCGCCAAGCGTATAGGCGAGGAAGGGCAGGGTGCGTTCCAGGTCCAGCTCTTCGCGGATTTCCGGCGAGATGTCGTCGCCCCGCGGCGGCTGGCTGGCTTCGTTTGTCACCGCGACCGGCTCCGGGCGTGAAAAATTGCGCGGCTTCTGCGCCAGTGTCGGGGCAGTGACCAGCATCACAAGGGCCGGAACAAGAAGCAGGACGCGCATGGCGCGCATCATGGCACGGATTGTGGCGGGCTCAAGGCGGCGACGATGGCACGGGCCCGACCGATCACGTCGCGGGTGCGGTCCCATCGGGTTCGGCGAATGGCCTCGTCATAGGGAAAGAATTGCGCCTCGGTGACATCATCACTCGCGACCGGCTCGCCGCCGGTCCAGATGCCGGCAAAATCGACCAGCAGGTAATGCCAGTCGCCCGGCTGGCCGGCCTCGCGCAGGCCGATACTGTCGATGATATCGATCAGGCCGGCAATCCGCGCGGTGGTGCCGGTCTCCTCGGCCAGTTCGCGCAGGGCCGCTTCGGCGGCGGTCTCGCCATACTCGATCTTGCCGCCGGGCAGCGACCAGTGCCCCTCATAGGGCGGCTTTCCGCGCTTGATCAGCAGGACATCATCGCCGCGGAACACGACCATGCCGGCTCCGGGCACGGGCTGTCGGCGTTCGCCCGGCGCGAGGGTCATGAGTCTGCGTCGTTGGCGGCTTGCGGGTCGTACTTGCCATTGGGCGACCAGATCGCCAGCTCATTGCCACTCGGATCGGTGAAGTGGAAACGGCGCCCGCCCGGGAAATCCTCGCGACGGATAATGCTGCCACCAGCCTCGGTCACGCGCACTTCGGCGGCCAGGATGTCCTTGGCCTTCAGGATGATCAGGCAGCCGGTGGGATGGGCCGTGTCTTCCAGGCGCAACCCGCCATCGAGGCCGGCGTTCTCGAACGCCGCATAAGCCGGGCCGAAATCGATAAAGTCCCAGCCGAAAGCCTTGCGATAGAAGGCTTTCGCCGCCTCCAGATCGGTGACGGGGATTTCATTGTAGTCGATTTTCAGTGTGGCTTCGTTGTCGTTCACTTCGCCGTCCATCCGCCGTCTACGCTGATCCAGGAACCATTCATATTGGCCCCGGCGTCGGAGACAAGATAGAGCAAAGCACCGGCAAGCTGCTCATAGGTGACGAATTTCTTCGTCGGCTGGGCTGCCAGCATGACATCGCGGACGACCGCTTCCTCGGAAATTCCGCGTGCTTTCGCGGTGTCGGCGATCTGGTTTTCCACCAGCGGTGTCTTCACATAGCCCGGGCAGATCGCATTGCAGGTGATGCCGTCCTCGGCGACCTCGAGGGCCAGCGTCTTGGTAAAACCCATCACGCCATGCTTGGCCGCGACATAGGCCGACTTGAACGGCGAGGCGACCAGGCCGTGGGCCGAGGCGAGATTGACGATGCGGCCCTTGCCCTGGCGTTTCATGATCGGGATCGCCGCCTTGGCAGCATGGAAGACCGAGGTCAGGTTGATGGCGATGATCGCATCCCATTTTTCGGCCGGGAAGTCCTCGACCGGGGAGACATGCTGGATGCCGGCATTGGACAGGAGAATGTCCAGCCGCCCGAATTCGCGCTCGGCCGAGGCGACCATGTCGGCAATCTCGTCCGACTTGAGCATGTTGGCGCCGTGATAGCGCACCTCGACACCATGATCGCTGGCCAGCCGCGCCCGCAGGGTCTCGATCTCTTGCGGCTCGCCCAGCCCGTTGAGGATGATGTGACAGCCATTCTCCGCCAGAGCCTCGGCCATCGCCGCGCCAATCCCGCTGGTCGAGCCGGTAATGATGGCCACCTGGCCGGTGAGATCGGTACGAATTCCAGACATGAACCACCCTTCAAGTTTGCGCTGTGCGCAAGAGACGGGATGGCGGCGGGGAGGTCAAGGGCGAGGCCCTTTTCTTCCCCACGTTGTGGGGAAGTGGGTCGGGGCGTGGCCCCGGGCCGATGGGGCGCGCGCAGCGTGGGAGGCCGTATGCCGCCTCCGGCGTCACCCCTCCGTCTCGCCGCTCCGCGCCGATCCACCTCCCCACGCTGTGAGGAGGAAAGTCTTGAGGTCCTTCCCCTTGATGGGGAAGGTGGGCCGGGGCGTAGCCCCGGGTCGGAAGGGGTGAAACGCGCAGCGTTCCGGCCTTTGCCGCTGGTCACCCACTCCGTCTTGCCGCGTTCGCGGCAATCCACCTCGCCCATCAAGGGCGAGGACCTGGAGGAAATTCATTGCACGAAAACGCCGGCCACCAGGGCCGGCGCAATCCAAGGAGGGAGAAAAGTTTCGGCTTCCGAAACTCTCTCTCGTTCTCTGGGTGAGGAGAAGACGGACCGGCGGGTGGACCCTGTTGATCCGGCTCTCTCTCGCCTGAAGGGCGGCCAAAGGGGACGGCTAGCCCCGTCCCCGGCGGCCCTTGGGTTGTATCATATCTTGCAGGCGCGTGAAATAGGGACGCTAGGTGTCGTTTCTCAAGACGTTGTTCAGTAGCTGGCTGAGCCTTTTGGCTGGCGGCTGTTTGGCGAGAGCATAGTGCGGCCGGCCGGTATTGTACCAGTCTAGATATCGGGCGAGATCGCGGTTCCGG